>NZ_AYWU01000006.1:0-567720 GCF_000502375.1 Mesorhizobium sp. L48C026A00 | reverse complement strand
CCGGCGAAGGAGAAAACTGTCACCCATGCAATCAGTCCATTCTGTTACCTATCTATCCGGTTCGGACACCGCCCTCTTCTCCCCGTCCCTAAACGGGGAGAAGTGCCCGGCAGGGCGATGAGGGGCGGCGCCAAGATCGACAATTGGTGGTCTCCGCCGCTGCGCACGCTGATTGGTGTGTGAACGGGGCGCCTGATAGGATGCGGTTGTACGAATCATGTCGGAGGAGCCACACATGAATCTCAGTGCGCCTACGCAGCTTATTTTCATCATATCCCTTGTTATCGCCATCATCGGTCTTCTCGCCGCTCTCGGCGTTTTTGCGTTCATTCCCCTGGCCGCGGTGTGGATCGTCCTCATCGCTTATGTCGTGCTTGCCGGCGGCTGCCTGGTTCGCGGCGCTTAAGCCTCAGATCTCTCAGGCAACTCGGAGCGCCCGGCCACAAGCCGGGCACTTTTGATTCTGAGGGTTGGTCTGCTACCATCCGCGGGCGGAGGAAAGCTCATGTCTGCCCAGAGCGAAGACGGCAGCAACCAGCACAGTCCTGGCCTCGACCGGTTCGAGATGGTTCGGCGTGCGCCTGGCCCTAGGCTCCAGGGTTCAGTCACTGACATCTGCGGCTACCGCGAAACCATGCCCGGCCGTTTCCGCAACGTCGAATACGCATCGCTGACCGTGCCGCTGGTCATCAGCTTTGCCGAACCCTTCGCCATCGGGCTCGGCAAGGAGCCGGGCGACAACGACCGCTTCGCCAGTTTCGCCGCCGGCCTCTATGCCGGTCCGGTGGTGATCGAATCCCGCGGCGGCGCCTGCTGCATCCAGGTCAATTTCACCCCGCTCGGCGCCCGACGCTTCTTCGGCCTTGCGATGAGCGAACTGACCGACCGCATGGTCGGCCTCGACGATGTGCTCGGGATCGAAGGCATCGCGCTGCGCGAAAGACTTGGCAATGCGCACGGCTGGAACGCACGTTTTGCCATCGTCGAGACGTTCGTCGCCGCGCGGCTGACTGACGCCCGCGAAATGCAGGCCGAAATCGCGTGGGCCTATGACCGGATCATCGTCTCGGGTGGCCGCATTCGCGTCGCATCGCTCGCCGACAGGCTGGGCTGGAGCCGCAAGCATCTCGCGGGAAAATTCTCCAACGCGATCGGCGTCGGCCCCAAGACGCTGTCGCGCATCGTCCGCTTCAACCGGGCGCTCGGCCTGTCAAGGCAGGGCAAATCCGACTGGGCTGATATCGCCGCCGATTGCGGCTATGCCGACCAGGCGCATCTGGTGCGCGAATTCCGCGACCTTGCCGGCGAAACGCCGACGGCGCTGGCCGCCCAGGCATAGAGGCGCAGGTAACATTTCTTCAAGACGTGGGAAAAGCCTTCGCCCAGACTGGATTATCGTCCAATCCAATTGAAGGAGATCGTCATGACCATGTCAGTCGAACCGCCCAGGCTCTATCCCACCTTGCGCTACCGCAATGCCGCGAAAATGATCGACTGGCTCGGTGAAGCCTTCGGCTTTGCCGTTCATGCCCGCTACGGCGAAGGCGACATCGTCCAACACGCCGAACTGACTTTCGGCTCCTCGATGATCATGCTGGGCACCGCACGCGACGACAAGTTTGGCCAGATGATCGGCGCACCGGGCCCGGGTGGCGGCAGATCGATCTATGTTGCCGTCGACGATGCCGATGCCGCTTATGCCAGAGCCAAAAAGGCCGGCGCCGAAATACTGGAAGAGCTCACCGACCGCGACTATGGCAGCCGCGAATTCATCTGCAGCGATCCGGAAGGCAATGTCTGGTCGTTCGGCACCTATTGGCCAAAGGCCGGTGAGCCCGCCAGCTAACGCGCCAGACCAAAGATAGCGTCGCAGTCGAGGTGGGTTTCCAGTTCGGCTGCGACCTCGTCCAATGCCCGTTCGACCTCGGCGCGATAATCGATGCCGCCGCCTTTGACGCCGAGATTTTCCAGGAATTTCGCCCGAAAAGCGTCGGCGGAAAACAGCCCGTGCAGATAGCTGCCCGACACCTTGCCGTCGGCGGAGACGGCGCCGTCATCGGCGCCGTTGATGACGGTGGATGGGCGCAGCGTGTCCGGACCGGTGGTGCGGCCGAGATGGATCTCGTAGCCCTCGAGCGGCAGGTCGAACTGGACCGAGCGCGCGCTGACATTGCGCACCGTCTTTTCCGGCTCCATCAGCGTTTCGACGTCGAGCAGGCCGAGCCCGTCGGTCTCGGTAACGCTGCCCTCGATGCCGTCGGGATCGCGCACGACACGGCCAAGCATCTGGAAGCCGCCGCAGATGCCGACGACGTGGCCGCCGCGCTTGCGATGGGCAAGCAGATCGCGGTCCCAGCCATTTTCACGGAACCTTAGCAGGTCGCCGATCGTCGACTTGGAGCCGGGAATGATCACCAGCCCAGCGTCGTCCGGCAAATGCTGGCCGGGCGGCACGAAGACGACCTCGACCTGCGGCTCGGCCTTGAGCGGGTCGAGGTCGTCGAAATTGGCGATGCGCGAAAGCATCGGCACGGCCACCTTCAGCGCGCGCTTCTCTCCGGACGCCAGGCGTTCGAGCACCACGGAATCTTCCGAGGGCAGCCGCGCCGCCGCCTTCAGCCATGGCACGACGCCAAAACAGCGCCAGCCGGTGAAGCTCTCGATCGCCTTGATGCCGTTATCGAACAGCGAGACATCGCCGCGGAACTTGTTGATGAGATAGCCGACGATCATGCGCCGGTCCTCTTCCGGCAGGATCAGATGGGTGCCGGCGACCGAGGCGATGACGCCGCCGCGATCGATGTCGCCGACGAGGATCACCGGCACGTCGGCGCGCGTCGCAAAGCCCATATTGGCGATGTCGCGGCTCCTGAGATTGATCTCGGCCGGCGAGCCGGCGCCTTCGACGATGACGAGGTCGGCACCCTCGGCGACCTCGGCCCAGGAGTCCAGCACGGCATCCATCAGCCGGCCCTTCAGCGCCTGGTAGTCTCGCGCCCGCGCCTCGCCGAACACCTTGCCCTGCACCACCACTTGGGCGCCGATATCGGTCTGCGGCTTGAGCAGCACCGGGTTCATATGGACGGTGGGCACAACGCCGCAGGCGATCGCCTGCAGCCATTGGGCGCGGCCGATCTCGCCGCCGAGTTTGTCGCCCGGAATATCGGCGACGGCGGCGTTGTTCGACATGTTCTGCGGCTTGAACGGCCGCACCTTCAGCCCACGCTTCTTCGCCACGCGGCAGAGGCCCGCGACCAGCACCGTCTTGCCGACATCGGAGCCTGTGCCCTGCAGCATGATCGCCTTGGCCGCCATCAATTCCTGCCCTGTGAAACGCTGCCGGTGATCGTGGATTTCGCGGCCAGTGGTCCGCCGCGCCAGAGGTAGAGCGCCAGCAGCGGCTCCTTGCCGGTGCGCATGGCGTGGCTGACATCAGAGGCATGGTGGATCACCTCACCCGCCTCGCGCCTGCCAAAGTCGCCTTCGCCCATGCGCCANCCATGCGCCATTCGGTGCCGCCGGTCAGCGGAATGTAGATCTCCTCGGCGACATGATGGTGGTCGGGATAGACGATTTCAGGTCCGAGGATCAGCAGACCGGCCGCGACCTCGTCGTTGACGAAATGGCCGCGCGTGCCGAAGACCTCCAGCCAGCCGTAATTGTCGATGAACGTCTTGCCGAAATCCGCCTCGCTGTAGGTCTGCCCCCAGCGCAATTGGCCGCGACGCTCCGCAAGCAGCCGCGCCAGCGGCTGGGCGTTGGCCGGAGCGAGCTCGACGATACGATCGAGCTGGCGCAGGCAGGCAAGCGGACGCGGATCGAGCGGTCGTGCCGGCATGGCCCAGCCGATCCGGGCCACCTCATTGCGCACCAGCGCATCATCGAATGTTGCGAGAGTGGCGTGGAAACGCTCGAGCAGTTCATCGAAATTTGTCGTCACGCCTTGCCCCAGACACGCATTATCACACAGCCGCCCCCAGATCGTTGGATGGAGCTAGTCGGCTTGCGCGGCGGCATCATTGGTCTAGATTGAACCGCGCGCAAAGCCAAAAACGACAGGCCAGGAGGCCGACGACATTACGGAGCACGCCATGGACGCCGCTGTTGATGCGGGCACCAGCCAGTTCGAACTCAACGAGGACCAGCGCGCCATCCAGCAAATGGCCGAGGCCTTCGCTGCCGATCGCGTTGCGCCGAACGCGCTCGACTGGGACCGCAACAAGCATTTTCCGGCGGACGTGATCCGCGAGACTGGCCCGCTCGGGCTTGGCGGCATCTATGTCAGTGACGATGTCGGCGGCTCAGCGCTCGGCCGGCTCGACGCGGTGCTGATCTTCGAGGCGCTTTCGCGCGCCGATCCGGCCTTCTCCTCCTTCATCTCGATCCACAATATGGTGGCTTCGATGATCGACCGCTTCGGCAGCGACGAGCAGCGCCAGCACTTCCTGCCGAAGCTGACCTCTATGGAATGGCTGGCGAGCTATTGCCTGACCGAGCCGGGTTCGGGATCGGATGCTGCGGCGCTGAAGACGCGTGCGGTGAGGAGCGGCGGCGACTATGTGCTGAACGGCGTCAAGCAGTTCATTTCGGGCGCCGGCGACAGCGACCTTTACATCGTCATGGCGCGCACCGGCGCCGACGGTCCGAAGGGCATTTCGACCTTCGTCGTGCCGAAAGATGCGCCCGGCCTGTCTTTCGGCGCCAACGAGCACAAGATGGGCTGGCACATGCAGTCGACCCGCCAGGTCGTCTTCGAGGACTGCAAGGTGCCGGTTGAAAACCTGCTCTCGGACGAAGGCGCCGGCTTCGGCATCGCCATGGCCGGGCTCGACGGCGGCCGGCTCAACATCGCCGCCTGTTCGCTGGGCGGGGCGCAATCGGCGCTCGACAAGGCGCTGTCCTACACCGCCGAACGCAAGGCCTTCGGAGCCAAGATCAACCAGTTCCAGGCGCTGCAATTCAAGCTGGCCGACATGGAGACCGAGTTGCAGGCAGCACGGATATTCCTTTACGCCGCTGCCTCGAAGCTCGACCGCAAGGCCCCGGACGCCTCGAAATGGTCTGCGATGGCGAAGCGCTTCGTCACCGACGTCGGCTTCAACGTTGCCAACGACGCGCTGCAACTGCATGGCGGCTATGGCTATCTGCACGATTACGGCATCGAGAAGCTGGTGCGGGATTTGCGCGTTCACCAGATTCTCGAAGGCACCAACGAGATCATGCGCGTCATCATCGCACGCGCGCTGATCGGGCGGCAGTAGGGCAGTAGGGCAGTAGGGCAGTAGTAGTGACCGGCAGGATCAATTCTTACAAGGACCTTATTGTATGGCAGCAGGGGAGATATCTGGCGCATGATCAAGCTTTATCAGATGCGACCTAGGCATAGGAAAAATGCTTCGCAACTTATAAGCAACTAGCGCCCGAATAGGCTGCCCTACTGCCCGACTGCCCGACTGCCCGACTGCCCTACTGCCTAACTGCTGCCTTACCCAAACCACGGAGTGCCATCATGACCACCATCGCCTTCATCGGCCTCGGCAATATGGGCAATCCGATGGCAGCCAATCTCGTCAAGGCTGGATATGCCGTTCACGGCTTCGACCTGATCCCGGAAAATCTCGCCAACGCCAAGGAGCATGGGGTCGTCGTCATGGCCAATGCCGTTGCCGCCGTGAAGGAGGCCGATGTGGTCATCACCATGCTGCCGGCCGGCAAACACGTTCTGTCGGTCTATGAAGACATCGTGCCAAAAGCGAAAAAAGGCGCGCTGTTCATCGATTCCTCGACCATCGACGTCGAATCGGCACGAAAAGCCCACGCCATTGCCGCCAGACACAAGCTGCTGTCGATCGACGCGCCGGTTTCCGGCGGCACCGGCGGCGCCGCCGCCGGCACGCTGACCTTCATGGCCGGCGGCGCGAAGGAAGCTTTTGCCAAGGCCGAACCAATCCTCAAGCCGATGGCCGGCCGCATCGTCCATTGCGGCGATGACGGCGCCGGACAGGCGGCAAAGATCTGCAACAACATGATCTTGGGCATTTCGATGATCGGCGTCGCCGAAGCCTTCGTTCTGGCGGAAAAGCTCGGCCTGTCGCACCAGGCGCTGTTCGACGTCGCCTCGAACTCGTCGGGCCAGTGCTGGTCGCTGACCACCTACTGCCCGGTCCCTGGTCCGGTGCCGACATCGCCGGCCAACAATGGCTACAGGCCGGGGTTTGCCGCGGCACTGATGCTGAAAGACCTGAAACTGTCGCAGGAAGCCGCGCAAAGCGCCGGTGCGGTGACGCCGCTGGGCGCCGAGGCCGCACAGCTTTATGCGCTGTTCAACGCCCAGGGGCATGCCGCTGCCGACTTCTCCGGCATCATAAATTTCCTGCGCGGCACCTCGGCGTAATGCATGTCGCCCAAAAGCTTGCCCTTCAGACGCGACGCGCTTTCAGCCTCGAAACTCGACCGGCTTTCGGTTTCCGGCAAGAAACGCGGAAATTTAGATTTGCTTAAACTATCGATAACCACCCGGTAACGATGTCCCTGTAGAACGGAGTGCGAGGCGGCCTATCGCAACCGCCCGGCGCTCCGGATCAGGTCTCGCGTACCGGAGCCCGTAAGTTTCGCCAAGTGTTCAGTCAGCGAAGCGCCATGCGTATCTGGCAAAGCCGCGTTCCCGATGGAGCGCGGTTTTTGCATTAATGGGCCGGGACCGCGCGGCCCTCGGTGGTGCAAGTCACGACCCCGTGCGGCCAAGGGAAGAGGGCTATGCGAGCCTCTTCTCAAGTTGCTCCATCCAATCGAGTTGCGACCAGCTTGCCGTCCATCATCATGGGGATGATTGCCAGCTTCTTTTCTTCCAGGAATTCCAGATCGGCGCTGCCTTGATTGAGGTCCATCAGCTGCTCGACTTTCCATCCGGATGAATGCGAAAGAGCGCCCCTGCGACCCAATCCGTAACCAGCCAATTCCCTGCCCCGTCTGATTCTAGACCATCCAGATTTCCAACAGGCTCGCCGGACCCGATGTCAGAGATGGCCTTCGTCTTCAGGTCGATCGCGATCAGATGGCGGGGTGTCTTGGACGAAAAATCCGGCTGGACGTCGCGACCCCAACCTGCGACGAGGAGGCGACCGTCTTCGACGCGCAGACCATTCGGATGCAGGAGATCCTCGCTCTCGAGCCAGACGGAGAGAGCATCATTGTCCGGAACATAAATCCTGTTCGCCAGCATGTCGGAAGCAAAGACCCGACCCGCCTCGTCGATAGCGGGATCATTGAGGAATTGAGCGCCTTCTGCAGGCCACGTTCCAGTGATCTGACCGCTCTCGACGTCGACAGCCATGAGCCGATCGATGTCGGTGACGAAAAGCGTATCGCCTTTCATCACCAATCCCTTGGGCGCATTAAAGCCGGTCACCCATTCGGCTGCCTGCAATTTTCCGTCAGGCGAAACTTTCGAAAGGTATCCAACCCCATCCTTGCCGGCGGGCTCGCCGACAATGTTGGAGACGTAGAAGACGTTCCGCTTTGCATCGAAGAGGACGCTCTCTGGGGCCTTGAAGCCGTCAAGCGACCAGACCTCCTCCGCCGTCGCCGGCAACCCTGTCACTCCTAGTAGCAGAATAGAAAATAGAACTGTCTGCAGCCTAATCATGATAGCCTCCCTATGTTATTTTGACGCGTTTATGTAAAACGCAACTACAAATTGCGTTGTCGATCTTACAAAACTTACAGTTTACGCTTCGATTGCTCTGACAAGCCTATGTGCCAAGCGGCTTATGCTTAGCCAGCATTACAATTCCCCAGATGAATGGCAGCTCCAACACCACTGTCGTTGGAAGCCGCACTGCGGACGAAAGATTGTCGACACGCTCGCGAAGCGGCAGCAGATCAAGGAAGACGCCAGGAAACGAAGCCGACCGCATCCGCGCCGACGTGGAGATCAAGCGGCTTGAGCGGACATCATTGAAACCTTCTGATTTCCAAGCCGTTATCGCCGGTATGTCCGGGGCTAAATCCAAGCCGAAATCCGTCTCCAAATCGCGCGATGGCGAGAAGTCGCGCCAGGAGAAGCAATCGACTGTCGAAGCCGCGTCTGAGATCGCCGGCGCGGCTCCGCCGCCGCTGGATTTTGTCGAACCCGATCCGGAGCTGACCCCTGAGGAGGCCGAGCAGGCGCGCAAGAGATACTTGCTGAGGCGTTTCTGGATCAGCGCGCGCGGTTACTGGGGCCGCGGAGGCGATAGGCGGGCTTGGCCGTACACGATCGGGTTATTGCTCCTGATCGTCATCAATGTCGGCTTCCAGTATGGGATCAATGTCTGGAATCGCGCAATTTTCGATGCCCTTGAGCAACGCAATGCGCGCACCGTCTATGTCCTGAGCGCCGTTTTCGTGCCGCTCGTGCTCGGAAGCGGAAGCCTTGTCGTTGCACAGGTCTTCCTTCGCATGACGATGCAGCGCCGCTGGCGTTCCTGGCTCACCAACGCGGTCATCGCGCGGTGGCTTGCAAGCGGCCGCTACTTTCAGTTGAACCTCGTCGGCGGCGACCACCAGAACCCTGAAGCACGCATCACGGAGGATTTGCGGATTGCCACCGAATCCCCGGTCGACTTCATCGCCGGTGTCATCAACGCGTTTCTGTCGGCCTCGACCTTCATCGTGGTGCTCTGGACGATCGGCGGGGCCCTGACTCTGCCGATCGCAGGTTCGACGGTGACCATTCCCGGCTTTCTCGTCATCACCGCGGTGCTCTATGCCGCGATCACATCCACCTCGATGGCGGTCATTGGCCGCCATTTCGTCCACCTCTCCGAGGAAAAAAATCAGGCGGAAGCCGAATTCCGCTACACGCTGACCCGAGTGCGGGAAAACGGCGAGAGTATCGCATTGCTCGGCGGCGAGGAGGAAGAGCGTAGCGGCATCGACAAGACGTTCGCCTATGTGCTCAGGCAATGGGCGCTCCTTACAGGTCAGCACATGCGCACAGCGCTGGTATCGCAGGGGGCGAGTCTGTTTGCGCCTGTCGTGCCGGTTTTGCTTTGCGCTCCAAAGTTTCTCGAAGGCGGCATGACACTTGGACAGGTCATGCAGGCTGCCTCAGCCTTTGCCATTGTGCAGGGCGCGTTCGGATGGCTGGTCGACAACTACCCCCGTCTCGCCAATTGGAACGCCTGTGCAAGGCGCATCGCCTCGCTGATGATGTCGCTGGACGGGCTCGAGCGCGCCGAACAGAGCAACACGTTGGGACGCATAAAGCGCGGCGAAGCTGCAGGCGATGCGATGCTCAGCCTGAACAATCTCTCCGTGTCGCTCGACGACGGCACCGCCGTGGTCAAGGAAACCAAGGTCGTGATCGAATCAGGCGAGCGGGTGCTCGTCGCCGGCGAATCCGGCTCAGGTAAGAGTACGCTGGTGCGGGCCGTCGCAGGTCTGTGGCCGTGGGGCGGCGGCAGCGTCAACATCCACGCCGACAGACGGCTGTTCATGTTGCCGCAACGGCCTTATGTCCCCACCGGGACGCTTCGCCGCGCAGTCGCCTATCCAGGCGCCGCCGATCGCTGGACGCTGGACGAGATCAAGGCTGCCCTCGACAAGGTCGGGCTCGATTATCTGAACGACAAGATCGAGGACGACGCGCCATGGGACCAGACCCTCTCGGGTGGCGAAAAGCAGCGGCTCGCCTTCGCGCGTCTTCTGCTGCACAGCCCCGATATCATCGTGCTGGATGAAGCAACGTCAGCACTCGATGAAAAGAGCCAGGACAAGATGATGGAGATGATCGTTCACGAATTGCCGAAGGTCACCATCATAAGCGTGGCGCATCGCGCCGAGCTGGAAGCCTTTCATAGCCGCAAGATCACCTTGGAGCGGCGCGAGGGCGGCGCAAAGCTTGTCAGCGATATCGATCTTGTCCAGCGCAAGAGAAGACGGAACTTGCTTGAGCGATTTATGCGGCGCCGGCGCGCCGTACCGAAGCGCAGCACTGCCTTGAGCAAAGCGGCGCTGCCCGAGACAAAAAAGTGAAATCCGCCGATCGGGCCTCGGCTCTTGGTGAGCGGCTCCTCCGGCTGGCAGAATCCGGCATTCAAACGCCGGGCGTCCGGTTGCAGAACGCCCGGCGATCGTTTTATCTCACCGCTTGCGCAAATCCGCCTGCGCCAGGTCAAGCGCCTTGGCGATGCGGCCGCAGGCCATGTCGATCGTCTCGCGCGTCCAGATCAGTGGCGGCGACAGGATCATCGTATCGCCGGTGGCGCGCAGCATCATGCCTTGGGCAACTGCGTGGTCGCGGACGGTCACGGCCGCGCTCCCGGCCGGCAGGAAGCGCTCCTTGGTCGCCTTGTCGCTGACGATCTCGATCGCCCCCATCAGCCCGATCGAGCGCACCTCCCCGACCAGATCGTGCTCGCCGACGTGCTCCTGCAGCGCCTTGGCGAAATAGGGTCCGGTGTCGTTCTTGACCCGATCGACCAAACCTTCCCGCTCGATGATCTCGAGGTTCTTCAGCGCCACGGCGCAGGCCACGGGGTGGCCGGCATAGGTATAGCCGTGATTGAACTCGCCGCCCTTCTCGACCAGCGTCGCGGCGATGCGGTCACCGACCAGCAATGCCGACAGCGGCTGATAGCCGGAGGTCAGCGCCTTGGCGGTGGTGATGGTATCGGGCTCGATGTAGAATGTCTGCGCTGCGAACCACTCGCCGGTGCGGCCATAGCCGGTGATGACCTCGTCGAGCATCAGCAGGATATCGTATTTGCGGCAGATGCGCTGCACTTCCGGCCAATAGCTCATCGGCGGTATCTTCACGCCGCCTGCTCCCATCACCGGCTCGCCGATGAAGGCGGCGACCTTGTCGGCGCCGGCTTCGAGGATGGCATCCTCGACGGCCTTGGCCGCGCGCAGGCCGAAATCATGGTCGCTTTCGCCGGGCAGAGCCAGCTCATAGGCATAAGGCATCATCACATGGACGATGTTGGGAACCGCGCCGTTGAGCTGCTTGTGCATCGGCTCCATGCCGCCCAGCGACGTGCCGGCGATGGTCGAGCCGTGATAGGCGCTCTTGCGCGAGATGATGCGGTTCTTCTCCGGCTTACCTTCCAATGCCCAATAGTGGCGCACGAGGCGTAGCGCCGTGTCGTTGGCCTCCGAACCGG
Organism: Mesorhizobium sp. L48C026A00; assembly: GCF_000502375.1. Lineage (NCBI taxonomy): Bacteria > Pseudomonadati > Pseudomonadota > Alphaproteobacteria > Hyphomicrobiales > Phyllobacteriaceae > Mesorhizobium > Mesorhizobium sp. L48C026A00. The sequence continues at coordinate 556,573 of NZ_AYWU01000006.1, read as the reverse complement.
ACGAGCCGAAGAACACCTGGTTGACATGCTTCGGTGCCAGTTCCGCCAGCTTTTTGGCCAGCAGCACCGGTGTCGGGGTCGAGCATTTGAAGAAGGAATTGTAGTAGGGCAGTTCCTTCATCTGGGCGTAAGCGGCGTCGGCCAGCTCATCGCGCCCGTAACCGATGTTGACGCACCACAGCCCGGCCATGCCGTCGAGGATTTCCGTGCCTTCGGAATCGTAGATGAACGGCCCGTCGGCGTGGGTGATGATGCGTGAGCCGGCCTCGCGCATCTCCTTGTGGTCGGTAAACGGATGGAGGTGATGCGCAGCATCGATCTGCTGAAGCTGCTTCAGCGAATAATTCTGATAGGTCATGTCTGATCTTCCTCTTGAACCAATCCGGCAATTGCAGACAATCCGGCAATTGCAGCGGGGGCGGATTCGTCAGAGGAAGGCGGGCGGCGAATAGCCGATGCGGGCGCAAAGCCGCAAAAGCTCGGCGCGAAGCGTGCGCGGCGACGGCGTCACCGCCACCCCAAACGCGCAGCATGCCTTCATCCAAGCCATGCAGCATCTTAGGCGGTCTGATGCGCTCAGTTCAAGCCGTTCCGTTCAAGTCGTTTCGGTCAGCGCCCGTTGCAGGAAGACATACTTCATCGCCGCCTGTGCCGCTTGCGGCCGGCGATCGCCGCGCCCGCCATGGCCGCCCTCGGTCTCCTCGAAAAACAGCGTCTTCGCGTGGCCGGCAGCCTGCAGCCGTGCCGCCATCTTCCGCGCATGGCCGGGATGGACGCGGTCGTCGGCGGTCGATGTGGTCAGCAGCACCGGCGGATAGGCGGCATCGGTCTCGACATGCTGATAAGGCGAGTAAGCCGCCAGCGACGCGGCCTCTTCCGGCTTCGCCGGATCGCCATACTCGGCCATCCAGGATGCGCCGGGCGGCAGTTCGGTGTAGCGCAGCATGTCGAGCAGCGGCACGTCGATGATCACCGCGCCGAAAAGCTCCGGATGCTGGGTCAGCGAAACGCCGGTCAGCAAGCCGCCATTCGAGCCGCCCTGGATGCCAAGCGTCGCCGGCGTGGCGATTCCGCGTTCCACCAGGTCTTGCGCGACCGCGGCGAAATCGTCGAAGGCGTTCTGGCGATTGGCCTTGAGCGCGGCCTGATGCCAGTTCGGACCGAACTCGCCGCCGCCGCGGATATTGGCCTGCACATAGGCATTGCCCTTTTCCAGCCACAGCCGGCCGCGCACGCCGGCATAGCCGGGCAGTAGCGGCACTTCGAAGCCGCCATAGCCGTAAAGCAGCGTCGGCACCGGCCCGTCCTGGTCGCGCCGCCTGACGACGAAATAAGGGATTTTGGTGCCGTCCTTCGAGCGTGCCTCGAACTGTTCCGAGACCAGGGACGATGCATCGAAACGCGCCGGCTGCGATTTCACGGTTGTCAGCATCGCTGCATTGTCGTCCGACCAGATGATCGAGCTCGGCGTCAGGAAATCGGTGAAGGAGAAGGACACGCTGGAGCCGAAACGCTCGGCGTGGCTGATGCCGACACTGCCGTTTTCGGGCAGCGCCACCGGCTGCAGCGACCAGCCGCTGCCGCTGCGATCGCAGGCGACGACCTTGCCGCGCACATTGTCCATCAGATTGATGAACAATCGGTCCCGCGTGCGGGCAATGCCGGCAATCGAGACACGATCCGCCGGCTCGAGCACGGTCTCAACAGGTGCGAGCGCATTGGTCTCGATCCAGCGCGCGAAGTCCAACGAATAGAGGCCATCAGGATTGCACAGCGTGCCGTTCGGCGCCGTCCACGGGCTGCGCACTCCAAAGACTAACTGATCCCTGAACAGCACCGTGTCGGTCACGTCGTCCGGCAACGGGATGCGTCTGTTTTCGCCGGAGGGCAGACGCAGAAAACTGTGCGAAGCAAAGAAATCGAGCGTCCGGGTCAGCAAGATATGACGCTTGTCGCCGTCGAATTCGAGGGAACCGCCGGCGGCGAGATCCTGCTTCTGCGCCTCGAAAATCGGCGTCGCATCCTCCAGCCTGGTGCCGCGCTGCCAAAGCTTGACCACGCGCGGATAACCGGACTGGGTTTTTTCGTCCTCTTCGAAGGCAGCCGAGACGATGACCGTGTCCTTGTCCAGCCAGTTGAAGCCCGACTTCGAGGCAGGAGCACGAAAGCCGTCCTCGACAAAGGACTTGCTGTCGATGTCGAATTCGCGCATTTCGCTGGCGTCGCCGCCATCCGGCGACAGGCTGAGCAGGCAGCGGCTGAAATCGGGGTAAAGCCGGCTGGCGCCGCTGAACACCCATTTCACACCCTCTTTGGCTGACAGACTGTCGAAGTCGATGATCGTCTCCCATTCCGGCTTCTCGGTCTTGTAGGAAGCGACCGGAGTACGCCGCCAGAGGCCGAGCACGTTGGTCTTGTCCTGCCAGAAATTATAGACGTGGCCGTTGAGCGCAAACCCGACGGCAATGTTGTCTTCGGCCGTCATCAGGTCCAGTGCGGTTTGGAAGCAGGTCTGGTACAATGGATCGCCCTGCAACTCGGCGACCGTGATCTCGTTCTGACGGTGAACCCAGTCGAGCGTTTCCTTGCCCGTTCTGTCCTCCAGCCAGAGAAAGGGATCCTCAGTCGCCGAATTGGGACGCGTCTTTGTGTTCGAACTGGTCATGTGGTCTCCGATAGATTCGTCAAGGCTCGGCAACGTCGTCTTGCCACTATCGGTATTCAACTTGGAACGCAAAAGGAGCCATTGCGCTGTTGGCCTCCTAAGGTGGGGCCTCCTGCCGCCCGCAGGCCACGAGGGAACTCCATGCAACATCTGTACATTGCGAAAGAGAAGTTCGGTCCTTTCAGCGGCACTGCGTGGACCATGTACATCAACTGGTCCGGCCTCACCCAATTAAGCGAGGTCGTCTCACTCGATGGAATGCTCGGGCCGGTCGCGCTGGGACAGGTAAAGGACAGCTACTGGCCCCATATTGTTAACGAGGACTACATGCTCGATTTCTTTGTGGACCTGGACTTCCTCCTTTCGGAGTTGGCGGATCCGGGCGATTTGAATGTCCTCAATGTGATACGAAGACCGTCGGTTGACGTGCGTTCACTCGACTGGAACGGATTTACCTTCCTGGGCTACGACTTGTTGGATAAAGACGTCTCCATAAGCGCTTTGACCAACTGCGGAGGATTTCCTGACGTGTTTGCGAACACGGAACTGTCCGATATTGGATTGATACCCGATTTTGATCGTGCTGTTGAAATTCGAGACCTTCTACGCAGGATGCATCCCTCTGAACACCATGCCGAATGTGATTTATGGGCGATTTCCAGATGGCACGGAAATGAAGGCACCCCGCAATTGTATTAGACCGCTCGCCCCCGCAATACGGTTGTGACCGCCAACGCCAGACAAATGGCGCCAAGCGTGATCGGCAGGCCGTCCGCGCCGAGAATATCCATGGCGCCGCCCGCCAGCGGCGGCACGGCGATGCCCCCGACGCCCCACATTAGCGAGAAGGCGGCGTTGCCGGCGACCAGTGCCGAGCCGGTAAACCGCTCGCCGAGCTCGATGATCGACATCGTGTAGATGCCGTAGGAAACCGCGCCCCAGACGAACACGCACGGCCAGATCAGCGGCGTCTCTATGAGAACCGGCAACAGCACACACCCGAGCACCGTTAGCGATACACAGATAAATCGCACCAGACGCGCTGTCAGCCGTTCCGCCAGCAGGCCGAGCGGCACCTGCATGGCGATGTTGCCGGCGATCATCATCGACAGCAGCGCCGACATGCGAGCCTCCGCGATGCCATAATGCGCTCCGTAGACCGGCAGCAGTGCCAGCACCCCCTGTTCGAAACCGGCGGCCACCACCACCGCCGACAGCAGCAACCATGCCATCGGCATGAAACCCATCACCGAAACCTGGTGCCCGGCTTCATCGACCTTTGGCAGCCGTCCCAGCACCAGCGCCAGGCAGACGCCGCAAAAGACGAATGCGGCGATGCCGACGAGAAACGGCGGCCATCCTTCGGTGCCGACCGCAAGCAGGCACAGCGGGCCGGCCGCGAAACCTGCCGAAATGACTGTAGAATAGATGCCCATCACGCGACCGCGGCGCGCCGGAGGCGCCAGCGCGATCACCCAGATCTCGCTCAGCACATAGAGCGGATTGGTCACCACGCCGATCAGGAAGCGCAGTGGAAACCAGAGATAGACATTTTGCGTCCAGCCGATCAGCGCCAGCATGATGGCGGAAAGGGCCGCGCAGGTCAGCGCCGTGCGCCCTGCCCCGAACCGACGCGCCAGCGCCGGGATAAGCGGCGACGAGACGATAAAGCCGACCGGCGTCATTGCCGCCGACAGGCCGATCATGGCCGGCGAGACGCCCTGGCGCTGCAGGATGAAGCTCAGCAGTGGGTAGCTCAGCCCTTGCGCGATGGCGAACACCGAAACGGTGGCGATCACGCCGGTGATCGCCGCCCACTGCATTGTCTGGTCGCTGTTCTGTTCCGCCCGGTCCATGATCCGCACCACGAAACCTGCACGATTAGCGTTTCGGCGGCGTGCCGGGAAGCACCGGCGGCAGGAACCGCTTGCGCCAGCCAGAGCATGCCTTGTTAAGGACTCCGCGGCGCCATTCAGGCCACTACGGAAAATACCGGGCAATCGCCCCCTTCCTGCCCTCCGCGTAAGGCTTCAGCCACTTGTCGTCGATGGAGAGCCCGTCATTGTCCGACGGTCCTTCTCCAATCGTTCTGCGCCAGGCGCGGAACTTGTAGTGGTCGAACACGTCGAGCATATGCACCGCAAAGGCCGCAGCGAACGTCTTGTCGCCTTCGACGATCACCATGTTCTCGTCGTTTTCATAGGACGCCTTGTAGCCAAGGTTGTGGCTGCCGGCGATGACGGTCGCATTGTCGGCCATCGGATCGATGATCACGATTTTGTCGTGCACGATCGCATGGCCGACGGTCAGCACTTCCGCCTGGAAATCCCGCGCAACGGAGGCCCCCGTCAGGTTGGCCGCCCTGACGATGGAGACGTTCGGCGCCTCCCAGACCTTCTCCGGAAAGACGAATGGCGATTTGCCGTCCTTGTTCGATTTGTTGGTGACTGGATCCCGGGTCGGAGCAATATAGTTGGGCATGGCGGTGTGATCGCTGATTGCGCCTTGCACGATCAGCTTTGGATTCGCCGTCGCCGCCGCGACCGCCTGATCGATGACCGAGTTGTTGCCAAGCCGCGACGGATTGAACACGAGAAAGAGCACCGCCTCCTTCGCCGCCTTGATTCGTGCGAAAACGTCTTCGAGATCGACAGGCCGCACCGAGATGTCCTTTTTGCTGCGGTCGGGATCGTTTGGCGAGAACCAGATGGTGGTCCCATCGACATGGTTCGGTGTGCGATTCTTCAGGCGAAACGGCCTGCCTTGCTTCTGCGCCACACGTCCGGCGGCGCTATCGCTCGCCGGCGGCGGGAACACGTCGGCCTTCATCCGTTCCCAATAGGCATCGAACACTTCGGCCATGGCAGGGTCGTCGCGGATGAAGGCGTTGTTGGACTGTCCGCAAATGCCCGTCGACGTCCAATTGGTGCTGCCGGTCATGACCGCTTGCGGATTGCCCTGGGCGTCGCGGTAGACGGCAAACTTGTTATGGCCGATATGGTTGTTGTTGAACAGACGATCGGTCACCACGACGCCGGCGTCGCGCAGCCGCTTTCTGAAGGGCGCGTTGCCCGCGTCCCACGCCCTCGTTTGTTCATCCCTGCCCGAATTCGAAAGAATGACGTCGACGACATCCTTGGCGTCGATGATCGCGTCGCACAACTCGTCATCGCCAAGCTCGTAGAGGGCAAGCCTGACAGTGCCGCCCTCGGCCTTGGCCCGTTTCATCAGGCTGGTGAGCACATCCGGAACCTCGCCATGAAGATAGGCGCGGATCTTGCTGCCGGGACGCTGAAGCTCGGCCCTGATCTTGTCGCGCTGCCCGACCTTGATGCCGGCGTCTTCCAGCGCGCGCGACAGCCATTGCGTCGAGAGCACGCCGTTGGTGAAGGCGAGCCGCGCCTTGCCGAACATCGATCCCAGGAAGATGGTCGGGCTGACGGCGCCTTGTCCGAGATAGCCGAGCGGCCGAGCCGCTCCGGTATAGGCTTTCTCGGGACGCACCGGCACTGGATCGAGGCCGGGCCGCATGTCGCCGACCGGACGCACCCGGTAGGCGACCAATTCGCCATCCGGCCTGATTTCGACGCTGTCGCGGCGCCGCCGCACCGTAAGATCGCGCCAGAATGTCTTCTGCACCGGCCAGACGCCGGTATCCTGCGGAATCCAGTCCTTGTTGCGTTGCCCCCGGAAAGGCACCCAGGACGCCAGACAGCGTTCCTCGCCGGTGCCGGGATAGATACGGACGATCTCGAAGCCGAGACAGCCGTCGATCATTCCGTCAATATCCCAGGCAATGAAAGCGACTTCGTTGTTGGTCGCTGCACGCACACTGACAACATCCGACACAGAAATAGTCTCCCTCAGGACGGTTTGTATTCAATGTACTTGCTCAATATGACGTGATCGCAACGTGACATGTTTCACAGTTCGGGCACAGATCTGGATTCGCCCTGGTGCGTCCGGCTGGCGAACGTCCATGTCGCTTCCCTCGTCCTAGTGGTCGCCGCCTCCGCAATGGCGGGACGGCGGTCGGTCCATTATGCCGCCGCACCGTCGCAGCGTACGAGGACTATCATGACCGCCGCCCTTCATCCCGCCGAACCGGCATTGACAAACGACCGCGCCCGTCGCGGCGGCCGCGCGGGCAAGCGCGCCGGCGCAGCGGCGGCATTCGAGCAGCCGCCTTTCCGTCAGCTGAAAATCCCGCTGACGCCGACCAGGCTGGTCTCCGACGACGAACTGGAATCGATCCACCTCGCCTCGCTGCGCGTTCTCAGGGAAATCGGCGTCGACGTGCTGCACGACGAGGCAAGGCGCATCATGAAGGCGCATGGCGCGGATGTCCGCGAAGGCAGTGAGCGGGTGCGCTTCGACAGCGACATGATCCTCGAGCTGGTTTCGCACTGCCCGTCGGAATTCACCATCCATGCCCGCAATCCGGCGCACAATGTCCGCTTCGGCGGCGACAACCTGATCATCTCGATGATGGCGTCGGCGCCCAATTGTTCCGACATCGACCGCGGCCGCCGCCCCGGCAACCAGCAGGACTACCGCAACTTCCTCAAGCTTGCGCAGATGCACAACATCCTGAACTGCACCGGCGGCTATCCGGTCGAGCCGATCGATATCCATCCCTCCGTCCGCCACCTCGAATGCATCCGCGATCTGAGCGTGCTCACCGACAAGGTGTTCCACATCTACTCGCTCGGCAAGGAGCGCAATGTTGACGGCATCGAGATCACCAGGATCGCGCGCGGCATCAGCGACGAACAGCTTCTCGAACAGCCGTCGGTGTTCACCATCATCAACACCAATTCGCCGCTCAAGCTCGACGTGCCGATGATGGAAGGCATCATCCAGATGTCGAGCAAGGGCCAGGTCGTCATCGTGACGCCGTTCACCCTGTCGGGCGCCATGGCGCCGGTGACCATCGCCGGCGCGCTGGTGCAGCAGAATGCCGAAGCGCTGTCCGGCATTGCCTTCGCTCAGATGGTGCGCAAGGGCGCGCCCGTCGGCTATGGCGGCTTCACCTCCAACGTCGACATGAAGTCCGGCGCGCCGGCCTTCGGCACGCCGGAATACATGAAGGCGCAATTGGTCGGCGGTCAACTCGCCCGCCGCTACAACATCCCCTACCGCACTTCCAACACCTGCGCCGCCAACACGGTCGACGCACAGGCCGCCTATGAAAGCGTGTTCTCGCTGTGGGGCGCCATCCAGGGCGGCGGCAATCTGATGATGCATGCGGCCGGCTGGCTGGAAGGCGGCCTGCGCTGCTCCTACGAGAAGACCATCCTGGACATCGATCTGCTGCAGATGGTGGCCGAATTTTTGACCCCGCTCGACCTTTCGGAGGAAGCACTGGCGATCGACGCCATCCGCGATGTCGGTCCCGGCGGCCATTTCTTCGGCACCCAGCATACCCAGGACCGCTACAAGACCGCCTTCTATTCGCCTATCATCTCCGACTGGCGCAATTTCGAGACCTGGGCAGAAGCCGGATCGCCGACAGCTATCGAAAAAGCCAATCGGGTGTGGAAGGAGCGGCTGGCCTCCTATGAAGAGCCCTACATGGACCCGGCTATCCGCGAGGAGCTCGACGCCTTCGTCGACAAACGTCGGTCCGAAGGCGGCGCGCCGACTGATTTTTGATCATCTGCATTGATTTGATGAACAGGCGACTCCCACTCCGTCGAGCTCCGCTCGACACCTCTCCCCCGATCGACGGGGTAGAGGAAGGGCGTGAGATTATTCCAGCCAGCGCCCTTCCTCGCTTTGCTTTCACGCCCCGCCCACTCGATTCAATCTCTTCAAAAACGGAACTATCTTCATGAAATCTCATGCAAAAGCGGTTGTCATCGGTGGCGGCGTCGTCGGCTGCTCGGTGCTTTACCATCTGGCCAAGGCGGGCTGGACCGACATCATGCTGATCGAGCGTTCGGAGCTCACCTCCGGTTCGTCCTGGCATGCGGCGGGCGGCTTCCATACGCTCAATGGCGATCCCAATGTCGCCAAGCTGCAGGCCTATACGGTGCAGCTCTACAGGGAGATCGAAGAGCTTTCAGGCCAGTCCTGCTCGCTGCACCTGACCGGCGGCGTGATGATGGCCGACACGCCCGAGCGCATGGACTTCCTGCGCCTTGCCCACGCCAAAGGCCGCTATCTCGGCATGGACACCGAGCTGATCACGCCGTCAGAGGCCAAGGCGATGTTCCCGCTGATGGACGAGACCAATTTCGTCGGCGCCATGTGGGATCCGGTCGAAGGCCATCTCGATCCTTCCGGCACCACCCACGCCTACGCCAAGGCCGCCAGGAAGCTCGGCGCCGAGATCGTGCTGCGCAACCGCGTCGTCGAGCTGACGCAGGAGGTCGACGGCACCTGGAACGTCGTTACCGAGCAAGGCACGGTCAAGGCCGAGCACGTCGTCAACTGCGGCGGCCTGTGGGCGCGCGAGATCGGCCGCATGGTCGGCGTCGAGCTGCCGCTGCTGGCCATGGAGCATATGTACCTTTTGACCGAGCCGATGCCGGAGGTCGAGGAATTCAACAAGTCGACCGGCCGCGAGATGATCGGCGTTATGGACTTCAAGGGCGAGATCTACACCCGCCAGGAACGCAACGGCATCCTGCTCGGCACCTATGAAAAAGCCTGCAAGCCGTGGTCTCCGGTCAACACGCCGTGGGATTTCGGCCATGAGCTGCTGCAGCCCGACATCGACCGCATCGCGCCGTCGCTGGAAATCGGCTTCAAGCATTTTCCCGGCATCGAGAAGGCCGGCATCAAGCAGATCATCAACGGTCCCTTCACCTTCGCGCTGGACGGCAATCCGCTGGTCGGCCCGGTGCAGGGCCTGACCAATTTCTGGTGCGCCTGCGCCGTCATGGCCGGTTTCTCGCAAGGCGGCGGCGTCGGGTTGGCATTGTCGAACTGGATGGTCCATGGCGATCCCGGCTTTGACGTCTGGGGCATGGACGTCGCGCGCTTCGGCGAATGGGCGACGCTGCGCTATACCAATGCCAAGGTGCGCGAAAACTATTCGCGCCGTTTTTCCATCCGCTTTCCCAACGAGGAACTGCCGGCGGCACGCCCGGCCCAGACGACTCCGCTTTACGACACGATGCTGGCCAACAACGCCGTCATGGGCGATAGCTGGGGCCTTGAAACCCCGCTCTGGTTCGCACCGAAAGGCACCGAGCCGAATGACATCGTTTCCTTCCATCGCTCCAACGATTTCGGGCCGATCGGCGAGGAAGTGCGCGCCACCCGCGAGAAGGTCGGCGTCACCGAGATCGCCAATTTCGCCAAATACGAAGTCTCCGGGCCGGGATCGGAAGATTTCCTCAACCGGCTGATGACCAACCGCATGCCGAAGACCGGCCGCATTGTGCTGACCCCGATGCTAAACGAGTTCGGCAGGCTGATCGGCGATTTCACCATCGCCAAGGCGGGCGAAGAGCGCTTCATGATCTGGAGCTCGTCGGCGGCGCAGAAGTATCATATGCGCTGGTTCGAGAAGCACCTGCCGAAGGATGGTCCAGGGGCGTCACAGGTCCGCATTCACCGCTTCGACCAGACGCTGGTCGGCTTGTCGATCGCCGGGCCGAAATCACGCGACCTGCTGCAGAAACTGATTGACGCCGACATCTCGACCAAGGCCTTCCGCTTCATGGACTTCCGCGAGATGGCGGTCGGCGGCGCGCCCTGCATGGTCAATCGCATCACCTATACCGGTGACCTCGGCTACGAGATCTGGATGGCGCCGGCCTACCAGCGTCTCGTCTACAAGGCGATCAAGGATGCCGGCGAAGCGTTTGGCCTGGTCGATTTCGGCATGCGCGCCCTGCTCTCGATGCGCCTGGAAAAGAATTTTCCGACCTGGTTCCGCGAACTGCGCCCGATCTACGGGCCGTTCGAGGGGGCGATGGACCGCTTCGTCAAGCTGGAGAAGAACGACTTCATCGGACGCGACGCGGCAGCCAGGGAGCAGGCAGAAGGGCCAAAACTGCGCCGTGTCTCCTTCATCGTCGATGCCGCAGACGCCGACGTGATGGGCGNGATGGGCGACGAACCAATCTGGGCCAAGGTCGGCGGCAAGGACTACGGCACGGTGGAAAAGCCGCACGGCTATGGTGCGGCGCGTTTCGATACGGACGGCAAGGAAGTGCGCGGCTCGAGCGCCGCGGAAGGCGCTTCGGCCGTGCGCGGCATCGTCGACGGCGACTGGCGCGTGGTCGGCTGGGTCACCTCCGGCGGCTATGCCCATTACGTCCAGAAATCGATGGCGCAAGGCTATGTGCCGGCGGCCTTGGCCGCGGACGAGAGCGCCGGACTGTTCGAGATCGAGATCCTCGGAAGCCGACGACCAGCCCGCATCAATGTCGAGCCGCCTTTCGACCCGAGCGGCGAGAAGATGCGGGCCTGAAAGCATTGGACCCAAAGGCCCGCCCTCGGGCCTGACCCGCGCGGCCGATTGATATCGGGAGGATAGGAAAATGAGCGATCCGGGCGTCGAGCGACGGTTCGGTCGTCATCGCAGGATCGCGCCGTTCGAGCCAGACGAAGCAGGCTCAATCGATGCGTTGCGCCTGAAGTCGCGGCAGAAGGCCGCTGAACTCAACCAGCATGTGCTTGGCTACGGCGCACTGGCGGAAGCCGAGTGGCACGCCGCCGGCATTGCTGCTCCCGACCTGCCCGCCATGCGCCAATACCGGCTCGACCGCATCCGCGCCGAGCTGAAGCGCCGCGGCTATGCGGGAGCCTTGCTCTACGATCCGATCAACATCCGCTATGCGACCGACTCGACCAACATGCAGCTCTGGGTCGCACACAATCCGACAAGACATTGTTTCGTTGCCACCGAAGGTCCGGTGGTGCTGTTCGACTATTTTTCCTGCGAGCACCTTTCCGACCACTCCGGCGTCGTCGACGAGGTTCGGCCGGCAGTGTCGTGGATGTATCTCTACAGCGGCGAACTCACCGAGCAAAAAGTCCGCCGCTGGGCCGCCGGGATCGCCGATCTGGTCAAGCAGCATGGCGGCGGTATCGGCCGCATCGCCGTCGATCACATCAATCCCGAGGGCGTCGAAGCGCTCGCCCGCCTCGGCATCTCGATCGGCAATGGCGAAGCGCTGATGGAAAATGCACGCCTGATCAAATCGCCCGACGAAATCCTGGCCATGCGCCGGTCGATCGTCGCCTGCGAGGCGGCGATGGGTGAGATGGAAGCAGCATTGAGGCCAGGAATTTCCGAAAACGAACTGTGGGCCGAACTCCACCGCGGCAACATCGCGCGTGGCGGCGAATGGGTCGAAACCCGGCTGTTGACGTCCGGCCCGCGCACCAATCCCTGGTTCCAGGAATGCTCGTCGCGAACGATCGCAGCCGGCGATCTCGTCGCTTTCGATACCGATTTGATCGGCCCTTACGGTTTCTGCGCCGACCTGTCGCGCACCTGGCTCTGCGGCGACACCGAGCCATCCAACGAGCAACGCGAGCTGTTTCGCATCGCCGCCGATCAGATCGCCCACAACATCGGCCTGATGCAGCCGGGCACATCGTTCCGCGATCTTGTCGAACGCTCGGCGGTGCCGCCCGGAGATTGTTTCCCGACGCGTTACGCCGTGCTCTATCACGGTGTCGGCCTGGCCGACGAATACCCGACGCTGCCGCATGCCATCGACTGGACCGAAGACACGCCCGACGGCGTGCTTGTGTCGGGCATGGTGCTTTGCGTCGAGAGCTATATCGGCCGGCTTGGCGGACGCGAGGGCGTCAAGATCGAAGAGCAGATCCTGATCACCGAAACCGGCAACGAGCAGCTTTCGACCTATCCGCTCGACGAGCGGCTGCTCGGCGACTGATTTTTTATGCGGTCGCCGCGACCGCCTCGCGCAGCGCCTCCACGATCTTTTCCGGTGTCGTTCTGGCAGTGATGAACGGCAGGCCCTTGCGCCGCGTTGTCCAGCCGACGACTGTGACCGCTTCCGCTGCCGGCTCGAAGCGCCGCGCATTGGCCCAGCTCTGGCAGTCGATGGCCGCGACATCGGCCTTGCCCTCGGCAATGGCGACGATCGAGGCGCGGTGGCCACCGCTTTCGCTGCGCTCGGAGAAGATGTCCAGGCTTTCGCCCAGCGCCTCCAGGTCACGCGTCGGCGCGATAATGCCCGACATGGAATCGAGGCTGTTGAAGGTAAAATGCTTGCCACGCAGGACATCGAGCGGGATGAGCGGGCTGCCGTCGGACGGTGAGCCAACCGTTGGCGCTTCACCTGCACGCATCACCAGCGCGCTCGAATAGAGTTCACCCTGCCCGCCCTCGAACGCGTCGTAACGCGGCTGGCCGACCAGTTGAACATGCGTCGCCAGCCCGAATTCCATCGGACCCCAGCAGGTCTGTGCGAACAGCAGCGCCGGATGCAGCCAGAGGCCGAAAAAATCCAACTCATCCGGCGGCAGCGTCGCCGGATCGGGCGCCATGACCTTTCCGGCGGCGTCGCGGATGCCGCCTTCCACAGGCCGCAGATCGGCATTGACGCGAGCGATGGTCTGCGGCGCGTCGATGCCTTTTTGCCGGAAGGCATCACGCAGCCGCGCCCATTGGGCGTCGACCTCGCTCCGCATTTCAGACCAGTCGTACATCGGCAAGCCGGCAACGAAATCGCTCATGCCGGGACTTTGATCGTTACGCTGAGAAAAATTGACGAGGCCATTGACGCGCACCTGGGCATCGCTGCCGGCAATACCCAAAAATTCATTCTTTCGGCGGCTCGGCCGGTACCGGCGCACTGCCAAGCCCATTGAGGCTGCGCGCCCTGACGCGCGGCTTGAACGCCCGGCCCGGTTCCGGCGTGCGCCGCAGCACCGGGTGGACGATCGGCTCCTTGGCCTTGAAGGCATATGCCTTGAGCAGCGCGAAATAGTTCGGATAGGCATAGCCATTGTTCATCCGCAGCCACTCGTCACGGCGCTCGCGAAACAGCTTCGGCAGCCGGTACCAGGCCACCGTCGGGCTCTTGTGATGAACGAAATGCAGATTGTTGTTGAGGAACAGGAACGACAGCGGCGAACGTTCGACGATCACCGTACGGCCTTCCGGATGCTCCGACCACTGATGCTCGGCGAAGGTGCGGATCGAGATCAGCGACTGGCCCAGCCACACCGGCACCAGGATGTAGAGCCATAGCGGGATGCCGAAGCCGAACTGCACGACCGGCAGCACCACGGCGAGGCCGATGGCGTGCAGCAGCCATGCCTTGCGGATCACCTTGTCGCCGGCAAGCATCTGTCTGGCATCGTCGATGAAGAAGCCGGTGCACGACAGCCACGGGCCGAGAATGAGCCGGCCGATCATGGTGTTGTTGATCTTCAGCAGGAACTTCATCGCCGGCGGCAATTCGTCATGGTGCCACAGCGCCTTGTAGTAGCTTTCAGGATCGTCAAGCGGATCGGTCAGCCGTTCGTCGGCATGATGGCGCNTGGCGCAGATGAATGGTCTTGAACCGCCGGAAAGGCCAGACGAGACCAATCGGCAGGAAGACGAAAGCTTCGTTGATCTGCGCTTTGCGGGTCGGATGGCCATGCAGGACTTCGTGCGCCAGCGAGGATTGCAGCGCCGCCATCAAGGCCAGGACGAGGAGCGCCAGCAGCGGATAGGACGGCCACAGGAACAGGCCTGCTGCAAGCCAGGTGCCGTAGCAGAAAATCGCGAGGAAAACGGTCGGCCATTCGATGGCCGGTGCCTTGCGTCGTCTGTTATTCCTGCTTGTCATGGATCGACCACTGCCCTTCCAGTCGCCGGAACCGTTTTGATTCCTGACAGCATTGTGTCAGGAGCATCGTGATGCTGCAACGCGATAAAGCGCACAAAATGTTGCGATTGCGCATTTTCAGCCGCATATGTTATCTATTGTAAACACACTGGAGGATTCATTTACGCCAAAACTGCCGTGTTGGCGGATTTGGCGGATTTTTTTCCTCCTGAAGATCGGAATGTCGAGATGGACAAACGCGACCTGTCGACGGTGTTTCGGGAGCGCCTGAAAATGCTCCTGACACGATCGGACCTGAACCAGTCTGCTTTCGCGACTGCGGTGGGCATCGACCGCTCGGCGCTTTCACAGCTGCTGTCCGGCGCCTCGACACGCCTGCCCCGCGCCGAAACGCTGCTCAACATCGCCGCCGAATTCAAAGTGTCGCTCGACTGGCTGCTCGGCCTCAGCCAGGACGAAGGCGTCACCGGTGAAATCCGCGAGAGCCTGGAGATCGAGGAAGCGCCTGACGGCTTCGACCGCACGCTGCTGGCCAGGTGGCATGCCGAGGCCGCCGGCACGAAAATCCGTTACGTGCCGGCCGGCATTCCCGATCTTCTGCGCACCGAAGCGCTCGTCGATTACGAGGCTGGTATCACCAACAAGAGCCGTGAGGCCCAGGCCGGCGAGACGCAGTACCGCATCGACTACAACCGGCGGCCGGAAACCGACATGGAAGTCTGCATGCCGCGCCACACGCTGGAGATCTTTGCGCGCGGCCTGGGCGTCTGGGACCGTTTCCCTGAGGCCGCCCGCCACCAGCAGCTTCTACACATGGCGACGCTGCTCGACGACCTTTATCCCACCTTCCGCCTGTTTCTCTATGACGGGCGGATGCGGTATTCGATCCCCTACACAATCTTCGGGCCCTATCGCGCCGCCATCTACGTCGGCGACATGTATCTGGTGCTGAACGCGACCCAGCCGGTCCGTACGCTGACCAGCCATTTCGACAATCTGATCCGCGCCGCCGATATCAATGCGCACGAAGCAGCCAGCTTCACCCAAAGGCTGGCGGAAATGCAATTTTGACGGCCTGCTTCCTGCACCTAACATTGACGCCATATAAAGATTTCTTTATATCCTTATCTCGACAAACAATCCCGGAAGGCGTAGTTTCCAATGACCAATCCAATTGACGCTTTGCTTGCCGAAAAGGGCGTTCTGCTCGCCGATGGCGCAACCGGCACCAATCTGTTCGCCATGGGGCTGGAGGCTGGCGAGGCTCCAGAGTTGCTGAACGAGACGGCGCCGGACATCATCACCAGTCTGCACCAGAACTTCGTCGAGGCCGGCGCCGACATCATCCTGACCAACTCCTTCGGCGGCACCCGCCACCGGCTGAAGCTGCACCATGCGCAAGACCGCGTGCATGCGCTGAACCAGCGCGCCGCCGAGATCGCCCGCGCCGTCGCCGATAAAGCCGGCCGCAAGGTCATCGTCGCCGGCTCGGTCGGCCCGACCGGCGAGTTGCTGGTGCCGCTCGGCGCCATGACTTATGACGAGGCGGTCGAGGCGTTTGCCGAGCAGATCGAGGGCCTGAAGGCCGGCGGCGCCGAAGTCGCCTGGATCGAGACCATGTCGGCGCCGGACGAAATCCGCGCCGCAGCCGAAGCCGCGATCCGCGTCGGCCTGCCCTATACCTACACCGGCTCCTTCGACACCGCCGGCCGCACCATGATGGGGCTGTTGCCGAAGGACATCCACGGCGTCGCCGATGGCTTGTCGCAGGCGCCGCTCGGTGTCGGCGCCAATTGCGGCGTCGGCGCCTCCGACATCCTCGCCTCACTACTCGACATGACCGAGGCGAAGCCGGAGGCGACGGTGATCGTCAAGGGCAATTGCGGCATTCCGGAATTTCGCGGCGCCGAGATCCACTATTCCGGCACGCCCGAGCTGATGGCCGACTATGTCAGGCTGGCCGTCGATGCCGGCGCAAAGATCGTCGGTGGCTGTTGCGGCACCTCGTTCGCCCACCTCGCCGCCATGCGCAAGGCACTCGATGCGCACACAAGGTCGGATCGCCCGACCGTCGAAAAAATCGTCGAGCGCATCGGCCCGATGCGCAACAAGCAGGCGACGGTCAACACCGTCGAGACCAGCGAAGCCCGCCGCGAGCGCCGGCGCAGCCGCGCCTGACGCAATTGAAAAAGGCCGGCAAGGTTTTCCCTGCCGGCCTGCCTCACCGCCCATCGGTCGGTTTTCCGTATCAGAACGATCCCATCTGAGGAAAACCGGCCGTCACACCCACTACCGGTTACCGCCGAGCGCCGAGGCAAGGCGCACCAGCGAGAGGAACTCGGACCGGTACCCGAACGGGTCGGCTCCCCGGGCGGCAGTGGCAATCTCGATGATCTTGTCGTAGCCGAACTTCGCGGTCGCATCCTCGTCGCGCAGCTTCTGGCCAAAAGCTGCGACGGCAACGGAGAAGCGCTGGTCGATGCTGGCCTGGTCGAAACCAGCCACTTCGTTGGCTGATGTCACCGGCGTGGTGATCAGCTTCGAGGCATCCTCGTTCGGCAGCTTGTAGCGGATCTTGACGAACGCATATTCGTCGGCATTGGCGACGCCGCCATTGTTCACGGACGCCTGCCCGTAGCGCAGCGGATCGATCTTCTCGCCGCCGCCGTCCTTCGGCGTGATCTCGTAGATCGCGGTAACCGAATGCCCCGAACCGATCTCGCCGGCGTCGATGCGATCGTTGTTGAAATCCTCGCGGTTCAAGGCGCGGGTCTCGTAGCCGATCAGCCGGTATTCCGAGACTTTTTGCGGGTTGAACTCGACCTGGATCTTCACGTCCTTGGCGATGGTGAACAGCGTCGAGGACGCATCCTCGACCAGCACCTTCTCCGCCTCGGCCAAAGTGTCGATATAGGCGGCGGTGCCGTTGCCGTTCTGGGCGATGGCCTGCATCATCTGATCGTTCAGATTGCCGCGGCCGAAACCGAACACCGACAGGAACACCCCGGTCTTGCGCTCCTTTTCGATCAACCGCTTCAGATCGTCATCGTCGGTTTGGCCGACATTGAAGTCGCCGTCCGTCGCCAGCATCACGCGATTAATGCCGTCGTTGACAAAGGATTTCTGCGCCAGCCGATAGGCTTGCCTGATACCCGCCTCGCCGGCCGTGCTGCCGCCGGGCGCCAACGTGTCGATGGCATTGAGGATCTTGTCCTTCTCCGAAACCTTCGTCGGCTCCAGGACAGTGCCGGCATCGCCCGCATAGGTGACGATCGAGACGGTGTCGTCGGGCTTCAATTTGTTGACCAGAAGCCGGAAGGCGGACTGCAGGAGCGGCAACTTGTCCTGCTCGTTCATCGAGCCCGACACGTCGATCAGGAAGACCAGATTGGCCTTGAGCTGCTCGGCCGGCTTGGCGTCGAAACCCTTGATGGCGACATGCATCAGCCTGGTGTGTTCGTTCCACGGCGTCGGCATGACGCTGACGGTCGAGTTGAACGGCGTCGAGGCAACGTCCGGAGCTTTCCAGTCATAGGGGAAGTAGTTGATCATCTCCTCGACGCGGACCGTGTCGGCCTGCGGCACGACACCTTCCCTGAGCGAACGCCGCACGAAGGAATAGGAGGCCGTGTCGACATCGATCGAAAAGGTCGAGACCGGGTCTTCGAGCGCGGCACGCACCGGATTGCTCTTGAAATCCTCGACGCGGTCGCGGTTTTGCTCCGGCAGCATCTGGTCGGCCGGCATGGCCTGCGGCTGTACCATCAGCTTGGATTCGGCGCCTGGCATGCGGCCAGCCTGCGTGGCTCCGTCGGCTTTCGGAGGAGATATGGACATCATCACTCTGCCAGACGTCGCAGCTCCACCATCCCTTGCGAACTCACCTTTCGGCGCAGGTGCCGGCTCGGGCGCCACATTGCGGGCCAGAGCGTCCTGCTGCGCCAGGCCGGCAGCCGATTGTGGCTTCGGCGGCGATGCCGGCGCGACAAGCGCCTCGGCTGCGACGCGGTTTTCGGCGTCGGCATCGGCTTTCTTCCGCTTGTCGGCCTCGGCTACGGTGAGCGGCCTTGCCGGCGCTTTAGCCGCTGGTTTATCGGCCAGCGTTTCAGCGATCTTCTCGTCCCCACCGGAATAGAACGGCTGCTCCTGCAGCATATAGATCGTGGCGTATCCGGCGATCGGCAGGGCGACGAGCCCGGCAATGGCCGGGATAGCGAAGAGTTTCTTTTGCATGATTTCGCTCCAGAGCTTTTGTGCTCGCTCTGTGAGACGAAGCCCTTTCGCCGTTCCTTGGGCGGCAGGTGAAGTTTTTTCGCCCAGGTCGTAAGCCCGCATGGCGGCCTCGAAGGCACGCGCCTTCGCGTCGGTACCGGGTGCCGGTGCTGCGATGTTGCGCAGCCTGTTGAGTTGGTTGTCGTCGACCATGATCACACTTCCCCGGCTGAAAGCATGAGCGCCTTCAACCGTTTCTTCGCTTCATGGATGTGCCAGGAAACCGTCGTCTCCGAGATGCCCATCGCCTCGGAAGCGAGTGCGTGGCTCAGCCCTTCGCCATAGACGAGCAGCACCGCGTCGCGCTGCTTGTCCGGCAGCATCCGCACCGCCGCCCAAAGCGCCTCGGCTGGATCTTCGGGCTCGGCCGAGGCCCCTCCCGCGATCAGCTCGTAGGCCCCGTAGGCTTCGGTCTTGATCGCCTCGCGGACGGTCTTGCGCATCATGTCGCGTGCCGCATTCAGCGTCATGGTGTAGAGCCAGGTGGTGAAGGCGCCGCTGCCATGATAGTCGCGGATCGCCCGGCCGAGCCGGACGCAGACTTCCTGGGCGATATCCTCGGCGTCGGCCTTTTTCCCGCACCAGCGATAGGCGGCGCGATAGACGAAGTGATAGTGCCTTTCGAGCAATTTGCCGAAAGCCCCCCCGTCACCGCCCTGCGCCCGACCGATCAGCTCGGCGTCGGAGGCTTCGCTTTCATCCAGCATCATCGCCATCATTTGCCTGTTGGACGAAGGCTAATGACGATTCCTTGGGATGATGGAAAGATTTTTTGCAGGGCGGTCGGGGTCGCATTTACGGTGTTCAAGTTTCGTTCGGCATTCCGCGATGCTACAGGCCCGCGAACGCGGCCATGTGGAAGGCTTGAACCTGCGGCGGATAGCGATAGGCCGCGCCGTAGGGACAGGCATTGCGGTCGAGACAGCCGCCGGTTCGGCACGGCGCGCCGTTGTGCCCACACACATGCGCCAGACAGTCTTTGTGCACAAAACCATCTGCAGAATACGCGTCGACCGGACAGGATTTCAGGCAAGGTTTGTCGACACATGCATCGCAAAGGTGAACCACTTCGCGAGTTTCCCCAAACGCAATCTCGTGCTCGAACAGCAGCGCGCCGCGATAGGCGTGCCACAGCCCGTATTGCGGATGCATGAGGATGCCGAGCGGTGACGGTCTCAGACCCTCCGCCTGCATCGCCCATTGCTGGAACGGCAGATAAGGCTTGTCAGACGGCGACACGGCACGCGCGCCGAATTTCTTCGCCACCGTGCCGATCACTTCGCGCGACCATGCATCGATCGGATCGGCAATAGTTTGCGATTGGCCTTCCCGCCAGCGCAGGAAATGCGGCCACGGCGCAGCGCCCGCCTGTCCCACCAGCAACACGGATCTGGCGGCAGCGCCGGAGAGACCGGAGGGTGTTTCCTCACCGGCTGCAAAATTGAAGCCGCCGCGCAGGATGAGGCCGTGGGCGGAAAGCGCCGCCGCTATATCTTCGACCATGCTGCGCTCAAGGATCATCCCTTCCTGTCCGGCTCGGAAAAGGCGCTCCGCCAGACTTCCTTGTGGATGATGTTGGCGACTTTAGCCCCGCCTGACTCGGGCTCCTTTCAGGTGAAGGCGTCGGCCATCGACGCCTTCTTGCTGGCGATGAAGTCCTTCAGCCCATCGTCGATGCCCTGATCGAGATGCGGCGCCTCGTAGCTTTCCAGCCAGCGGCGAGCGAGTTCGTTGGCGCGCTGTGGTGCCGACTTTTCGCCTTCGGCCAGCCACTGCTCGTAGGAATTGTTGTCGGCGATGCTGGAACGGTAGAATGCCGTCTGGAAATTGGCCTGGGTGTGGTCACAGCCGAGATAGTGGCTGCCCGGGCCGACCTGGCGGATGGCATCCATCGCCTGGCCGTTCTCCGACAGGTCGACGCCTTCGGAGAACTTCTGAGTCATGCCGAGCTGGTCGATGTCCATCATGAATTTTTCGTAGCAGGAAGCAAGCCCGCCCTCGAGCCAGCCGGCCGAATGCAGCACGAAATTGGTGCCGGCGAGGATCGTCGAGTTCAGCGTGTTGGCGCTCTCATAGGCCGCCTGCGCGTCCGGGATTTTCGAGGCGCAGAGCGAGCCGCCGGTGCGGAACGGCAGACCAAGCCGGCGCGCGAGCTGCGCCGCGCCATAGGAAACCAGTGACGGCTCCGGCGTGCCGAAGGTCGGCGCGCCCGACTGCATCGAGATCGACGAGGCGAAGGTGCCGAACAGCACCGGTGCGCCCGGTCGGATCAGCTGCGTGAACGACGCGCCGGCCAGCACTTCGGCCAGGACCTGGGTCAGCGTGCCGGCGACGGTCACCGGGCTCATCGCGCCGGCGAGGATGAACGGCGTGACGATGCAGGCCTGGTTGTGGCGCGAATAGACTTTCAGCGCCCCCAGCATGGTCTCGTCGAACACCATCGGCGAATTGGCGTTGATCAGGCTGGTCAGCACCGTGTTGTTCTCGACGAAATCGTCGCCGAACACGATCTTGGCCATTGCCACCGTGTCTTCGGCGCGCTCCGGCGCGGTGACCGAGCCCATGAACGGCTTGTCCGAATATTTGATGTGGCTGTAGATCATGTCGAGATGGCGCTTGTTGACCGGCACGTCGACCGGCTCGCACACCGTGCCGCCCGAATGGTGGATCGACGGCGCCATATAGGCGAGCTTCACGAAATTCCGGAAATCCTCGATCGTCGCATAGCGCCTGACGCCGTCGAGGTCGCGCACGAAGGGCGGGCCATAGACCGGTGCGAAGACCGTGGCGTTGCCGCCGATCTGCACCGAACGTTCGGCATTGCGGGCATGCTGGGTATAGACAGACGGCGCCGTCTTCAAAAGTGAGCGGCAGAGCCCCTTGGGAAAGTGCACGCGCTCGCCTTTGACGTCGGCGCCGGCCTCTTTCCACAGCTGCAGCGCCTCGGCGTCGTCGCGAAAGATGATGCCGATCTCTTCGAGCACCGTGTCGGTGTTCTTCTCGATCAGCGTCAGCCCTTCCTCGTCCAGCACCTCATAGACGTTGATCTTGCGCTTGATGTAGGTGAGCTGGGTGCCGGGGCCGCCACCCGAGCGCGCCGCCCGTCGGGCAGCGGCACCACCACTGGCAGCGCGTCCGCGCCGCGCGTTTGACGCTTCCTGGTCGACCGGCGCGTTCTCACTCATGATCGTTCTTCCCTGGCTTTTGTTCTGGCACAATTATTATTGCCGCATATCGCGGCTTCTGGCCGGATCGTAGTCATGCACCCTATTCGAAACGGCCCGCCAGCGCCAACGCCTGTCGCAAAATCGACAAGAATTCCAATAGATCTGCAGTCGCTTTCCTTTTGCGGGAAGTCGCAAATCAGCTATGGACGCTGGCCTGTAGCGGGTTAGGTATTGACGTGATATTTGAGGCCCCGCAATTGCATCTGTGCGGCAAGGAGCTGGATTAAAAATGGCCGACGACGAGATCATCCTTTCCGAGCTTTCCGACGACGAACTCGTGCAGCAGATGCACGACGACCTTTATGACGGGCTGAAGGAAGAGATCGAGGAAGGCACCAACATCCTTCTCGAGCGCGGCTGGGCGCCTTACAAGGTGCTGACCGAGGCACTNGGAAGAGATCGAGGAAGGCACCAACATCCTTCTCGAGCGCGGCTGGGCGCCTTACAAGGTGCTGACCGAGGCACTGGTCGAGGGCATGCGCATCGTCGGCGAGGATTTTCGCGACGGCATCCTGTTCGTGCCGGAAGTGCTGTTGTCGGCCAACGCGATGAAGGCGGGCATGTTCATCCTGCGTCCGCTGCTTGTCGCCACCGGCGCGCCGAAGCAGGGCAAGATGGTGATCGGCACCGTCAAGGGCGACATCCACGACATCGGCAAGAACCTTGTCGGCATGATGATGGAGGGCGCCGGCTTTGACGTCATCGACCTCGGCATCAACAATGCGGTGGAAAAATATCTCGACGCCATCGAACAGCACCAGCCTGACATCATCGGCATGTCGGCGCTGCTGACGACGACCATGCCCTACATGAAGGTCGTCATCGACACGATGAAGGAAAAGGGCATCCGCGACGACTANGCTGCTGACGACGACCATGCCCTACATGAAGGTCGTCATCGACACGATGAAGGAAAAGGGCATCCGCGACGACTATGTCGTGCTGGTCGGCGGCGCCCCGCTCAACGAGGAATTCGGCAAAGCCGTCGGCGCCGACGCCTATTGCCGCGACGCGGCCGTGGCAGTCGAGACCGCCAAGGATTTTATGAAGCGCAAGCACAACGTCCGCGCTTCGGCCTGAACTGACGAGGAGAACACAAGAGCATAAGTACGGAGCCCGTACTTATGCTCTTGCAGACGAGGCGCCGCGTAGCGCCGGTCAAGACTTCAACAAGCAACAGCGATCCGCGTAGCGGCTTGAATCGCCTATTCTGACTCTTTCGCCTCTTCCTTTTTCAGGATCGGCGTGTCGGCGGTTGTATTCGAGACGCTTGCGACTGTGGTTTGCTGATCTACGCTTGCAGCTTTGGTTTGCTGATCTACGGAAGCCGTCGTTTTGTTGTGGCCGACACATTCCGCTGCGGCGCCGGATACCGAAAGGCCCAGAGCGGCGACAACCAAGAGAGCGGTCTTCATTCTATGCTCCTAGCTTCGTTGTTGAGGTACAGGGAAAGACTACCGGCATGTCCCGCATTCGAAAAGTCAACTTTTTGTGCCTGCCCCAGCGAACCCCCACCTGACGAAACAATTGCAATAGGCGGACACCACGGCCGCTTCGACCTCACTTCGGCGAATTCAGCATGGACCATAAACCGAGCCAAGCCTTGCAACGCGACTTTGTTGTTCCCAGATGTTACAATGACTTAACGCGCATCGCTTGAACTATGTTGATCGCGATTCGCGTTGATGAGATTGCGGATCAGGGATTCTCGACCGTGTCCTCAACCGCGTTGGCTGTCGATTTGACATCCCTGCCGACGCCGCGGACGGTGTTGGCGCAGGCCGAAAGAGCCAGGGCGCAAGCGAGGATGGCGATCGGCGCAATGCGTAGCGGTTTCATGAATGGTATCTCCCTCAACAGATAGGTTCGTGGGACAGCAACGAAAATCGGTTAGACTGGTTCCATGAGCATTGCGCGAAAACTACAACCCGATCAAGGTGACAGGCTGCTTGTCATCGCCTGCGGGATGATTGCGCGCGAAGTTCTGGCCGTTAAGGAGCAGCTGGGGCTCGACCATCTCGACCTGACCTGCCTGCCGGCGGAGTTCCATTTCTACCCGGACCGCATCGCGCCGGCCATGGACAAGGCAATCGAGAAGGCCAAGGCGGACGGCTACACCAATATTTTCGTCGGCTATGCCGATTGCGGCACCGGCGGCCTGCTCGACCGCGTCTGCGAGAAGCATGGGGTCGAGCGCATGGCCGGTCCGCATTGCTTTGCCTTCTACCAGGGCATGGAAGCCTATGCGAAAATCGCCGGCGACGACATGATGTCGTTCTACATGACCGATTTCCTGTGCCGGCAGTTCGATGCCTTCTTCATGAAGCCGCTCGGCCTCGACAGGCATCCGGAGCTGATCAAGGACTATTTCGGCAATTACGAGAAGCTAGTCTATATCGCCCAGACCGACGATCCGGAACTCGACAAGGTCGCCGAGAAAGCCGCGAAAATGCTCGGCCTCGCCTATGAGCGCCGTTCCACCGGCTATGGCGACCTGACGACGGAGCTGGCCAGCGCCGCGGCACACGGCTGACGTTCGATCAGGCGCGGTCTTCTTCCACTGCAAGCCCGGCAAGCACAGCGGCAAAGCGCGTCTTGCAGACGAAGCCCAGCCTGTCCCGCGCCCGCGACGCGTCGTAGATACGGTCGATCGAGGAAAACATCGTCCAGCCTTTTCGCGCATAAAGCGCCGGAAACTCCGGAAAATAACGCGCCACGACTGGCGGCGCGTCAGCGATCAATGCCTCGCAATCATCAGGCCGGAACGGCGTTGGCGCCGAGATGATGAAGACGTCGAAGCCTAGCTGTGGAGCCTTCTCCAGCGCCGCGACATGGGCCTCGGCGGCATCTTCCACGGTCAGTCGGCGGAACAACAGCTCATTGGCCTTGGTGTTGGCGTCCGACTGCTCGATCGCATGCGCCATGTCGTCTGCCTCGGGAAAGAACCGGGCGGTGCGCAGCACGATCACCGGCAGTCCGGACTGGATGTGATAGAGGCGGCAAAGATGTTCGGCCGAGAGCTTGGTTACGCCGTAGATGTTGCGCGGCTCGGGCGACATGTCTTCCGTCAGCCAGGCGGCCTTGCGCGCACCGCCGGTGAGGCCGGCGCGTATGGCTTTCGAGATCATCAGCGAGGTCGTCGACGTGAAGACGAAGCGCTGAACGCCTGATACCACCGCCGCGTCGAGCAGGTTCAGGGTGCCGCGCACATTCGTCTCGATGAAATCCTCATTGCGTTGGTGTTCGATGTCAGGCTTGTGCAGCGCGCCGCTGTGGACGATCGCCTCGATGCGGTTTTCCCCGACCGTCCGCATCACCAGATCACGGTCGGCGACCGAGCCGATCATTTGCGTTTGCGCCGACGGGACCGGATCCAGCCCGATGACGTCATGGCCAAGGGCCCGCAGGCGCGGCGCTAGCGCGCTGCCCAGCCAGCCTGACGACCCCGTAAGCAAGATCCGCATCGGCAAAACCACGAGTTTTAAGCTGACCGCTGTTAAGCACGGATGACAGGCCGCCGCGAACCGGTAAGTTGTATGCCAAACGAGAAAACAGGCTGTTCCAGCCGTCGACCGGGAAACGCACCGATGATCGCTCGCCTCCTGATTGCCGCAGGCGTTTTCTGCTTCGCCCTGCCCGCGCTCGCCGATGGCGAGGTGCAGAAGCTGATCACGCCCGCCGACAAGGTGCGGCTCGACAAATATGCCGAGACGCGCAAGGCAGCCCTTGATGAAGCCAGGGCCGGCGACGACGCCGAGGTCAAGCAGCTCGACGCCTTGCTGGCAAAGCCGCTGGTCGCGTTTTCCGACAAGGACCTGGCCGGCAGCTGGCAGTGCCGCACCATCAAGGCCGGCGGACTGAGCCCGCTCGTCATCTATGGCTGGTTCAAGTGCAAGGTGAGCGACGATGGTTCGGGCTGGATGCTGGAAAAACGCACCGGTTCGCAGCGCACCAAGGGCCGTTTCTTCGACGACGGCGAAAAGCGCGCGATCTATCTCGGCTCGTTCTTTGTCAACAACGATCCCGCAAAACCCTATGGCGGCGGGCCGCAAGGCGACCAGGTCGGCTATGCCTTTCGCAACAGCGCCAACGAATGGCGCATCGAGTTCCCGGCCCCCTATTACGAATCGAAGCTCGACATCCTTGAATTCAAGCGCTGAGCCCGCTGTCCTGAGGCCGATCATCAGGGTTAACCCGGCGGTCCAAAGCGAACCCACGCGCTGGTGGTGAAGACCTGACGCTTGGTACCCACGAAGAAGGACGCGAGACGACCCCTTGCGGACCATCCCTGATGAGAGGTCAAGGGAACATCGTGACCCTTTCGCGACCTTGGCGCGGGCGTGGTTTAAGGACAGCTGTGGGGATCTGCCGTTCGTTCCAGCGATCTGAAATTCGGCAGGGTTCAAAGACCGGACGGTTGATCCGCCTACCTCGCTAACACGCCGGCCGCTAGAAGCCCGTCGGCCACAACTTCCATGACGTTGCATAGGACCCCAGTTGTGTAAGACTGCCGGACTGTTGCCGAAGGAGCCCTCCGGCGTCTCCACCGCGGAAGTGGGACATGGACATTGAGGAGTGGCTGCGCAGCTTAGGGCTGCAGCAATACGGCACGGCCTTTCGTAAGAACAACGTCGAGGCCGAAGTGCTCCTGCGGCTGACGGCCGAGGATCTCAAGGACATCGGCGTCAGTTCGGTAGGGCACCGCCGGAAGCTTCTGGAGGCTATTGCCGAGCTGCGGGAAAGTTCCTCTGCAATCTCAGCTGAAGGTGTCAAAGCCTTGACTCAAGTCGCCGAACTTGCGTCGGCACCGGCGTCCCCAACCGGTGCCGAGCGGCGGCAACTGACCGTGATGTTCGCTGATCTGGTCGGCTCCACCGCGATTTCGGCTCGGGTCGATCCCGAGGAGATGAGTGAGATCATCCGAGGCTACCAGAATTGTTGCGCAGGCGAGATTACCCGCTTCGAGGGACACATTGCGAAATTCATGGGCGATGGTGTGCTGGCATATTTCGGCTGGCCACGAGCGCATGAAGATGATGCCGAGCGGGCGGTGCGCGCAGGCTTGGCGGTTGCCAGTTCAGTGGCGCAACTGCGGGCGCCGGATGGCAAGCCGCTTGCGGGCCGGGTGGGGATCGCGACGGGTCTCGTGGTGGTCGGTGAGCTTGTCGGCGACAAGGAAGCGCGCGAGCGGGCGGTGGTCGGCGAGACGCCGACCTTGGCCTCGCGACTGCAGGACTTGGCCCGGCCGGGCAGCGTAATTGTCGCCGAGAGCACAAGACATCTGCTGGGCGATCTGTTCGAGTTGGAGGATCTGGGACCACAGGTTCTGAAGGGCTTCGAGACGGCCTTGAAAGCCTATTCCGTCAGAGGCGAGGGCCGGGCCGAAAGCCGCTTCGAGGCATTCCACACCGGCGCGCTGACGAAGCTCGTTGGCCGCGAGCAGGAGCTGGCTCTGCTTCTGGAACGCTGGTCGCGGGCGGAGGAAGGTGAAGGACAGGTGATCCTCCTCTCCGGGGAGCCGGGGATTGGCAAGTCGCGCATTGTGCGCGCCTTGCGCGAGCACTTGGCCAACGAATCGTACATCCCGCTCAGCAATTACTGCTCGCCGTACCACACCAACAGTGCGCTTTATCCGGTGGTCGGACTTTTGGAGCGGGCGGCGCATTTCGACCGTGATGACACCGCCGAGATGAAGCTCGATAAACTTGAAACTCTGCTCGCTCGGGGCGGCGAGCAGGACCGGGAGGCGGCGCAAGTACTGGCCGCTCTGCTTGCGATCCCAACCGAAACACGCTACCCGCCAATCGATCTGCCGCCACAGCGCATCAAGCAACGCACGCTGGAAATCTTGGTCGAGCAGCTCGCCGGCCTAGCCAAGCAGAAGCCTGTGTTGGCCGTATACGAGGATGTGCATTGGATCGACCCTTCGACACTAGAGCTGCTGGGCCTGGTAATTGAGCGGGTCCAGCGTCTGCCGGCACTGGTTCTGATCACCTTCCGGCCGGAATTCAGCCCACCCTGGACCAGCCATGCCCATGTGACCCAGCTCTCGCTTTCTCGTCTCACGCGACGGCACGGCGCAGCCGTGGCTCTCCGCGTCACCGGCGGCAAGGCGCTACCGCGCGAGGTTCTGGACCAGATCATGGCGCGAACTGACGGGGTTCCGCTATTCGTTGAGGAACTGACCAAGACAGTCCTGGAGTCAGGCCTTTTGCGGGACGTCGGCAATCATTTCGAGTTGACCGGAACTCTCCCGCCGCTGGCGATCCCGGCTACGCTGCACGACTCGCTAATGGCTCGCCTCGATCACCTGGCGCCGGTCAAGGAGGTGGCGCAGATCGGGGCTGTAATCGGCCGCGAATTCTCGCACGATCTGCTGGCCGCCGTGGCGCCGCATGACGAAGGCAAACTGCAGGACGCTTTGGCCCAGCTCTGCAGGTCCGAGCTGATCTATTGCCGCGGTGCGCCGCCGGAAGCGACCTACAGCTTCAAGCATGCGCTTGTGCAGGATGCGGCGTATTCCAGCCTTCTTAAAACTCGGCGGCAGCAGATGCACGCGCGCATCGCCGCGGCTCTCGAAGAGCGTGTGGCAGCGGGTTCCGAGGCTTTGCCGGAGATCATTGCCCATCACTGCACCGAGGCAGGCCTTATCGAGCGGGCAGTCAGCTATTGGTGGCAAGCCGCGCAATCGGCGATCCAGCGCTCTGCAATTTTGGAGTCGATCGCGCACCTGGAAAATGGGCTAAGACTTGTCCGCACGCTACCTGACACTCAGGAGCGCGTCCGCCTGGAGCTGGATATGCAGGTGGCGTTGGGCACCGCCTTTATGGCGGCCAAAGGTTGGTCGTCGCCGGCCACCGCAGCGGCGTTCGCGCGAGCCGAGGAGTTGTGCGAGCGAGTGGACGACATCACTCTGCGCAGCGTGGCCGACTACGGCCGGTATCTCGTCTACCTCCTGCGCGGTCAACTCGATGCTGCGCTGGCAACGACGACATCGATGCTGCGCAGGGCCGAATGCGACTGCGATCGGGCCACAATCATGATCGCACACCGGTGCGTCGGCATCACGTCGGTGCACCGGGGAGATTTTGATGCCGGACGCAAGCATATGGAGGCGTCGTTGGCGCTGTACGATCCGAACGAGCACGCTGCGCTTGCCTATCGATTCGCCTATGATCCCCGTATCGCAAACCTTTGCTATATCGCCCACGCGCTGCTGCACCTCGGTTATCCCGATCAAGCATTCGAGAAATACACCGAGTTGTTACAGGCTATAAGACACCACCGGCACAGCCCATCCGCGGCGTTCGGCCTGTTCCAATCGGCCCTGTTTTGCACTTATTCGAGAGATCTCGGCGCGTATAAGCGCGACAGCAACTTTGGTGCGGATGAGGCCATTGTCGATGAACTGATCTCAATCAGTACGGAGCACGGTTTCTCACTTTGGCGTACAGCAGGGGTCATTCTCAAGGGTTGGGTTCTGATCCAGGCGGGTGAGTCGGATAGCGGTCTTGCTCAAATGCGTGACGGCATAGTCGAATGGCGTGGGCACGACGCTAAGCTTTTTGTGCCACGCTGGCTGCTCATGCTCGCCAGCGCCCTCAGCAGGCTTGGCAACCCACGCGCGGCACTCGACAGGATCGAGGAAGGGCTCGCATTGATCACCGAGACCAACGAGCGGTGGAACGAGACTGAGTTGCACCTCCGGAAGGGCGAACTGCTCCTGGACTTGAAGGCGGACGAGAAGGCCGAGGCTTCCTTCCTGCACGCGCTTACCGTGGCCCAACATCAACGCGCCAAGCTTTGGGAGCTGCGAGCCGCCACATCTCTTGCCCGACTCTGGGTCCAGGGAAGCGAGCGGCAAAGGGCCCACGACCTTCTCGCACCGGTTTGCGGCTGGTTCACAGAGGGCTTCGCGACGCCGGACATCAAGGAAGCGAGGACGTTCCTCGATCTAGTAGAATCCTGATCTGCCGTTTTTGACAATCTGCTGCAGTCAACAATCTCAGGGAGGAGACGATGACGTTCCATTCACTCAGGACACGGGAAAAATTACACCCAGCTCGGATTTCGGCGGCGGTGCTGATCGCAATCACCTTGTCTGCCTTCGCGGTCGCTGCGGCGGAAGCGGCAAATGCAGCGGAAGCGGCAAAGAAATTCTTCGACGCTTACCGTGATCGGAAGGTAGACGCCATGACCACTCTTTTTACCGAGAATGCCACGTTCGTCTACGTGCCTTTCGGTGACGCTGGTTCCGGCAATGTCCTCAAAGATGGCGTGCCGGTCTGGCGGACGCTGATCGATGCTTTCCCTGACCTGCGCAACGAGGTTAGCGCAATCTGGGAGGACAAGAGCGGTGACGTTGCCTTCGTGGATGTTCACATCGGCGGAAAGCAGACTAAGGACGCGTTTGGAATCACGAACAAAGGCAAGGAGTATTGGTTGCGCCATCTGTTCATTCTGGAAACTAACGAGGAAGGCCGGATCATCAAGATCACGAGCTTTTGGGACAACGCTACTTGGTACACTCAGCTCGGCAAGACCAGCCTAGAGTGATCGCGAGTCGCGCTCTATTGCGCTCGAATGAGCCACATAACGACCCCGGCCGAAACGGCGCGATTCATCCAACCCCAGGAAGCCGCGCCGGGTCGCTCGTCCCGAAGTAGCGCGTCAAGTCCAATCACGATTTCGCAAGTGAGACCACGAAGGTCTGATGTGGTGCTGCCTGTGCGTTCCAATCGGCGACACGGAAGGCAGTTAACCGCCCATCGATGCAATTCGATTTGGGTATCAACCGTCAGATTTTCACGACTAGCACTATGTCTTTGCGGGCGCCGCGCCGCGGCCTGCCTTGGAAACAATGGTACCATCCGACGATCTGTCTATTTCTGGACCGGCGCAAAAACCGGCGTCTGGCAACGAGCGCCGATTTACCGGACAGCGCCCTGGCGATAAGCTTGGCCGTTATGAGCGAAATCGACCACCGCACCATCATCGCCAGCCTTTCGGTCCATGATCGTCGCGACCTCACCGCCAAACTGGACAGGCCTGGCATTGTCCGGCTGGCCGTTCACTGCGGGCTGGTTGTCGTGCTGGGTGCGCTGATCGCCGCCCGCATCCCGTTCTGGCCGGTTCTCGTGCTGCCGCAGGGGATCCTGATCGTCTTTTTCTTCACGCTGTTGCACGAGACGATCCACGAAACGGCCTTCAGGACGCCGTGGCTCAATCGCGCCATCGCCGCCGTGACCGGCTTCCTGATCCTGCTGCCGCCGGCATGGTTCCGTTATTTCCATTTCGCGCACCATCGCCACACGCACGATCCGGACAACGACCCCGAACTGATGGCTCCGAAACCGGAGACCATCGGCCAGTATGTGCGCTATCTCTCCGGGATCCCCTATTGGAGCGGCATGGCGCGCGTGATCGTCGTCAACGCCGCCGGCCGCAACCGCGACGGCTTCGTGCCGGAAAAAGGCCGCGACAAGGTGACGTCGCAAGCGCGTTGGTTCCTGTTCGTCTATGCAGTGCTGCTGGCGGCCTCGCTGGCCGTGCAGTCGGCGCTTCTGCTGTGGGTGTGGATCGTGCCGGTGCTCGTCGGCCAGCCCTTCTTGCGGGCCTATCTGTTAGCCGAGCACGCGCTCTGCCCGCATGTCGCCAACATGCTCGAAAACACCCGCACCACCTTTACCACAAGGCTGGTACGCTTCGTGGCGTGGAACATGCCTTACCACTCCGAGCACCATTCTTATCCGGCCGTTCCCTTTCACCGCCTGCCGCGTTTCCACCAAATTGTCGCCGAACATCTGCGCACGACCGAGCGAGGCTATATCCGCTTCCACAGGAAGCTTGTCGGCAGCTTCGATCGTCGCGCCGGCTGATCAAAACCAGGCCAAGCATCGAATATTTTCGCGTTTCCGTTGCGGCTGCCAATTGCGTCGCTTTTGAATGCGCGCGCGTCGTCCCATAACAAGCAGCCCGACAGCGCTTCCGGCAATGCTCGCACTCACTACAGCGCCGCGCGTCCTATTGGACGCGCAATGGACGCTGTAGCACTTTAAGTCGGCGCATGATCCTTTCCAAATTCGATGCCGATTTTCGGGGTCATGCGCGAGGAGTAGGAAATTCATGGCCGATCTGATCGTCGTCTACTGGCGCGACATCCCCGCCCAGGTCATCGTCAAGAAGGGCCGGCAGAACGCCAAGCGCGAACTGCCGCTGCGCTTTACCGAGGCGATCGACATGTGCGCGATGCGCACCGGCGCCGGCG
Organism: Mesorhizobium sp. L48C026A00; assembly: GCF_000502375.1. NCBI lineage: Bacteria > Pseudomonadati > Pseudomonadota > Alphaproteobacteria > Hyphomicrobiales > Phyllobacteriaceae > Mesorhizobium > Mesorhizobium sp. L48C026A00. The sequence continues at coordinate 524,368 of NZ_AYWU01000006.1, read as the reverse complement.
GCACCGACGACTACCTTGCCGAATGGCGCAAGGCCGATCCCGTGTCGGTCAGCGACGATCTTGAAGGCGAGGTGGAAAAAGCCTTTCAGGACATCGACGCGAAATACGACCGCGAGCGACTGGTCGCTCTGGTCAAGGCGGGCGGAAAAGAAGATGTCTGAAACCACCCCGGCGATTACCCAGGCCACTCTGGTCAAGAAGGCAGCGCCGAAATCCGACTACAAGCCGGCCGACGTGTCGCCGCAGCGGCGCGTGCAGCGCTCCTTCGCTGTCAGGCTGTGGTCCGTCCGCCACTCGCGACTGCTCGAATGGTTCTACGCCAGGTTCTCCGACATGTTTTTGCTCCTCCATCCGCTGTGGAAGCGCATCGGTTACGGCCGCGTCGAAGGTCCGATCAAATTCGTCGAAAAACGCGTCAAGGGTTTTATGTTCGACTGCCGCATGTGCGGCCAGTGCGTCCTTTCTTCTACCGGCATGTCGTGCCCGATGAATTGCCCCAAGCAATTGCGCAACGGCCCTTGCGGCGGTGTGCGCGCCAACGGCAATTGCGAGGTCGAGCCTGATATGCCGTGCGTCTGGGTCAAGGCCTGGGAAGGTTCACGCAATATGGTGCATGGCGACAAGATCCTCGACGTGCAGAAGCCGGTCGACCAGTCGCTGCGCGAGACCTCGGCATGGCTGCGGGTGACCGCGCAGGCCGCCGCCGCCCGCGAAGCCGCGCGCCACGTTCCAAAACCTGGGGCACCGGCATGATCGGCCGCCAGCCCGACGAGAACCCGGCCGGCATCCATCTGCCGCTCGACCCCCTGCCCGGCCACACCTCGCGCGGCCGGCTGGAGCGCGTCCTGAGGCGCGGCGAATTCGCGGTGACCACCGAGCTNGACCACCGAGCTCAACCCGCCCGACAGCGCCGATCCGGAAGACGTCTACAACCGCGCCAAAATCTTCGACGGCTGGGTCGACGCCATCAACGCCGTCGACGCCTCGGGCGCCAACTGCCACATGTCGTCGGTCGGCATCTGTGCGCTGCTGACCCGCATGGGTTATGCCCCGATCATGCAGATCGCCTGCCGCGACAGGAACCGCATCGCCATCCAGGGCGACGTGCTGGGCGGGGCGGCGATGGGCGTCGCCAACATGCTGTGCCTGACCGGCGACGGCGTGCAGGCCGGCGACCAGCCAGGCGCCAAGCCGGTATTCGATCTCGACTGCATGTCACTGCTGGAAACCTGCCGCATCATGCGCGACAACGGCAAGTTCCTGTCCGGCCGCAAGCTGACGACGCCGCCGCAGCTTTTCCTCGGCGCGGCGATCAACCCTTTCGCGCCGCCGATCGATTTCCGCCCCTACCGGCTGGGCAAGAAAATCGCCGCCGGCGCGCAATTCGTGCAGAGCCAGTACTGCTTCGACGTGCCGATGTTCCGCACCTACATGCAGCAGGTCCGCGATCTCGGTTTTACGGAAAAATGCTTCATCCTGTGCGGCGTCGGACCGCTGGCCTCGGCCAAGACCGCCAAATGGATCCGCTCAAATGTGCCGGGCATTCATATCCCCGATTCGATCGTCAAGCGGCTGGAAGGCGCCCAGGACCAGAAGAAGGAAGGCAAGCAGCTCTGCATCGATATCATCAACGAGGTGAAAGAAATTCCCGGCGTCTGCGGCGTCCATGTGATGGCCTATCGCCAGGAGGAATATGTCGCCGAGATCGTCGATGAATCGGGCGTGCTGAAGGGGCGCCAGCCCTGGAAACGCGAAATCCGCCGCGACGATCAGCTCGTCGCCGACCGGCTCGACCACATTTTGCACGACGAGATCACCGAAACGCAGGTCGACATGGTCAAGACCGCGCATTGATAGCGCGGACGCCACCATTCGCTTGATCGAAAACAGAAACGATATAAAGAAGTCTTTATATCACGAGGGAGAGATTGCATGACCCGGACGATCGTCGCCTCGGCGACACGAGAAATCATCATCGGCTTCGACCAGCCCTTCTGCGTGATCGGTGAGCGCATCAATCCAACCGGGCGCAAGAAGCTCGCGGCCGAGATGATCGCAGGCAATTTCGATACCGTCATCAGGGACGCGCTGGAACAGGCCGCCTGCGGCGCGACCATGCTCGACGTCAATGCCGGCGTCACCTCGGTCAACCCGAACGAGACCGAACCCGGCCTGCTGGTGCAGACGCTGGAGATCGTGCAGGGGCTGGTCGACCTGCCGCTGTCGATCGACAGTTCGGTGACCGCGGCGATCGAGGCGGCGCTCAGGGTCGCCAAGGGCCGGCCGCTGGTCAACTCCGTCACCGGCGAGGAAGAAAAGCTCGAAGCCATCCTGCCGCTGGTCAAGAAATACAATGTCCCGGTGGTTGCCATCTCCAACGACGAGACAGGCATTTCGATGGATCCGGATGTGCGCTTCGCCGTAGCCAAGAAGATCGTCGAGCGCTGCGCCGATTTCGGCATTCCGGCGCATGACGTGGTCGTCGACCCGCTGGTCATGCCGATCGGCGCGCTCGGCGACGCCGGCCGCCAGGTCTTTGCCCTGCTGCGCCGGCTGCGTGAAGAGCTCAAGGTAAACACCACTTGCGGCCTGTCAAACATCTCGTTCGGCCTGCCGCACCGCCACGGCATCAATGCTGCCTTCATCCCGATGGTGATCGGCGCCGGCATGACCTCGGCGATCATGAACCCGGTGCGTCCGCAAGAGATGGAAGCGGTGCGCGGCGCCAATGTGCTGAACGGCACCGACGAGAACTGCACCAACTGGATCAGGACCTACAAGGACTACAAGCCGGCCGAAGGCGGCCAGGCGATCGCGGCGCCCACGCAAGTCAATGCGCCGGGCGAAGGTAATGGCAATGGCGGTCGCCGGCGCGGGGGTCGTGAAGCCCGTATGGCCCGAGGATAAGCGCGCAATCGTGAACTCTCCTGCCAACATCACCGATCCACTCGTGCTGTTCATGCCGTCCGGCAAGCGCGGGCGGTTTCCGGTCGGCACGCCGGTGCTCGATGCCGCACGCCAGCTCGGCGTCTATGTCGAGAGCGTGTGCGGTGGACGCGCCACCTGCGGGCGCTGCCAGGTCGAGGTGCAGGAAGGCAATTTCGCCAAGCACAAGATCGTCTCTTCCAACGACCACATCTCGCCCAAGGGCGCCAAGGAGGAACGCTACGAACGCGTGCGCGGCCTTCCCGAACGGCGCCGCCTGTCCTGCTCGGCGCAGATCCTGGGCGATCTCGTCGTGGATGTGCCGCAGGACACGGTCATCAACGCCCAGACCATTCGCAAGGATGCCGACACCAGGGTCATTGCCCGCGATTCGGCAATCCACATGTGCTATGTCGAGATCGAAGAGCCCGACATGCACAATCCATCAGGCGATCTCGATCGCCTGAAGATCGCGCTGATGAAGGACTGGGGGCTCAACAGCCTCGATTTCGATTTCCATCTGCTGCCGCAGGTGCAAGTCATCCTGCGCAAAGGCAACTGGACCGCGACCGCCGCCATCCACAAGGATGCCGACAGCGAGACCGCGCGGGTCATCTCGTTGTGGCCCGGCCTCAAGAACGAGGCCTACGGGCTTGCCTGCGATATCGGCTCGACCACCATCGCCATGCATCTGGTGTCGCTGCTGTCGGGCCGCGTCGCCGCCTCGTCAGGCACGTCGAACCCGCAGATCCGCTTCGGCGAGGATCTGATGAGCCGCGTTTCCTATGTGATGATGAACCCGGACGGCCGCGAAGGCATGACGGTCGCGGTGCGCGAGGCGATCTCGGGCCTCGTCGACAAGGTTTGCGCGGAAGGCAACGTCCAGCGCAACGACATCCTGGATTGCGTCTTCGTCGGCAATCCGATCATGCACCATTTGTTCCTCGGCATCGACCCGACCGAACTCGGCGGCGCGCCCTTCGCGCTGGCTGTCTCGGGCGCCGTGCACATCAAGGCGTCGGATATCGGCCTGAAGCTCAACCAGGGCGCTAGGCTCTACATGCTGCCTTGCATCGCCGGCCATGTCGGCGCCGACGCGGCTGCGGTGACGCTGTCGGAAGGCCCGCACCGCCAGGACGAGATGATGCTGATCGTCGATGTCGGCACCAATGCCGAGATCGTGCTCGGCAATCGCAAGCGCGTCGTGGCGGCCTCGTCGCCCACCGGTCCGGCCTTCGAGGGCGCGGAAATCTCCGGCGGCCAGCGCGCTGCGCCCGGCGCCATCGAGCGCGTCCGCATCGATCCCGACACGCTGGAGCCGAAATACCGCGTCATCGGCTCGGAACTGTGGTCCGACGAGCCCGGCTTCCTCGACAGCGTCCAGGCAACCGGCGTCACCGGCATCTGCGGCTCCGGCATCATCGAGGTGGTCGCCGAGATGTACCTGGCCGGCATCATCTCCGAGGACGGCGTCGTCGACGGTGGGCTCTGCGCCCGCTCGCCGCGCGTCACCGCCAGTGGCCGCACCTTCTCCTACGTGCTGAAGGAGGGTGAGCCGAGGATCACCATCACCCAGACCGACGTGCGCGCCATCCAGCTCGCCAAGGCAGCACTCTATGCCGGCACCAAGCTGTTGATGGAAAAGCAGCACACCGATCATGTCGACCGCATCCACTTCGCCGGCGCCTTCGGCTCCTTCATCGATCCGAAATACGCCATGGTGCTGGGACTGATCCCCGACTGCGATCTCGACAAGGTCTCGGCCGTCGGCAACGCCGCCGGTGCCGGTGCGCGCATGGCGCTGCTCAATCGCGGCTATCGCCGCGAGATCGAGGAAACGGTGAGCCGGATCGAGAAGATCGAGACGGCGCTGGAGCCGAGATTCCAGGAGCATTTCGTCTATGCCATGGCGCTGCCGAACAAGATCGACCCGTTCCCAAAACTATCGGCGGCGGTGAAGCTGCCGCCGCGCAAGACCGTGAGCGAGGACGGCATTGCCGGCGATGCCGCCCCACGGCGTCGTTCGCGCGAAGGCCACGCCGCCCGGCGCGGCCGGGGGTAGCATCCCGCTGCTAAAAGCTGCACTCACCCTCATTCTCATTTGCATGCATATGTTTCCGGATCAGCCCAAACAGAAACAAGGCGCTGTTTTCGCGAAATCCACCCGATACACACGCGGCGCATTTAACCGGCATCGAACGGCAGGCAGGAAATAACTTTCAGCCGCCGCAGCACTCCAAGGGAGATGAAGATGTCGATGTTCGAAAGCCTCGGCCGCTTTGGTACGGCCATCAAGCATGCGCACAACAGGAACAGATCGGTCCGGGCCATGAACAGCCTGCCGCCCGAAATTCAGAAGGATATCGGCTGGCCCGTGTCGCCGCGCAACGACCCGCAGGTCACCTTCTCGGCCCTGCTTTTGGGTTCGGCGCGCTGATGACCTTCGCCGACAAATGCAAGCTGCTGGCCAAGCGCCGGAACCGTCATCCGGCTCCGGCAGCAAGCGACCGTCGGCTGCGCGCCGTACTGCTGCCCAGGCGCTGAGCGATGCTGCGCTGGCCTTGATTGCCAGCCAGATCACAGGGCCGTGTTGAGACCGCGCAAATCTTGACATTCTGGGCGAAGGCACGATCTTCGATTGCGAGGGGTTCTCTTAGTCGGCTCAGCCGAAGTCCGTGTGTCCGCATGCCCAGTATCAAAAGCCACGTCGTTTCCTTCGTGCTCAGGTATAGCCGCAAGAAAGCCTTTTCCAGCCCGGAAAACCTGCAGCGCTGGATCGCCTACGCCCGCAAGACGGAGAACCATCAGCCGCCCGCATCGCTGCATCAGCGTTTCGAGATCGCGACGCGCAGCGTGGACGGCTTTCCCGTGTACGAGATCGCGCCGAAGACCGGCGAGCGAAAGCGGATCCTCTACCTGCATGGCGGCGCCTATGTCTTTCAAATCACGTCTTATCACTGGGGACTGATCGCCGATATGGCCGACCGGCTGGGCTTCGGCATCACCGTGCCGATCTACCCCATTGCTCCCGAACACGATTTCCACGCCATGTTCGGCATGGTCGGCGAGGTCTACCGTCAGATGCTCGACGAAACGGAAGCGCAGGACATCGTCTTCATTGGCGATTCCGCCGGCGGCAACATGGCCGTGGTGCTGACCATGATGGCCGCGGAAGCCGACCTGCCATTGCCGTCGCGCCATGTGCTGATTTCGCCCGGGCTCGATCTGTCGCTCGCCAACCCCGAAGTGTTCGAGGCGGAACGCTACGATCCGTGGCTGGGAATTCCTGGCGGGCTGGAGGCAGTCCGGCTCTACAGTGCCGGCATAGATCCCAGCGACTGGCGCATCAGTCCGCTTTACGGTGACCTCTCGGTGTTGCCGAAAACGCTGCTTTTGACCGGTTCGCGCGACATGCTGACCCCCGACAATCTGATCTTCGCGCAAAAGGCCCGTGCCGCCGGTGTCGCGATAGAGGTTGTGCACGAGCAAGGCATGTTCCATGCTTGGCCGCTGATCGACATGCCAGAAGCGCGGCGCGCGCGGGACAGCATCGTGACGTTTTTAGCCAGCGACACCGAAAGCTATCATGCCAAGGCCGGCGAATTGGCACTGCAAAGGACAGGTCGTGAAGTCCCCACTCACAACCTGTCTACGCCGTCGAAGTCCTGAATCAAAACTTTCCGGTTTCTTTGAACACTTCGAAGGTCGCGCGGATGTGATCGGCAACGGCTTTCACTGGCGCGCTGGCGTCCGGCGCCACGACCATGGCCAGATTGTAGGTGCCGATATCGGGCATGCCGTCCTTCGGGCAAAGCTCGACCATGTCGCTGCCGAGGAACGATTTCGGCAGCGGCGCCACCGCGAGGTCGGACATGATTGCGGCGCGCTGGCCGGCGGTGTGCGCACTCATATAGGCGACGCGGTAGTTGCGGCCCTCACGCCCAAGCGCTTCGAGCGCCCCGGCCCGCCAGGCGCAGCCCTCTTCCCACAATGACACCGGCAGCGGTTCGCGCAGATGCGCGCAGCCGCCCTTGGCGCCGGCCCAGACGATCGGTTCGGTGAGCAGCACTTCGGCGCCGAGCGCGCTGGTCTTGTATGAATTGGTGAGAAGCGTGATGTCGAGCGCCCGGTCGTCCATGCGCCGACGCAGATTAACGCTCTGGTCGATGGTCACGTCGACGGCGATCGAAGGATGCGACTGTGCAAAACGCTTCAGCACGTGCGGCAGCACGCGCTCGCCATAGTCGTCGGGCGAGCCGAGCCGCACCACCCCGACAATGTCGGGGATGATGAACTTCGACACCACCTCGCGGTTGATCGACAACAGCCGGCGGGCGTAGCCGAGCAGCATCTCGCCATCCGTGGTCAGCGTCACCGAGCGCGCGTCGCGCGCAAACACCGAGCGGCCGAGAATGTCCTCCAGCTTCTTGATCTGCATGGAGACGGCCGACGGCGTGCGGAAGACGGCACTGGCAGCGGTGGTGAAACTGCCGGTCTCGGCGATCGCCACGAAGGTGCGCAAGACGTCGAGATCGAGCAGCGGCAACGGATGATTGAGTGGGGCGTTCATCGGGATCGACCTTCAATTTTTCTGATGCAAACTATCATTCCATTTCGTTTGATTGAACATCACTTTGGGAGGATAGTCAACTCCATCGAAGGCAGACGGCGATTACACGGATCTGCAATCGACGCGAAATGAAGCTGAAACAAACCGGATGTAGCGCTTGGTGCGCCGAGCGACCGGCACCCGACCCAACCCTAAAGGAGAATTGAAATGTCTGTCCTGTCATCCATCGGCCGCATCGCGACCGAATTCAGCGCGGCCCGCGCCCGCTACCAGACCGAACGCGCCATCCGCTCTCTGCCGATCGAACTGCAGAAGGATATCGGCTGGCCTGAAGCCGCCGACACCAAGACCGGCACTCGACACGGCGTTGGATCCTGGGCTGGCGGAGCAAAATAGATCGTGTGTATCAAAAGCTGAAGGCCTGCCGCACAGACCATGTCCGGCAGGCCTTTTTATTTGTTGATCAAATGTTCATTTAGAGCCATGTCGCCGTTGCATGACGCATATGAATACGCCGCATAGCAGCGGGATTCCTGCCTAACGCCTTGTACATATTCACAAATCTTGGGCAGACTGCCCAAACTTATCGCATGCCATGTCGCTTTTCATGTCAAGTGCTTCGCTTTTGTGATTTAGTTTCCCTTCACGTAAGCCTATATCAGCGCCAGCCAACGAGCTGCCCCACTCCATCACGCGAAGGCGACCCGTCTGAGCAACCGAATGGAGATGATGATGAAGCTTTTTGCCCGCCTTTTTGCTCGCCGTGAAATGAGCCTGACGACCGCGCTCGAGCGCCAGCGCCTTGCCAACACCATGCCGGGCCAGACCGGCGCCGTGGCCGCCGCACGCCTCGGCTTCGTCGCCTGATCTGCCAAGCTCGCAAGCGGCGCTCGCTGCTGCTGCTTCGAAGTTGATCACAGCGCCGCTTCGGTTTGCCGAGGCGGCGTTGCTTGGTCATGCCCCGACCACACGCGGCAAATGCTTAATCCGGCAGCATGTCGGGTCCGTCATCGCATAGCGATTGCCCATTTGCGACCCATGTCGCAAATAAAGTCTTTTCGTTGCCGCCTAGCCGATTGACAAGAAAGATTTTTCCTGATGTCGCTATGCTGATCGCGACATCCTGTTCGCGCCATTGCAGCGTGAGGGTTACCCTGTGAACGTCGTAAATCATCCGATCAGGCGATCGTTTGTATTCTTCCTGGTCCCCGATTTCACCATGATCGCCTTTGCAACGGCGCTCGATCCGTTGCGCTCGGCCAACCGGATGCTCGGCTACGAAGCCTACCGCTGGCGGCTCGCCAGCATCGACGGCAAGCCGGTGCGCGCCTCGAACGGCGTCGAATGCGCCGTCGACACCTCGCTGGAGGACGAACGCAAGAAGATGTCCGGCTCCGAACGGCCGAACATGGCGGTCGTTTGCAGCGGCATCAATGTCGAGCGCTACCAGAACAAATCGGCCTTCGCCTGGCTGCGCGAGGAATACAATCGCGGCGTCGCCATCGGCGGCCTGTGCACTGGCGCTCATATACTGGCCGCCGCCGGCCTGTTGTCCAACAAGCGCTGCGCCATTCATTGGGAGAACCTGCCGGGCTTTTCCGAAGCGTTCCCGAAGGCCAATGTCTTTGCCGACCTCTTCGAGATCGACCAGAACATCTACACCTGCGCCGGCGGCACCGCGGCGCTCGATATGATGCTGAAGCTGATCGGCGACGATTTCGACGACAATCTCGTTAACCGGGTCTGCGAGCAGGTCTTGACTGACCGCGTGCGCAGCCCGACCGATCGCCAGCGCCTGCCGCTGCGCGCACGCCTTGGCGTGCAGAACTCCAAGGTGCTGACCATCATCGAATTGATGGAAGCAAACCTGTCCGAGCCGCTGTCGTTGATCGAGATCGCCGACCATGTCGACCTGTCACGCCGGCAGATCGAGCGCCTGTTCCGCACCGAGATGGGACGATCCCCTGCCCGCTACTATCTGGAGATCCGCCTCGACCGGGCTCGGCACTTGCTGATCCAATCATCGCTGCCGGTGGTCGAAGTGGCGGTCGCTTGCGGCTTCGTCTCCGCCTCGCATTTCTCCAAATGCTACCGCGAGCTCTATGCGCGCTCGCCGCAGCAGGAGCGCGTCGATCGCAAGCAGTTGCTGGCCGCGTAGACAAGGCAAGGCAATATTTTGCACGCGTACCTCTGGCGGATGGCGATGGAAGTCTAGCGGGTGTCGAACATCCAGCTTCGGTCGCGCCACATTTTCTCGCCGACCAGGCAGTCGGTGGCCGGCTTGTCCTGCGCCAGCACCACCGGCGGATGCGCCGCTTCTTCCGCCGCCCATTGCGGTGAGGCAGGCCCGGCAAGCTCAAGCACCAGCTTGCGGCGGATCGCTTCGGGAAACTGCGTCCACTCGTTGACCGGGATCATGAACGCGCCGGGCCCGCCGATGACGCAGTCTGTGTAATAGCGGTCGAGATAGTTGACGTCGTAGACGCTGGTGAAGCCGCCCCGGGTCATCAGCGGCAGGCCGTTGATGGTAATGCCTTGCCTGACCAGTTCGTCACGGATGATGTCGACGGGGGCACCTTGATTGTTGGGGCCATCGCCTGAAATGTCGATGACGCGCTTGACGCCCTGAAAGCCGCTCTCGGCGAAGAGATCGCTGCTGAATTGCAAGGCACCGGAAATCGAGGTGCGCCGCGCGCTGTTGGGCGCATGGGCGGAGAGTTGCTCGACCACCCGCTCGGCGTCGGCACGATTGGCGATCACCGTCCACGGCACGATGATGTGCTGCCAGGTCGTGCCGGCCCATTCGACATAGGTGACGGCAATCTTGCCGTAGGCGCCGTCGGCGATGGCCTGCAGTACCGTGTCATGCGTCAGTGCCGCGACATAGCCGCGACGCTGGATTTCGAGTTCGGCCGGCGACATCGACAGCGAAACGTCGACCGCCAGCACCAGTTCGACGTCAACGGGATCGGCAGCGCGGGATTCCGGCGCCTGGACGAACGTCAGCGCCAGCGCGGCGGCGCCTGAGAGGAGATGTCCTGCGCGGGGAAAAGCAGACATGCCGCAAGGTAAGCGAAAATCGTCGCGCCACAAAGCGAAAAGCCTAGCCCCGGGCTAATGCATGTCGTCCAAAAGCATGCCCTCGGGCTTGAACCAAGGATGCGCAGCGGGTTTGGGCAACGACTTGCATAAAAACGAGAACTTAAGGCGCTGCCGCATGACCCCACAAAACGTGACGCGCCTTAAGTCCTTGCATTCACATTTTTGCGAGTCCGCCCCTCACCTCTTTTGTGGGAGGCTCAGCTTCGTGGCTTGAGATTCTCCGGGTCGTAGAGCGGCCTGTAGCCGACGGCGGCCACTTCGACCGGGTATTTCTCGCCGAAATATTCGACATCCAGCTTGCGGCCCTCCTGGCAATACGTCCACGGCAGATAGGCGAGCGCAATGTTCTTGCCGATGGTCGGGCCGTAGGCGACCGAGGTCGTGAACGATCGGCGGCCGAGTTCATCGACCAGCGTTTCACCCGTTTGCGGGTCCATCACCGGCAGCGTGCCGACGGGATAACGGGCAACGCCGTTGGAATCGACATTATCCGTCATGACAAGTGTGCAGAGCATGGCCGGCTGATGCGCGCGGGCGCGATAGTCCAGATGCTTTGCCTTGCCACTGAAATCGGCCTCCTTGACCTTTGGGCGGGCAAGATCGGCCTCCAGCAGATTGTACTCGGTCAAAAGATCCGCATTCTGCAGGCGCAGGCTCTTCTCCATGCGGCGGCTGTTGGCATAGGTCTCGACGCCAAAAGCCATCACGCCGGTCGAACGCAAAGCATCCCATACGGCCAGGCCGTCTTCGTATCGCATGTGCAGTTCCCAGCCCTGCTCGCCGACATAGGAGATCCGGAAAGCGGTCACGTCCTTGCCGGCGATCCTGACAGGCTTGATCGCCGCAAAGGGGAAATTCTCCGGCGTCAGGCCGTCCGGGTCTTCCACGACCTTGCTCAATGTTGCCCGGGCGTTCGGACCCCAGATACCGACGGTCACGTATTTTTCGGTCACGTCGGTGATGGCGACATCGAACCCTTTGTCTTCTGCCGTCCGCCGCATGTAGTGGAAGTCGCGCGGACCGGCATCTGCGCCGTCGATGACACGGCAGCGGTCGGCCATGCGGATGACGGTCAGGTCGGCGCGCACCATGCCCTCATCGTCGAGGAAATGGGTGTAGATGCCTTTGCCGATATTGCCGTCGCCGCCGATCCTGGCCGCGCACAGCCACTCCATCAGCGCGACATGATCAGGGCCTTCCACGTCGTACATTGCGAAATGCGACAGGTTGACGATGCCGCAATCCTCGCTCATGGCGAGATGCTCGGCATTGGAGACGCGCCAGAAATGGCGGTTGTCCCACTCGTTTTCGCGCACCGGCACGCGGTTGCCATATTTCTCGAGCAGGTGCTCGTTGGCGGCATAGCCATGGGCGCGCTCCCAGCCGCCGAGTTCCATGAAATAGCCGCCGAGTTCCTTCTCGCGCTCCCAGAAGGGCGAGCGGCGCACGTCGCGAGCCTTGGAGAAGGGCTCGCGCGGATGGACGGCCGGATTGTAGACCTTCATCGCCGTTTCGGTGCAGCGGTCCCAGATGAACTGCTCTTGCGTCTGGTGCGGATAGAAGCGCGAATAGTCGATGGCGTGGTGGTCGATCGACGTCCGGCCGTCCGTCATCCAGTCGGCGATGAGCTTGCCCATGCCGGGGCCGTCCTTGACCCAGATCGCGACGGCATACCAAAGGCCCCGCACCTTCTGGCTCTCGCCCATGGAGGGGCCGCCGTCTGCCGTCACCTGCAGAAGCCCGTTGAAGGAATGGCTCTCATTGTAGCCCAGTTCGCCCAGGATCGGCGTCAGTTCCATGGCGCGCTCGAGCGGCGCCAGGATCTGTTCCATGTCGAGGTCGCGCTGCGAGGGCGATAGACGGGCCTGGTCCTTCTCCAGAAGGTCGCGCGGATGGCAAAGGCGCGGATTGGTCTCTTCGTAGTAGCCCCACTCGATCTGCCCGCCTTCGGCGGTCTTGGGATCGCCGGTGTCGCGCATGTAAGCCGAGTTGCCCTGGTCGCGCAGCAGCGGCCAGCCGATCTCCTTGCCGGTGCCGGCGAACTCGGTATAGGGCCCGAAGAAGGTGAGCGGATGGTCGATCGGCATGACCGGCAGGTCCTCACCCACCATTTCCGCGATCAGCCGGCCCCAGATACCGGCGCAAACGATCACGTAGTCGGCTTCGATGGTGCCGCGATCGGTCACCACGCCCTTGATGCGACCGTTCTCCACGACGAGCGACCTGGCCGGCGTGTTGGCGAAGGATTTGAGTTTTCCGGAGGCTTCCGCCTGGTCGACCAGCTTGCCGGCGACCGTTTGCGAGCGCGGGATGACAAGACCGGCATCAGGATCCCACAGGCCGCCCTGCACCATCTCTTCTTCGATCAGCGGGAATTTCTGCTTGATCTCGGCCGGCTCGATCAGGCGGGCACGCGTTCCGAAAGCCTTTGCCGAGGCGATCTTGCGCTTGATCTCCGCCATGCGATCGTCGTCGCCGACGCGGGCAACCTCGAGGCCGCCGATACGGGCGTAGTGACCCATCTTTTCGTAAAAATCGATGGAGTAGAGCGTCGTCCAGCAGGACAGGAAATCATGGCTGGTGGTGTAGCAGAAGTCGGAGGCGTGCGCTGTCGAGCCGATATCGGTCGGGATCCCCGACTTGTCGATGCCGACGATGTCGTCCCATCCGCGCTCGATCAGGTGATGGGCGACCGACGCGCCGACGATACCGCCCAGCCCGACGATGACGACCTTCGCCTTTTCCGGAAATCCTGCCATTGCCCGCGACTCCAAAGTGGTAAAGCGGGCACCGGCGCCCGTTGATCGGCGCACAATATGCAGGCGCCAGCCGCCGTGCTACCGCCTGTTTGCGACACGCTGCAGATGCGACGCGACCCGAAAGATCAGCTGCTTTCGGGCCCGGGGCTACCCCTCAGGCGAAGGCCCAGATGTCCTCGGCCTGGAAGCCGACCTGGTAGCCGGGGTCTTCAACTTGACCACGACCTGGCCGATCTCGGCCGCCGGCAACGCACCAACCTCGACCTTGATCATGCCGGGACGGTAGCGCTCGAGGTCGAGCTGCTCGAAGACGATCCAGTCGGCGCCTTCGCAATCGACAAGGAAGGCGTCGATATGGGTGATGCCGTTGCGGTCGAGCAGCGTCTGCAATGTCTCCGACGGCACTTCGATATCCCTGAGGTGCGGCGCGAATTTATTGAAGTTGGCATCGGCCTGGCCCCAGGCATTCTTGCCCGACATCAGATTGGTGTCGGTCACCGACGAGCAGCCGATGAACTCGATCGGCAGCGTGCCAGCCTCGAGTGCGGCGGCATCGAAGGTGTGGACCGTGATCGTTCCCTTGCTCTTCGTCACCGCGACCGGCTCGATGATGAAGCGGCCCGTATCGGTATAGTTGGCGCGCAACCGCTTCTGGTTGTGCGGGATCGGCTCGACCAGTATGGCGCGAGCGTGCGGGATGCGGTGCAGCCACGGCGTCACATCGTCGAACAACACGCCATCGCAGGCGCCGATATTGACCATCTGGAACCGCCTTTTTGCCCCACTGAGGCGCGCCTTCAGCGCGGCCTTCGCCAGGAACTTCGTACCGCGCATCGACGGCCCGCGATCGAGGATGCCAGCGGGGGGAGGCCGAGCGACAGCGCGATGCGCGCCAGGCTGGAAACGGAACTCATGACTTGTCTCCAGGAATGACGTGCAATGGCGCGGCGCCGCGCCCTTTGGTGCTCGCTGATGCCCACAACGCCATGAATGGCCCGGCGAGCAGCAGGAATGGCGGGATCAGATTGGGAAAATAGATGCGGGTGTCGTGGATCGGGAAGACCGTGAATTTGGCCAATACGCCGAGCACCAATGCCGCAAACAGAATGCCGGCGCGGCGGTCGAGCTTGAAGCCGGCACGGCTTGAGGCATACCACCCCGCCAGCGCCATCACCGAGACGCCGACCCAGTTGTTCAGGCTGACGGCACGGATCAGGGAGGCGGCAAAAGCCCGGAGGTAGGCGACAGCCGAGAACGGCGGATCGAAGCCGGCCATATTGTAGTGCTGCTCGATCGAGGAGAACCACAGATGCGGCCACCAGCCGGGATGCTGCGCCCAGTGCGAGATGGCGAAATAGGCGACGAGCGAGGCGGCAAAGCCGGCCAGCGCGCCCCACGCCTTCTGCCGGAAGACCAACAGCAGCACGGCAAAAATAGCAAGGAAAACAATATTGTCGGGCCGAGCCATGAAAGCGAGGAAGAGCAGGATCGCGGTGGCCACTTCACGACCGCGCCTATAGGCAAAGAGCCCGCCGAGGAACAGCGCTGAGCACAGCAGGTCAGGCGTCAACGCCCGCGCCGCGTCGCCGAAATCGGCCATCATCAGCACCGCGCCGAGAACCGGCGCCAGCGCCAGCGCGCCCTCTGAGCGCAGCCAGAGCAGCGCGATCGCGCCGAACAGCAGCACCGAGAACACCTGCAGCAGCCGCATTGCCGCGATCGGCGACATCGCCGAGCTCATCGTCGACAGGATCTCGGCGTAAAGGAACTTGATCCGGTACATGCCGAGCAGCGAATGGAAATCGGCGGCATTCCCGGCCATATGACTGCGGAAGCCGCCGCCATCATCGGTCAGCGCCTTGTAGTCGCTCGCCGATAGGCCGTCCCTGACCGTGCCATAGGCATAATCGTGCAGCGCCTGCACATCGCGATAGGTGCCCTCCTCGGCGATCGCAAGGTAGGGCAGCATGTCCCAATTGGCGTCAGGCATGAACCATGCCGTCGCCGCGGTCAGCAGGATGTAGAGCGCGAAGGCAGCNAGACGCGCATATGTGCCCTCGCCCCATGCCAGACTGGCCTTGGTCAGCCGGTCGAGCAGGTTTGTCGGAGCCGGAGACTTGCTCAGCATGGTCTCGCTCGGCGCACCTGGCTAACGAACCTGGCTTTTGACGAAATCCTTCACGATCGACACGATGCCGCGCGACAACAGGCTGTCGAGCGCCTCGACGAAGCGGTCGACATGTTCGCGCTGGCAGATCAGCGGCGGTTCGAGACGGATGACGTTGCGGTTGTATTCGGTGAAGGCAACGAGCACGTCATAGTCACGCAGCAGCAAAGCACCAATAAAACCGGACAAGGATCCCTTCAGCTTGTCGTCAAGCACGCTGACCACAGGCCGCAGCACCATCGGCAAGGTCTGCGAAAAGTCGTGGAATTCCAGCCCGACCATAAGGCCTTTGCCGCGGACCTCCTTGATGATCTTCGGGTATTTTTCCCGCAACGTCTGCAGGCGTTGCAGCAGATAGTCGCCGGTGACCGCGGCGTTGTCGATCAGCCCCTCGTCGTAAAGCACGTTGAGCGCCTCGATCGAGGTGACGCAGGCCTCGCCCATGCCGCCGAAGGTGGCCATGGCGTGGATCATCGCAGTCTTCGGCGTGCCGTAGGCCTTCATATAGACCTCGCGCCTGGCGATCATCGCGCCGACCGCCGCCTTGCCGCCACCGAGCGACTTTGCCAGCGCCGTCACGTCCGGAACGACGCCGTAGTGCTCGAAGGCATAGAAGCGGCCGGAGCGGCCATAGCCGCACTGCACCTCGTCGGCGACCCACAGAACACCGTATTGGTCGCAGAGCGCACGCAGCTTCTGCCAGTATTCGGCAGGCGCCTGGATGATCCCGCCGCCGCCCTGGATGGTTTCGAGCACGATGACGCCGACCTCGGGATCGGAGCGGAACGTGCGCTCGACCGCTTCGACGTCGCCGAACGGAATGCGCATGACATTGTCGGCCATCTTGAAGTCGGCGCGATAGAGCGAGCCGTCGGTGATCGCCAGCACGCCCTTGGTCTTGCCGTGGAAGGAATTCTCGGCATAGACGATTTTCGGCCGCTTCGGGCCGGCGGCGCGCTCGGCGAGCTTCACCGCCGCCTCCATGGCTTCGGAGCCGGAAGAGCCCAGAAACACCATGTCGAGGTCGCCGGGCGAGCATTTGGCGAGATTGTGCGCCAGCGCCGCCGCATATTGCGACATGAAGGCGATGGCGATCTCGTGCCGCTTCTCCTCCTGGAACTTTTTGCGCGCCTCGAGAAGGCGCGGATGATTGTGGCCGAAGGCCAGCGAGCCGAAGCCGCCGAAGAAATCGAGGATCTTGCGGCCGTTCTGGTCGATGTAGAACATGCCTTCGGCGCGCTCGACCTTGATCTTGTGGAAGCCGAGCAGCTTCATGAAATGCAGCTGGCCGGGGTTGAGATGCGCCTTGAACAGGTCGGTCATGCGCGCGACGTCCATCGCCTTGGCCTGCTCGACGCTGATCAGATCGGGCTTGGCGGTGGTGGCGGGCGAAAGCGCCGGCGCGCTGACCGTGGCGCGCGCAGTCGTGTGGTCTGGCTTGGTCATCACGGTCATCTCAAGAGTCTCCTGCTGGCCCGTCACTCGGCGGGCACATGTTTGGCGGCGACGGCATGGCCGTCTTTCTTGGCGCGATATTCGCTGTAGGCGGCGATCAGCATGTCCTCGTCGCGATATTGCGGCACCCAGCCGAGCTGGCGTTCGGCCTTGGACACGTCGAGCACGCAGTCCTCGTCGGCGATCAGATACTGCTCCGGATCCATGATCGGCATGTTCAAGAGGTCGAGCAGGTCGAGCGTTCGCTTGACTGCCCAGCCCGGGGTCGGGATCAGGATCGATTTCGAGCCGGCATGCCTGATCAGGTCGCCGAGCAATTTCCGGACCGGCGGCGGGTTGAGCGAGCCGAGATTATAGGCCTCATCAGGCACGCCGGCCTTCCACGCGGCGCGCGCCGCCTCGGCGCAGTCGAACACCGAGATGAACTGATACGGGTTCTTGCCCGAGCCGATCATCGGCACCGGAAGGTTCCAGTCGATCAGCTTGAACAGTTTTTCGAGGATGCCGAGGCGGCCGGGGCCGATGATCAGGCGCGGCCGAAACAGCGAGATCGACATGCCGCGCTTGCGCCATTCGACGGCCAGTTCCTCGGTCTTCTGCTTCGACCAGCCATACTCGCCGAGCGGCGCAACCGGGTGTTCCTCGGTCATCGGCTGCGTGACCGTGTGGCCGTAGATCATGTCGGTCGTGTAATGGACGAGCTTGGGCGCGCCGGCTCTGTCCATCGCCTGCATGATGTGCTCGGTGCCGTGGAAATTCACCGGGAAGAAGAATTCGTGGCGCCTGGCGCGCACCTGGATCGGCGACAGCATTTTCGCCGACAGATTATAGACCATGTCGTCGGCCTTCAGCCCGACCGAATCGACCGAGGCCGGATCGGTGACGTCGCACCCGACATATCGGGCGGAGCGGTAATGCGGCAGGTCGCTTTTAGCGATATCGGCGACGACCACCTCCTCGCCGTCGGCCAGAAGTTTTGGGGCAAGGTGGCGGCCGACGAAACCGTCGCCGCCGAAGATCACATGTCTCATCGAACGATCCCACTGTGAATCTTGTCGGACGAAAGGGAGGCGGTTTCCTCGTCATGCCCGCGACCACCCAAATCCCGGCCGCTTTGGGCGATCAGCACCGTGCCGACGCAGATGAAAGCGATGCCGGCGATACGCCAGCCATTGAGGTCTTCGCGGAAAATGAAATAGGCGAAGATCGCAACGGCGACATAGGCGAGACTGAGGAACGGATAGGCGAAGCTGAGCTCTACTTTGGACAGCACATAGAGGTGCGACGCCATCGAGATGACGAAGGTGCACAGGCCGAGGAAAATCCATGGGCTGAAGACGATCTGCAACAGCTTCAGCAACGGATTGGCGCCTTCGAAGGAAATCGAACCGAGTGACATCATGCCCTGCTTCAGCATGAGTTGCGCGGCGGCATTGGTCATGACCGTGAACAGAATGAAGACGATGTATTTCATGTTTTTTCCATCAACCCTCCCCCGTCCTATTGAAAACCTCCAAACATTTCGTGAAGCACAAAAAGTCTTGAGGAAAGCTTGAGTTATCGACGCATTAACCACGACCTATTCGAATGTTATCTATTCCGCGGCTTCGGCGGTTCCGTGTCGCGCCTCGAGCTTTTTCGCCGTTCGCGCCCAGAAACTCGACATGAAGGCGGGATCGCGGATCGCTTCGAGGCGTTGCCATTCCGGAAAGGAGGCTGCGAAAACGTCGTCGCCCATGCGGGCGTCCTTGTAGGGATTGATCGCGCCACCGGCCTCGACTGTGATTTGGTCGAGTTCCTTCAGCAGCGCCAGCGTCGCCCGGCCACGGTTGGGGAAATCCAGCGTCAGCGTGAAACCCGGCCGCGGGAACGACAGCAGTGCCGGCGAGCGGACCCCGCCGAAGCGCTTCAGGACTGTGAGGAACGAGCCCTGCCTGGCCCGTTTTGCCGCCGCAAGCAACGTCGGCACCACTCGGCGCGCGACGTCTTGCGGCATCACGCTCTGGTGCTGGAAAAGCCCGTTCGGCCCATAGAGCCGGTTCCAGTTGCCGACGCCGTCGAGCGGAAAGAAGAAACCCTGGTACCCGACCTGGCGCGGCGCCGTCGACCGGCCTTTCTTCCACCGGTAGGCGGCATTGAACGCAGTCAGGAACGGCCGGTTGAGCACGTTGAACGGCGGCTGGAACGGCACCGAAAGATTTTCACCGGCCCGCAAGGCCACATGGGAGCCATGCTCGGCGTGATTGCCGGTGAACAGCAGCCCGCGCCCGCGACTTTGGCCGCCGGCAAGCTGGTCGATCCAGGCGACGACGTATTCGTTGGCCTGATCGGCCGCTTCTGCAAGTTCGAAGAACTCGCCGAGATCACGGAACGGCGTCACCTTCTCGATGATGTCGAGCGATGGCACCCTCATCAGCCGGATCGATGCGGACAGTATCAGGCCAGTCAGCCCCATGCCGCCGATCGTCGCCGCGAACTGGCGTTCATTCTCGGTGGCCGAGCAATAATGGGCCTGTGCGTCTGATCTGAGCAGCGTCAAGGATTCGACGTGGCAGCCGAAGGTGCCGCGCCGGTGATGATTCTTGCCGTGAACGTCGTTGGCGATGGCGCCGCCGAGCGTGACGAACTGCGTACCCGGAACGACGGCGGGAAAGAAGCCGTATGGCGCTGCATGGGCGATGATGTCGGACAGAAGCACGCCGGCCTCGGCCTCGATCACGCCGGTCTCGGCATTGAAGGCGCGGATCCTGTTCAGCGGCCGCATATCGACGATCGTGCCGGCTCCATTCTGGCAGGAATCGCCATAGGAGCGGCCGTTGCCGTAGGCGAGCAAAGCGTTTCTTGTCGCGTTGCCGCTCTTCAGCAGCGCAACAGCGTCGTCCGCCGGGATCACATCGAGTGCCGGTGGCGTGGCAAGACCGAAGCTCTGGAACCGCTCCTGCCCCACGTCTACCAGCCTCCGACGACCAGAAACACAGCGCCGATGAGCACGACGATCTGGCTGCGCCAGTCGCGGATGATGAAGACGACCGGATCGTCATGCATCTGGTCGCGGCGGGCGAGAATCCAGACGCGCATGGTCAGGTAAAGCACGATCGGCGCCAGCGGCCAGACCAGCCAAGGATGCGGATAAAGTTCGCGCACCGCAGCGCTGTCCATATAGAGCGCCAGCACCAGCGCCGAGGAAAAGGCCGACGCCATGCCCGCCTGGGCGACGATCTCCTGGTCTTCGGTGCGGTAGCCGCGGCCGGCAATGCGCTCGCCGGCCGGAATGGCGGTCGTGCGCAGCTCGACAAACCGCTTCACCAGCGCCAGCGACAGGAAAAAGAAGATCGAGAAGGCCAGCAGCCAGAACGAGACGTCGACCCCGGTCGCCGCGGCGCCAGCCAGAACGCGGATGGTGTAGAGACTGGCCAATGTCAGCACGTCGATCAGAAGCATGCGCTTGAACGACAGCGAATAGCCGGTGGTGATGACCATGTAGCCGCAGAGCACGCCGAGGAATTCGATCGGCAGCAGAAGCCCTGCGCCAACGCCTATTGCGAGCAGCACCATCATTGAACCGAGGCCGAACGGGATCGACAGCGCGCCGCTGGCGAATGGCCGGTTGCGCTTGGTCAGGTGTTTGCGGTCGAGCGCGAGATCGAAGAAATCATTGAGGATGTAGATGGCGGAAGCGACCGCGCTGAACGAGACGAATGCCAGCAGGCATTCCCAGATCATGTCGGCGTTGAAGTATTCGTGCGACAGCACCATCGGCACTGCGATCAGCGAGTTTTTCAGCCACTGATGAACGCGCAGCATCTTGACGATGGTTCTGAATGTCGGCTTCGGCGCCGGCATGATTTCAGCACTGTGCGCGGCCTGCCAGCGCGCGGCATGACGGTCGGGCGCGACGACGATTGCCGTGCGCGCGGCGTCGAATACCTTAAGGTCGTGCCGACTGTTGCCGGCATAGTCGAAGCCGCCATCGCCATAGGCGGCGACAAGCGAGGCGCGCTTTCTGCCTGACGTCATGTTGTGGGGGCCGTCAGTCGCCAGGACGCGATCGAATATCCCGAGATGTGCGGCGATCGCCTCGGCGAATTTACGCGGCGTCCCGGTCGCCAGCACGATCTTGCGGCCTTCGCCATGTTCGGTGCGAAGGCGCTGAAGCAGCGCCTCGCGGTAGGGCAGCGACGCAGGATCGATGTCGATGCGTTGAGCGATGGCCTGCTTCAACCGCGCCGGCCCGCCGGCGAGCCAGAACGGCACCAGGAAAACATAGAGCGGATTCTTCTTGAGAAGGATGAACAGACCTTCCCACAACAGGTCCGTCGCGATCAGCGTGCCGTCGAGATCGACAGCAAGCGGGATTGCGTTCCTGTCCGACCGCGCATCCATTCTTCGTTGCCCTGCCTAAAAGCGCATGATCCCGAAAGCCGACCTATCGGAAAGGATCAGGCGCCGATCCAAAACCCCATGCTTCGGCGTCTTCGGCCCGATATAGCGGGCAACAGCGCAGCGATCGTTAAAGCGTCCGGCCCGGCCTGGCTTGCCTGACGGTATTTTCCCTTTCATCGTTAAGTTTCGATAACCCGAAACGATCAAAGGCCGGGCATTTGCCCGGCCTTCTAAAAACTAGTCAACGTTTTTTGACGCGGTTACTTGATGCGGGCGACGCCGCCAGAGATTTCGATTGTTTCCGAACCGGTCAGCGCTTCGAGGTCGCCATTCGGCATGGTAACGAAACAGCCGGTCGGGCAGAATTCAGCGGTTTCGCCGGCGGCCAGCGCCAGCTCCGTCTTGCCACCGCCTTCGGTCACGACGAGTGTGCGGGTCTCGGCGTCCTTGTTGGTGGCGCTGGCGGCAAAGGCTGAACCGCCCACGGCAAGAAAAGCGATGGCGGCGACGAGCGACTTCCACATTTGCAGTATCGGTGTTGCCACCGCCTCTGTTGCATTTCGCAAGGCATTCCCGCCCTTTGCATGTGAGCTTATATGAGATGCAAGCTGAACGGCAACTGAATGCCGCATTCATGCCGCAATTGCTTTGGCTGCGTCGGAAGCGCAGGTATCAGCCGTTCGCAGGCCGGCTGAATATCAATAAACCCTAATCGGGATCCGGCTTGCGGGTCTTGCGCCCGGATCTGGCCAGGCGTTTCGTCTCGGCCACGGCTTCCGCCTTTGCTTGCTCCTGTTCGGCAAAATCGACTTCGATCTTGTCGTCATCGATCGGCCACGCCTCATGCTTCTTGGTCTCGACGACGGCGCGCGGCGCCGACGGAATTTCGATATGCTGATCGGCGAACTCGTCGAGGACGGCAAACCGAATGTCGTTCTGCACGATGTTGCCGTTCATCACGTCGGCCAGGAACACACGGATTTCGAATTCGAGAGCGGCCGCCCCGAAATTGGTGAACAGCACGAAGGGTTCCGGATTTTTCAGCACCAGCGGATGACCGCGCGCAATCTCCAACAGCACAGCATGGGCCTGCTTGACGTCGCTGCCGTAGGCGACGCCGACCTTGATGTCGATGCGACCGAGCTTGTTGCGGTGCGTCCAGTTGCCGACCGCATTGTTGATCAGGTTTGAATTGGGCAAGATCACCGACTGCCGCTGGAACGTCTCGATCTCGGTAGCGCGCACGCTGATCTTCTTGACCGTGCCGCTGATCTCACCGGCGACGATCCAGTCGCCGACCTTGAACGGCCGCTCGGCCAAGAGGATCAGGCCGGAGACGAAGTTGGAGACGACATTCTGCAGGCCAAAGCCGATACCGAGCGACAGGGCGCCGGCGACAAGCGCCAGGTTGGAGAGATCGATGCCCGCCGCCGAGACGCCGACGAGGGCTGCGAGCGCGACGCCGGCATAGCCGACCGCCAGCCGGATCGAGTTGCGCACGCCGGTATCGACCTTGCCGCGCGCCATCACCGAGCCGTCGAGCCAGCCCTGGAACCAGCGCGTCAGGAAATAGCCGATGATGAAGACGACGATGCCGGTGAGGATGCCGGTCACCGAGATCGTCACGGAGCCGACGGTGAGGCCCGTCGCCAGCTTGTAGGCCCAGGCCTCGATGTCGCCGGGCTGGAAGCCCCACATCAACAGGATCAGCGGCAGGAACACCAGCACGATCATCAGGTTGATGGCGACGCTGACGACCAGGCCGAGCTGGTCGAGCGCGGACTCCTCATAACTGGAATTGGTCGATAGCCAGCGCCCGATCGACGTGTTGGCAAAGCCACCTTCCTCGCTGATCGCCCGCGCTGACAGGAAGCCGATATAGGCGGTCACCAGAATGGTACCGGTGACCACGACCTGCAGCGAGACGAAGATGGCAAGGCCGATATAGCCGAGCAGCGCCGTGGCAATGGTGAAAAGGCCTAGCGCGACAGCGGTGTAGCGCAGCCACGCCGGCCAGGGGCGCCAGCTTCCGTCGGTGGCCTTGAACGGCTTCAGCAGCGCCATCAGGATCAGGATGATGCCGACGATGACGGTGGCGACAAAACTTCTGGCGATGGTCAGAGACAGCGGCGAGCCCATCGTGTCGTTGACCACCGACAGGAAATAGTTGACGCCGATCACCACCGCCATGGCGGTCGTCAGCCGCACCAGCCAGCGTGCCGGGCCTGATTCAACGGGGATGAGCCGCCAGTTCGGCAGCCGCGGCTCCAGCGTCGCATTGGCCAGTCGGTTGACGCAGAACACCACCGCGATGACCCCGACCAGCGCCTTCAGGAAAACGCCAATGTCGCCGCGCAACACATTGTAATAGTTGAAAAAGAACACGGTCGAGACCAGGAAGACGCCGACCGCCAGCGTCGGCAGCAATGTCGACCAGAACGCCACCGACAACCGGCTGAGATAGGACGGATCTTCGACCGACGGGTCCGCTTCGAAGATACGCCCGAACAAACGCCGCCCACCGACAAAAAGCACCGCCGCCAGGGAAAGCGCCGTCAAGGTCGCGGCCAGCACGGCCTGGAACTTGAACTTGAAGACAAAGGCCAGCCACGACGACACTGCCTTGCTGAAGCCGGTAAATTCACCATTGGCATCGGAAATGACTTCAGGGCTCAACGCGTCGGACAGCACGTAGCGCTTGGTGAGCAGATTGCGAAACAGCTCGCTGCGCATATTGGCGATCTTGGCGATGAGGCCGCTGATTCGGATCGACAGGTTTTGCGCCGCGGCGATGACAGCATTGATCTCGGCCTTTTCGGACGCCAGCGCCTGGCGTTCGCTGGTCACGATGTCGGGTTCGGGTGGCTGGCCCGCGGCCGGCGGCGCCGCGAGCTGATCGAGCCTTGCGTTGATCTCCGAAAGGCGCGGGCGGAAGACAAGCGCGCTGTCCAGCGCACCTCGCGACATTTCCTCGAGCTGCAGGCGGATGTCGACAAGGCTGGCGTCGTCGTCACCGTCCTCCTGGATTTTCTTTTCGAGATTGTCGGTCCTCGTCGTCAGGTCCTGCAGGATTTTCTGCTGGTCGGCGACCACTCCAGAGGCAGCCTGCTCAAGCCCCTGCGCCGCCGCATCAAGCGACAGCGGCGCCGAGGCGACGATCGCCAGGACCAGAACGAAGCGGAGCAGTCGGAAAAGCATGATCGTTTGGCGACTCACAGGCGGTAAGGCGTTCTAAAGCTCGCCTTTGATAAAGACGCTGATACCGGGGAGCAAGCCGTCCCGCCCTGCCCGCCCTTCGGAGTCGGCCAGTCGAAAAGCGATGGCGCAATATTGGCTTTGCGGCAGCGGCCTGCTCTATAATGTGCCGCATCGCCCAAAACGGCTGACGAAAAGCCAGAACGGACAACAAAAAGAATGGCGGAATATTCGGCCTTCTCGCTTCTCAAAAATGCGCTGACCGGCAACAAGGACTGGAAACCGGCCTGGCGCAAGCCGGACCCGAAGGCGTCCTACGACGTGATCGTCATCGGCGGTGGCGGCCATGGCCTGTCGACCGCCTATTATCTCGCCAAGGAGCACGGCATCACCAACGTGGCAGTGCTGGAAAAGGGCTGGCTCGGCTCCGGCAATGTCGGCCGCAACACGACAGCCGTCCGCTCCAACTACCTGCTGCCGGCCAACACGCGCTTCTACGAACATTCGATGAAGCTGTGGGAGAACCTGTCGCACGATCTCAACTACAACGTCATGTTCTCGCAGCGCGGCTGCCTCAACCTCGCGCACACGCCCGCCCAGCTCGACGATTTTGCCCGCCGCGGCAACGCCATGCGCCATCTCGGCGTCGACGCCGAACTGATGACCACGGCCGAGATCGCGCGCCTGGTGCCGGCGCTGGACGTCTCCGCCACGGCGCGCTTCCCAATCGTCGGCGGCCTGATGCAGCGGCGCGCCGGCACCGCCCGGCACGATGCCGTCGCCTGGGGCTATGCGCGCGGCGCCGACCGCCGTGGCGTCGACATCATCGAGAATTGCGAGGTCACCGGCTTCCTGCGCGACGGCGAACGCATATCGGGCGTCACGACCTCGCGCGGCGAGGTCCGCGCCAGGAAGGTGGCGGTCGCGGTGGCCGGCAGCACCGGGCAGGTCATGCGGCTCGCCGGCATCGATACGATGCCGATCGAGAGCCACGTGCTGCAGGCCTTCGTGACGGAATCGCTGAAGCCGTTCATCAACACGGTCCTGACTTTCGGCATGGGCCATTTCTACATGTCGCAGTCGGACAAGGGCGGCCTTGTCTATGGCGGTGACCTCGACGGCTACAACAGCTACGCCCAGCGCGGCAGTTTGCCTGTTGTCGACGAGGTGATGAGCGAGATGCTGGCGCTGTTTCCGGGTCTCGCCCGGGTTCGCATGCTGCGCTCCTGGGGTGGCGTTTGCGACATGTCGATGGACGGTTCTCCCATCATCACCACCGGCCCGCTGCCGGGCATGTATCTCAACTGCGGCTGGTGCTACGGCGGCTTCAAGGCGACGCCGGCCTCCGGCTGGTGCTTTGCGTGGACCATAGCCAAGGATGAACCGCACGACATCAACGCGCCCTTCACCCTGGATCGCTTCCATCGCGGCCTGGTGATCGACGACAAGGGCCAGGGCGCGACGCCGCGGCTGCATTAGACCATGATCCCGAACCGCAGGTCGGCGTAACCAAGAGTGGAAACCGGTTTTCGGCCAAGATCATGGTCAAACGAGAAGATACAATCGCATGCTGATTACCTGCCCCTATTGCGGCCCGCGCGACGTCATCGAGTTCACCTATCAGGGTGACGGCAACCGCGAGCGCCCTCAGCCTGCCTCGCAGGACCTCGATACCTGGAATGCCTATGTCTATGACCGATTGAACCCGGCGGGTGACCACAACGAGATCTGGCAGCATTCCGGCGGCTGCCGCGCCCATCTCAGGGTCGTGCGCAACACGCTGACACACGAGATCTCCAGCGTCGCGTCCACGCGCGGCGACCACAAAGTGGCTGCCCGGCACAAGGCGGAGGCCAAGTCATGAGCCCGCGCCGCACCGATGCCGGTGGCCGGATCGACCGGCTGCGAACCATCCGGTTCACCTTCGACGGCGCGCCTTACACCGGCCATGCCGGCGACACCCTTGCCTCAGCGCTGCTGGCCAATGGCGTCACCCTGTTCGGACGCTCGTTCAAATATCACCGTCCTCGCGGGGTGCTGACAGCAGGCGTCGAGGAACCGAACGCCCTGGTGACGGTGTTGCGGGGCGAGGTTCGCGAGCCCAACATCGCCGCGACCATGGTCGAGATCTATGACGGGCTGACCGCCGTCAGCCAGAACCGCTTTCCATCGCTGGCCTGGGATGTCAGCGCCGCCAACCAGCTCGGCGGCAAGCTTCTGTCCGCCGGCTTCTATTACAAGACCTTCATGGGGCCCGCGATCGGCCCGCTGAAGAGCACGCGTTTCTGGATGTTCTGCGAGCATTTCATCCGCCGCGCCGCCGGTCTCGGCCGCGCCGGGACGGCTGCCGACTCGGCGCGTTGCGAGCGGATGAACGCCTTCTGCGATGTGCTGGTGATCGGTTCCGGTCCGGCCGGACTGATGGCCGCCAGGGCAGCCGCCGATCAGGGCGCGCGTGTCATCCTCAGCGAGCTCGAACCGCATTACGGCGGCTCGGCCAACTGGTCGGGCGAGACGATCGACGGGATGCCCGGGGCCGACTGGGCAGCGCGAGCCGCCGGCCAGCTCGAAGGCTACGACAATGTCCGCCTGCTGCCACGCACCACGGTCTGGGGCTATTACGACGGCAACACGCTCGCCGCGCTTGAACGGGTTGCCGACCACAAGGAGAGGCCCGGCAAGGGCGAACCACGCCATCGCTACTGGATCATTCGCGCCAAGTCGGTGGTGCTGGCCACCGGCTCCTTCGAGCGGCCGCTGGTGTTTCCGGGCAACGATCGGCCGGGAGTGATGCTGGCGCATGCCGCCGAACGCTACGCCAACGAGTACGGCGTGTTGGCGGGCAACAGGATCGCACTGTTCACCAACAATGACAGCGCCTATCGCTCCGCCCTGACGCTGAAGAAGGCCGGTGCGGCGATTGTCGCCATCGTCGACGTGCGGTCGGAGCTTTCGAGCAGGATGCGCGAACTCGCCGATGAAGCGGAAGCCAAGATCCTTTTCGGTCACGCCGTGGTCGCCACCGAAGGCGGCAAGGCGCTGTCCGGCGTCAAGGTGCAGCGCTTCGACATGGTCAACGGCGCGCTTGCCGGCGAGGCGCGCAGCATTCAAGCCGACTGCCTGCTGATGTCGGGAGGCTGGTCGCCGACCATCCATCTGGCCAGCCAGGCCGGCGCCAAGGCGGAATGGAATGCCGCCAGACAAGCCTTCCTGCCACCGAAGCCAACCCAGCAATGGATTGGCGCCGGCGCTTTCACCGGCAGCTTTTCCACCGCCGAGGCAATCGCCGAAGGCCGCGCCGCCGGGCTTTTGGCGGCAGGTGGAACAGGTGCGCCAACGGCCCTGCCGGTCGTCGAAGCCGCACCCGGCGGTCCCGACCCGGCGCCGGTGTTCGAGATCAGGGCCAATGGAAAAAGCTTCGTCGATTTCCAGCACGACGTGACCGCGGAGGATGTACGGCTTGCACATCGCGAAGGCTTCGTCTCGGTCGAGCATCTGAAGCGCTACACCACGCTCGGCATGGCAACCGACCAGGGCAAGAGTTCCAACATACCCGGCCTCGCCATCATGGCCGAGGCGCTGGGCAAGCCGATTCCCGAAGTCGGCACGACACGCTTTCGCCCACCTTTTTCGGCCGTGTCGATCGGCTCACTCGCCGCCGAGCGTTTCGGCGACCTGAGGCCCCAACGGTTGACGCCGATGCATGACTGGCACGTCGCCAACGGCGCGACCATGTATTCGGCCGGCCTCTGGTATCGCCCGATGATCTATGGCCATCCCGGCGAGACGATCGAGCAGGCCTATGTGCGCGAAGCCAGGGCGACGCGCGAGAGCGCCGGCATCGTCGATGTCTCGACGCTGGGCAAGATCGCCGTGCAGGGCCCGGACGCGGCGGAATTCCTCGACCAGGTTTACACCAACATGTTCTCGACATTGGCCGTCGGCAAGGCCCGCTACGGGTTGATGCTGCGCGAGGACGGCCTCGCCTTCGACGATGGCACGACGTGGCGGCTCGGCGAACAGGACTTCCTGATGACCACCACGACCGCCAATGCCGGCAAGGTGATGCAGCAACTGGAGTATTTCCTCGACGTCATCTGGCCGGGGCTTAAGGTCCATGTCACCTCGGTGACCGACGAATGGGCGGGTGCGGCGATCGGCGGGCCTAGGGCGAGAGAGATCCTTGCTGCTTGCGTCACCGGCACCGCCGTCGACAACGCAACCCTGCCTTTCATGGGCATCGTGCACGGCAAGATATCAGGCGTGCCGGTGATGATCTGCCGGCTTTCCTTCTCCGGCGAAATGGCCTTCGAAGTCTACTCCGGCGCCGGCTACGGCGCCCATGTCTGGGAAGCCTTGATCGAAGCCGGCAAGCCGTTCGGACTGGTGACCTACGGGCTTGAGGCGCTTGGCACGTTGCGCATCGAGAAAGGCCACGTCACCGGCGCCGAGATCGACGGCCGCACCAGCGCGCGAGACCTGCATCTCGACTGGATGCTATCCAGGAAGAAGCCCTTCATCGGCTCGGCGATGATGGATCGCGAGGGCCTGATCGCGCCTGGCCGCCTGGAACTCGTCGGCCTGATTTCTCAGGACAACCAGCCGCTCAACGGCGGCGCGCACATCGTCGAAGCGCTTGACGAAGCCAATCCGCACGATTCCATCGGCCACATCACCGCTTGCTGTTATTCGCCGGCGCTCGGCAAGTACATCGCGCTCGCTCTGGTCAAGGACGGCAAGGCACGGCGCGGCACGCGCGCCCATATCTCCGATCCTCTGCGCAACCGGTTCGGCCCGGTCGAGATCGTCTCCAATCACTTCTTTGATCCGGACGGGAGCCGCATGCATGGTTGAGCGCCAATCCCCGCTTGAGCTGGAGCTGCGCACCGGCTCGCATGGCGATTTCGAACACGGCATCGAGGTCATCCTCTCCGAAACCAGGCCGGGATCGATCCTGCAGCTCGCTGCCTGGCCGGGCCAGGAGAAGGCGTTGATAGCAGGCATTCGCACCGTTACCGGCCTTGCGCTGCCCGACGGCGCCGGCGCCGGCAGCACCAACGGTGTGAGGTCGGTGTTCGGTTTTGCGCCGGGAAAATTCACCGTGGTCGACGAGGCCGAGGGCCTGGCATCGGCCTTTGCCAATGTCGTCACCCCTGATATCGGCACGGTGACCGACCTGTCGCACGGCCGCACCGGGATCCGCATCGCCGGACCGAAGGCGGAATGGGTGCTGGCAAAGTTCTTCGCCATCGACTTCGCGCTGCCGGCCTTCCCGGTCGGTGCCGGCCGCTCGACCATGCATCATGATGTCTTCGCCCAAATCCAGCGCACCGGCGCCGACCAGTTCGACATCTATGTGTTCCGCTCGTTTGCGCGCTCGTTCTGGAAGGCGCTCTGTCACGCCAGCGAGGAAGTCGGCTACGAAGTGCAGTAGACCGACGCGGCGCGTCGTCACCACGCTTGGCGTCACCTCAACTGGCGAACGTCACCCACTCTTCCAGCGGCGCGCGGTCGGTGCGGAACGCGTTTTCGGGCTTGGATGTGTCCTCACGGCCAAGCGCCATGCCACAGACGACGATCTCCTCGTCGGGAATGTTGAGCACCGGCCTGATCTGCTTGTGATAGGGTGCAAAGGCCGCCTGCGGGCAGGTGTGCAGACCCCTGCCCCGCGCCGCCACCATGATGTTCTGCAGGAACATGCCGTAATCGATCCACGAGCCCTTGTTCAGCCGCCGGTCAACGGTGAAGATCATGCCGACCGGTGCGTCGAAGAAGACGAAGTTGCGGTCGTGCTGCGCGCGCATCCTGTCGACCTCACGCCGGCCGATGCCGAGCACGCTGTAGAGGCCGAACCCGTTGGCTCGCCGCCGGGTCAGATAGGGCTCGAAGAACTGGTCGGGATAGTAGCGATACTCGTCCCACTCGGCCTTTTCGGCACGGATGCCGGAGTTGAGGATGGCGTCGGTGATCCGCTGCTTGACCTCGCCCCTGGTCACGTAGACCCGCCAGGGCTGCATGTTGGTGCCCGAAGGCGCCCGCGCGGCAACGGCGAGTATGGCGCGGATCGTCTCGTCGTCGACCATGTCGGGCAGGAACGCCCGCACCGAACGGCGCGACGTGATCGCCTCGTCGACGATCGCCGCGCCATCCGTAATCTTAGTCCTGTTTTCCAGCATGGGCGTCCCTTTGCGCGTGCCACGGAAACCGGAATCGATTCCGGAAAGGATACATGCGCCGTCTAGAAATGAGAGAGCACCATTGCGGTCCAATTTGACGCATGGCGCTCTAACGCAAGCCTCGACCGGACGCCCTCACTGGCCGTTCGAGGCCAAGCCTTTGCCTGAACCGTCAAAACGGCGCAAGCAAATCTTGTGGCCCTCATGAAAATTCTCTTGATTTTTTCACGAACCTGACCCCTGATGAAATTTGCCCTCAATTTTTCACCAATTTCACCAGACAGATTTTTACCGAGAAAAAAGCTTTGACCTCAACCGCCGTCAGATCGGAGCAGGAAAACCGCGAACGGCTGCTGGCCGGCGATATCAGGGCGCTGCGCAGGGCGCGCGGGCTGACGCTTGCCGAGACCGGCCTGAAGCTCGGCCGCTCGGTCGGCTGGGTCAGTCAGGTCGAGCGCGGCCTGTCGATACCGTCGCTTAGCGATCTCAGAGGCTTCGCGGAATTGTTCGGCGTGCCGGTCAGCCTGTTCTTCAGCCACGACGTGCCCGTCGAGAACGAGCGCGGCGTGGTCGTCCGCGCCGGCAGCCGCCGCACGCTTGGCACAAGCGATTCCGGCCTGGTGGAGGAGCTTCTTTCGCCCGATCTCGGCGGTAGCTTCGAGATGCTGCGTTCGGTCTTCGCGCCGGGTGCTGAACTGAAGACCGAAGCCCGCCGGCCGACGGAGGAAGCCGGATATGTCGCTTCCGGCAGCTTCGACATCGAGATATCAGGCGTCTGGCACCGGCTTGGCGAAGGCGACTCCTTTCGCTTCGACGGCAAGCCGTTCCGCTGGCGCAATCCCGGTGCGGAGCCGGCGGTGGTCATCTGGGTGGTTTCGCCACCTGTCTACTAGAGGTCTGGAGAAGAATATGGCCGGTTTGCCGACCACGGCACGTGTGGTGATCATCGGAGGCGGTGTCGTGGGTGCGTCGGCGCTCTACCATCTCGCAAAGGCGGGCTGGACCGACTGCGTGCTCCTCGAAAAGAACGAGCTCACCTCCGGCTCGACCTGGCATGCGGCCGGCAACGTGCCGACCTTCTCCTCGTCATGGTCGCTGATGAACATGCAGCGCTATTCGACCGAGCTCTATCGCGGGCTGGCCGACGCGGTCGGCTATCCCATGAACTACCATGTCACCGGCTCGCTCAGGCTGGCCCATACAGCCCAGCGCATGCAGGAGTTTCAGCGCGCCAAGGGCATGGGCCGCTACCAGGGCATGGACATCGATGTGGTCGGGCTCGACGAGATCAAGCGCCGCTACCCGTTCATCGAAACGCATGAATTGAAGGGCGCGCTCTACGATCCGAGCGACGGCGACATCGACCCGGCGCAGTTGACCCAGGCGCTGGCCAAGGGCGCCCGCGACCTGGGTGCGAAGATCATTCGCTTCTGTCCGGTCACCGGCGTGCGCCGCGACAAGGACGAGTGGGTGGTCGAGACCGCTCAGGGCGAGATCCGCTGCGAGATCGTCGTCAACGCCGCCGGCTACCGTGCGGCCGAAGTCGGCAGGATGTTCGGCCGCGACGTGCCGATGATGGTGATGAGCCATCAATATATCCTGTTCGAGGAAATCCCCGAACTGGCCGCGTGGTCGAAGGAGCAGGGCAAGAAACTGCCGCTGCTGCGCGACGTCGACACCTCCTATTATCTGCGCCAGGAAAAGAACGGCATGAATCTCGGCCCCTATGAGCGCAATTGCCGTGCCCATTGGGTCGGCCACAACGATCCGATGTCAGACGATTTTTCGTTCCAGCTGTTCCCCGACGATCTCGACCGGCTCGAGGACTATCTGGCCGATGCCGTCGCCCGGGTGCCGATTCTCGGCACCGCCGGCCTGTCCAAGGTCATCAACGGTCCGATCCCCTACGCGCCGGACGGCAACCCGCTGATCGGCCCGATGCCCGGCGTGCCGAACGCCTTCGAGGCCTGCGTCTTCACCTTCGGCATCGCCCAGGGCGGCGGCGCCGGCAAGGTGCTGGCCGAATGGGTGACTGAAGGCCAAACCGAATGGGACATGTGGTCCTGCGATCCACGCCGCTTCACCAGCTTTGCCTCGGCCCCGGATTACTGCGTCGCCAAGGGCATGGAAATCTACGGCAACGAATACGCCATCCAGTTCCCGCGCCATGCCTGGCCGGCAGGCCGCGACCGCAAACTGTCGCCGATCCACGATCGCATCAAGGCGCTCGGCGCTTGCTTCGACGCCTATAATGGCTGGGAGCGCGCCACCTGGTACGCGCAGGCCGGCGACGACGTCTCGGAAACCGCGACGCTGACCTTCCGCCGCGACGGGCCGTGGCAGCATCGCGTGCGCGAAGAATGCCTTGCCGTGCGCGATGCCGCCGGCATTTTGGACCTGCCCGGGTTCTCCCGCTTCAATCTCGACGGTCCGGGCGCGGCCGACTGGTTGAGCCAACAGATCACCGGCCTGGTGCCGAAACCCGGCCGCATCGGCCTCGTCTATTTTGCCGACGACAAGGGCCGCATCGTCACCGAAATGTCTGCCGTTCGCCACGACGAGAATTTGATGACGCTGATCACCGCCGCGGTGGCGCAATGGCACGATTTTGAATGGCTGAAATGGCGCATGCCGAAGGACGCCTCGTTCAGGCTGGTCGACCGGACCGAGGAATACGCCACGCAGATCCTCGCCGGGCCCAATTCGCGAAAAATCCTCGCCGATGTCTGCGCCGCCGACCTTGCTCTGCCCTGGCTGACCCACCAGGAGACGACAATTGCCGGCCGTTGGGCAAGGCTGTTGCGTGTGTCCTTCGCCGGCGAACTCGGCTGGGAAATCCACACCAGGATCGACGATACCTCCACCGTGTTCGACGCCGTCTGGGCGGCAGGGCAGAAGCATGGGCTGAAGCCGTTCGGCATGTACGCACTGGATTCATTGCGGCTTGAAAAATCCTATCGCGCCTGGAAAGGCGACCTGTCGACCGACTATTCGATCCTGCAGGGTGGGCTGGAGCGTTTCGTGAAATGGGACAAGCCGGATTTCCGTGGCAAGGCGGCGCTGCAAAACGAGAAGCAGCAGGGCGTGAAGAAGCGCTTTGTCACGCTGGTCGTCGAAAACCCCGGCGACTGCGACGCGCCAACCATGTCGACGCTGTGGCATGACGGCCGGATCGTCGGCGAGACGACGTCCGGCGGCTGGGGTCATCGGATCGACAAGTCGATCGCGCTCGGCGTGCTGCGCGCCGACCTGACTGAGCCGGGAACTGCGGTCGAGGTCGAGATCTTCGGCGAGCGCTTCAAGGCGGTCGTGCAGAAGGACGAACCGCTGTGGGATCCAAACAACGAGAGGTTGCGCGCATGAATTCAGTCATTCTCACCGACGGCGGCATGGGCCAGGAACTGGTCCGCCGCAGCAGCTCCGATCCCACCCCGCTATGGTCGGCCAGGGTGCTGATCGACGAACCGGACCTGGTGCGCGACCTGCATGCGGAGTTCATTCGGGCCGGCGCCCGCGTCATCACCATCAACACCTATTCCGCAACCCCCGAGCGGCTGGCGCGCGAGGGCGCGGAAGAGCTGTTCAAGCCGCTGCAGCAGCGCGGCATAGAACTGGCAAGGCAAGCGCGCGACCAGGCCGGCGACGCGGCAATCGCCGGCTGCCTGTCGCCGCTGTTCGGCAGCTACGCACCGGCCCTGACGATATCCTTCGAGGATACGCTCGACATCTACCGCCGCATCGTTGCCGAGCAGGCCGACGGTGTCGATCTGTTCCTGTGCGAGACCATGGCGTCGGCCGAGGAGGCGCGCGCGGCTGTCACCGCCGCGTCGGAAAGCGGCAAGCCGGTGTGGGTGTCGTGGACGCTCGCCGATCACGGCGCGCCGCGGCTGCGCAGCGGCGAAACCATAGCGGCGGCAGCAAGAGCTCTCGACGGCCTGCCGGTCGCAGCCAGGCTGATCAATTGCTGCCGGCCCGAAGCCATTGCTGCAGCGCTGCCCGAACTGATCGCTCTCGGCGGGCCGGTTGGCGCCTATGCCAACGGCTTCACCTCGGTCGAGGCGCTCAAGCATGGCGGAACGGTGGAAGTGCTGCACGCCCGCCACGACCTCGATCCGGATGCCTATGCCGACCAGGCGGTCGGCTGGGTCGAGGCCGGCGCCGACATCGTCGGCGGCTGCTGCGAAGTCGGGCCGCCTCATATCGCGGCCCTGCGCGACCGGCTCGAACACGCCGGCTACGAAATTTCGGGAGTAGCATAATGCCCAGACCGTCATCGCGCATTTCCGGCATCGTGCCTTCCGGCAAGGACGGCTGGGAGGTCCATTTCGCCGCCTGGACGCGCAAGCAGGCCGGCGAGGACATCATCATGCTGTCGGTCGGCGACCATGATTTCGACACGCCGACGCAGACGATCGAAGCCTGCGTGACCGCGGTTCGCGCCAGCAATCACCACTATACCCCGCTTGCCGGCATTCCGCGCCTGCGCCAGGCCATGGCGGCGGCCTCGACCGCCTGCACCGGCGTTACGACCAACCCCGACCAGGTCATCGCCACACCGGGCGGGCAGGCGGCACTTTACGCGGCGGTGCAGGCCGTTCTCGACCAGGGCGACCATGCCATTGTGGTGGCGCCCTATTACGCGACCTACCCCAACACCTTCAGTGCGGCGGGCGCAGATTTCACCGTGGTCGAGACACCCGCCGAGGATGGTTTCCAGCCGCGCGCCGCCGACATTCGCGCAGGACTTCGGCCGAACACCCGCGCCATCCTGATCAACACGCCGAACAACCCGACGGGTGCCGTCTATTCGCGCCAGCGGCTGGAAGAGCTGGCGCAGATCTGCCGGGAGCATGACCTCTGGCTGCTGTCGGACGAGGTCTATTGGACGCTGGGCGGCGGCGAGCACGTCTCGCCGCGTTCACTGCCAGGCATGGCGGAACGCACGCTGGTCATCAATTCCATGTCGAAGAGCCACGGCATGACCGGCTGGCGGATGGGCTGGCTGAGCGGGCCCGAACAGATGATCTCGCTGCTGACCAACCTCAATCTGGTGACCACCTACGGCCTGCCGGCGTTCATCAGCCTCGCTTGCGCCGAGGCGCTGGAAAACGGCTACGGCGTCAAGGAGATCGCCGAACGCTATGCCGCACGGCGCAGCGTCGTCCTCGATGCCATGCGCGGCATGAACAACATCACCGTGCGCGGCTCCGAAGGCGGCATGTATGTCATGCTCGATATCTCGGCTCTCGAGCCGGACGACGAGAAATTCGCCTGGGCTCTGCTCGACAAGGAAAAGGTCGGCGTCATGCCCGG
Source organism: Mesorhizobium sp. L48C026A00 (assembly GCF_000502375.1). Lineage (NCBI taxonomy): Bacteria > Pseudomonadati > Pseudomonadota > Alphaproteobacteria > Hyphomicrobiales > Phyllobacteriaceae > Mesorhizobium > Mesorhizobium sp. L48C026A00. The sequence goes on along the minus strand of NZ_AYWU01000006.1, from coordinate 488,323 downwards.
CTCGAGCTTCGGCGAGGCCGCCGCCGGCCATATTCGCGTCAGCCTCTGCCAGCCCGAGGCGGTGCTTCTGGAAGCAACCCTTCGCTTGCGCCGCTTCGCGTCCAGCTACCGCCGCGAGGCCGCATGACCGTCCCGTCTGCCAAAACCATTCCTCCCAAGGCGAGGGCCGTCATCATCGGCGGCGGTGTTTCAGGCTGCTCGGTCGCCTACCATCTGGCCAAGCTCGGCTGGACCGACATCGTGCTGCTCGAGCGCAAGCAGCTGACATCGGGCACGACATGGCACGCCGCCGGCCTGATCGGCCAGTTGCGCGGTTCGCAGAACATGACACGGCTGGCGAAATATTCGGCCGACCTCTACGTCAGGCTGGAAGCCGAGACCGATGTCGGCACCGGCATGCGCCAGGTCGGTTCGATCACGGTGGCGCTGACCGAGGAACGCAAGCACGAGATTTATAGGCAGGCGTCGCTCGCCCGCGCGTTCGATATCGACGTGCGCGAGATTTCGCCAAACGAAGTCAAGCAGATGTACCCGCATCTTAATGTTTCCGATGTGGTCGGCGCCGTGCATCTGCCGCTCGACGGCCAATGCGACCCGGCCAATATCGCCATGGCGCTGGCCAAGGGTGCGCGCCAGCGCGGTGCGACGATCGTCGAGAATGTGAAGGTCACCAAGGTTCACACCAGGAATGCTTGCGTCACCGGCGTTTCCTGGATGCAGGGCGACGAGCAAGGCACGATCGAGGCCGATGTCGTCGTCAATTGCGCCGGCATGTGGGCACGCGAGCTTGGCGCCCAGAACGGCGTCAGCATCCCGCTGCATGCCTGCGAGCATTTTTATCTCGTCACCGAACCGATCCCCGGCCTGACCCGGCTGCCCGTGCTGCGCGTGCCGGACGAGTGCGCCTACTACAAGGAAGATGCCGGCAAGATGATGCTCGGCGCCTTCGAGCCGGTGGCCAAGCCGTGGGGCATGGACGGCATAAGCGAAGATTTCTGCTTCGACCAGTTGCCCGAGGATTTCGAACATTTCGAGCCCATCCTCGAAATGGGCGTCAACCGCATGCCGATGCTGGCCAGCGCCGGCATCCACACTTTCTTCAACGGCCCCGAGAGTTTTACGCCTGATGATCGCTATTATCTCGGCGAGGCGCCGGAGCTTTCCGGCTACTGGATGGCGACCGGCTACAACTCCATCGGCATCGTCTCCTCAGGCGGCGCCGGCATGGCGCTGGCGCAATGGATCAATGATGGCGAAGCACCCTTCGATCTGTGGGAGGTCGACATCCGCCGCGCCCAGCCGTTCCAGAAGAACCGCCGCTATCTCAGAGAGCGCGTCTCCGAGACGCTCGGCCTGCTCTATGCCGACCATTTTCCCTACCGGCAGATGGCGACCTCTCGGAACGTCAGGCGCTCCCCGCTCCATGAACATCTGAAGGCACGCGGCGCGGTGTTCGGCGAGGTTGCCGGCTGGGAGCGGGCCAACTGGTTCGCGCGTGAGGACCAGGAGCGCGAGTACCGCTATTCCTGGAAACGGCAGAACTGGTTCGACAACCAGCGCGACGAACATCTGGCGGTCCGAAACGGCGTCGGCCTGTTCGACATGACCTCGTTCGGCAAGATCCGTGTCGAGGGCCGCGATGCCTGCGCCTTCCTGCAGAGGCTTTGCGCCAACGACATCGACGTGGCGCCGGGCAAGATCGTCTACTCCCAGATGCTCAACAAGCGCGGCGGCATCGAGAGCGACCTTACCGTCTCGCGGCTATCGGAAACGGCTTACTTCCTCGTCGTGCCGGGCGCCACGCTACAGCGTGATCTCGCCTGGTTGAAAAAACATCTCGCCGATGAATTCGTCGTCATCACCGATGTCACCGCGGCCGAGGCCGTGCTCTGCCTGATGGGCCCGGATTCGAGGAAGCTGATTCAAAAGCTGAGCCCGAACGATTTCTCCAACGAAACCAATCCGTTCGGAACGTTTCAGGAGATGGAAATCGGCATGGGGCTGGCCCGCGCCCATCGGGTGACCTATGTCGGCGAACTCGGCTGGGAGCTTTACGTCTCGACCGACCAGGCCGCACACGTGTTCGAGGCGATCGAGGCGGCCGGCGCCGATGTCGGCCTGAAGCTTTGCGGCCTGCACACGCTGGATTCCTGCCGCATCGAAAAGGCCTTCCGGCATTTCGGCCACGACATCACCGACGAGGACAATGTGCTGGAGGCAGGCCTTGGATTCGCAGTGAAGACTGCCAAGGGCGATTTTCTTGGCCGCGATGCCGTGCTGAGAAAAAAAGAAACCGGATTGAACCGGCGGCTGGTGCAATTCCGCCTGAAAGACACGCAACCCTTGCTCTTCCACAACGAAGCGATCCTGCGCGACGGCAAGATTGTCGGCCCGGTCACCTCGGGCAATTACGGCCATCATCTCGGCGGCGCTATCGGCCTCGGCTACGTGCCTTGCCAGGGCGAGAGCGAGGCGGATGTGCTGTCGTCTTCCTACGAGATCGAGGTCGCCGGCGAGCGCTTCGCCGCGGAAGTGTCGCTGAAGCCGATGTATGATCCGAAGGCGGAACGGGTGCGGATCTAGGGCGCCCTTCCCTTCTCCCCTTGTGGGAGAAGGTGGCCGAGCGAAGCTCGGTCGGATGAGGGGTGTTCCAGCTTGGCACCCCCGCACTCCGTCGAGCACCCCTCATCCGTCTCGGCGCTGCGCGCCGATCCACCTTCTCCCACAGGGGGAGAAGGAGATCTCCGCCAGCTCAAAACCGCTCCAGTTTCGCCCGCACTTTCGCAAGGAAAGCAGCCCGGCTCCGGGGTGTCGACGCATCCATCAGGTAGTGCGCCAGAAAGAATGTCCTGCAGCGGGTGGCGCAGAGCGCCCGCATGCCGCGCAGGATTGTCTTGCGTCCCGGCTGGCCGACGACGACGCTCCACCAGGTCGGTGCGCCGCAGGTCGTGATCACCCCGATCTTCGTCACATGCCTCACCAGCGAATGGATCCGTCCCTTGCCGGCCGGCAGTCGGAAGGCGACGTCGGTCGCCCACACCCGGTCGAGCCAGCCCTTCAGCATTGCCGGCAACCCGTACCACCATGTCGGATAGATGAAGAGGATTGCCTGGGCCCAGTTGAGATTTTCGAAATGCGGCTTGAGCGCCGGATCCTGCGGGGCGTGCTCGTTATAGAAGCGTCGCTCGTCGCAGCCCATGACCGGATCGAAATTTTCCGCATAGAGGTCGAGCAGCCGCACCTCCCAGCCTCTCGCCTTCAGCACCTCGATGGCACTATCCCGGATCGCGGCGCAAAAGCTTTCCGGAACCGGATGGCAATAAACCACCAGGACCCGCATCAGAAGGCATCCATGCTGGCGGCGACCTTCGCCGTAAATCCCTTCCGCGTTTCATCGGTCGACAGGTTCATCGAATAATGCGCGAGATACGACACCGAGGCGCCTGGCTTGACCGTCGCGCGCAACACACGCTTGACCAGCTTACGCGGCGGGTCGCCCATCAGCATGGCGTGGAGCCGGCTGCCACCATAGGTGGTGACCGCCGCCAGCTTGCGGATGTTGTGCAGCGACGGCTGCACCTTGCCATTGGCCAGCTCGAAGGAGACGCCGGGCAGGAAGACGCGGTCGAAAAAGCCTTTCAGGATCGCCGGATAGCCGTAGTTCCACACCGGAAACGACAGCACCAGCGCCTCTGCCCGCAGCAGGCGCTCGACATAGGGCGCTGCCGGATCACCGGCGCCGCGCTCGTCGTGATAACCGAGCCGCTCGGCCCGTGTCAGCCGCGGGTCGAAATCCTCGGTATAGAGATCGCAGTCGTCGACGGCGTGACCAGCGGCCGTCAGCCGCTCGACGATCGTCCGGTGCAGACCGGCGTTGAAGCTGGTTTCGACCGGGTGGGCATAGAGCACGAGGATTTTCACCGAAGACCTCGCAGGTCAGCGCGACAGCGCCACACGCTCGTCATCATTCACCCCGCCTTCTGCAACCCCTTGAACAGGAACGACTTGCCCGAGCGATAGTCATAGTCCGGGTTTTCCCAGGCGATCATCTTGCCGGGGTTGAGCAGCCCTTGCGGATCGGTTTCGCGCTTGAAGGCGAGCTGCACCTCGTCCGTCTGCTTCATGCCGCCCTCTTCCAGCGTGTAGCGGTGCGGATTGAAGACCCAGCAGCCATTGTCCTCGTGGATGCGGATGATCTCATCGAGCCGCTCGGCCGTGGTGAAGCGGACCAACGGCAGTCCGGCGACGCCGATCGCGCCGTCGAAGCGAATGAATTCGAGATGAACCGGCACCTCGTCGCCGAAGCGGTCGATCATCGCCTTGACGTAAGCGAGGTGATCCGGCGAGGGATAGCGGGTCTGCAGATAGGTAATATCAGGGTCGACCCTGATGGCGCGCAGCGTCGTGTGGTTCCAGGTCAGCTCATAGGCCGGCGGCAAGCCCTTGAGATCGGCCTCCTTGTCGGCGCGGAAGACGATCTCGCCCTTGCTGCGCGCCGTGAGGGCGACAAAGGCGTCCATCGCCTGCGGTACGATCATGCAGACGACGATGCTTTGCTCGCGCCTGAAAAACCGCTGGTGCCGCTTGAAATAGTCGTAAGGGATCGGCGCGGCGATCGGCGTGATCAGCTTCGCCAGGATGCCGTCCTGGATGGCGAGATCGTTGCCGAAGCCGGCCGCATCCATGAAATCGTCGAAGCCGACGATGACGTCGATCCAGTCATAAGCAGCGGTCAGCGGCATCTCGACCTCGGTGATGATGCCGTTGGTGCCGTAGGCATGCATCACCTTCAGCACCTCCTCACCGGCAAGATCCATGATGCGAGGCTCCGCCTCCATGGTCACGGTCCTGAGCCGGATGAGGTTGCCGAGGTCGCGCAGCCCGCCCCAGCGGATCGAGCCGATGCCGCCCGAGCCGCCGGCGACGAAGCCGCCGATCGAAGCGGTGTTATAGGTCGACGGCGACATCCGAAGCTCCTGGCCGGAATGGGCGCGCGTCGCCCTGTCGATGTCGGCGAGGACGGCACCGGGACCGGTCACGACGCGGCCGGGCGCGATCGCCTTGATTGCGTTCATCTCGGCGAGATTGAGCACGACGCCGCCGGACAAGGGCATCGCCTGACCGTAATTGCCGGTGCCACTGCCGCGCGGCGTCACCGGAATGCCATGCCGGTGGCACGCGGCAAGCACGCGGATCACCTCGACTTCGGTCTTTGGCGTCACGATCAGGTCGCCGGTGACATGGTCGAGCTGTTGCTTCAGCACCGGGCTGTACCAGTAGAAATCGCGGCTCTTCTGCTGGATGATCGCCGGATGGTCGTCGATCTTCAGACCGTCGAGGTCGCGCTTCAGTGCCGAAATGTCCATCATTTCTCCATCAGATCGTCGAGTTCGGCATAGTCGGGCAATTGGCGCTCGATGGCGCGACCATCCCGCACCACGATGCGATCCGATTCGGGTCGCGACAGCAGTTCCGTCCAGTTCCGCCCCCTGAAGACGACGAAGTCGGCACCACCGCCGGCGGCAAGGGTGCCGAAACCGTCGAGCCGCATCACCCTGGCCGGCGTCGAAGTCACCACTTGCGGCCAGTCGCCGACCGGGTGATCGAAATGCAGGATACGCGTCGCCATGCGATAGACCTCCAGCACGTCGAGATCGCCATAGGCGTAGAACGGATCGCGGGTGTTGTCGGAGGCGACGGCGACGGGAATGCCGCGCGCTTTCATCTCGTGCAGCAGCGTCACGCCGCGCCAGCGCGGCGTGGTGTTGTCGCCGCGCCGGTCCTGCAGATAGAGATTGCACATCGGCAGCGACACCACGGCGAGCCCCGCCTTCGCCATCTTGTCCAGCGTGTCGAGCACGTCGAGATCGGGCTGGCGTGCCAGCGAGCAGCAGTGGCCGACGAGGATGTTTCCCTCAAACCCGTTCCACAGCGCCGCCTCGGCGATCTTCTTCAGCGAGATCGCCGAGATGTCGTCGGTCTCGTCGGCATGGAAATCGAGGTCGAGGCCATGCTTGATCGCCTGCGCGAAAACCCGATCGAGAAGCTCTTCCAGGTCCGGCAGCATATAGGTGACGACGCCAAGCACGCCGTTGGCCGCAGCGACGCGTTTGGCCAGGCTCTCGAACCATTTCTCGTCGCGTACGCCTTCGATGCCGAGCAGGCAGGCGGCCTGCAGCTCGATGCGGCCACGCCATTTCTCCCGTACCGTCTCGAACACCGGCCAGGAGATCTCCTCCTGCGGTGCGACGCTGTCGAGATGGGTGCGCAAAGCCCTGGTGCCGTGCGCGTAGGCGCAGCGCAGCGAAAAATCCATGCGGCGAGCGACGTCCTCGGGGCTCCAGCGGGCAGCACGGTCGGCGCCGGTGGCGTTCAGCGCACCCATGAAGGTGCCGTCCGGATTGGGTTTTCGAGGCCAGATATGGCCTTTGTCGATATGGGTGTGGCAGTCGACGAAGCACGGCATGACGATACGGCCGCCGAGGTCGACGGCGCCTGCGGGTGTATTGGACCGGCGATTCGCGACGATGCTGGCAATCCTGCCGTCGGCGACGGCGATGTCGGCGAGTGCAAAGCCGTCGCTGTCATAGGCAGCGGCAAGGTCCGGCGTCAAAGATGAATGAAGCCGGACGTTGGAAAGTACGAATTGGCCGGTTTCGGGAATAATTTCTGAGGTCATCGCTGCCCCTCATCTGCCTGCCGGCATCTTCTCCCCGTGAACGGGGAGAAGGGGGCTGACGGCAGCCTTGACGCTCGTTCTGCGACGCTGGTGGTTGGCGAAACCGCCGATGAAAGCGCCCTTCTCCCCGTCTCTATACGGGGAGAAGTGCCCGGCAGGGCGATAAGGGGCAGCGCCAACGACGAAAAGGACGCCAGGCAGTTTTTGCCTTGAACACACAACATCATCATCGCTCCTGCTTCAGCGCACTCTCGTGCCAGCGTCGCAGGATCAGGTGCGAGATCAGCGACAGCACCAGGAAGATCAAAATGCCGGTGAACGAGATCAGGATCAGCGCCGCAAACAGCCGCGGTGCGTTGAGCCGGTAACCGGCCTCGATGATGCGCGAAGCCAGCCCCGACGACTGTCCCTGGGCCCCGGCGACGAACTCCGCCACCACCGCGCCGATCAGCGACAGGCCGCCGGCGATCTTCAGCCCGCCGAGGAAATACGGCATCGCCGCCGGCAGGCGCAGATAGCGCAATTGCTGCCAGCGGGTTGCGCCGTTGAGCTTGAACATGTCGCGCAGGTTGCGGTCGACGGAGTTGAGGCCGAGCGTCGTGTTGGACAGAATCGGGAAGAAGGCGACGATCCAGGCACACAGCAGAAGCTTCGTCGTCTGGTTGTCGACATAGATGTTGATCAGCGGGAAGATCGCGACGATCGGCGTCACCTGCAGCACGATCGCAAACGGGAAGAACGACATCTCGACCCATTTCGATTGCGTAAACAGCACCGCCAGCCCGACACCGCCGATGACGGCCAGAAGCAGGCTGAGAAAGGTGATCCTGAGCGTCACCAGCAGCGAGGAGAACAGCAGCCCGGCATCGTCGAACAGCGTTTGCAGCACCACAGCGGGGCGCGGCAGGATATATTTCGGGATGTCGTTCCAGACGCAGATGCGGTCCCACAGCCAGATCGCCAGGACCATGATCGCCAGCGGCAGCAGCCATCGGCCGATCCGCTCGAGCCGCTCCTGGCGCACGCGACGCGCCTCCTCTGGATCCAGGGTTACGGCAGTATGATCAATGGCCGTCATGATGCGGTCCGGCGGTTGAGTTGATGGCGCCGATCAGCACATCGGACGCCTGGCGGCAGAGCGCGGCATAGGCGGGCGAGGTGCGGAAGGCTTCGTTGCGCGGATAGGACGCATCGATGGCGAGTTCTTTGAAGACCCTGCCCGGCCGCGCCGCCATGACGACGACGCGGCTGGAGAGGAAAACGCTTTCGAAGACGCTGTGGGTGACGAAGACGACGGTAAAACGCTCGTCCTGCCACAGTTCCAGAAGATCGTTGTTGAGCTTGAAGCGGGTGATCTCGTCCAATGCCGCAAATGGCTCGTCCATCAAAAGCACGCGCGGCTTGGTCACCATGGCGCGGGCGATCGAGACGCGCATCTTCATGCCGCCGGACAATTCGCGCGGCACGGCTTTCTCGAAGCCGGTCAGATGAACCCGCGCCAGCATCTCCATCACGACAGGCGCAGCCTTGGCCCGCGACATGCCCTTCAGCCTGAGCGGCAGCCAGACATTGTCGAAGACGTCGGCCCACGGCAGCAGCGTCGGTTCCTGGAAGACGAAGCCGATGTCAGAGCGATCGGCAGCGCTGCTGCCGCGCCAGTCGAGCAGGCCGGAGGTCGGCGTTGCAAGACCGGCGATGAGGCGCAAGGCCGTTGACTTGCCACAGCCGGACGGGCCGAGAAGGCTGAGGAAGTCGCCGTCCCGAATCGTCAGGTCGACGTCGCTGAGCGCTGTCACGCCGTTGGAAAAGACTTTGCCGACGCCGCGCAGCGCCAGCAGCATCGGACCTTTGCCCGATGCGCTTGCCGGCGCTTGCGCCACTTTCTCCTGCATCATGCCCGGGTGCTATTTCTTCAGGTCGATCCCGACGCCCTTGTTGACGAAGGCCAGTGTGTAGGACTTTTTGATGTCGACGTCGGCCGGCACGACCTTGGCCTTGACCATCTTGTCGTAGAAGCTCTGGATGCGCGCGTCGGTCATCGCGCCGATGCCGAGTTTTTCCGTATCGCCGGAATCGACGATGCCGAATTTCTTCATCTGCTCGATCGAGAACGCGATCTGCTCGTCGCTGATGTCGGGGTTGTCCTTCTTGATCGCCGCGTTGGCGGCAGCGTTGTCGCCGTAGAGATAGTTGTACCAGCCCTTGGCCGAGCCATCGACAAAGCATTGAACCACCTCCGGCCGCTTGTCGATCGTCGCCTGCATGGTCTCGATCGTCGTCGCATAGGTGTCGAAGCCGTAGTCGGCGAGCAGGAACAGATTGGGCTGGAAGCCGCCTTCCTTGGCGACGGCGAAGGGCTCCGAGGTCACGTAGCCTTGCTGGATCGACTTCGGATTGGCGATGAAAGGTGCGGGGTTGAACGTATAGGGCACGCGCTTGGCCGGATCGAAGCCGAACTCCGTGATCATCCACTGGAAGTAGCTCTGTGCACCTTCGTCGCCAATAATGTACTGGTCCGCATTCTTCAGATCCTCCCATCTGTCGAGCCCCTGACCCGGATGGCTCATGATCACCTGCGGCTCTTTCTGGAACGAGGCGGCGACGACGCGCAGCGGAATCTCCTGCTGCACGGCATCGAAGGCCTGCAGCATGTTGCCGCCCATGTAGAAGTCGATCTTGCCGGCAAGCAGCAGCGGCCGGCCGCTGACCTGCGGTCCACCTTGCATGATCGTCACGTCGAGCCCGCAGGCGGCATAGGTGCCATCAGCCACCGCCTGATAATAGCCGCCGTGCTCGGCCTGGGCGAGCCAGTTGGTGCCGAAGGTGATCTTCTCGTTTGCTGCCGCGTTCAGCGTGCTTGCGGCAAGCAGCACGATCGCGCCAGCCGAAATCTTGAGTTTTCCGTCCATTCACACCACCCTCAGTTGACTCCGGCGCGCCGCGCGCCGGGCTCGACACCATCGATCGAAGAAGCAAGACACATGCCATCGCCCGGACCGCCCGCCTTGCGCAACAGTGGGGCGCGAAAGCCGGACTGGTCATGCCGTACCGGGGGCATCGTGCCTATTTTTTGAACGCCTGTCCATAATCGCCCTGATAGTATGCACTGCATCTTGAAGGCTCGCCTGATCCGGCTTTACGCTGGCAGTCAGACCGGAGATTTTCATGTTCAAATTCCTGACGCCGAAGTCGATCAAGCCGCCCTTTGCCCGCTACAGCCATGGCGTCGAGGTGCCGCCCGGCAAGCGGCTGGTGCTGTGTTCTGGCCAGGTCGCCATCACTGTGGACGATCAGATCCCGGAGGATGCCGGCGCGCAGGCCGAGCTCTGTTTTCAAAACATCGCAGCGATTCTCGGCGACGCCGGGCTTGGACTTTCCGACATCGTGCGCATCAACGCCTATGTCACCGATCGCGTCTTTCTGAAACCCTATATGAACGTTCGCGATCGCCTGTTCACCAGCCCGGCGCCGGCATCGACGCTAATGATCGTGTCCGGCTTCGCGCGGCCGGAATTCAAGGTCGAGATCGAGGTCGTCGCGGCAGGGTGAGGAGCCGGCTGGAATCGACAGGCCGTTGATCTCCAGTTACACGACAAAGGCTGGTGCTGCCTCTCATCCGCCTGCCGGCACCTTCTCCCCGTATAGTGACGGGGAGAAGGGAAGCGCTCCGACGCTGGCGCCCCCCTCTCCCCGTCTCTATACGGGGAGAGGGTACGGGTGAGGGGCAGCGCCAACGCCGCCAGTTTGCTCGAGGTTTCAAAATGACCGTTGCAACGAAACGCGTGTGGTGGGGCGACTATCGGACCACAGAATACGCCACCATCGACCCGGAGGCGACAATCGCAGTTGTGCCGGTGGCGGCGATCGAACAGCACGGGCCGCATCTGCCGGTTTCGACTGACACCTCGATCATGAACGGCATGCTCGAAACGGTGATCGCGCGCCTGCCTGGCGATCTCGACATCCGCATCCTGCCGGTCCAGGCGGTGGGCAAGTCGAACGAGCACCTGCATGCGCCGGGAACCCTTACATTGCCGGCGGCGAACTTGATCGAGGCCTGGACCGAGCTTGGCCTGTCGGTCGCACGGGCCGGGTTAAGGAAGCTGATCGTCGTCAACTCGCATGGCGGCAACGAGGAGATCATGGGCATCATGACGCGAGAATTGCGCGTGCGGGCAAAGATGCTGGCGGTGAAGACGAGCTGGCAGCGCTTTGGCCGGCCGGCCGGCTTGTACACCGAGCTTGAGGATAGCCACGGCATCCATGGCGGCGATGTCGAGACCTCGCTGATGCTGCATTTCCGGCCGGATCTCGTCGACATGGCAAAGGCCGACAATTTCGTGTCCAACGTCGCCCGCGCCGAAAAGCAATTTTCGCTGCTGCGCCACACCGGAACGCACGCCTTCGCCTGGATCGCCACCGACCTCAACCCGAACGGCGTGGTCGGCGACGCCAGCATTGCAACGGCCGAAAAGGGCCGGCTGACCGCCAACCATCAAGCCGACGGATTCATCAGCCTGTTGAAGGACGTGCGAAAAGCGAAGCTGGCCGACTGGTTGGCGTAGGGTCTGTTTCAGATCAAGGTGAGCCACACACGCCCCGCTTGAGGTTGAAGACAGACAGCCCACTTTGATGGCGCTAGTTTCCAGATCATGCGTAAGGTAAAGTCTCGCTGGTTTGTCTCTCTAGTCTCACATCCACGGGTGCGCGATGGTTGTCGTCACAAAGGCACTGACGCTCGCTGACTTCCATGCAGCCCACGCACTCATCGCGGAGATGGGCCAATGGGACGTTGCCCAATGCGGGGTGCACGGTCTTCCGTCGGAAGGCGTGATTTCCGCCTACTATTCTGACGATGCCGCGAGCTTGTTGGAAAAGTGCACCTTGCCCAGCACAGGCATGTACCTCGCTCGGATTGGCTCTGTCGCCTTGGGCTGCGTCAGCCACGTCAGCCATGGAAATGTCGCCGAGATCGTTAAGCTCTTCGTGCGTCCGGAAGGACGAGGAAAAGGCGTAGGAGCCCGCCTCCTTGCGACGGCGCTCGATGCTATCGAGGAGTCCAAGTGCCGAAAAGTGAACCTGGTGACAGTTTCATTCATGACGAGCGCTATCGCTCTTTACCGCAATTTCGGCTTTCAAGAGTGCGAACCATTCGAACCAGCACCGAAGGGCTTGGAGGGGGTTACGCGATACATGGAAAGGGTCACCAAATAGCTTGGACGGCTGCCGTGAAAACAAGCGCGGCCTTAGCCCGATCGGGACGGATCAGGCCTCTGACCAGAATCAGCCGTCGATCTTCAACGCAAAAGGCGTGCCCTCGAAGGCCTCGGCGCCGCGCCCGATCGCCTGGATCGCACGGGTCATGCGGCCGTTGCGATCGAGCAGCGCGTCGGCGACCGCGATCAGCCGCGGGTTGGGTGTGGCCGTGGGCGACAGTGCACGCAGCGTCTGAGCCAACTCGACCTCGCAGCGCTGCGGCGCCAATGCCGCCGCGATGATGTAGGCCGAGGCCGTCGACCGGCTGATACCGGCATAGCAATGCACGACCAGCGGCTTTGCACGATCCCATCGGCGCGCGAAATCGAGCAGGTTGCGAACATGCTCCTCACCCGGCATGGTCATGCCCTCCTGCGCCACCGCGATATCGTGCATGACCAGGTGCAGATGGTTCTCCCGGGCGATCGACGCCGGCCGCGTCACCTCGGTGCCGGCAGCCAGCAGCGAAAGCAGCCGCTCGGCCCCGGTCTTCGCGACGGTTTCCTCGATTTTCGACAGCGAACAGACATGGATCATTGGTTGAGCTCCCAGTGCATGTCGCGCAAAAGTGCGCAGCGGTTTTGCGATAACGACATGCATAAAAACAAGAACTTAAAGCGCGTCGCATGAGTCCGTTCAATTGCGACGCGCTTTAGGCCCCATCGTCGCGCTGTTGCGACCAGTCGGCAAGAGCCGATTCGAGCCGCTGCCATTCCTCGCCCTCGCCCGGCAGCCCGGCGCGCAGCACCTCCGGCCGGCCGGAGAAATGGCGGAGCAGGATGCCGCGCTCGCCAAGCCCCGAAAACAGACCGGCGGCGTCCCTCAGCCTGACATAGCGAAACAGCGTGGTGCCGCCGGCGACCGGGATACCGAAGCGGCCGAACAGCGCATCGAGCCGTGCTGCATCCCTGGCCAGACGGCGCCGCATCTCGGCCTGCCAGCCGCTGTCGGCAAGCGCACGGATGCCATATTCGAGCGCCGGACCGGCAACCGCCCACGGCCCGAACTGCGCCTCCAGCCGTTCGACCGTCAGTGCGTCGGCCAATGCAAAGCCGAGCCGCAGGCCGGCAAGGCCAAAAAACTTGCCGAAGGAGCGCAGCACGACGATGCCGCCATGCTCGACATCGCCGGCCAGGCTTTCGCCAAGCGGGCCGACATCCATGAACGCCTCGTCGACGACCAGCAACCCGCCTCTGGCGCGCAATCGTTCGGCAAGCGCAAGCAGGTTCTTGCGCTCGACGATGCGACCGTCCGGATTGTTGGGGTTGACGACGATGGCAAGGTCGGCTCCTGCCAGGGTATCGAAATCATCGATCTCCGTCACCGCATGGCCGGCGATTGCCGCTGCCCGCTGATGCTCGGCATAGGTCGGCCCGAGCACCAGCGCCTTGCCGGGGCTGACCAGCGAAGCGACGCGCGGCAACAGGATCTGCGTGCCCGGCGCTGCCACCACATTGGCCGCCGATGGCGCGCCATAGGCGCTTGCCGCGACCTCGGCCAGATCACGGACCCGCGCAGCTTCCGGCAATCTCGACAGGGCGGTGGCGGGCAGCTCGAAAAACGGATAGGAGTGCGGATTGATACCGGTCGAGAGGTCGACGAAGGGCTGCGGCGCATGCGGAAAAAGCGCCCTCGCCCGGCCAAGGCTTCCGCCGTGATCCACCACTGCCGCCGCTCCATCAAGAGACTTCATGTCGATCCTGATCGCTTTCCTGTCACTGCTTGTTGAATTCGCTGTCGGCTATCCCAGCTGGCTGCTCGGCGCCATCGGCCATCCCGTCACCTGGTTCGGCAGGCTGATATCCTTTCTCGACCGCAGGCTCAACCGCGATACTGATTCCGACGCCCTGCGCCGCCGGCGCGGTGTTCATGCGCTGCTGATCATCGTGCTTGTGCCGGCCACCATCGCTTTCGCGGTGGAAACCATGCTTGCGGGCATTCCAGCCGGATTGATCCTCACCGCGCTCTTGGCGACATCGCTGCTGTCGCAGAAGAGCCTGACCGAGCATGTCGAGGCGGTGGCCGACGGGCTCGACAATGGCGGACTCGACATCGGTCGTGTTGCCGTCTCGCAGATAGTTGGCCGCGATCCGGAAAAGCTCGACAGAGCCGGCGTCTGCCGCGCGGCGATCGAAAGCCTGGCCGAGAATTTTTCCGACGGCGTCGTCGCGCCGGTCTTCTGGATCGGCGTCGGCGGGCTGGCCGGCGGCGTCGCCTACAAGGCCGCCAATACCGCCGATTCGATGATCGGCCACCGCACGCCGCGCCACGAGGCCTTCGGCAGGGCGGCGGCGCGCTTCGACGATCTGATCAACCTGCCGGCGTCGCGGCTGACCGCGCTGCTCATCGTGCTGGCCGCCTTCCTCGTCAAAGACGCCGATGCCGGCAACGCCTGGCGCACCGTGCAGCGCGACGCGAAAAAGCACCGCTCGCCGAATGCCGGCTGGCCGGAGGCCGCGATGGCCGGCGCGCTCGGCCTGGCGCTGGCCGGGCCGCGCTCCTACGACGGCGTCATGGTCGACGACGCGTTCATGGGTGAAGGCGGCCGCCGCGATGTCGAGAGCGTGGACATCAGGCGAGCGCTAAGACTCTATCGGGTTGCCGACTTTCTGCTGATGGGACTGTTCGGCTTGCTGTCGGTGATCGTCATCGTTGCGTGACGTCCACTGTGCGGCCTTTCCTTCTCCCCTTGTGGGAGAAGGTGGATCGGCGCGCAGCGCCGAGACGGTTGGGGTGTTGGACGGAGTGCTGTCGGTGCCAAGCTGGAACACCCCTCATCCGACCTCGCTTCGCGAGGCCACCTTCTCCCACAAGGGGAGAAGGNGCCAAGCTGGAACACCCCTCATCCGACCTCGCTTCGCGAGGCCACCTTCTCCCACAAGGGGAGAAGGAAGAAGAGGCGAACGAAACCTCAAAACTCTATGCCTTGCTGCGCTTTCACGCCGGCGGAAAAGTGATGCTTCGTAACTCCCATCTCGGTGACCAAATCGGCCGCCTCGACCAGCGCCGGCTTGGCGTTGCGGCCGGTGACGACGATATGCAGGTTTTCGCGCCGGCCCTTCAGCGCCGCCACCACCGTGTCGAGATCGAGATAGTCGTAGCGCAGCGCGATGTTCAACTCGTCGAGCACCAGAAGGCTAATCGATGGATCGGCCATCAGCTCGAGCACCTTGGCCCAGGCAGCCTCGGCGGCGGCGATGTCGCGCTTCAAATCCTGCGTTTCCCAGGTAAAACCCTCGCCCATCGTGTGCCAGACGACCCGGTCGCCGAAAGCGGCAAAGGCGTCCTTCTCGCCGGTATGCCATTTGCCCTTGATGAACTGGACGACGCCGACGCGCCTGCCGTAGCCGAGCATCCTCAGCGCCAGCCCGAAGGCGGCAGTGGTCTTGCCCTTGCCGGGCCCGGTGTTGACGATCAGCAGTCCCTTCTCGACCGTCTTGGCCGCGACCTCGGCGTCCTGCACCGCCTTGCGCTTGGCCATCTTGGCGCGGTGGCGTTGCTCGTCCCTGTCATCGATATCGGTCATATCACTTCACCTTGAGCGGCAGTCCCGCCACCATCAGCAGCACCGTGCCGGCGACGGCGGCGACCTGCTGGTTGAGCCGGCCGGCGGCATCGCGAAACCGGCGGGCAAGCGCATTGTCAGGCACGATGCCCTGGCCGACCTCGTTGGAAACCACGAACCACGGGCCGCGCGGCCGCGACAGCACATCCGCCAGCCCTCGGCATTCGGCCTCAATGTCGCGTTCGGCCAGCATATGGTTGGACAGCCACAGCGTCAGGCAGTCGATCAGGACAGGCCGGCCGTCAGGCAGCGCCCCGATCGCGCCGACGAGATCGAGCGGCGCATCGATCGTCGTCCAGCCGTCGCAACGCCGCGCCCGGTGCAGCGCGATGCGTTCGTGCATCTCGTCGTCATAGGCTTGCGCCGTGGCGATGTAGGTCCACGGCGCTGGACAGGCCGTCACCAGGCTTTCGGCATGCGCGCTCTTTCCCGAGCGTGCACCGCCGACGACCAAGGTCAGCTTGCTGCCTGGAGCAGCGCGATCAGGCAAGGCTATCGCGCAGGCCGGTTGCGGTGCCGGTCAAGCGGCCGCGCACCAAGCCGACGACAGCGCCGAGCACCAGCCAGAACACCAGATTGGTCAGCGTCACCGCCACCACGAACTGGTGGTGCAGGCCTTCCGGGATGGGCGATTCGAAACTGTCGGGCTGCGGCGCGCCGACAATATGCGGCGCGACGATCAACGCTACGGCAAGAAGGGCCAGCGGCAGCGATTTGCGAAAGGCGAGCAGCCCGAGACCGGCAGCCGTCGCCACCACGGTCGCCGTCCACCAGATCTGGCGCTGGGCGAAATCGGCCGCCGGCATCGCCGGCAATTCGGGCGGCAGGCCGAGGTTCGGGGCCAGCGTGAACACGGCGAAGCCGGCAATCCCCCAGAACAGGCCCTGTCGCCAATTGCCGATGCCGCCGGCGAATTCCGAAGCGGCGACCAGGATCAGCGCAAAGCCGATGCCGGTGACGACGTTGGCAACGACGTTGAAAGCGAAGCGCTCGAAGCCATCGGCCGGCGCCCAGCCTTCCTCTTCCGCGGTGGCTGCTTCAGCCGGCACGGCGCTGCTCATGGCATTGCTGCCTGCTGCGGCCGGCGCCAAACCATGGTCATGCGTGTGACCACCGCCGGCCTGTTCGTAGACTTCTGCCTTGAGGATGAGTGGCACGGTGGCGTAGGCCTGCATGCAGGCCAGAACGACGCCGGCCACTAGCCCTGCGATCGCCGCGATGAACACGACGTTGCGAAACAGTGTCATGGTGTCAGCCCCTCGTCAGTGGCAGGGAAAGCCCATCGAATGGCGATAGTCGTGAGCGGCATTGTGGACCGCATCGATATGCGAGAAGCCGACAAAGCCCATGACGAAAACGCCGAGAAATGCAGCAAGCGCCAACTGCACAAAGCGCGACTGCGAGGAGACGGAAGCGCCGAGCGAGACGGAAGCGGTATTCATGTCTTGTCCTTTCGCCCTCCACCCGAGGGCATAGAAGTCAGTTCTCCTGTCGCCGGCAGGTCTCCTGGCTCGCGGATCAGCGCCCTTCCCCACCTTCCCGAAGAAGCTCTTCCCGAAGAAAATCTTCAGTGGCATATGGAGAGGACTACCGCACACAGTTGCGGGGGCAGCCACGGCATCGGGCGAATTTTGCCCCTACCGCATTCCCTCTTGGTTCCAAAACGGAACCGACGACGGCTGCGACTATAGGCAGAATCGCCGCGCCCGGCAAACCAAATTCCGCCAGCTAGCAGCGCGAATGCGCCGTGCCGGCAGACCAGCTTGGTTCCTCGACGCCGCGATCTTGACAGGTTGAAAGCCGATCGTCCGCGCTGCCCCGGGGCGCTGTCATCGATGGTTTCGCCAATCACCAGCGTTGCAAGAAGGGCGCCGGCGTTGCGGCCAGCTTCTTTCGCCCCGTTTACGGGGAGAAATGCCCGGCAGGGCAATGAGGGGCGGCGCCGGCCTCGACCACTGGCTGCGAGCGGCATACGGCGCTTTAGCCTAAGCCCTGGGCATCAATGGGCCCTGTCTTCTTTTGTCCGGGGCAACCATGATAGTCGTCTTGCAGCACTGAATCAGAATTGCGAGACCATGACCATTCCTACGCCGGCCGTTCAGGACCGATCCAGGCGCATCATCGCCATCGACGTAGCCCGCGGCATCGCTTTGCTTGCCATGGCGAGCTACCATTTCACCTGGGATCTCGAATTCTTCGGCTACACCGATCCCGGCCTGACCGCCTTTGGCTGGTGGAAATTCTACGCGCGCTGCATCGCTTCGACCTTCCTGTTCCTGGTCGGCGTCAGCCTGTTCCTCGCCCATGGCAAGCAAATCCGCTGGAACGGCTTCTGGAAACGCTTCGCCATGGTCGGCGGGGCGGCGCTCGCCATATCGGCCGCCACCAGGCTTGCCACACCCGACAGTTTCATCTTCTTCGGCATCCTGCACGAGATCGCGCTCGCCAGCCTGCTCGGCCTGGCGTTTCTGCGGCTGCCGGCGCTGCTGACGCTGGTTGTCGCAGCTTTCGTCATCACCGCGCCGCTCTACCTCAGGTCCGAGATCTTCGATCATCCGGCCCTGTGGTGGGTCGGCCTGTCGGCAACCAACCCGCGCTCCAACGATTATGTCCCGCTGTTTCCATGGTTCGGCGCTGTGCTTGCCGGCATCGCAGCGGCAAAGCTTGCCTTCGCCTCCGGCATGCTGACGCGGCTGGCGGGCCTAACGCCCGGCCGCTGGACTAATCCGCTGGTCTTTATCGGCCGGCACAGCCTCGCCTTCTATCTGATCCACCAGCCGGTGCTGATCGGCTCGGTCTGGCTGATTTCGCAAGTCATGCCGGCAGCCGTCGAAACCAGGCAGGTCACCTTCCTGAAAGAATGCCAGGCATCGTGCGAGCAATCGCGCGACACGGAGTTCTGCAGCAGCTATTGTGTCTGCATGCTCGATACGCTCGAGGGCGAGGCCACGTTTGATCGGCTCTACCGCAACGACCAGGCTGCGGAATGGAAGGCGCATCTCGACGAGCTCGCCGGCGCCTGCACTGCCAAGGCCGACGGCACTTTGATGGAGGGAGGAGCACAATGACCGACCATCAGCAGAAACCGGGCCAACAGAAACCGGGACAGCAAAAACCGGGGTTTATACCGTGGCCGCCGCTGATCTATGTCGCGGCCATCGCCGTCAGCATCGCGCTTGGCTTGCTTTATCCGCTGCCATGGATCGGCGGCCTTTTGGGCGACATCCTGTTCGCGGCCGGCTGGGTGGCATTGTTCGGCGTCGTCGCACTCTGGTTCACGGCGATCCGCATCATGATCCGGGCAAAGACGACGCTCCACCCGAACGCCGTGCCGGACCATCTGGTTACATCGGGCCCCTTCGCCGTCAGCCGCAATCCGATCTATCTGGCCAACACGCTGCTGATGATCGGCGTTGCCCTTATCTCGGGGAACGTATGGTTCCTGCCGCTGGCGATCATCGCCGCCTTCGCAACGCAGAAAATGGCGATCGAGGGCGAGGAAAAAGTTCTGGCAACGAAATTCGGCAAGAAATACCGGGATTACGCAAAAAGGGTGCGCCGCTGGATTTGAGGCGGCAACCGGAGCGGAGCGTACATTTGAGTAGGTGAGCATCGGAAGCGCAGAAAGCCACGCTGGCTGGCCGCCAGAGTAGAATTATCAAAAAGGCCGATCAGGTGTTGACGCCAAGCTCCACCAGCCGCTCGACGCAGGACTCTTCGGCCTGGTCGAGTTCGGCCAGGGTCTCTTCGAGATCGCGGCGCTTCTGGCGCAGATCCTCGCGCTTTTCCTCGATGCGCTTGATCATCAGATTGAGCTGACCGACCTCGCCGGGCGGCTCCTTGTACATCTGGATGATTTCGCGGATCTCGTTGATCGAAAAGCCGAGCCTCTTGCCGCGCATGATCTGGCGGATGAGATGCCGGTCCGACGGGCGAAACAGCCGCGTGCGGCCGCGCCTCACCGGCTGCACCAGCCCCTCGTCCTCGTAGAAGCGCAGCGTCCGCGTCGAAACATCGAATTCGCGGGTCAGTTCGGTTATCGAATAATATTCCCGCATCATCACTCCAAATGCCCGGCCGCGCTGCGAGTTCCAACCATGCGGCCTCGCTATCCGCACGTGTGTCAGAATCGGCCAGAGGCTGTTCCAAAATCTCGCATGGCATTTACGTAAAAGTCAATTGAGCGGGCGTCGCTCACACGCCGAACCACCATGTGGCGAGGCCGAGAAAGGCAAAGAAGCCGACGACGTCGGTGACCGTCGTGACGAAAACCGCCGAAGCCACGGCCGGGTCGATCTTGAACCGGTCGAGCAGCAGCGGGATCAGGATGCCGGCAAGTGCGGCCACGAACATGTTGATGATCATCGCCGCGGCGATGATGCCGCCCAGGTTGGGATCGCGGAACCAGGCGGCGGCGACGATGCCGATCAGGATGGCGAAGATGATGCCGTTGATGAAGCCCACCCCCATCTCGCGGCGAATGATGCGGCCGGCATTGTAGATGTCGAGGTCCCTGGTCGCCAGCGCCCGCACCGTGACCGTCATGGTCTGCGAGCCGGCATTGCCGCCCATGCCCGCCACGATCGGCATCAGCACGGCCAGCGCCACGATGTGCTCGATCGTGCGGTCGAACAGGCCGATCACCGAGGCCGCCAGGAACGCCGTCAAAAGGTTGACGAGCAGCCACGGAACGCGCGAGCGCGAGGTCGAAAGGATGCTGTCCGACAATTCTTCGTCGCCGACACCGCCCATGCGCAGCAGATCCTCCTCGGCTTCCTGCTGGATGACGTCGACCACGTCGTCGATGGTCAGCACGCCGACCAGCCGCTCGTTCTCGTCGACGACGGCAGCGGAGAGAAGGTCGTATTGTTCGAATTCGCGCGCCGCCTCCTCCTGGTCCATCGTCGCCGGAATGGCGTGCCTGGTCTCATGCATGACCTCTTCGACCTTGATCGAGCGCTTGGTGCGCAGGATCTGGTCGAGGTCGATGGCGCCGAGCAGCTTAAAGCTCGGATCGATGACGAAAATCTGGCTGAAGCGGTCGGGAAGGTTGTTGTCCTCGCGCATGTAGTCGATGGTCTGGCCGATCGTCCAGAATGGCGGCACCGCGACGAACTCGGTCTGCATGCGGCGACCGGCAGTCTCTTCGGGATAGTCGAGCGAGCGGCGCAGCCTGATCCGCTCGGTGAACGGCAGTTGCGACAGGATCTCGTCCTGGTCTTCCTTTTCGAGATCCTCGAGAATGTAGACCGCGTCGTCGGAATCGAGGTCCTGGACCCCCTGGGCAATCTGGGCGTTGGGCAGGCTGTCGACGATGTCGCGGCGGATAGCCTCGTCGACCTCGGTCAGCGCGGAAAAATCGAAGTCGGCGCCCAACAATTCGACCAGCGCGCGGCGCTGTTCTGGATGAAGCGCCTCGATCAGGTCGCCGAGTTCCGATTGGTGCAGGTCGTCGACTTCACGCTTTAGCGTCAGCGTGTCGCGATCGGCGATCGCGGCACCGATCTGGGCAAGGAACGACGATAGAATGGCGCCGTCCTCGCCATAGATGTCGGCGCTGTCCTCAGCGGTCCTGGCGCCGGTCGTCTGTTCGTCCTGGCCTTCCACAAGCGCCTCCCGCCATTCAGAATTCCGGAAAAGCTGCGTGTCAGGTCTAGCGCATGACTATGAAAATCGGAATCGATTTCCAGAAAGGATCATGAGCAGCGTCAAATTGCTACAGCGTCTGTCAGATTTCGAAGTCGATGTCAGCCGGCGCAATCATCCACCAATCGCACAACGTCTTCGGCTCTCCCATAAGCGTCGCGCCGAGGCTCCTCGGTATGTTCCCTATCGGCGTCTCTGGGGGCTATCATTGCGGGCGGAGTCAATATTCCCACCGACGTGCCACCAGCCTGGCGGCCGCCTGGCGCTTTCGACATTTGCGGATGGCGGCTGGAAACCTTATATAACCCAACTTGTGCATGCTGCGGCGTGCACAGATCAATCGTAGAGAAGGATACAGATGCCGGACTCGGATGCGGCGATACCTCGAATTGCTCTCATTTCAACCCACGGCTACGTAGCAGCCAACCCGCCACTGGGCGCGGCCGATACCGGCGGACAGGTGGTCTATGTCCTGGAACTTGCCAAAAAGCTGGCCCAGTTGGGTTATGCCGTCGATATCTGGACGCGACGATTTGAAGACCAGCCTCCTGTCGATGAAGTGGCCGACGGGGTTCGCGTCCTGCGTGTCGCCTGTGGCGGACCCGATTTTATTCCGAAGGAATATCTCCACCGCCACCTTCTCGAGTGGTGTGAAAACGCGCTGCGGCTGATTCGCCGGGAAAATCTCTCCTACGACTTCATCAACAGTCACTACTGGGATGCGGGCGTGGCGGGGCAGCGACTGTCGGAAGCGCTCACTGTCCCGCACATCCATACGCCGCATTCGCTCGGCATCTGGAAGCAGCGCCAGATGAAGACGGACTACCCTGACAAGGCCGATACTTTCGAGGCCGAGTTCAATTTCACCGAGCGCATCAAGCACGAGACGATCATCTATCGAAGCTGCGCCATGGTGATCGCAACAACGCCGCCGCAGGTCGACATGCTGGTCGAGGACTACAGCCTCGAGCGCGACCGCGTGCACATGATCCCGCCCGGTTACGACGACAACCGGTTCTTCCCCGTCAGCGAGGCGTCTCGCCGGTTGATCCGCCATCGGCTCGGCTTCGAAGGGCGAACGGTCCTGGCGCTCGGCCGGCTGGCCACCAACAAGGGCTACGACCTGCTGATCGATGCGTTTTCCGTGGTGGCGCCGCGTGTGCCGGATGCGGTCCTGAGGCTCGCTGTCGGCGGCGAGAACATGGACGAGCAGGAACAAAAGATCCTCAACCAGCTCAAGCAACAGGTCGAACAGCTAGGCTTGCAGGATCGTGTCGTCTTCTCCGGCTATGTTGCCGACGAGGACCTGGCCGACACCTATCGGGCGGCGGACATGTTCGTCCTGTCGAGCCGCTACGAGCCGTTCGGCATGACCGCGATCGAGGCAATGGCCTGCGGAACGCCGACCGTGGTTACGATCCATGGCGGCCTCTATCGCGGGATCAGCTATGGCCGGCACGCGCTTTTTGGCGATCCGTTCGACAAGGAAGATCTCGGCATCACCATCGTCAAGCCGATGAAGCACCAGCGCCTCTACGGCCGTCTGGGCCGCATGGGCGCGCACAAGGCGCGCAGCCTGTTCACCTGGACAGGCATCGCGCAGCAGCTGGTCAGCCTTGTCGAAGGCCGTCCGGTGCTGAAAGCGGTCGACGATCATGACTGGGACGAGCCGTGGAACGACGGCGATTGAAACCGATCGCGCTTTTGTCGAGTGATCTCGACGGTACCCTGGCTGGCGATGCGCCGGCGACGTCACGCTTTCGGTTGAAATGGGAAGCGCTCGATCCCGAGCACCGGCCGGTTCTCGTCTACAACAGCGGTCGCCTGGCCGACGATATCTTGAACTTCGTCGACGAAGTCGCCCTGCCGGCGCCGGACTATGTGATCGGCGGTGTCGGCACGATGCTCGCCGGTCCGCGGCACACCTCGCGCCTCGGGCGTTTTACCCAAAGATTTTCGGAAGGCTGGTCGCTTGAAAAGATCGACGCGGTGCTCGGGTCGCTCAAAGACACAGTCCGCCAACCCGACGGCTATCAACACGCCTTCAAATCGAGCTGGTACCTGCTCGACGCAAGTCCGGAAGCCCTTGCCAGCATCGAGCGTGCTCTGGCCGAGGCCGGCCTGTCGGTGACGATGGTCTATTCGAGCGGACGCGATCTCGACATCCTGCCGCGCTCAGCAGACAAGGGTCAGGCGCTGGCCTGGCTCTGCAATGAGCTCGGCATCGGCCTGGATGAGGTGGTCGTCGCCGGCGATACCAACAACGACCGCAGCATGTTCGAGCTGCCGGGGGCGCGTGGAATTGTCGTCGCCAATGCCCTTCCCGAACTGCTTGACATGGCGCGGAACAACCGGCTGATCTACAGCGCGAAGGAACCGTTCGCCCTCGGCGTCGTCGAAGGCCTCGTTCATTGGTCGGTGTTTGCGGACGCCCGAAACTGAACTGGAAATCCAATCCTGAACTGGAAACAGGATTTCCTTGTCACGGTTTGAGCGCCCATACCGTCGCGTGTAGTACGGCGCCCGTTTCGGCGATGAGACGTGCCGATTGCACCGGCTCAAAACCGCTGATCCGCTTCGTGCCGGCCCAACGACCGCGATCCGCAAAAACCTCGATCGATCCGTAGTCGAGGAATATCCGCAGCCGTTTTGGACGGGCTCCCTTGGCAATATAGTGAGGGGATTCCACTGCGTCGTCTCCATGACGAATGGCAAGTCCCTCGTCGTCGACGACAACCTCGAGCCGGACAGTTGGATGTTGCAGCTTCAAGTGGAAATGGGCACCCGGCTTTTCCAGCTCGAACAGGATTTCGACGGCGCCGTTGATAAAGCTTACCTGCTCTCCGGCTGCGAGGCGTGTCCGGTCCAGAATATGGCTCCGCAGGCTCTCGGCAGCGCCGATGGGCGGGGTGTGCAACTCGCCTGCAGACAGATGGATATTGCGAGGCAACGTCATGGCTGTGGGGAAATCGATTGCCGGCCCGGTGTCGGCCCAGTTGGCAAGCCAGCCTATACCAACAATGGCATCGCCGTCGGCGAAGGCCTGGAAGGCGTAATTATCCGTCCCGAAGTCCAGTTCCTGTTCGAATTCCTTGGCAAAGGTCCGACCATCGAACCAGCCGACAATGGCCATTGTCAGGTTCTTGCGCCGGGTCGACTGGTCTTCACTGTTCATCAGCCCGAGAATCAGGACCCAGCGCGTCGCTGGGTCGGTCGCAGGCCCGTCGAGCGGCAGCAGACAGGGACATTCGATCGCCGTCGTCCGATAGTGTTTCTCGACCAGAAGCTTGCCGACATACGTCCAGCCGGTGGCGGCCGTATGGTCACGGGTTTCGTAGAGCAGGACAACGCCGCCTTCATCGCTCTGGCTGCCCAGCAGCATTTTCCAAAGGCCATCCGGTCCCCTGAAGACGTATGGGTCACGAAAATCCGCTGTCAATCCCTGGTCAAGCGGGCGGTATGGCAGGATGACGTGCGCGTCTCCCGCCATGATGAGGTCGCTGGAAGTGGCCGTGAGTTGGATCTGCTGTTCCGGGATACGGTCCTGTACCTGCTCGGTGAAAAAGACGCGAATGCCCGGGCCATCGGCAAGCGGGATGGCCGAGCCGGAATAGGCGCCGCCCCGTTTGTCGGGCCTGGCGGTGAGATCTTCCGACGGAAACAGGAAGATTGGCATGTGACGCCACCGCAAATAATCCGAAGAGACGGCGTGCCCCCAATGCATCGTGTTCCAGCGAAGGCCATGCGAATAATGCTGATAGAACAGATGTGGGCGGCCTCCAAACCGGCCAAATCCGTTCGGATCGTTCATCCAGCCGAACGGCGGACGAAAATGATAGCTGTCGGGGATGTTCGGTGGGGCATTTCCCGGATTGGTGTGGAGAACTGTAATGCCTGTCTCCAGCACGTCGGCCAATGCGAACCAGTAGGCAACCGAAACCGAGGTCTGATCCGCATCGTAATCCAGTTCGACACTCCCGCCGCCGAAGACGTGAAAAATTCTGAATTCATGCTCTTCGGCGTTCGCGACGCTCACCTCGCCGAACTTGCCGCGAACGTTGGAAAACGACAGCGAGCCTGGAACGTCCGGCCTGGTCGCCTTGAGCCAGATATGGAAGGTGGCGTTGACCGGCAGATCGGCATGCAGGCTTCGAATGGTGTTCCCGGCCGCAATCCTTACCTGGCTGTCACTCATAAATAGGGCTCCGTTGCGTGCGGCTTTCCCAGGCAAAACCGGATGCTCGACCTGGAATGCATTGCAGAAGGTTAAGGCTGGATTTTGACTTTGGCAAAGTCATTCCCCAGGATCGACAGTCCTTGAGGTCAAATCGCCGCACGGATCGCCGCCTGCAACTGCTGAACTCGCGGCGTAATAAGGTTGACGGCTCGCAGAGCATGATTGCATTGTCCGACGGCGCAACACCTTCTCTTTTCCGCGGGTTTCGACCCGCGGCGCAATCCCGTGCAGCCATTGTCCAGATCGGCCAACCAGTTGTCCGCATACGATGGAACGACGAACGGGACCCCGCCCGTCCGGACCGACTGCCGGGTTGGATCGGACCGTCGGTCCTGCGCTATGATTGAAAGCTGGATTTAGGAGGAGCTCATGGCCATCGGCGCTGACACCAAAGGCGTCTACACCATTGCCCCGACGCCGTTCGAGGCGGATGGCAAGATCGACTGGGAATCGCTTGATTCGATGGTCGATTTCTACGAGCGCTGCGGCGTCGATGGGATGACAATCCTCGGCATCATGGGTGAGGCCCCGAAGCTCGACGCCGGCGAATCGATCGAGATCGTCAAACGTGTCGTGGCGCGCACTAGGCTGCCGGTCATCGTCGGCGTCTCTGCCCCTGGCTTCGCCGCCATGCGCAGCCTTGCGCGCGCCGCGATGGAGCTTGGCGCGCAGGGCGTGATGATCGCGCCGCCGCCGGCGCTGCGCACCGACGACCAGATCGTCACCTACTTCCGCAACGCATCCGAAGCGGTCGGCGAGGATGTTCCTTTCGTCCTGCAGGATTATCCGCTGACCCTCTCGGTGATCATGACGCCGGCCGTCATCCGCCGCATCGTCACCGACAACCCGGCCTGCTTCATGCTCAAGCACGAGGACTGGCCGGGCCTGGAGAAGATCAGCGCGCTGCGCGACTTCCAGAAGGACGGCTCGCTGCGGCCGCTGTCGATCCTTACCGGTAATGGCGGCCTCTTTCTCGACTTCGAGACGGAGCGCGGCGCCGACGGCGCGATGACCGGCTATGCCTTCCCCGATATGCTGGTCGACATGGTGAAACTGTCCGCCGCCGGCGAGCGCGACAAGGCGCACGATCTTTTCGACGCCCACCTGCCCTATCTGCGCTATGAGCAGCAACCCGGCGTGGGGCTTGCGGTACGAAAATATGTGATGATGAAGCGCGGCGCCATCGCGTCGGACGCCCAGCGCAAGCCGGGCAGTGCATTGTCGGCGGCGGCCAGACAAGAGGTCGATTATTTGCTCATGCGGCTGGAAAGTCGCGTCCGCAAACAAGCCTTGAGATAATGCACTAGCGGGCTATTTTGCCGCGCAATCACATCAATATACAGCCGCTTGCGTGGAAAGCGCATTTTTCGCCGAGCATTCCCACGTGTCCGTTTCGCGGCACGGTTCGGTCTTTGAAGCAGCTGGCATATGATGGCGGGTCAAACCACGCGGTCAGGGCGCGGCATTCCGCATCCAAACAGCAACGGGTTCGCGCAGTGTTCAGTTTGCACAAGCAGTCTTGGAAGGACTGCAGGGAAACAAAAAACGCACAATAAAAAATAACAGCTTATTGGATAAAGCTGGTGCGGTCGAGAAGACTCGAACTTCCACGGGTTGCCCCACAGCGACCTCAACGCTGCGCGTCTACCAATTCCGCCACGACCGCACGTGGTAGGAGCCGGAACGAACCGGCTCGCGGCGTGTAGCAAATCGTTTCCAGCGAAACAAGGGCGCGTCGCGCAATAATTGCCCGGGCTTCGGCATAACCCTCCAAAGAGCTGAAACGCGCTCGCAACTGGACGTTTCACCCGATTGCCGCCATATGTGAGGCGACACGAGACACACCATGACAGAACGCAGCCAGATCGCCACGTCGTTCCTGCCCCTGCCCGGTTCGGCGCCGGTCGAATGGCGGATCGAACCCGGCCTCACCGCCTATCCGGATGCGCTTGCCGTGATGGAGGCGCGTGCCGAAGCGATCCGAGGCGGCGCCGCCGGCGAGATGGTCTGGCTGGTCGAGCACCCGCCGCTCTACACCGCCGGCACCAGCGCCCGCATCGAGGACCTGATCGAGCCCGAACGTTTTCCGGTGTTCGCGGCGGGACGCGGCGGCGAATATACCTATCATGGGCCGGGCCAGCGGGTCGCTTATGTGATGCTCGACCTGAAGCGGCGGCGCGAGGATGTCCGCGCCTTCGTCGCGGCACTTGAACAATGGATCATCGGCACGCTGGCCGCTTTCAACGTGCGCGGCGAACGGCGCGAGAACCGTGTCGGCGTCTGGGTGGTGCGGCCGGATCGCCCCGCCCTGCCCGACGGATC
This sequence comes from Mesorhizobium sp. L48C026A00, assembly GCF_000502375.1. Lineage (NCBI taxonomy): Bacteria > Pseudomonadati > Pseudomonadota > Alphaproteobacteria > Hyphomicrobiales > Phyllobacteriaceae > Mesorhizobium > Mesorhizobium sp. L48C026A00. The sequence continues at coordinate 460,618 of NZ_AYWU01000006.1, read as the reverse complement.
GCTCGCCGAGGACAAGATCGCCGCCATCGGCATCAGGCTGAGGCGCTGGGTGAGCTTTCACGGCATCGCCATCAATGTCGAGCCGGATCTCAGCCACTTCAGCGGCATCGTGCCGTGCGGTGTGCAGGACCACGGCGTCACCAGCCTCGTCGACCTCGGCCTTCCCCTGGCAATGGCCGATCTTGATCTCGCGCTGAAATCCGCGTTCGAGGATGTCTTCGGACCCACCGCAGCTCCGCTTGTCGAAACGGCCCGCAAGGCCGGCTGACAAGGCGGCGCTGAACCGCAGAGCTCCGACGCAGCCCCTCACCCGTGAAGAACGGGCGCGCTGCCTCACATCGCTCCGATCCAGATCGCCATGGAAATGAGAAACGTGCTCATGCACACCAGTGACACGACATCCTGAACAAGACCGGTCATAACGCTCTCCTGTTTTCAGTATGTTCGCATTTTGTTCTGATTTTGTTCGAATGTCAACGGCCTCAGTCAGAGCGTGTCGCGAAATTCGGGCGCTCAGTTCGGCACGGTTAAGGAAAGGTTGAGATCGGATTTCACTGTTTCCGCGCTGGCTGCGCGTGGGGAGATGCAGCCAGACAGCACACCTAGAGCGGAACAACCTTGCCGTCGGCCAGCGTGACGCGACGGTCCATGCGCGAGGCAAGCTCGTGATTGTGGGTGGCGATCAGCGCCGCCAGGCCCGACTGCCGGACCAGCGCCCCCAGTGCCTCGAACACATAGGAGGCGGTGACCGGGTCGAGGTTGCCTGTCGGCTCGTCGGCCAGCAGCACCAGCGGCGCATTGGCGACGGCGCGGGCGATGGCGACGCGCTGTTGCTCGCCGCCGGACAGTTCGGACGGCCGGTGCTGCGCGCGTTTGCCGATCTGCATGTAGTCGAGCAGTTGCGCCGACCGCTCGGCAGCCTCCTTGCGCGTCAGCCCTTTTATCAGTTGCGGCATCATGATGTTTTCCAGCGCCGTGAACTCGGGCAGCAGGTGATGGAACTGATAGACGAAGCCGACATCGTTGCGGCGGATCGCCGTTCGCTCGTCGTCGGAAAGCCGCCCGCAGGCGCGGCCGGCCAGAATGACATCGCCGGCGTCCGGCCGCTCCAGCAGTCCGGCGGTGTGCAACAGCGTCGATTTGCCGGTGCCCGAAGGCGCCACCAGCGCCACGATCTCCCCGCGCTTCAACGAAAAATCGGCGCCGTTGAGGATGGTCAGCTTGCGCGGCCCCTGGACATAATGCCGCTCGACGCTCTTCAGCTCGATAATGGCATCGGCCATCATTCGTACCTCAGCGCTTCGACGGGATCGAGCCTGGCCGCGCGCCATGCCGGAAACAGCGTCGCCAGGAACGACAGCACCAGCGCCATCAGCACCACCGAGATCGTCTCGCTGGCGTCCATGCGGGCAGGCAACTGGCTCAGGAAATAGAGCTCGGGATTGAACAGCCTTTCGCCGGCCAGCCAGGAGAAGAACTGGCGAATGCGCTCGACGTTCAGGCAGATGACGACGCCGAGCAGGACGCCGGCGAGGGTGCCCACCACGCCGATCGCCGCCCCCGTCATCAGGAAGATGCGCAGGATCGCGCCGCGCGTGGCGCCCATGGTGCGCAGGATGGCGATATCGTGGCCCTTGTCCTTGACCAGCATGATCAGCCCCGAAATGATGTTGAGCGCGGCAACCAGCACGATCAGCGTCAGGATCATGAACATGACGTTGCGCTCCACTTGCAGCGCATCGAAGAATGTCCGGTTTCGTTCTCGCCAGTCGACCATGGTTATCGGCCGCTGCGATGCCTCCTCGACCTTCGGCTTCAGCGCGTCGACATTGTCGGGATTGTCGACATAGATCTCGATCGCCTGGGCCCGGCCATCCATGTTGAAATAGAGCTGCGCTTCCGAAAACGGCATGTAGACGATGGAGCTGTCATATTCCGACATGCCGACCTCGAAGATCGCCGTGATCGGGTAACCCTTCATGCGCGGTGTCGTGCCGAGCGGCGTGACATCGCCGTCGGGGGCGATAAGCGTGATGGTGTCGCCGAGCACAAGACCAAGATTGTCGGCCATGCGGCTGCCGATGGCGACGCCCTCGCCTGTGTCGAAGCCGGCGATCGAGCCCTGCTGGATATTGTTGGCGACGATTGAAATCTTGCCCAGGTCCTCGCCGCGTATGCCGCGCACCAGCGCCCCCGACCCGCCGCCGACATTGCCTTGCGCCAGCACCTGGCCGTCGATCAGCGGAATGGCGTATTGGACGCCGGGCACGCCGTTGATGCGGCCGGCGATCTGCGCATAGTCCTCCAGCGGCATGTCGAGCGGCTGCACGATCAGATGGCCGTTGACGCCGAGGATGCGCGTCAGAAGCTCGGCGCGAAAGCCGTTCATGACAGCCATCACGACGATCAGCGTGGCGACGCCCAGCATGATGCCGAGGAACGAGATCGAGGCAATGACGGAGATCACCGTCTCCTTGCGGCGCGAGCGCAGATAGCGCCACGCGACCATGCGTTCAAACACGGAAAAAGCTCCGGCGGCCATGGGTTTAGCTGCTGCCGCTCCACTCATCCGGCAAAACCGAAGCGTTTCTTCACGTCTTCGATCGGCAGCGTCTCACGCTCGCCGTTCCTGCGGTTCTTGATCTCGACCTCGCCGGCGGCCACGCCGCGCGGCCCGACGATCACCTGCCACGGCAGCCCGATCAGGTCGGCTGTGGCGAACTTGCCGCCCGGCCGCTGATCGGTGTCGTCGTAAAGCACGTCCTTGCCGACGGCGACAAACGCTGCATAGAGTTCATCGCAGATGCGGTCGCAGTCGGCGTCGCCGGCTTTCATATTGATCAGGCCGACGTCGAAAGGCGCCACCGCCTCCGGCCAGATGATGCCGTTGTCGTCGTGGCTGGCCTCGATGATCGCCGCGACCAGCCGCGTCGGGCCGATGCCGTAGGAACCTCCGGAAGCAAAATGATCCATGCCGTCGGGCCCGGTCACCTTGGCGCCCATCGGCTTCGAATATTTGTCGCCGAAATGGAAGATGTGGCCGACCTCGATGCCGCGCGCCGAGACCCGGTCGCTTGTCGCGACCTTCTCCCACGCCGCCTCGTCGTGCATCTCGTCGGTCGCCGCATAAGGCGTCGTCCATTTCTTGACGATGTCGCCGATCTCGGCATCGTTGGAGAAGTCCGTGTCCGCCCCCGGCACATCAAGTGCGAGATAGTCGCGATGGCAATAGACCTGGCTCTCGCCGGTTTCGGCCAGGATGATGAATTCGTGGCTGAGGTCGCCGCCGATCGGCCCGGTATCGGCACGCATCGGGATTGCCTGCAGCCCCATGCGCGTGAACGTCCTGAGATAGGACACGAACATCCTGTTATAGGCCGCCCTGGCGCTTTCGAAGTCGAGATCGAAGGAATAGGCGTCCTTCATCAGGAACTCTCTGCTGCGCATGACGCCGAAGCGCGGCCGCACCTCGTCGCGGAATTTCCACTGGATGTGATAGAGATTGAGCGGCAGATCCTTGTAGGACTTCACATAGGCGCGGAAAATCTCGGTGACCACCTCCTCGTTGGTCGGTCCATAGAGCATGTCCCGATCCTGCCGGTCCTTGATGCGCAGCATCTCCTTGCCATAATCGTCATAGCGGCCGCTTTCGCGCCACAGCTCGGCCGACTGGATGGTCGGCATCAGGATCTGAAGCGCGCCGGCCCGGTCCTGCTCCTCGCGAACGATCCGGCAGACCTTGTCCAGCACCCTCTTGCCGAGCGGCAGCCAGGAAAAACTGCCTTGCCCCTGCTGGCGGATCATGCCGGCGCGCAGCATCAGCCGGTGCGAGACGATTTCGGCCTCGCGCGGATTTTCTTTAAGGATAGGCAGGAAATAGCGCGACAAACGCATGGACCGGTCCGTGAGAGAGAGGATTGCCGCACCGGAATCGGCGCAGCGCAGGCTTGCTTGCCCCGGCTTCATAGCCATTTCATGACGGAATGGAAACCCGCCCCCGCGCCAACTGGGCGCCCGATGGGGCGTCGCAAAGGCGCCGCAGTGCCGCGTTCGCCTTGCTGGTCGTTTCGCAAGCAACGCCTGCCATACTATTGTGCAGTGCAGCACGAGATTGCTTATTTCCGGGCAAAATTCTGCGTGACATTTTCACCCGGCTTGGTCTAATGTGCGCCGATAAACGAGAGGGCGGAAAGAAATCTGCTCTCCTACGCGGTCAAAGTCTTGGGAGGATGCGATCTAGGCGCGGTTACTCGCTGCCGCCGGATACCGGAAACAGATCGGACGCGTTTAATTGCAAGGCCTCGTGCCTTGCATTTTTTTTGTGCAATCATTTGGTTAGCACGACAAATTGCTAAACCGCTTTACCTGGCGCCAGCACAGCCGGTTCGGAACCTGCATCGGCTTCCAGCCCGGATTGGTGCTCGCATGCAAGATGTGGCCAGCCGTACCCGGCGGTCTAGTTTTCGGGACTCCGGCTGAAATCCGGCACGATGTGCGGGATGTCGTCGATGCCGAGGCCGAGCCCCCGCGTCATGCCATAAAAGATGCCAAGTAGAACCAGCGTGACGATCGTCGTCCGCAGCACCGCGCGCAGCATATGCGGTCCGCGCGGCGCGCTGGATACCGTGCCCAGCGTCACGTCCTCATCCTCGTCCTGCGTCCTCAGGCTGAACGGCAGGATGGCGAACAGCACCACCCACCATGTGATGAAGAACAGGGCGAGAAATGAAACCCAGCTCATGCTTGCTCCAGTTCGACCAGCGTGCCGAAGAAATCCTTGGGATGCAGGAACAGCACCGGCTTGCCATGCGCGCCGGTCTTCGGGTTGCCGTCGCCGAGGACACGGGCGCCGCTGGCCTTGAGGTGATCTCGCGCGGCAAGAATGTCGTCGACCTCATAGCACAGATGATGCATGCCGCCCGATGGGTTCTTCTCGAGGAATGCCGCGATCGGCGAACCCTCACCAAGCGGCTCCAGCAATTCGATCTTGGTATTGCCGACATCGACGAACACCACCGTCACGCCATGCTCCGGCAGCGCCTGCGGCGCGGTCACCCGGGCGCCGAGCGTGTCGCGATAAGCCGCTGTCGCCGCAGCCAGATCCGGCACGGCAAGCGCGACATGGTTCAGGCGTCCAAGCATTGGTTTTCCTCAGGGCAGCAAGGCAATAGGGCAGTATGGGAGGAGGGAAAAACGACTTTCTCCCCCTACTGCCGTACTGCCCTACTCCCCTATTCCCTTACCTTGTGACGAACACCGTCACCAGCGGCTTCTTGCCCCAGGCTTCATTGGCGGCGCCACGGACGGCGCGGCGCACTGCCTCCTGCACGAGGTCGAGATCTCTTCGGCGCTGACGGGGGATGGAGTCCACGGCGCCGATTGCCGCATCGATCATCAGGTCCTCCAGGCTCTCGCCGCGGCCATCGGCCTCGGCGACGCCGATGGCGACCAGATCGGGATCGCCGGCGAGCTCATATTTGTCGTCGAGCACGACATTGACCGCGACATGGCCGGCGAAAGACAGCTTGCGCCGGTCGCGAATGCCCATCGCCTGGTCGGTGCCGATCAGCCTGCCGTCCTTGTAGATGCGGCCGAACGGCACCTGGTCGATGATCGCCGCCGCACCGGGATAGAGCCGCAGCATGTCGCCGTTGCGCACCTGCGCCACCTGGCCGATGCCGGACACCGACATCAGCGATCCCTGCGCCACCAGATGCGCCGCCTCGCCATGCACGGGAACGCCGATCTGCGGCCGCACCCATTCATACATCTTGCGCAGCTCGGTGCGGCGCGGATGGCCCGAGACATGCACCAGCGCATCACCGTCCTCGATGATCTTGATACCGAGATCGATCAGACGGTTCTTGATCTCAAGGATACCCTTCTCGTTGCCGGGAATGGTACGCGAGGAAAACACCACCGTATCGCCTGCCGTCAGCGACACCGATTTCATCTCCTCGCGCGAGAGTTTCGCCAGCGCCGCAAGCGGCTCGCCCTGGCTGCCGGTGCAGATGATGACGAGGTTTTCGCGCGGGATGAAGCCAAAGTCCTCCTCGGCGATGAATTCGGGCAGCCCATCCATGTAGCCGAGTTCGCCGGCAACATCGATGACCCGCTTCAGCGAGCGGCCGAGCACCAGGCACTGCCGGCCGGCATCGCGTGCCGCCTTGGCAATGGAGACGATGCGTCCGACATTGGAGGAAAAGGTGGTGACCGCAACGCGGCCCTTGGCGCTCTGGATGACGCCCTTGAGGCCCTCGCCAACCGCGACTTCCGACGGCGACACCCCTTCCCGCAGCGCATTGGTGGAATCGCAGATCAACGCCAGCACGCCCTTGTCGCCATGGGCGCGAAAGCGCGCCTCGTCGGTCAGCGGTCCGATCGTCGGCGCCGGATCGATCTTCCAATCACCGGTGTGGATGACGGTGCCGGCCGGCGAGGTGATCGCCAGCGACATCGGTTCGGGGATCGAATGCGCGACCGGGATGGCCTCGATCTCGAACGGGCCGACGCTGAACTTTTCACCGGCGCGGTAGATCGTCACCGGGATCTTTGGTGCGCCTTGCTCGCCCTGCCGCTTGGCTTCCAGCAATCCAGCGCCGAACGGCGTCATCCAGACCGGCGCCTTGAGCTTCGGCCATGTGTCGAGCAGCGCGCCGTAGTGGTCCTCATGCGCGTGCGTGATGACGATGCCACGCAGATTGGCGATGTTCTCCTCGATGAAGCGCGTGTCGGGCAGCACCAGGTCGACGCCAGGCAGGCTGGCATCGGGAAAGGTCACGCCGACATCGACGACGATCCATTCGCGCGCATTGGCCGGCCCGTAGCCATAGAGGGCGAAGTTCATGCCGATCTCGCCGACGCCGCCAAGCGGCACGAAGACGAGTTCGGCGTTTTCCGCTGTCGCCATGATCATTCCTTTCCTGGCCGGTCAACCCAAGCCCGTCAAACTCTGGGGCCAGTCAAACCTGAGCCCGTAAAAAACTTGGCCTGTCAAAACCTTGGCCTGCCAAACCTGGGGGGCCTGTCAAACCTTGGCCGACGCGACCGCACCGAAATGCACGTCGCCGGCGGCGATCGTCAGAACCGAACCCTCATCGTCGCGGATCACGAAACGGCAGTCCTCGTCAATGGTCTCGAACGTGCCGCGCACCACATTACCGTCAATTCTGACAGCAACCTGCCCGCCAAGCCCTGCCGCGCGCGCCAGCCAGCGCCGCCTGACGGCCGACAGCCCGCGCCCATCGTTCCACAGCCGCACATTCTCGCTCCAGGCATCCGACAGTGCCAGAAACAATGTCTCGGCATCGCAAGCAGCGCCCAGCGCGCCAAGCGATGTCGCGGGATAAGGCAAATCCTTGGGGTATGCCACCACATTGACACCGATGCCGACCGCCACCGCAAAGCGATCGCCTTCGAGTATCGCCGATTCCAGCAGGATGCCGGCAAGCTTGGCGCCGGAGGCAAGCACATCGTTCGGCCATTTCAGCTCGAAACGGTTTTTTCCATCGCTGCCGCCGTCGAGGCCGATTGCGATCCTGCCCTTCGGCACGACGGCGTCGAGCGCATCGGCCAGCGCCAGCCCGGCGACGAAGCCGAGCGTCGCGGCCAAGCGAAGCTCGGCATTGGTGACCACCAGCAGGGTCGCCGCCAGATTGCCCTCGGGCGTCGCCCAGACCCGGCCGCGCCGGCCACGCCCGCTTTCCTGTTTTTTCGAAACGACCCAGAGCTTGCCCGGATCTCCCGCCCGCGCACGGTCGAGCGCCAGCGCATTGGTCGAACCGACGGTGTCATGTGCCTCGAGCCGGAACCCTTCCGAGGCCGCTGTTGGAGCCAGCCGAAATGCCATCCTGTCAGAAGAATGTCTTGGCGGCGGCTTCGGCATAGGTGCCGATCGGCCCGCCGATCAGCACATAGAACAGCACGAAGGCGCCGCAGACGCCAAGCACGATGCGAAGCTCGGTCGCCATCGGCACGAAGCCGCCGACCGGTTCGTCGAACCACATGATCTTGATGATCCGCAGATAATAATAAGCGCCCACCACCGAGGCCAGCACGCCGATGATCGCCAGCGCGTAGAGGTTGGCGTTGATGGCGGCAAGGAACACGTACCATTTCCCCCAGAAGCCGGCGAGCGGCGGAATGCCGGCCAGCGAGAACATTAGGATGGTCAGGATCGTCGCCATGATCGGATTGGTCGATGACAGCCCGGCGAGATCGCCGATCTGTTCGACATTGCCTTCCTTGCGCCGCATGGCGAGGATGAAGGCGAAGGTGCCGAGCGTCATCACCAGATAGATCAGCATGTAGATGGCGACGCCGCGAACGCCGGCCTGGCTGTTGGCGGCGAGGCCGACCAGGGCGTAGCCCATATGGCCGATCGAGGAATAGGCCATCAGCCGCTTGATGTTGGTCTGGCCGATAGCCGCAAAGGCGCCGAGCAGCATCGAGGCGATCGAGATGAAGACGATGATCTGCTGCCAGTCGGCGGCGATCGGCTGGAAGGCGTCCATGGTGACGCGCACGATCAGCGCCATCGCCGCCATCTTCGGCGCCGCAGCGAGGAAGGCCGTCACCGGCGTCGGCGCGCCTTCATAGACGTCGGGCGTCCACATGTGGAACGGCACCGCCGATATCTTGAAGGCAAGGCCGGCCAGCACGAAGACCAGGCCGAAGACCAGGCCAAGCTGCCGCTCGCCGCCGCCAAGTGCTGCGGCGATCTCCTGGAAGCCGGTGTTGCCGGTGTAGCCGTAGACGAGGCTGATGCCGTAGAGCAGCATGCCCGACGACAGCGCCCCAAGTACGAAGTACTTGAGTCCCGCCTCGGTCGAGCGCAGATTGTCCCGGTTGATCGCCGCCAGCACGTAGATCGCCAGCGACTGCAGTTCGAGGCCGAGATAAAGCCCGATCATGCCGTTGGCCGAGATCATCAGCATCATGCCGAGCGTGCACAGCAGGATCAGCACCGGATACTCGAACTTGTCGAAATGCTCCGCCTTGGCGAAGCGCATCGACATGACCAGCGTCACCGCCGACCCGATCAGCGCCAGCACCTTCATGAAGCGGGCGAAGGGATCCTGGACGAAGGCTTCGCCGTAAGCGTTGCCCTGCCCGGTGGAAAGGATCGTCCAGAGGCCGGCAACCACCAGGACGGCGACGGCAAGGCCGCTGACCGTGGTGGTGGTGTTGGCGCGCGAATAGGCGCCGAGCATCAGCAGCGCCAGGGCGCCGACGGCGAGGATCAGCTCTGGCGTCGACAGCGACAGGCTGGAGAGAAGGTCCGGCGTCATGGTTCGCAAACCTCTCGGGTCAGTTCGCCGCCGCGGTCTGCGCGGTGTCGATGGATGCGGTGACATTGGTGACGAGCGCCTTGACCGATGCGGCGGTCGCGTCGAAGACCGGCGCCGGGTAGACGCCGAAGAAGATGACCAGCACGGCCAGCGGGTAGATGATCACCTTCTCGCGCGTCGACAGGTCGAGCAGGCCTTTCAGGCTGTCCTTGGTCAGCGCGCCGAAGATCACCCGGCGATACAGCCACAGCGCATAGGCCGCCGACAGGATGACGCCGGTGGCGGCGAAGAACGCCACCCAGGTGTTGACCCGGAACACGCCGAGCATGGTCAGGAACTCGCCGACGAAGCCGCTGGTGCCGGGCAGGCCGACATTGGCCATGGTGAAGATCATGAACACGGTGGCGTATTTCGGCATGTTGTTGACCAGCCCGCCATAGGCGTCGATGTCGCGCGTGTGCATGCGGTCGTAGATGACGCCGACGCACAGGAACAGCGCGCCGGAGACCAGGCCGTGCGACAGCATCTGGAAGATCGCCCCCTGGACGCCTTCCTGGTTCATCGCGAAGATGCCCATGGTGACGAAGCCCATATGGGCGACCGACGAATAGGCGATCAGCTTCTTCATGTCCTCCTGCATCAGCGCCACCAGCGAGGTGTAGATGATGGCGACGACGGACAGCGCGAAGACCAGCGGCGCAAACATCTCCGAGGCGATCGGAAACATCGGCAGGGAGAAGCGCAGGAAGCCGTATCCGCCCATCTTCAGCAGGATGGCGGCCAGGATCACCGAACCGGCCGTCGGCGCCTCGACATGCGCGTCCGGCAGCCAGGTGTGCACCGGCCACATCGGCATCTTCACGGCGAAAGACGCGAAGAAGGCGAGCCATAGCCAGGTCTGCATGGAGGCCGGGAAGTTGTGCGTCAGCAGCGTCGGGATGTCGGTGGTGCCGGACTGGAAGAACATCGCCATGATGGCAAGCAGCATCAGCACCGAGCCGGCCAGCGTATAGAGAAAGAACTTGAACGAGGCGTAGACGCGCCGTTTGCCGCCCCACACGCCGATGATGATGAACATCGGGATCAGGCCGGCCTCGAAGAAGACGTAGAACAAGACGATGTCGAGCGCGCAGAACACGCCGATCATCAGCGTCTCCAGCAGCAGGAAGGCGATCATGTAGGCCTTAACGCGCTTCTCGATCGATTCCCACGAAGCCAGGATGCAGAGCGGCATCAGGAAGGTGGTCAGGATGACGAACAGCATGGAGATGCCGTCGACGCCCATATGGTAGGAGATGCCGGAATCCAGCCAGGCAAACTTCTCGACGAACTGGAAGCCGGGCTCCGCATTGTCGAAGCCGGTCCAGATGAACAGCGAGATGATGAAGGTGATACCAGTCGTCCACAAGGCAATGGCGCGGATGTTGCGGCGGGCATTCTCGCTGTCGTCGTTGATCAGCAGAATGAACAGCACACCAACCAGCGGCAGGAAGGTGACCAGCGAGAGGATCGGCCAGGCGGTCATCAGAGCATCATCCAGGTGACGAATGCGGCAACGCCGATCAGCATGGCGAAGGCATAGTGGTAGAGGTAGCCGGTCTGCAGTTTGACGACCCGGTTGGTGACGTCGACGACGCGCGCCGAAACCCCGTCAGGACCAAGTCCGTCGATCACGGTGCCGTCGCCGGTCTTCCACAGGAAGTGGCCGAGGCGTTTTGCCGGCCGCACGAACAGGAAGTCGAAGAGTTCGTCGAAATACCACTTGTTGAGCAGGAAGGCGTAGAGCCCGCGATGCTGCGCCGCCAGGTTCTTCGGCATCTCCGGCGCGCGGATGTAGAATTGCCAGGCAATCGCAAAGCCGATCAGCATGGCGACGAACGGCGCCAGCTTCACCCAAAACGGCACTTCGTGGATATCGTGCAGGATGTGGTTGTCCGGCAGCGTGAACAGCGACGCCTTCCAGAACTCGGCATAGCCCTCGCCGATGAAGGCGCCATGGAAGATCACGCCGGCCAACAGCGCGCCGGCCGCCAGGATGTACAGCGGCACCAGCATGACCGGCGGCGATTCATGGACATGGTGCATGACCTCGTGGCTCGCCCGCGGCTGGCCGTGGAAGGTCATGAAGATCAGCCGCCAGGAATAGAAGCTGGTGAAGCAGGCGGCGACGACCAGCAGCACGAAGGCAAGGCCGGCGACCGGATTGTGCGCGGCAAAGGCGCTTTCGATGATCGCGTCCTTGGAGAAGAAGCCGGCGGTGCCGATGACCGTCACCGGAATGCCGACGCCGGTCAGCGCCAGCGTGCCGATCACCATCATCCAGTAGGTCTTCGGAATGAGCGTTCTGAGGCCGCCCATCCTGCGCATGTCCTGCTCATCAGAGACGGCGTGGATCACCGAGCCCGAGCCGAGGAACAGCAGCGCCTTGAAGAAGGCATGCGTGAACAGATGGAAGATCGCCGCGCCATAGGCGCCGACGCCGAGCGCCACGAACATGTAGCCGAGCTGCGAGCAGGTCGAATAGGCGATGACGCGCTTGATGTCGTTCTGGACGAGGCCGACGGTCGCCGCGAAGAAGGCGGTGAAGGCGCCGATGAAGGTGACCACGATCAGCGCCGAATGCGACAGTTCGAACAGCGGCGACAGCCGCGCCAGCATGAACACGCCGGCCGTCACCATGGTGGCGGCATGGATGAGCGCCGAGACCGGCGTCGGGCCTTCCATGGCGTCCGGCAGCCAGGTGTGCAGCGGCACCTGCGCCGACTTGCCCATGGCGCCCATGAACAGCAAGAGGCAGACGACGGTCATCGCAGCCTGCTTGTCGAGGGCATAGCCGAGGAAGGTCAGCACGGCAGCGCCCTCCGGCGCGCCTTCGGCCGGAATGAACGTCGCCGCATTGGCGAAGATGGTGCCGAGATTGACCGAGCCGAACAGCACGAACACGCCGAAGATGCCGAGCGCGAAACCGAAATCGCCGACGCGGTTGACGACGAAGGCCTTGATCGCGGCGGCATTGGCCGACGGCTTCTTGTACCAGAAGCCGATCAGCAGATAGGAGGCGAGGCCGACGCCTTCCCAGCCGAAGAACATCTGCACAAGGTTGTCAGCCGTCACCAGCATCAGCATGGCGAAGGTGAACAGCGACAGATAGGCGAAGAAGCGCGGCCGGTTCGGGTCGTGATGCATGTAGCCGATCGAGTAGATGTGGACCAGCGCCGACACCGTGTTGACGACGACCAGCATCACCACCGTCAGCGTGTCGATGCGCAGCGCCCATGCCGCCTCTAGCCCGCCCGACTGGATCCAGCGCAGCACCGGCACGGTGAACACCTCGCCCTCGCCGAAGCCGACGGCGAAGAAGGCGACCCACGACAGCACGGCTGATATCACCAGGAAGCCGGAGGTGATGTATTCGGACGCCTTGGCGCCGAGCGACGTGCCGAACAGGCCGACGATCAGGAAGCCGAGCAGAGGAAGGAAGACGATGGCCTGATACATGGTGGTTCCCGTCAACCCTTCATCATGTTCACGTCTTCGACCGCGATCGAGCCGCGGTTGCGGAAGAAGACGACGAGAATGGCGAGGCCGATCGCCGCTTCAGCCGCTGCGACCGTCAGCACGAACAGCGCGAACACCTGTCCGACGAGATCGCCGAGTGCTGCTGAGAAGGCGACGAAATTGATGTTGACCGCGAGCAGGATCAGCTCGATCGACATCAGGATGACGATGATGTTCCTGCGGTTGAGAAAAATGCCGAACACGCCGAGCGTGAACAGGATCGCCGATACGGTCAGATAATGTGCGATGCCGACGACCATCTCAGATTCCTTCGCCCGTCTTGACCTTGCGGATTTCCATCCCCGTTGCCGGCGTGCGGCCGACCTGTGCGGCGATCGACTGCCGTTTGATGCCCGGCTTGTGGCGCAGCGTCAGCACGATGGCGCCGATCATGGCGACCAGCAGCACAAGGCCGGCAATCTGGAAATAATAGAGGTAGTCGGTATAGAGGATGTCGCCGAGCGCTGCCGTGTTCGAGCGCGCGGCAAGGTCCGGAGTGGGTTTTGCAACCGTCGCCGCCAGTTGCGGCGCGAATGTATAGCCGCCAAGCACGACGATCAGCTCAGCCGCCAGGATCAGCCCGACCAGCGCGCCGATCGGCGCGTATTGCAGGGCGCCTTCTTTCATCTCGGCGAAATCGACGTCGAGCATCATGACGACGAACAGGAACAGCACCATGACCGCGCCGACATAGACGACGAGCAGGATCATCGCCAGGAACTCGGCGCCGGTCAGCATGAAGAGGCCCGCGGCATTGAAGAAGGTCAGGATCAGGAACAGCACCGAATGCACGGGATTGCGCGCCGAAATGACCATGAACGCCGACGCCACCGCGACAAAGGCGAAGAGGTAGAAAAAGGCCGCCTCTAGTCCATTCAGCATGGGTTCCCCCGGGTTCCTGTCCGAACAGGACGTTCGTCCTGTTCGATGTGTGCTTCGTTCCGCCTCCGGTGCCGAAGCCGCGTGTTCCTTAGACGAGGCCTCTCGCCCCGTCCATGCGTCAAATGTCAGCGGTACGGCGCGTCCAGCGAGATGTTGCGCGCCAGTTCGCGCTCCCAGCGATCGCCATTGGCCAGGAGCTTGTCCTTGTCGTAATAAAGTTCCTCGCGCGTCTCGGTCGCGAATTCGAAATTCGGCCCTTCGACGATCGCGTCGACCGGGCAGGCCTCCTGGCAGAAGCCGCAATAGATGCACTTCACCATATCGATGTCGTAGCGCACGGTGCGGCGGGTGCCGTCGTTGCGGCGCGGGCCGGCCTCGATGGTGATCGCCTGCGCCGGACAGATCGCCTCGCACAATTTGCAGGCGATGCAGCGTTCCTCGCCGTTCGGATAGCGGCGCAGCGCATGCTCGCCGCGGAAGCGCGGGCTGGTCGGGCCCTTCTCGTGCGGATAGTTGATCGTCTCCTTCGGCGCGAAGAACTGGCGCATCGACAGGAAGAAAGCGCTGACGAAATCCTGCAGCAGCAGGGATTTTGCGGCTTGGGCTAGAGCAGACATCACGCAAACCCCGTGATCTTGAGGAACGCGGCGACAATCACCACCATCGCCAGCGAGATCGGCAGGAAGACCTTCCAGCCGAGCCGCATCAGCTGGTCGTAGCGGTAGCGCGGCACGAAGGCCTTCACCATCGAGATCATGAAGAACACCAGGCAGACCTTGAGCACGAACCAGATCAGCCCCGGCACCCAGGTGAAGGGAGCGAAATCGAAGGGCGGCAGCCAGCCGCCGAGGAACAGGATGGTGGCCAGCGCGCACATCAAGACGATGGCGACATACTCGCCGAGGAAGAACAGCAGGAACGGCGTCGACGAATATTCGACCATATGGCCGGCGACGAGTTCCGATTCGGCTTCCACCAGGTCGAAGGGCGGGCGGTTGGTCTCGGCCAGCGCAGAGATGAAGAAGATGACGAACATCGGGAACAGCGACAGCCAATGCCAGTCGAGGAAGGTGTTGGGCAGGCCAACCCTTGTGCCAAGGCCGTCCTGCTGCGACAGCACGATGTCGGACAGGTTGAGCGAGCCGACGCAAAGCAGCACCGTGACGATGACGAAACCGATCGAGACCTCGTAGGACACCATCTGCGCGGCCGAGCGCAGCGCGCCGAGGAACGGATATTTCGAGTTGGACGCCCAGCCGCCCATGATCACGCCATAGACCTCGAGCGAGGAGATGGCGAAGACATAGAGGATGCCGACATTGACGTTGGCGATCGCCCAGCCCTCATTGACCGGGATCACCGCCCAGGCCGAGATCGCCAGCACCGCCGAAACCAAGGGCGCCAGCAGAAAAACGCCCTTGTTGGCGCCGGACGGAATCACCGGCTCCTTGAACACGAACTTCAGAAGGTCGGCGAAAGCCTGCAGCGTGCCCCATGGGCCGACGACGTTCGGGCCGCGGCGCAGCTGCACCGCCGCCCAGATCTTGCGGTCCGCGTACAGGATGTAGGCGACGAAGATCAACAGCACGACGATCAGCACGACCGACTTCAGCAGGATGAGAAGCGCCGGCAGCACGTAGAAGGAGAAGAAGGTGTCCATGCTATTCCGCCGCCTGCCTAAAACCGTTTTTCGCCAGCGCCGAGCACTCCGCCATCACTGCGGAAGCCCGCGCGATCGGGTTGGTCAGGTAGAAATCCTTGACCGGCGAGGTGAAGGCGCCCTTGCCAAGCCGCCCGCCAAGCTTCGCCACCTTGGCGATATCGTCAGCATTGCCGGCCGCGACCTGGTCGATGCGGGCAAGATGCGGGTATTCGCCATAGAGTTTTGCGCGCAGCTGCGGCAGCGAATCGAACGACAATCTCTTGCCCAGCACATCCGACAGCGCCCGCAGGATCGCCCAGTCCTCGCGCGCATCGCCCGGCGCGAAGCCGGCGCGGTTGGTCTGTTGCACCCGGCCCTCGGTGTTGACGTAGGTGCCCGATTTTTCGGTATAGGCGGCGCCCGGCAGGATGACGTCGGCGCGGTGCGCGCCGTGGTCGCCATGCGTGCCGATATAGACGACGAAGGCGCCGCCGGTGCTGGCCATGTCGATCTCGTCGGCGCCGAGCAGGAACAAAACGTCCATCTCGCCCAGCATACCGGCGACGTTCTTGCCGCCCTCGCCCGGCACGAAGCCGACATCGAGACCGCCGACACGCGCCGCCGCAGTGTGCAGCACGGCAAAGCCGTTCCAGTCGGCTCTCGCGGCATTGACGGCCAGGCTGAGCTTCGCCGCCTGGCCGAGCACGGCCGCGCCGTCCGAGCGCGACAGTGCGCCCTGACCGACGATAACAAGCGGATGCGTCGCCTGCTTCAGCACCTGGAAGAATTTGCCGTTGCCGTCGGCCAGATCCTTCAGCGATTCCGGTCCGGCGCCGAGCTGCTCATAGTCGTAGCGCGTATCGCCGACATCGCCGATGACGGCGACCGGCAGGTTGCCGACCCGCCAGCGCTTGCGGATGCGGGCGTTGAGCAAGGACGCCTCGAAGCGCGGATTGGCGCCGATGATCAGCACCGCGTCGGCCTGCTCGATGCCCTCGATGGTCGGGTTGAAGAGATAGCTTGCCCGGCCAAGCGACGGATCGAGCGCGGCGCCATCCTGGCGGCAGTCGGTGTTCTTCGAGCCGAGCGAGGCCATCAGCAGCTTCAGCGCATAGATCTCCTCGACGGCGGCGAGATCGCCTGATATGGCGCCGATCTTGTCGGGCGCGGTTCGCGACACCGCTTCCTTGATCGCGGAAAAAGCCTCGGCCCAGCTTGCCGGAGCCAGCTTGCCGTTCTTGCGGACATATGGCCGGTCGAGGCGCTGGGTGCGCAGACCGTCCCAGATGAAGCGGGTCTTGTCGGAAATCCACTCCTCGTTCACCGCCTCGTTGGTGCGCGGCAGGATGCGCATCACCTCGCGGCCTCTGGAATCGACGCGGATCGCCGAGCCGACGGCGTCCATCACATCGATGGATTCGGTCTTGGTCAGTTCCCACGGCCGCGCCTGGAAGGCGTAGGGCTTGGAGGTTAGCGCGCCGACCGGGCAAAGATCGATGACGTTGCCCTGCAGTTCCGATGTCATCGCGCTTTCGAGATAGGTGGTAATTTCGGCGTCCTCACCGCGGCCGATCAGGCCGAGTTCGGAAATGCCGGCAATTTCGGTGGTGAAGCGGACGCAGCGCGTGCAATGGATGCAGCGGTTCATGATCGTCTTGACCAGCGGCCCGATATATTTGTCTTCGACCGCCCGCTTGTTCTCGTGATAGCGCGAGGAATCGACGCCGAACGCCATCGCCTGGTCCTGCAGGTCGCACTCGCCGCCCTGGTCGCAGATCGGGCAATCGAGCGGATGGTTGATCAGCAGGAATTCCATCACGCCTTCCCGGGCCTTCTTGACCATCGGCGTGTTGGTGAAAATTTCCGGCGTTTCGCCATTTGGTCCCGGACGCAGATCGCGCACGCCCATGGCGCAGGACGCCTGCGGCTTGGGCGGCCCGCCCTTCACCTCGATCAGGCACATGCGGCAATTGCCGGCGATCGAGAGCCGCTCATGGAAGCAGAAGCGCGGCACTTCGGCGCCGGCGTCCTCGGCTGCCTGCAGCAGCGTGTAGTGGTCGGGTACAGTAATCTCTTTCCCGTCGACCTTGAGCTTTGCCATCAATTGCCCCCGGCGGTCTTCGCCGTCTCATATGCCTGGAACAGGTCTTCAAGGCTGATGCCGTTGATCATCATGCCCGCAACCTGCGCGTCTATCTTCACGTTGCTCATGTTCACGTTGGTGAAATACGCGTTCGAAAGATTGGCGTCTTCCACCTTGGTGTTGCTCAGGTTGGTGCGGTGGATCCTGGCCGCCGACAGGTTGACGTCGTGAAACCGGGTGTTCGACATGTTGACGTCATCGAAACTGGAATTGCTGACGATGGCGTTGCGCACGTCGAGAACATCGCGCCTGTCGTGGACCTCCATCGCGTCGCCTACCTCTCGGCCTTGGCGGCCAGCGCCGCTGCCTGGCCAAGCCAGTTGTCGCGACCGATGCGGCCCTTGAACGACAGATAATCGTCGACCCAGGCGATCTCTTCCGGCGTCCATGTCGCGATCTGGCCGTAGGTCCAGATGCCCAGGCCGTTCAGCACCTGTTCCAGCTTCGGCCCGATGCCCGATATTGCCTTGAGGTCTGCCGGGTTTTCCGGACGATCCATTGCCTTGGGCTGCTTGAAATCCTCCGGCATCAACCCGGCCGGTGCGGCAGCCGCATCCACCACGCTGCGTGCATCATCCATGCTGTTCGCGGCTATGTCATTCACGTTCCTGGCGAAGGACTGGGCCTCGGCGATCAAGGTTTTCGTCGCCGCGCGCGCCTTGGTCGAGGAGCTTGTCCCTGTCTGCGAAAAGCGTTCTACCCTGGCATCGAAATCGTCGACGATCGGCTGGAAGAGCCGCTGCGAGGCCTCGGCGGCTCCCGAGAGCACGCCCATCCACAACCCAAAGGCATGATTGGCAAGCCCGATGCCGAGCGCCGACATCGCTGCCGCACCCGCGACAGGGTGCGCCAGGAGATTGACGGCGCTGGCCATCTCCTTCGGCATCATCCTGGTCAGGTCCTGGTTCATCTTCTCGAACGGGTCCAAATCTGGCATCAAATGTTCGGGTCTCGAATTCAGCGACATAGGTAGTCTCCTGGTCGTTTCTTCCGTATGCCCCGGCCTGTTTCCTCAGATCGGGCTCTTGCCCGTATTTCAGATCGGGCATTCGCCCGTCTTTCAACTCTCGTCTATTCCGCCGCCACCATCACCGGCTCTGCCCGGTGCGCATTGCGCGAAAACTCGTCGATACGCCGCTCCACCTCGCCGCGGAAATGCCGCATCAGGCCCTGGATCGGCCACGCCGCCGCATCGCCCAGCGCGCAGATCGTGTGGCCTTCGACCTGTTTGGTCACGTCGAGCAGCATGTCGATCTCGCGCTTCTGCGCCTCGCCGCGCACCAGCCGCTCCATCACCCGCCACATCCAGCCGGTGCCTTCGCGGCACGGTGTGCACTGGCCGCAGCTCTCGTGCTTGTAGAAGTAGGAAAGCCGGGCGATTGCCTTCACGATATCGGTCGATTTGTCCATGACGATGACAGCCGCCGTGCCGAGACCCGATTTCAGGTCGCGCAGCGCATCGAAATCCATCGGTGCATCGATGATCTGCTCCGCCGGCACCAGCGGCACCGAAGCGCCGCCCGGAATGACCGCCAGCAGATTGTCCCAGCCGCCGCGAATGCCGCCGCAATGCGTCTCGATCAGCTCGCGGAACGGGATCGACATCGCCTCTTCGACGGTGCACGGCGTGTTGACGTGGCCCGAAACGCAGAACAGCTTGGTGCCGACGTTGTTGGGCCGGCCGAACGACGAGAACCACGCCGCGCCGCGGCGCAAAATGGTCGGCGCCACCGCGATCGACTCGACATTGTTGACCGTCGTCGGGCAGCCATAGAGGCCGACATTGGCCGGAAACGGCGGCTTCAGCCGCGGCTGGCCCTTCTTGCCTTCGAGGCTTTCGAGCAGCGCCGTTTCCTCGCCGCAGATATAGGCGCCGGCGCCATGATGCATGTAGATGTCGAAATCGTATCCGGAGGTATTGTTCTTGCCGATCAGCCTGGCCGCATAGGCCTCGTCGATAGCGCGCTGCAGCGCCTCGCGCTCGCGGACGAACTCGCCGCGCACATAGATGTAGGCGGCGATCGCGCCCATGGCGAAGCCGGCGATCAGGCAGCCTTCGACCAGCGTGTGCGGGTCATGGCGCAAAATGTCGCGGTCCTTGCAGGTGCCGGGCTCGGATTCATCGGCGTTGACGACGAGATAGCTCGGCCGGCCGTCGCTCTGCTTGGGCATGAACGACCATTTCAGCCCGGTCGGGAAGCCGGCGCCGCCGCGGCCGCGCAGGCCTGACGCCTTCATCTCGTTGACGATCCAGTCGCGCCCCTTGGCGATGATGCCGGGCGTGTTGTCCCAGGCGCCGCGCGCCATCGCACCGGCCAGCGACTTGTCGAAGCGGCCGTAGATGTTGTTGAAGATGCGGTCTCTGTCCTGAAGCATTGTTCGTCCCTCAGACCGGTTTCTTGCCGAAGACGCGGATATATTCGGCGACCCCGCCCTTGGCCAGCGCCTTGGCCTGCTTGACCCAGTCATCGCGCTCGATGCGGCCCCGCAGGCTGAGATAGCCGTCGACCCACGCGCGCTCGGCCTTGGTCCATGACGCGACTTGCACATAGGTGAAGATACCAAGTGAATGCAGGGTGCCTTCGATATTCGGGCCGACGCCCGAGATCAGCTTGAGATCGTCGACCAGTGCCGGCCTGGCGATGCCGGCCGGACGGTTCTTGTCCTCGAGCGAAGGATTGCCCGTCTTGGCACTGGTCGTCTTGACGGGTTTTTTGCCGGCAGCGCCGATCGGCGCTTCCTTCAACTCCGGCGCCTTGAAAGCAGCCGTGGGCTCAGCCTTGGTCTTGGGACCGCTGCGCTGTTTCAAAACTTTTTCGACTTGCGGCGCGGCCTTGTTGGCATTGGCCGCCGAATGCCGCGGTGCTCTGACGCTCGCCGCCTTTTCCGTCTCTGGTGCGACCTTTGCCGGGGAAGGCGTCTCCAGCGCCGGGCTGGTTTCGGGCGCATCGGTCTTCGGCTTGCTGGCTTTCGACGGCGCAACGGGGGCCGCCGGTGCCTGTACGGCCGGAGCCGCTGGCGTCGCGACAATTGCCGCTGGTGCAGCCGCCCTGGCGGCCTTGGCAGCCGCCTTGGCTTCCCTGTCGCGGGTGGTCTTCAGGATTGCCTTTTCGCTCTTCAGCGTCGTCAGGCCGGTGATCGGCTCGGAGGTGATGCGGCCGTTCTGCGGCCCCGGCTTCACCGAGGCGCCCTTGCCGGCATCATAGAGGTCGATGATCTCGGCAAGCCGCTCCGGCGTCAGATCCTCGAAAGTGTCCTTGAAAATCATCACCATCGGCGCGTTGACGCAGGCGCCAAGGCATTCGACCTCTTCCCACGACAGCGTGCCCTTGTCGTTGGTGTGGAACTGGTCGTGATGGATTTTCGAACGGCACACGTCCATCAGCGCTTCCGAGCCGCGCAGCATGCAGGGCGTGGTGCCACAGACCTGGATATGCGCGCGGGTGCCGACCGGATTGAGCTGGTACTGCGTGTAGAAGGTCGCGACTTCGAGCCCTCTGATGTAGGGCATGCCGAGCATGTCGGAGATCGTCTCGATCGCAGCCTTGGTCACCCAGCCTTCCTGCTCCTGCGCAAGCATCAGCAACGGGATGATCGCCGACTGCTCGCGGCCCTTCGGATATTTGTTGATCCATTGCTTCGCCGCCGCCGCATTCGCCCGGTTGAAGGCGAAGGAGGCTGGCTGGAGGCTGGCTTCTGCGAGACGGCGGACTGACATTTATCGATCGACCTCACCAAACACGATGTCGAGGGAGCCGAGAACGGCGGTGACGTCGGCCAGCATGTGGCCGCGGCACAAAAAGTCCATGGCTTGCAGATGCGCGAAGCCGGGCGCGCGCAGCTTGCAGCGATAGGGCTTGTTGGTGCCGT
The DNA here is from genome assembly GCF_000502375.1 of Mesorhizobium sp. L48C026A00. Classification (NCBI taxonomy): domain Bacteria; kingdom Pseudomonadati; phylum Pseudomonadota; class Alphaproteobacteria; order Hyphomicrobiales; family Phyllobacteriaceae; genus Mesorhizobium; species Mesorhizobium sp. L48C026A00. The sequence continues at coordinate 439,233 of NZ_AYWU01000006.1, read as the reverse complement.
CCGAGACCAGGTAGACGCCAAACTCGCCTTTCGGCGCTTCCACCGCCGCATAGACCTCGCCGGCCGGCACGCGATAGCCCTCGGTGTAGAGCTTGAAGTGATGGATCAGCGCCTCCATCGAGCGCTTCATCGCCGTGCGCTTCGGCGGCACCACCTTGCCGTCGAGGTTCGACACCGGCCCGCTGCCTTCCTTGCCGAGCAGCAGGTCGACGCACTGGCGCATGATTTTCGCCGACTGGCGCATCTCTTCCATGCGCACGAGATAACGGTCGTAGCAGTCGCCGTTCTTGCCGATCGGAATGTCGAAATCCATCTCGGCATAGCATTCATAGGGCTGCGACTTGCGCAGATCCCAGGCGACGCCGGATCCACGCACCATGACGCCCGAAAAACCCCAGGCCCAGGCATCGGCCAGCGAGACGATGCCGATGTCGACATTACGCTGCTTGAAGATGCGGTTGCCGGTGAGCAGTGCGTCGAGATCGTCGAGCGATTTCAGGAACGGGTCGATCCACGTGCCGATATCCTCGACCAGCTGCTGCGGCAGGTCCTGGTGGACGCCGCCGGGCCGGAAATAGGCTGCATGCATGCGCGAGCCGCTGGCCCGCTCATAGAACACCATCAGTTTTTCGCGCTCGACAAAACCCCACAGCGGCGGCGTCAGCGCGCCGACATCCATTGCCTGTGTCGTCACATTGAGGATGTGCGACATGATGCGGCCGATTTCGCAATAAAGCACGCGGATCAGCTGGCCGCGCTTCGGCACGTCGATGCCGAGCAACCGCTCGGCGGCCAGCGCGAAGGCATGCTCCTGGTTCATCGGCGCGCAATAGTCGAGCCGGTCGAGATAGGGCACGGCCTGCAAATAGGTCTTGGCTTCGATCAGCTTCTCGGTGCCGCGATGCAACAGCCCGATATGCGGATCGACGCGATCGACGACTTCGCCATCGAGTTCTAGCACAAGACGCAAAACACCATGCGCCGCCGGATGTTGCGGGCCGAAATTGATGTTGAAGTTGCGGACGGAAGTTTCAGCCATGGATCGCCTTTGGCGATGAGTGAATGGTGAATAGTGAATGGTGAATGGTCATTGGCTTGAACTGACCTCCAGCGATCGAATGAACGAACGCATCATCTTTCCTAACTTCTCGAACCTGACCGACAACAGCCCTGCACTCTTCTCGTCCAACAATCCCACGCTCATCGCAAGAAGCGTATGGGTTTCCAGTTCCTTCAACGAACCTTGCGCAATACGAAGGAACTGAACGAAGGGCTTGCGCTGACCGCGGCCGAAACCCTCGGCGATATTTGCCGGTATCGACGATGCCGCGCGCCGCATCTGCGATGTCATGCCGAACATTTCCTCTCGCGGGAATGCTTTCGTCGCGAGATAAATGTCCGCAGCCAATCCATCGAATCTTTCCATACGTTCAAATCTCGATAGTCGTTGATTTTCCCGGACGTCTCATCCCGTCTTTCCATTCACTATTCACTATTCACCATTCACTGTTTCGCCTTCTCGTCGCCCGGCAGAACGTAGTCCGTCCCTTCCCATGGCGAGAGAAAATCGAAATTGCGGAATTCCTGTTTCAATTCCACCGGCTCGTAGATGACCCGCTTGGCTTCGTCGTCGTAGCGCACCTCGACGAAACCGGTCAGCGGGAAATCCTTGCGCAGCGGATGACCTTCGAAGCCGTAGTCCGTCAGGATCCTGCGCAAATCGGGATGGCCCGAAAACAGCACGCCATAGAGATCGTAGGTCTCGCGTTCGAACCAGTCGGCGCCGGGATAAACGCCGGTGATCGATGGCACCACCGTCTCCTCGTCGGCCTGGACCTTGATGCGGATGCGAATATTCTGCTTCGGCGACAGCAGGTGATAGACGACGTCGAAGCGCTTGGCCCGCGACGGATAATCGGCGCCGCAAACGTCGATGATCGAGATGAACTGGCATTTTGGATCGTCGCGCAGGAAGCTCACCACCTCGATCAGATCGTGCGGCTCGAGCGAGATCGTGAGTTCGCCATAGGCAAGCACCGCATCGCCGATCCGGCCGCTCAGCTTCTCGCCGAGATAGGTCGAGAGTTCATTCAGGCTCATCATCGCGCTCACCGCTCGATCGTGCCGGTGCGGCGGATCTTCTTTTGCAACAGAAGGATGCCGTAGAGCAGCGCTTCCGCGCTAGGCGGACAGCCGGGCACATAGATGTCGACAGGCACGACGCGATCGCAGCCGCGCACCACCGAATAGGAATAGTGATAGTAGCCGCCGCCATTGGCGCAGGAGCCCATCGAGATGACGTAGCGCGGCTCCGGCATCTGGTCGTAGACCTTGCGCAGCGCCGGCGCCATCTTGTTGGTCAGCGTGCCGGCGACGATCATGATGTCGGACTGGCGCGGCGAGGCGCGCGGCGCAACGCCGAACCTCTCCGAGTCATAGCGCGGCATCGAGGTGTGGATCATCTCGACCGCACAGCAGGCAAGACCGAAGGTCATGAACATCAGCGAGCCGCTGCGCGCCCAGGTGATCAGCGCCTCGGTCGAGGTGACGAGAAAGCCCTTGTCGGCAAGCTCGTCGTTGATCTCGAGGAAGAAGGGATCATTCGCCCCCACCGGCTTTCCGGTGCTGGGGTCGAGAATGCCTTTTGGCTTCGGCGCGACGAGCGTGCCGGAATTGTCGCTCAATCCCATTCCAGCGCTCCTTTCTTCCATTCATAGGCAAAGCCGATGGTCAGCACCGCCAAAAACACCATCATCGACCAGAAACCCAGCATGCCGATCTGGCTGAAAGACACTGCCCACGGAAACAGGAAGGCCACTTCCAGATCGAAGATGATGAACAGGATCGACACCAGGTAGAAGCGGATGTCGAACTTCATGCGGGCATCGTCAAAGGAGTTGAAGCCGCATTCATAGGCGGAAAGCTTTTCCGGATCGGGATTGCGGTAGGCCACCAGAAAGGGTGCGGCAAGCAGCGCCAGGCCGACGACCAGCGCCACGCCGATGAACAGGACGATGGGCAGGTACGAACTCAACAATGCGTTCATGCTGCAGCTTTCCGTTGGCGGCCAATCCACTCTGATTACAGCACCGGACCCACTTGCGGAAGCGTGACAGTTTAACCACTGAACCGTTTTAGGAGGCGCTATGCTGCAACGCGGCGAGGGTTAGCGCAGGGCTTTCGGCGAAGCAAGTCAAACCTTGTTCAAAACACGGTGCTCGACGGCATATCCGGATAAACTGGTCCAATCCGCTCCTGTTTGATTTCCTTCACTTTTTACTCCACTTTTCTCTCCTGACATGGATACCGCCAAAACCCTGCTAGCATGGCGGAATCATCTCTCCCACCTTTGGTCGAACGCCGACAGAGTGCCGTCTGCATGAAGGAAAAAATCTCGCTCGCCATGGCCCGGCGCATCGCGCTTGCCGCACAGGGGTTTGCCGATCCTCGCCCTAACGGCACGCCCGATCGCCGCCATCTGGCCCGTGTGCTTGGCCGGACCGGTCTGCTGCAGATCGATTCCGTCAGCGCGGTGGTGCGTGCCCATTATATGCCGCTCTATTCGCGGCTTGGCCCCTACCCGCTCGCCCTGCTCGACAACGCCGCCGTGACGCGCAAGCGCAAAGTCTTCGAATATTGGGCGCACGAAGCCTCCTTTCTGCCGGTCGAGACCTATCCGCTGATGCGCTGGCGCATGGAACGGGCCGAACGTGGCGAGGAAATGTATAACGGGCTGGCCAAGTGGGGCCGCGAGCGCGCCGCCTACATTGAAGATATTTATCGCGAGGTCGTCGAACGCGGCCCGATCGCCGCTTCCGCCCTGGAAGGCCAGAAAGGCTCCGGCGGCTGGTGGGGCTGGAGCGACGCCAAGCACGCTTTCGAATGGCTGTTCTGGGCCGGCCGCATCACCACGGCGTCACGTCGTGGCTTCGAGCGGCTTTATGATCTGCCGCAGCGCGTGCTGCCGCCGGAAATACTTGCCCTGCCGGTGCCCTCGCCTGAGGATGCGCACCGCGAATTGCTGCGCATCTCCGCCCGCGCCCACGGCGTCGCCACAGCAGGCGACCTGCGCGACTATTTCCGCCTCTCTCCCGCTGATATCAAAGGCCGCATCGAGGAACTGGTCGACGGCGGTGATCTTTTGCCGGTTCGGGTCGAAGGCTGGAGCAAGCCCGCCTATCTTCACAAGGACGTTCGTTTTCCGCGCAAGATCGAGGCGCGCGCCTTGCTCGCTCCGTTCGATCCGGTTGTCTTCGAACGGACGCGTACGGAAAGACTGTTCGACTTCCGCTATCGCATCGAGATCTACACCCCTGCTGAAAAGCGCCAATACGGCTATTATGTGCTGCCGTTCCTGCTCGGCGAAAGGATCGTGGCGCGCATCGACCTTAGGGCTGACCGCCGGGCCGGCGTGCTGCGCGTCCATGCCGCCTATGCCGAGCCCGGCGCGCCGCCGCAAACCGCCGCCGAACTTTTTGAGGAATTGCAGTTGATGCAAGGCTGGCTCGGGCTCGAACGCATCGAGGTGACGCCTGCCGGGGATCTGGGTTCGGCTCTCGCCGACATTGCGGCGTCGTAGACGTGCGTTGACACGACTGCCTCCACAAGCCTAAATCCGGTTCAGACGGTCTCCTCTCGGCAAAGGGAGGAGCCAAGAGGGAATGCGGTGCGAAATCCGATTTCAAATCCGCGGCTGTCCCCGCAACTGTAAGCGACGAGCCAAGGCCGATAACCACTGGGAAAATCCCGGGAAGGCGGCACCAAGGCGATGACCCGCGAGCCAGGAGACCTGCCGTCTAGGACATAAGAATCCGATCGCCTGGCGGGTTTTCCGGGCAAGGAGCCTGATTTGGAACGCGACAGCAGTTTTTCGGCTGAGACAGCGGGCGTATTGTCCGGCGATGATGATGCTCTGGCCGACGTCACCGTGATCGTCTGCGCCTCCTGCCGTGACGAGACCGGCTCCGACGGCCATCCCCGCGCCGGCGAATTGTTGGCCGAAGATACGCGCCGCGCCGCCTCGGGCGAAAACATCCGTATCCGCAGCGTCGAATGCCTCGGCAACTGCAAGCGCCGCCTCAGCGCCGCTATCCTGCGCGACGGCTGCTGGAGCTATGTCTTCGGCGACTTGACCGTGACCAGCGGCGCCGATCTCATCACCGGCGCAAGACTCTTCGCCACCTCGACCGACGGCCTCATGCCATGGCGCGGCCGCCCCGATTGCCTGAAGCGCGGCCTCGTTGCCCGCATCCCTCCCCTCGACCTTTTGAAGGACCAGATATGACCACTTCCGTCTCGCGCGTGCCCTGCACCGTCGTCACCGGCTTCCTCGGCGCCGGCAAGACGACGCTGATCCGCCATCTGCTCGAAAACGCTGGCGGCAAGCGGCTGGCCATCATCGTCAACGAGTTCGGCGACATCGGCATCGATGGCGAGATTCTTAAGGGATGCGGCATCGACACCTGCCCTGAGGAAAACATCGTCGAGCTGGCCAATGGCTGCATCTGCTGCACCGTCGCCGACGATTTCGTCCCGGCGCTCGACCAGATCCTGTCGCTGACGCCCAGGGTCGACCATATCCTGATCGAAACCTCCGGGCTGGCCCTGCCCAAGCCGCTGGTCCAGGCCTTCCAGTGGCCGACGGTGAAGAGCCGGGTGACGGTCGACGGCGTCATTGCCGTGGTCGACGGACCGGCGCTGGCCGAAGGCCGCGTTGCCAACGACATGGACGCCCTGCAGGCGCAGCGCGCGCAGGACGAGACGCTCGACCACGACGATCCGGTCGAGGAGGTGTTCGAGGACCAGCTCGCCTGCGCCGACCTGATCATATTGTCGAAGAGCGACCTGATGGACGCCGCCGGCTCGGCCCGCGCCAATGCCGTCATCGGCAAGCACGCCGCCCGCGCGGTGAAGATCGTGCCGGCCTCGCAGGGCAAGGTCGATCCCTCCGTGCTGCTCGGCCTCGGCCTTGCCGTCGAGGACGACATCGAGAACCGCAAGACCCACCACGACGACGAGCTCGATCACGAGCATGACGATTTCGACTCGTTCGTCATCGACATTCCGTCGATCGCCAATCCCGATGAGCTGGCTTTGCGTGTCGCCACGGCGGCGGAGGAAGAAAACGTGCTGCGCGTAAAAGGCTTCGTCGAGGTCGGCGGCAAGCCGATGCGACTGTTGCTGCAGGCTGTCGGGCCGCGCGTCAACCACTACTACGACCGCGCCTGGACTGCCGACGACGACCGCCGCTCGCGCCTCGTCGTCATCGGCCTGAAAGGGCTGAACCGCCCGGCCATCGAGCGTATTCTCGCCGGCTGACCTCAGGCACGAGCCGCTATGCACATCCTCACCACCACATCCGCCTCGCTCGACGATCTCGCCGAGCCTGTCGATCTCAGGCAGACGCCTGCGGATGTCGTGGCGCTGTCCTTCACCGACAGCGACCTGGCCGGGCTGGCGGCGGCGTGGCAGGCGGACGCGGATCGGCTGCCGTCGATGCGGCTGGCGGCTCTACGTGACCTGCGCCATCCGATGTCAGTAGACCTCTGGATCGACAGCGTCGCCCGGCACGCCAGGGTTGTTCTGGTTCGCATCCTCGGCGGTTACGACTGGTGGCGCTATGGCTGCGACCAGCTCGCCTCGACCGCCCGCGCGCACGGCATAAAACTGGCGCTGCTGCCCGGCGAATGCCGCGACGAGGATTTGCGGCTGATCGAAGGCTCGACGCTGCCGCGCCAGGAGCTCGACGGCCTGCTCGGCTATTTCCGCGAAGGCGGCCCGGAGAATATGACGGCGCTGGTGCGGAGGCTGGCAAGTCTCGCCGGATCAGACGTGGCGGTCGCGGAGCCGGTTGTCGTGCCGAAGGCGGGATTTTATGAGCCGGGATTGGGGGGCGTAGAAAGACCGGACTTTTCAAATGCCGGCGTTCCTTCGCGCCCCCCTCTGTCCTGCCGGACATCTCCCCCACTTGGGGGGAGATTAGCCGTCACTGACCGCATCGCGAATTCTGTAACGTCTAACGTTGACAACAGCGTCGATGACGGGGCGATCTCCCCCCTTGTGGGGGAGATGTCCGGCAGGACAGAGGGGGGGGCGAAGGAACGCGGCCTTGCAGCCATAGAATCCGCCCCCATCATCCCCATTCTCTTCTACCGCTCGATGCTGCTCGCCGCCGACGTCGCGCCGATCGACGCATTGTTTGAAGCGCTGCGGCAGCGCGGCATGGCCCCCGTGCCGATCTTCGTCTCCAGCCTCAAGGACCCGGCCTCGCTCGCCTTTGTCGAAACCGCGCTTGCCACGCTACACCCTGCCGCCATCATCACCGCGACCGCCTTCGCCTCGGGTGCTGAGCCCGGCGTCGAAACCCCGTTCGACCGCGCCGGCGTTCCTGTCTTCCAGGTCATCGTCGCGACGACACGCCGCGATATCTGGCAAGACAACCAGCGCGGCCTGGCGCCCGCCGACCTCGCCATGCATGTCGTCCTGCCGGAACTCGACGGCCGCATCCTTGCCGGCGCCGTTTCCTTCAAGGGCGAAAGCGAGGTCGATCCAGCATTGGCTTTCCGCGCCTTCGCCAACCGGCCGGAGCCGGACCGCGTCGCCCAGGTGGCGAACCGTGTCGACGCGTTCGTGCGCCTGCAGCGCACGCCGCGCGAAAAGCGCAAGCTCGCCATCCTGATCCCCGACTATCCGAGCGCCCCCGGCCGCACCGGCTACGCCGTCGGCCTCGACGTGCCGTCCAGCGTGCTGGCGATGCTGCACGACCTGAGCGAACAGGGCTACGTCGTTGAAGGGATTCCGCAAACGCCGCGTGCATTGCTGGAGATGCTGGAGTCGGTCGATCAAGGGTTGGCATTGAAGGAGTATCTGACCTTCTCGAAGGAATTGCCTGCTGAGGCAATGGCTGTGGTAGAGGCCGCATGGGGGAATGCTGAAGATGAGACAGGTTGGTGCGAGGCACCCCCCTCTGTCCTGCCGGACATGTCCGGCAGGACAGAGGGGGGTGTTCAAGCGCCCGCTTCTGCAAATTTCCCCTTCCGCGCCGCCACCTTCGGCAACATCACCGTTGCGCTCGCCCCTGACCGCGGGCGTTCAGTCGACCGTCGCGCCGACTATCACGACCCGACGCTGCCGCCGCGCCATGCGCTGATCGCCTTTGGCCTGTGGCTGCGCAAGGCGCTCGATGTCCATGCCCTCGTCCATGTCGGCGCCCATGGCACGCTGGAATGGCTGCCCGGCAAGACAGTGGCGCTCAGCGAAACCTGTTTTCCCGAGATCGTCACCGGGCCCCTGCCCGTCATCTATCCCTTCATCGTCTCCAACCCGGGAGAGGCAGCGCAGGCCAAGCGGCGCATTGCCGCCGTCACCCTCGGCCATCTGCCGCCGCCTCTGACCGGCGCCGGTCTGGACGAGAACCAGCACCAGCTTGAGCGGCTGGTCGACGAATATGCCCAGGCCGACGGGCTCGACCGCCGCCGCCGCGACCGCCTGGCGAGGCTGATTGTCGAAACCGCTGAAAAGACCGGGCTCGCCTCCGAGGCCGGCGTCGCCGGAACCGACGCGCCCGACGAAGCGCTGCGCCGCATCGACGCCTGGCTCTGCGACCTCAAGGACTTCGCCATCAAGGACGGGCTGCACATCTACGGCCGCTCAGCCGAGGGCGAGGCCGATCAGCTGCGCCAGCAAAGTGCGGCGGCCGAGAAATCAGCATTGATCGCGGCCCTCGACGGCCGCCATGTCGCTGCCGGTCCTGCCGGCGCGCCGGCGCGTGGCCGGCGCGATGTCCTACCGACTGGCCGCAACCTGTTCACATCGGATCCACGCACCATGCCGACGCCGACATCCTTCGATCTCGGCAGGGCGGCGTCCGACGAGGTCTTGCGCACCTACATGCAATCGCATGGCGACTGGCCGCGCTCGCTGGTCATCGACCTCTGGGGCTCGGCCTCGCTGCGCACCGGCGGCGAAGAGATCGCGCAAGGCCTGGCGCTGATGGGTTGCCGGCCGCAATGGGACGGCGCCACCGGCCGCGTCACCGGCATCGAGGTGCTGCCGCCGGCCACCCTTGGCCGCCCGCGCGTCGATGTCACCTGGCGCATTTCAGGCCTGTTCCGCGACATGTTCCCGACCCAGATCGCCCTGATCGATGCGGCCGCCGACGCCGTCGCCGCCCGCGACGAGGACGCGACGGAAAACCCGCTCGCCGCAAAAACCCGCGCCGATGGCAAGGTCAGCCCGCGCATTTTCGGCACCTCGCCCGGTACCTACGGCGCCGGTGTCGAGGCGTTGCTGTCGAGCGGCGACTGGGCCAAGCGCGAAGAAATCGGTCGCGCCTATCTCGACGCCACCTCGCATGCCTATGGCGGCGCCGGGGGCGAAGCGATTTCAGCGCCCGGCGCCTTCGAGGATCGTATCGCCGAGGCCGACCTTCTCGTCCATACCGGAGACGACCCCGGCCGCGACATTTTGGAAGGCTCTGCCGATGTCGCCTTCATCGGTGGTTTTTCGGCGGCGCTTGCAGCGCTTGGCAAGAACGCCGACGTCATCGTCCTCGACACCACGGATCCGCAAAAGCCGAAGCCGCGCTCGCTTGGAGAAGCCGTATCTCGGGTGGTTCGCGCCCGCGCCGTCAACCCGCGCTTCATTGCCGGCCAGATGCGGCACGGGCCGCGCGGCGCTTCGGAATTCGCCGAGACCGTCGACCGTCTCGTCGGTTTCGCCGAGACCACCCATGCCATACCGGGCACGCTGATCGAGGCCGTGCACGACGCCTATCTCGGCGATCCCGCGGTGCGCGCCTTCATCCTGCGCGAAAATCCGGCGGCCGCGAAAATCATCGCCGAGCGTTTTTTGTCGGCGCGGCGGCGCGGTCTCTGGCATCCGCTGCGCAATTCCGTCGATGACGATCTCGCCGCACTGATCGCCGAGGCCCAGGCGCTGGGGGTGGCGGCATGAACGCCTTCTCCCGCCGCGGCGCCTGCCCCGCTTTGTCCGCGCCGATGCAGACCGGCGACGGGCTTCTGGTGCGGCTCAACCCGGTCGCTGGAGGACTCTCGCCGAAATGCTTGATCGGGCTCGGTGAATCCGCCTTGCGGCATGGCAACGGCATCATGGAAATGACCGCGCGTGGCAGCCTGCAGATCCGCGGCCTGACATCGGCAAGCGCCCGGCTGCTGGCAATGGAAGTCGACGCCCTCGGCATTGCAGTGCGCACCGGCGTGCCGGTCGAGACCGGACCGCTGGCGGGGCTGGACCCGCAAGAGATCGCAGATCCGCGCCCGCTGGCGGAGCGGATTCGGGCGGCAATTGCTGAAGCTGGGCCGGCACACCGCCTTGGCCCTAAGGTTTCGGTGATTGTCGACGGCGGCGGACAGTTGGCTATGGATGTGATGACAGCCGATGTGCGGCTGGCAGCGGTGCGCACCAATGCGGGAATCAGGTGGCAGGTATCTGTTGCGGGTGATGGGCAGAATGCGAAGCCGCTCGCTACGGTGGGAGACGATGCGGCCCGCGATATCGCCATCGCGATGTTGAGGATGGTCGCCGAAAAAGGCCGCGAAGCCCACGCGCGGGATTTGACGGCTAGGCAGCTGACATCTCTCGCAAGCTGGCATTCCTTCGCGCCCCCCTCTGTCCTGCCGGACATCTCACCCACGAGGGGGGAGATTGCGCCCTGGTCTCCGCTTCCGCCAATCGCTACGGGTGCTAAGGGGGAGCCGGCGGCGAAGCTGCCGATCTCCCCCCAAGTGGGGGAGATGACAAGTGGTGGCAAAGAGGGCAGGACAGAGGGGGGCACCGTGGAGCGCCTTCCTGTGCCGGCTCGCTTCCCCATTGGAATTTTCGATCTGACAGATGGCATCGCCCTCGGCATCGGCCTGCCCTTCGGCAGCATGCCGGCGCAAAAACTCATCGGCCTCACGCAACACGCCCTCACCCTTGGCGCGGCCGAAATCCGCCTGGCGCCACGACGCGCGCTGCTTTTCATCGGCCTCTCCCCGACCGCCTGCCACGCGCTCCAGCAGGCCGCCGCCACCCTCGGCTTCGTTATTGACGCTGCCGACCCGCGCACAAAAATCGCCGCTTGCCCCGGTGCGCCGGCCTGCGCCTCCGGCCGGATCGCGACGCGCGACATCGCCGAGACCATCGCCGCAGAAAACCGCGACCTTCTCGATGCCTCCGTCACCCTCCATATTTCCGGCTGCGCCAAGGGCTGTGCCCATCCCGGCCGGGCGGCGCTGACACTGGTCGGCGGCGAAAACGGGGCCGGACTTGTCGTGGACGGGACGGCGAAGGCCCTTCCCGCCGGATACAGGCCAGGCTATGACGCCGCGCGCGGCGTTGGCCGCATTGCCGCAGCGATCCGCGAAGAACGATTTCGAGGTGAGACCACCGCCGCCTGCCTGACAAGGCTTGGCGCGGCCGGTGTCACCGAACTCTACCGACAGGATTGAACATGCCCGCCCCCTACGACTACATCCATGACGGCACGGCGATCTATGAGCGCTCCTTCGCCATCATTCGCGCCGAGGCCGACCTGTCGCGGTTTTCCGATGCCGAAGCCGATGTTGCCATCCGCATGATCCATGCCTGCGGCCAGGTCGAGGCCGCGCAGAACTTTGTTTTTTCGCAAGCTTTTGTTGCCGCCGCCCGCGCGGCACTGGCGGCCGGCGCGCCGATCTTCTGCGACGCCGAGATGGTCTCGCACGGCATCACCCGCGCCCGGTTGCCGACCGGCAACGAGGTGATCTGCACGCTGCGCGACCCGCGGACGTCCGACATAGCGAAAAGGATCGGCAACACCCGTTCGGCCGCAGCCATTGACCTGTGGGGCGAGCGCATAGCCGGTTCGGTCGTCGCCATCGGCAACGCGCCGACCGCACTTTTTTACCTGCTGGAGAGACTGCGCGACGGTGCGCCGAAACCGGCTGTCATCATCGGCATGCCAGTCGGTTTCGTCGGTGCTGCCGAATCGAAGGACGCGCTAGCCGAGAATTCCTACGGCGTTCCTTACGCCATCGTGCGCGGCAGGCTGGGCGGCAGCGCCATGACCGCCGCCGCGCTCAACGCATTGGCGAGGCCGGGCCTGTGAACGCGATTGTAAAAGGCAGGCTTGTCGGCGTCGGCACCGGTCCCGGCGACCCCGAGCTGCTGACGCTCAAGGCCGTGCGCGCGCTGGCCGAGGCCGACGTGGTGGCGCATTTCGCCAAGCGCGGCAACAACAGCAACGCGCGCGCCATCGTCGGCGCGCATTTTCGTCCTGATTTGATCGAGTTGCCGCTGCTCTATCCCGTCACCACCGAAATCGACAAGGATCACAGCGATTATCGGTCGCAGATAGCGGATTTCTACGAGGAGTCGGCCGAAAAGGTCGCCGAGCATCTCAGCGCCGGCAGGATGGTCGCGGTGCTCTCGGAAGGCGACCCGCTGTTCTACGGCTCCTACATGCACCTGCATGTCAGGCTGGCGCACCGCTTTCCAACAGAGGTCATTCCCGGCGTCACTGCCATGTCCGGCTGCTGGTCGGCCACCGGAACGCCGATCGTCCAGGGCGACGATGTATTGACCGTGCTGCCGGGCACGATGAGCGAATTCGAGCTGACCCGCCGCCTCGCCGACACCGATGCTGCCGTCATCATGAAGGTTGGCCGCAACCTGCCCAAGATCAGGCGCGCGCTGGAGGCGACCGACAAGCTGGCGCGTGCCGTCTATGTCGAGCGCGGCACCATGCCGGGCGGCGTTTCGATGCGGCTGGCCGACAAGCAGGACCACAACGCGCCCTACTTCGCCATCGTGCTGGTCGCCGGCTGGTCAGGCCGGGCCGCCGCATTGGGAGCCGAAACATGAGCGGCCGCCTGACCGTAATCGGCCTTGGGCCCGGCAATGCCGACCAGGTGACGCCGGAAGCGAGCCGCGCCGTCGCCGAGGCAAGATTCTTCTTCGGCTACAAACCGTATCTCGACCGGCTCGACCTGCGCCCGGACCAGACCCGCGTCGCCTCCGACAATCGCGAGGAGCTGTCCCGCGCCAAGGACGCGCTGGCAATGGCTGCGCAGGGCCACAATGTCGCCGTTGTCTCGGGCGGCGACCCCGGCGTCTTTGCCATGGCGGCAGCCGTCTGCGAGGCGATCGAGGCCGGCCCGGCCGAATGGCGTGCCGTTGACGTTTCGATGCTGCCCGGCATCACCGCAATGCTCGCGGTCGCGGCCCGCATCGGCGCGCCGCTCGGCCATGATTTCTGCGCCATCTCGTTGTCAGACAATCTAAAACCATGGGATCTCATCGAATTGCGGCTGCTGGCTGCGGCCGGCGCCGGCTTCGTCATCGCGCTCTACAATCCGATCAGCAAGGCGCGCCCCTGGCAACTTGGCCGCGCCTTCGAATGCCTGACTGCGATCCTGCCGGGCACCACACCGGTCGTCTTCGGCCGTGCCGCCGGCCGTCCCGACGAGCGCATCGAGATTTTTCTGCTGGCGGACGCCGACGCGGAAAAGGCCGACATGGCGACCTGCATCATCATCGGCTCGCCGGAAACCAGGATCATCAAGCGCGGCGAAAGACCGGCGCTGGTCTACACGCCGCGTTCGGCGGCGGGCCCAAGAAAATGATCGACCATCGCGGCAAGGGCTTCGACGGTTTCAGCCGACGCAACGTCCGGCAGCGTCGGCCTGCGGATCATGACCACCTCGACGCCGAGCGCCCGCGCTGCGGCGATCTTGCCGTAGGTCGCCTCGCCGCCGCTGTTCTTGGACACGACGATATCGATGCGGTGTTCCAGAAGCAGTGCGCGTTCGTCGGCTTCCCGGAACGGCCCGCGCGCCAGGAGATAGGTCGCGTCGGGCACAGCGAGCCTTGGCTCGACCGGATCGACGCTGCGGATGAGATAATGATGCTGGGGCGCCGCCTCGAAGGCGGCGACCTCCTGCCGGCCAAGCGCCAGGAAAACGCGGCGTGGCGCAGCGGCCAGGGCCGTCACCGCGCTGCCAACGCTGTCGACCAGCGTCCAGCGGTCGCCTTCGGCAGGCTCCCAGCCCGGGCGCCTGAGCGCAACGATCGGCACGCCGGCCTCTCGCGCCGCTGCCGCGGCATTGGCCGAGATCTGCGCCGCATAGGTATGCGTGGCGTCGACCAGCAGCTCGATGCGGGTCTCGCGGAGGTAGGCAGCCAGCCCGTCGGCGCCGCCGAAACCGCCTACCCTCGTCGGCACGCCTTGCGCGACAGGATTTTCAGTGCGGCCGGCCAGCGACAATGTGATCGCAAGATCGGCACGCGCGGCCAGCTTTCCCGCCAGTTGCCGGGCTTCGGTGGTTCCGCCGAGGATCAGAATGCGCTTCATTGGCACCACGTCAGGCCACGCCGAGCTGCCCCTCACCCTTACCCTCTCCCCGTGAAGGACGGGGAGAGGGGGACGCCAGCGTTGCGGCCAGTTCCCTTCTCCCCGTCACTATACGGGGAGAAGGTGCCGGCAGGCGGATGAGGGGCGGCGCGGCATGTCAAACAATAAACAGCCAACACCAAAATGGCTCACAATCGTCGGCATCGGCGAGGACGGTGTAGCGGGTCTCGGTGACGAGGCCAAGCGGCTGATCGCCGAGGCCGAATTCGTCTTCGGCGGCACGCGCCACCTTGCGCTCGTCGTGTCGCTCGCCAAAGGCGAAGCCCGTGCCTGGCCGACCCCTTTCGATGCCGAGATGCGCGACGTGCTGGCGCTTTCCGGCAGGCGAGTCTGCGTGCTGGCGTCGGGCGATCCGTTCTTCCATGGCGTCGGCGTCACTCTTGCTCGCAAAATTCCTTCCCAGGAGATGCAGGTGATTCCTGCGCCTTCGGCCATGTCGCTGGCCGCCGCCCGCCTCGGCTGGGCGCTGCAGGATATCGAGACCATTTCGCTGCACGGCCGCTCGCTCGACCTGATCCGGCCGTTGCTGCATCCGGGCACCCGCATCCTTGCGCTGACCTCGGACGGCGATGCACCAGCAACGATTGCGCGCCTGCTGGCCGAACTCGGCTTCGGCGTCTCGCAGATGACGGCACTTGAGGCGCTGGGCGGCCCGAACGAAAGGCTGCGCTCGGTGCGCGCAGACGCCTTCGATCTGGAAAAGATCAATCCGCTCAACGTTCTGGCGGTCGAAGTTGACTCAACATCGGGAGCACGCATCCTGCCGCTGACATCGGGCCTTGCCGATCACTTGTTCGAGCATGACGGCCAGATCACCAAGCGCGAGGTGCGCGCCATCACCCTGTCGGCCCTCGCCCCCAGGCGCGGCGAGTTGCTGTGGGACATCGGCGCCGGCTCCGGCTCGATCGGCATCGAATGGATGCTCGCCCATCCGACGATGCGCGCTACTGCCATCGAGGCCGATCCAACCCGCGCCGCCCGCATCCGCCGCAACGGTTCCGCCTGCGGCGTGCCCGGACTTGCCGTGATAGAGGGTTCGGCGCCGCAGGCGCTCGCCGGATTGGAGACGCCGGACGCGATCTTCATCGGCGGTGGCGGCAGCGATACCGGCGTGCTGGAAACGGCCCTCGAGGCCCTGCGTGCTGGCGGCCGGCTGGTCGCCAATGCGGTGACGCTGGAGATGGAGGCGCTGCTGCTCGCCCGTCACGCGTCGCTCGGCGGCGATCTCACCCGCATCGCACTATCCCGCGCTTCGCCGGTTGGCTCGATGCAGGCCTGGCGGCCGGCCATGCCGGTCAGCCAATGGAGCTGGGTCAAGCCATGATGGTCGCGGGCATCGGCAGTCGCAAGGGCGTCAGCGCAAGGGATGTGCTTGCCGCCATAGAAACCGTTCTGGAAGCACATGGGCTGGCGATGACGGCGCTTTCGGCGCTCGCCACCGCTTCTCAGAAGCAGGACGAGCAGGCAATCTTCTCTGCGGGCCGCGAACTCGCTCTTCCAGTGATCGTTGTCGAGGACGCTGCGCTCGAGGCCGCGTCGCCGCGCGCAATCAGCCGTTCCGACCTGTCGCAGGCGCGTGCCGGCACGCCGTCGGTTTCCGAAGCCTCGGCGCTTGCTGCCGCGGGCAAAGGCGCAAAACTGCTCGGGCCGCGCACCGTGCTTGGCCCGGTCACCTGCGCCATCGCCATCAGCGGAGACGCCGCATGACCGTCCACTTCATCGGCGCCGGTCCCGGCGCGGCCGACCTCATCACCTTGCGCGGCAGCCGGCTGCTGGCAAGCTGCCCGGTCTGCCTCTATGCCGGCTCGATCGTCGCCCCGGAACTGTTGCAGCACTGCGCGCCCGGCACGAAGCTGATCGACACCGCGCCGATGTCGCTCGACGAGATCGAAGCGGAGTACCTGGCGGCCCACCAGGCCGGCCACGATGTCTCCCGCCTGCATTCCGGCGACCTGTCGGTGTGGAGCGCTGTCGCCGAGCAGATCCGCCGGCTGGAGAAGCACGGCATCGCCTATACGCTGACGCCGGGCGTGCCCTCCTTCGCGGCTGCCGCGGCAGCGCTTCGCCGCGAGCTGACCATTCCCGAAGTCGCGCAAAGCCTGGTGCTGACCCGCATCTCCGGCCGCGCGTCCAAAATGCCGCCTGGCGAAACCCTGGCCGGCTTCGGCCGCACCGGCGCGACGCTCGCCATTCATCTTGCCATCCACGTCATCGACCGCATCGTCGCCGAGCTGACGCCGTTCTATGGCGCCGATTGCCCGGTAGCGGTCGTCTTCCGTGCCTCCTGGCCGGACGAGCGCGTGCTGACCGGCACGCTGGCGACGATCGAGGCGCAACTGGCCGCCGATCCGATGGAGCGCACGGCAATCATCTTTGTCGGCCGCTCGCTGGCAGCGGAAAACTTTGGCGAGAGTTCACTTTACGACGCCCACTACCAGCGGCGTTTTCGCGGACGGGACGGATTGTGAACGACGGCACCGGAAACAACAGAGGAAACACCACGATCGAACAGGCTTTGGCCCGGCTCAACTTCAAGCCGCGCCAGCTTGAGCCCGGCCATGTCTGGCTGGCCGGCGCCGGCCCTGGCGATCCCGGCTGCCTGACGCTGGAAGTGCTGGCCGCACTTGGGCAGTGTGATGCCCTCGTCTACGACGCACTGGTCTCTCCCGATATCGTGGCAGTGGCGTCGGGCGCCGAGCTTTTTTACGCCGGCAAGCGTGGCGGCCAACCGTCGATGAAGCAGGACGACATCACCGCTTTGCTGGTGCGGCTGGCGCGAGAAGGCCGCCGCGTCGTCAGGCTGAAAGGCGGCGACCCCTATATTTTCGGCCGCGGCGGCGAAGAGGCGCTGGCGCTGGCGCGCCAAAACATCCCGTTCCGCGTGCTGTCCGGCCTGACCTCGGGCCTCAGCGCGCTTGCCGGAGCCGGCATCCCGGCCACCATGCGCGGCATCAACAAGGCGGTGATCCTGGCCACCGGCCACGCCGCCGGCACCGACGACGACCTCGACTGGAAAGCAATCGCCCGCACCGGCCAGCCGGTCGTCGTCTATATGGGCATGGCCAATCTGCCGTTGATATCAGCCTCGCTGCTTGGCGGCGGCCTGCCGCCTTCGACGCCTGCTGCAGTGATCGTCGCCGCGACGACGCCGCAGGAGCGCATCGTCGTCGCCACCCTCGCCACCATTGCCGAGGAGGCGGCCGCCGCCGGGTTGACCGCGCCGGCGCTGATCGTCGTCGGCGGCATCGTCGCGATGCGCGCGGCATTGGCGGGCGAGCCATGACCCGCGCGATCATCATCGGCGCGCCGCGCTCAGGCTCGGGCAAGACCAGCGTCACCATCGGTATCTTGCGCGCGCTTTCCCGGCGCGGCCTCAAGGTGCGCGGCGCCAAATCCGGCCCCGATTATATCGACCCAGGTTTCCACACCGCCGCGACAGGCCTTTCCGGCGTCAATCTCGACAGCTGGGCGATGCCGCCTGCTTTGCTCAACGCGCTGGCCGGCGACGCAACTGAAGATGCCGATTTCATCTTCCTGGAAAGCGCCATGGGCCTGTTCGACGGGATTCCGGCTGCTCCGGGCCGCACCGGCTCGGCGGCCGATCTCGCACGGCTCTACGGCCTGCCGGTGCTGCTGGTGCTCGACGTTTCCGGACAGTCGACCACGGCGGCAGCCGTCGCCAAGGGGTTTGCCAGCTATGACCCCGATGTGCGCATGGCCGGCGTCGTGCTCAACCGGCTGGGCAGCGAGCGCCACCGCCGTCTCTGCAGCGACGCGATCGAGGCGATCGGCCTGCCGGTGGTCGGCGCGATCCTGCGCGATCCCTCGCTCAACCTGCCGGAGCGGCATCTCGGCCTCGTCCAGGCCGGCGAATACGAGAATCTGATGGCGCATCTCGACCGGCTGGCCGACATGGTCGAACGCTCGCTCGATCTCGACGCCATCATGGCGCTGGCGGCGCCCTTCGCACCCGCTACCGGCAGTTACGGCGACGCGCTGCCACCGCCCGGCCAGCGCATCGCACTGGCAGAGGATGCCGCCTTCACCTTCCTCTATCCGCATGTCGCCGCGCATTGGCGCAAGGCAGGGGCTGAAATCATCCGCTTCTCGCCGCTTGCCGACGAAGCGCCCGGCGAAAATTGCGATGTCTGCTGGCTGCCCGGCGGCTATCCCGAGCTTCACGCCGGCCGGCTTGCGGCGGCTGCGAATTTCAGGGCCGGCATCGAGGCGTTTGCGGCAACACGGCCGGTGCATGGCGAGTGCGGCGGCTTCATGGTGCTCGGCAAAGCGCTGGAGGACGCATCGGGCGAGACGCACGCCATGCTCGGCCTGCTCGGTCACTCGACCAGCTTTGCCAAGCGAAAGATGAACCTCGGCTACCGCGAGGCGCGGCTGCGCGCCGATTGTCCGCTGGGAGACCGAGGCGCGCTGATCCGCGGCCACGAATTCCACTATGCGCAGATGATTGCCACCGGCAGTGACGAACCCTTGGCCGACCTCGCTGATGGCCAAGGCAATCCGCTCGGCACCTCCGGCTACCGCCGCGGCCATGTCAGCGGCACATTCTTCCATGCCATTGCGAGAGGCGAATGACACTCTCCACTCGGCAAATCCTCGATGACATCGCGCTCTGCGTCGTCTTCTTCACCCGGCTGCCGCTGCCGGTCGTCGATTTTCGGGACCGCAGCCTTGCTGCCGCGATCTGGGCAGCGCCGGTTGCCGGCCTCGCCGTCGCTCTGATCGGCGCCCTGGTCTACGCGGTCGGGACCTGGCTCGGTCTTGCCGCCGGCCCGGCAGCAGCCCTTGCCCTTGCCGCGACCTTGCTCGCCACCGGCTGCATGCATGAAGACGGGCTTTCGGATGTCGCGGACGGCTTTGGCGGCGGCAGGACACGCGAGAAAAAACTGGAGATCATGCGCGACAGCCGTATCGGCGCCTACGGCGCCTGCTCGCTCGCCCTGTCGCTGCTGATCCGCTGGAGCGTGCTTTCGGAATTCGCCGGCCCGGCCCAGATGTTCTGGGCTCTGATTGCCGCGCATGCCGCCTCGCGCGGCTTGTTCGGCGCTTTCATGCATCTTTTGCCGGCGGCGCGCAGCGACGGCCTCTCGGTGGATGCAGGCACCATGTCGGCCGAAACCGCCATTGCCGGCGCCGCGCTCGGCACCGTCGCGCTGCTGGCGCTAGGGTTCGGTGGCGCGGTCGCCGCGCTTATCCTGCTCGGCCTGTTGTTTGCCGCCTTCCGCGAGCTGTGCCGCAGCCAGATCGGCGGCCAGACCGGCGATACGGTCGGCGCGCTGCAGCAGTCTGGCGAGATCGCAATCCTGCTCGTCGCTTCCGTTTTCCTTTCCTGATTCTGTTTCGGAGATTTTTCCCCCATGCCTTTCAAATCGCTTGATGAATTGCGCGCGGCATGCCTCGATCTGCCTGCCGGCAGCGACGCCGCGGCAAATGCTGTCGCCCGCCGCCAGGACACGCTGACCAAGCCGCAAGGCAGCCTCGGCCGGTTGGAAACCATAGCGGCTTGGCTTGCCCGCTGGCAGGGCCGCGACATGCCGCAGCTCGATCGCGTAAAAGTCCTGGTTTTTGCCGGCAACCACGGTGTCACCGCACAGGGCGTGTCTGCCTTCCCGTCGGAAGTCACCGTGCAGATGGTGGCGAATTTCGCAGGCGGCGGCGCCGCCATCAACCAGCTTGCCCGCATCGCCGGTGCGGAGCTCGACGTCATTCCGCTCGACCTCGATTATCCGACCGGCGATTTCACGCAAGTGCCGGCAATGGACGGCGAAGCCTTCCTCGCCGCCGTCTCGGCCGGCTACGGCGCGGTGACCAAAGACCTCGACCTCGTCTGTTTCGGCGAAATGGGTATCGGCAACACCACGCCGGCGGCAGCCATTTCGGCCGCCTTGTTCGGCGGCGGCGCGGAAAAATGGACCGGGCGCGGCACCGGCGTCGACGATGCCGGCCTGGTGCGCAAGATCACTGCCATCGAAGCCGGCCTCAAGCGCCACGCCGAGGCCCTTGCCGATCCGCTGGGGATCGCGGCAGCCCTTGGCGGGCGTGAACTCGCCGCCATTTTCGGTGCGACGCTGGCCGCGCGCCATTCAGGCGTGCCGGTGCTGCTCGACGGCTTCGTCAGCACCGCCGCCGCCGCGCCCTTGGCAAGGTTGCACCCCGCCGGCCTCGCCCACACGCTTGCCGCCCATGTCTCGGCCGAATCCGGCCATCGCCGGCTGCTCGAGGCGCTCGGCCTGCCGCCGCTGCTCGACCTCGGCATGCGGCTCGGCGAAGGCTCCGGCGCCTGCCTCGCCGTCAACATCGTCCGCTCCGCGCTCGAATGCCATGCCCGCATGGCAAGCTTTGCCGAGGCCGGTGTTTCGGAGAAGTAATCTCGTCAAACTGATCAAGTCTTGACCGATTGCTCGATGGATCACGGCAGCATCGGGGAACCTGGCCGGCCCGAGCACGTTGTGGCCGGTCAGCCCGGGTTACGCATGCAACAGCTTTTCCAGGAATTCGGCCATCCGACCTACGTCCCGTTCCCCGTTATTGCGGCGAGGCTTCTCTTGGCGTCGATCTTCGGTGCGGCGATCGGCTTCGAACGCGAATGGCGAAATCGGCCTGCCGGGCTTCGCACCCATATCCTGGTCTGCGTGGCGGCGGCTACCTTCGGTATTCTGACGATTGAAATTATTCACGCGCCGATGTTTCAGCAGGATTCCGTAAGGGTCGATCCGATTCGCGTTGTCGAAGCGGTCACCGCCGGCGTCGCGTTCCTTGCTGCCGGAACGATTTTGTTTTCGAAGGGCGAGGTTCACGGGCTGACGACCGGGGCTGGCATGTGGCTCTCCGGGGCAATCGGCGTGGCCTGCGGGCTCGGTCTGTGGCAAGTGGCGGCACTCGGCACGCTTTTGGTGCTGGTCGCGGCAGGCCTTCTCTATAGTTTTGCCCACAAGTCCGGTATTGGCGAGAACGCCGGACCAGAAAAGCCCAAGTCGGAAGAAGACGTGCCCAAGCGGCCCAGAGGCTGAGGCTGCAACTGGAACCGAACGCGAATTGGAAACCAACCGTCAGATTTGGAACCGCTATGTTCGCGACACTCTTTCAGGCAGCGAGAAAGCGAGTAATATCAACGGATTAAATGGTGGGTGCGACAGGGATCGAACCTGTGACCCGCTGATTAAGAGTCAGCTGCTCTACCAACTGAGCTACGCACCCACTCGCCGGTAAAACCAGCGTCGGCGGGCATATAGCCGCCGCCATCCGCCATGTCCAGCCCTGCCGGATTCATTTCCCGACAAATCGCTGAAGTGCCGCACATCGTCAGACGAACAGCTTGCCTTCCGCCACCTTGACGGCATGGCCGCCGATGCGGGCGGCGGCCAGTTTGCCGCCTTCGACATTCAGTTCGAGGCGGATGCGCGAAGGCCGCCCCATCTCCAGCCCTTGTTCGATCCAACGCTGGGAAACACCCTCTCTCGGACCGTCGAAATGCATGATCGCGCCGGCGAAGGCGGCGGCCGCCGAACCGGTCGCCGGATCTTCATAGGATGGATTGCCCGGCACGATCATGCGGACATGGAAGGCGCTGTCGTGGTTCACCGTCTCGCGGCAATAGACATACGGGCTGGCGAGGGCCCAATCGCTCTTGCGGGGCGCCAGTTCCGACCACGCCTGGTTGTCCAGCCTTATCCGGGCCGCCGCCTCCAGATCGGCGACCGGAATGGTCACGTAGGGCACGCCGGCCGACCAGAACGAGACGCGGTGGTTTTCGAAGCCGACTTCGTGCGGCCCCAGGCCAAGTGCCGCCCCGATCGCTTCCGGGTCGGCGGACAATTCCAGCCGCTCCGGCAGCTTGGCCAGGTCGAACTCGGCAAAGATGGCGCCATCGTGCTTGCTGACGGCGCAGCGCACCGGGCCGATGTTTTCCTCCAGCACGAAGATGCCGGCAGTGTCGCCATCGCCAGCCATTTCGGCAAGCGCAATCGCAGCGCCCACCGTCGGATGGCCGGCGAACGGCATCTCATGGTCGGGCGTGAAGATGCGGATGCGGGCGCGGTGCTTGGGATTGTCGGGCGGCAGCACGAAAACGGTTTCCGACAGGTTGAACTCGCCCGCGATAGCCTGCATCGCGGCAGTGTCCAGTCCCTTGCTGTCAAGCACGACGGCCAGCGGATTGCCGCCCAGCCGCTCGGTGGTGAACACGTCGTAAAGTAAGTAATTCCGGGTCAGCATTGTAGAAAGCCTTCTGCCTCAATCCCAACAGGGGCCCAAACATGGGCGAAATTTAATTTGATATTTGAACCATTCGGCCTGATCAGTGCACCGGTTGGGACATCACTGGTATTATAGGGGTCCGGCGTGGACCAGATTGTCAATCTGCCAAAGACGGAATCCACTTCCGACATAAAGACGGCACTCGGGCTCGACCGCCTGGGTCTGAAGAAGAAACGGCGTCGCGGCTGGCTTTATGGCCTGCTTGTGCTGGTCGTCGTCGCCGCAAGCCTGGCGGGGTACCAATGGTATGCCGCGTCTCCCGCCAAGATCGACTATACCACTGTGCCGGCCGCTGTCGCCGACCTCACGGTCGAAGTATCGGCGACCGGCACGCTGCAGCCGCTCACCCAGGTCGACATTTCGAGCGAGCTGTCCGGCGTCGTCCGCTCGGTCGCGGTCAACGAGAACCAGCAGGTGAAGAAGGGCGATGTGCTGGCGGCGCTCGATACGGCCAAGCTGGAGGTGCAGATCGAGCGCGCCGAGGCTTCCGCCAAGGCGGCGGCTGCCAATGTCGAGACCGCCACCGTAACCCTCACCGAAAACGAAAGGGCGGTTGCGCGCGCGGCGGCGCTCACCAAGCGCGGCATGGCGACTGACCAGTCGCTTGAAGCGGCGACAGCGACGCGCGACCGCTCAAAGGCAGCGCTCGACAGCGCCAAAGCCAATCTGGCCATCGCCAATGCCGATCTCAAGGCGCAGCAGACGGACTTCGCCAAAAGCACCATCTATGCGCCCATCGACGGCATCGTTCTGACGCGCTCGGTCGATCCCGGCCAGACGGTTGCCTCCTCGCTGCAAGCGCCGGTGCTGTTCGTCATCGCCGCCGACCTGAGGAACATGGAGTTAAAGGCAGCGGTCGACGAGGCCGACATCGGCGCGGTCAAGCCCGGCCAGCATGCCCGCTTCACCGTCGACGCCTTTCCCGAGCGGCCGTTCGATGCCGAGATCCGCGACATCTCCTATNCGACAACAACGAGCTTCTGTTGCGGCCCGGCATGACTGCCACCGTTTCGGTCGTCACCAGAGAGGCCAAGGGCGTGCTCACCGTGCCGTCGACAGCTTTCCGTTACCGTCCGGCGGCATCTGCTGCCCGAGCGTGGAGCCTGAGCGACCTGTTCACGGGCCGCATGGGCCGTCCACGCGGCAACCGCCAGCGCCAGGCGACGGCGCAGCCCACCGACGGCTCGCGCACGCTCTACGTCCTGGAGAATGGCTGGCCTCGGCCGGTCAACGTCAAAGTCGGCTCCACCGATGGCGAACTGACCGAGATCACCTCCGGTCTCGCAGAAGGTGCGCAAGTCATCACCGCAGCGCAGCAGCGGAGCTGAAATTATGTCAGGCTCGCTGCTCATCACCTTCGACAAGGTCTGGAAGAGCTATGGCCAGGGCGAGGCCACGGTCCATGCGCTGGCTGGCGTCGATCTTGCCATCCGCAGCGGCGAATCCGTCGCCATCATGGGTCCGTCCGGCTCGGGCAAATCGACGGCGATGAACATCATCGGCTGCCTCGACACGCCGACGGCCGGAACCTACAGCTTCATGGGCATCGATGCTGGCCGCCTCGACCGCAACCGCCGCGCCATGCTGCGCAATCTCTATGTCGGCTTCGTCTTCCAGGGCTACAATCTCCTGCCGCGCACCACCGCGGTGGAGAATGTCGAACTGCCGCTGATCTATCGCGGCGTCGCCGCCCGCGAGCGTCACGACCTCGCGATGAAGGCGCTGGCCGAGGTCGGCCTTGTCGGCCGCGAGCACCACACGCCGGCCGAGCTCTCCGGCGGCCAGCAGCAGCGCGTGGCGATCGCGCGCGCCATCGTCACCAGGCCGACCCTGCTCGTCGCCGACGAACCGACCGGCAATCTCGACACCGCACGCACGCACGAGATCATGGAGCTGCTGACGCGGCTGAACACCGAGCTTGGCCTGACCATCGCCATGGTCACCCACGAGGCCGATGTCGCTGCTTATGCCGAGCGCACAATTCGCTTCCTTGACGGCCACGTCGCCTCCGATGCCATGAACCTTGAGGTGGTGTAACCATGATCTGGGAAACCGTCCGCCTCTCGCTGCTTTCAGTGCGCCGCAACGTGCTGCGCTCGTTTCTGACGCTGCTCGGCATCGTCATCGGCGTTGCCGCCGTCATCGCCATGCTCACCATCGGCTCGGGCACCACTGAAAAGGTAAAGGCCGACATTTCCAAGCTCGGCAGCAATTTGCTCGTTGTCCGCCCCGGCCGCCCTGCCGGGCCCGGCGGACCGGGAGGGCTCGACCAGGCCACACGTCCGCTCGGCAGCAAGGAACTTGCCGCGCTTGTCGCACATTTGAGCGGCGCCCGCGCCATCTCGCCCGCCTCGCAAAAGCAGGTCCGCGTCATCTTCGGCACCGAAAGCCTGACGTCGGGTGTCACCGGCACCGACAGCGCCTATCTCGATGCGCGCGACTGGAAGCTGATCTCGGGCCGACCGTTCAGCGATTCGGAAATCCGCTCGGGCACCGGCGTCTGCCTGATCGGCGAAACCGTGCGCCAGCAGTTCTTCGGCGCCGGCGACCCCGAAGGCGAGATCATTCGCGTCAACCGCACCTCGTGCAAGATCATCGGCCTGCTCGAGCCGAAGGGCTATACCGGCTTCGGCCAGGATCAGGACAATGTCGTGCTGATGCCGCTCGCCGCCTACCAGCGCCGCATCGCCGGCAACCGCGACATCGACTCGATCTACGTCGCCGCCGACGACAGGACGCCGACCACCGAACTGCTGCCGCGGGTCGAGGACATCTTGCGCGATGCACGCCGCATCCCGCCGGACCGCGAAGACGACTTCTCGATACGCGACATGACCCAGATTGCCGACGCCATGGCGAGCGCCACCACTACGATGACCGGCATGCTGGGAGCGGTCGCCGGCGTCAGCCTGTTGGTCGGCGGCATCGGCATCATGAACATCATGCTGGTGTCGGTCACCGAGCGCACCCGCGAGATCGGCATAAGGCTGGCCATCGGCGCGCATGAAAAGCACATCCTCATCCAGTTCCTCGTCGAGGCGACCGTGCTGTCGCTGCTCGGCGGCATCATCGGCATCCTGATCGGCCTGGCGTTGGCCGGCGTCGCCTCGCTGACGCTGGCCATCCCGTTTGCGCCAAGCCCGGCGGTGATCCTGCTCGCCGTCGGCTTCTCGGCGCTGATCGGCATGGTATTCGGTTTCTTCCCGGCGCTGCGCGGCGCGCGGCTCGATCCGATCGACGCGCTGAGGCATGAATAGCGCGGCGCAGCGTGCGTCGCCTTCAGATGTCCCCAAAATATTGACGCGGCCGCCCTGCCCCTGTCGCGGAACAGCCCGCGGTGCTAGCAATCGCCTTGAGGATAGGGGGATAGTGGGATGAGCAAGAAAGAGCGAGTGGCTTTGGTGACGGTGATCATCGAGGCCGCATTGGCGGGGCTTTGGTGGTACTTGGCCAGCTATGGCATGGCCAACCCCGATCATGTCACCGCCGACTTCCAGCAGGTTGTCGGTCAGACGATGGGAACGGCGATGGGTGCGGTGCTGGGTATCGGCGTCATGCTGTTTTTCGTCGCCGCCCGCTACGACCGCAAAACCATCGAAAACAAAATGCGTCATTAGAGCGACGTGCGTCCACTTGGACGCACAAAGTACGCCCTAACACTTTGAATCTGCGCATCGTGCTTTCCGAAAATCGATTCCGATTTTCGGCCCGATGCGTTAGTCCTTGTCGGCAAAATGCCACTCGATCAGTGGCTTCATGTGCGGCATCAGCCCGTCCGGCAGGTCATCGGCACTGCGGATGATGACAGGCCCGTCGATCTCCGGCTCTGCCTCGGTGGCGACAAAGGCGCTGATGCGCTGCGCGATCTCGTCGGCGGATGCCGCTTCGCGATAGCGGCGAAAGATCACCGTGCCGGTTGCCGTCGACAGGGCATAGTAGCGCCTGCCGCGCGCCGCGCCGGCAAGGTCGAGGCCGGTTTCTTCCTGCACCTCGCGGATCATGTTGAAGTCGACATCGACAAGGCCGTCGCGGAAATCGGTTGGCTCGAACGAGCCGGCGGCGAAGTAGACGCGACCGGCATTGACGGTGTGCGACGCCATGCGGATCGCCACCAGCGCATTGTCGCCGGCGACCAGCATGGCATGGGCATAGGCGTGCTCGGCCCCCGCCACCTGGCGATTGCCGCGCCAAAGCATGAAGGTCGAGTAGCGCACCGCATGGCAGCGACCGACGAGGCTGTTGTCGCGATAGCGGAGCGCCGAAAGCAGCACCACGGTGCCGTCGAACAACGCCGGGTTGGCTGCGGTCTCGCGCCGCCAATTCTCGGCGATCGCTTGCGCATTATAGCGTTCGAACGGATGCGGGCCGGGGTCGAGCCTGACGTCGACGGCGTCGACCGGCAGGATGATGTTGCGTGGCAGGTCGAAGCTCAACGAAAACGATCCTCAGGCTATTTCCAGGGTGATCGCCACCGGACAATGATCCGACGCCTTCGGCCGGTCCCAGCCGGCACGCGGAAAGCGGTCCACCTCCTGGCCCGCCGGAAGGATCGTGCGCCAGGGCTGGCCGTTGCGGATGATGTCGGGAACGGCGGTCGCATTCTTGGCTGCCAGTGCCTTCGACAACAGGATGTAGTCGAGCTGGCACAGATGCCGCTCTTGCGGTCCGCGCGTATGGTATAAGGTCCAACGGTCCATTTCCGGGCGCCGCTCGACCGCATTCTCGCAAAAGCCGCCGGCGGTGAGCACGTTGAGGCAGGACTGGCTCTCATCGATCACCTCGAAGCGGTAGCCGTCAAAGGCGTCGCCGGAGATCTTCACGCGCTGCCGATAGTCATTCATGTCGCCGCAGATCGCCCAGCTTTTATCGGCGGCATGGTCCCCACCGAAACGCTCCTCGATGATCCGGCGCACCGCTTGCGCCTCGGCGATGCGCAGCGGCATTGTCGCCTGGCGCCCGTCGAGACCGTTGCGGGGCGAGCCCATCGACTTGAAGTGCACCAGATAGAGCGTCAGCGGCACGCCACCGACGGTCAGGTCGATTTCCAGGCAGTCGCGCCGGAAGATGCGCTGGTTGGCCTGATGCCCAAGCGCTGCCAGTTCCGGCGTGTGCAGGCCGAATTGTTCGAACGTGACATAGGCGTGGCTTGTCATGCGCACGAATTCGACCGGCTGGCCCTGCGCGGTCTCGTTACGCATCATCACGGCGACATCGATGCCGCGCGAATCATTGCCGGCTGTGGTGTATTTCTGGCGGTAGCCATGCCCGACCATCTTGAACAGATAGCCGTATTCGAAAGCCTTCAGCGCCTCGATATTGTCGACCTCCTGCATGCAGATGATGTCGGCGCGGGTGGCTGCGATGGCCAGTGCCGTCAGCTGGCGCGTGTCGTCGGATAGCGCGATCGCCCGCGCCTGTTCCAGCATTTTGTATTCGGCCTCGCTCTGGATATCGAAGAGCGCCAGCGTGCGATCTTCATGGAGCTGGTTGCGGTATCCGGAAAAATCGAACCTGTTCATCAGGTTTTCCACATTGAAGGTGGCGAGGCGCAGGGACATGGCGGTGACCTTTGCCCACAAGCGCAGCCGAAAACAAGGGGGCTGGGCGATGCCCATTCATGGTTGATGGAACGTTTCCGTTCATCTTCCGTTCAGACGCAAAGGTCCATGATTAAGGGTTAGTCTGAGTGGGGCCTGAATTTTCGGAGAGTGAAATGAAACCGCTCTTTTTGACTACCATTCGATCGGGCATGTTGACCTTGGGTCTTGTTTCCGGCCTCTCGGCGCCTTCCATGGCCGGGCCCATTCAGCCTGACGTCCCGCTCCCAACTGCTGCCGCGGCACGCGAAATCGTGCCGGTGCGCGAGAGCTGGGCTGGCGGCAATAATAACGTCTGGATGCGTGGCCGTAATTTCTCCCGGAACTGGAACCGTGGCAATTGGAACCGTGGCAACTGGAACGGTGGGCGGCACTGGCGCCGCAACTGGAACGGTGGGCGGCACTGGCGCCATAATCGTGGCCGGTACTACGGTGGCGGCCATTACGGCCGGTACTACGGTGGCGGCTATTACGGCCGTTACTACGACGACGACGACAACGGCGCCGCCGCGCTTCTCGGTTTGGGCCTTGGGTTCGGCCTTGGCAGCCTGTACCAGGGCTACTACAACCAAGGCTACTACAACCGGGGCTACTACAACAACGGTTACTATGCGCCGCGCCGCTATTATCGTGCCGGGCGGCTTTCCAGCGCTCACGTCCGGTGGTGCTACAATCGTTACCGGTCGTATCGCACCTGGGACAACACGTTCCAACCCTATAACGGCCCGCGCCAGCAATGCTGGTCGCCCTATAGCTGATCGACTGATGCATTCCAGGCGGCGCCGCCCCTCGCGGCGCCGTTTCCGTCTGGCTAAGCCTTCTTCTGAACTGTTCTTTGTCCGGCCAGGGCACCGCGAAATCGTTTCGCCACCGACGATAACGCTATGTTTATCAGGCGGGCCTAATTATCCTGCCGATCGCACCAGGGATTATGCGCGATGGCTGAAGACGAAAACAGGGACAAACGCAGGCAGCGCGTCTTCAAGGGCGCGACGATCCTGACCGGCATCACCAGGTCCGAGGTCACGTGCACGGTGCGCAACATGCATGACGGCGGCGCCGAATTGATGGTCTCGATCGACGCTCGCGTGCCCGACGAGTTCCTGCTCTATGTGCCGACCGACGGCATCGCCTACAAGGCAGTGGTCCGCTGGCGCCGCGAGGACCGCATCGGCGTGATGTTCACCGGCACCGAGCCAAAGCCCCCCTGGCACTACGGCTAAATCCCCTGAACCGCATTCTCCAACCACCCAACCACACGGCCTTCATGTAAAAGCCGGCGGAGCGCTCCGCCGGCTTTTCCTGTGCAACGATAAAATTGCGGATTTCGGTCAGTTCTTGGCCTTGTCGACCAATTTGTTCTTCGAAATCTCCGCGCGCCCGCAGGGCGAAGCCCGAGGACGCGCAAGGAAACGAACGGGGATTTCGGTCAGTTCTTGGCCTTGTCGACCAGCTTGTTCTTCGAAATCCACGGCATCATCGCGCGCAGCTTGGCGCCGACTTCCTCGATCTGATGGCTGTCATTGTTGCGGCGGATGCCCTTGAAGCGCGACATGCCGGCGCGATACTCCTGCATCCATTCTGAGGTGAACTTGCCGGTCTGGATATCCTTCAGCACGCGCTTCATCTCGGCCTTGGTCTCGGCGGTGATGATGCGCGGGCCCGAAACATATTCGCCCCATTCGGCGGTGTTCGAGATCGAGTAGTTCATGTTGGCGATGCCGCCTTCATAGATCAGGTCGACGATCAGCTTGACCTCGTGCAGGCACTCGAAATAGGCCATTTCCGGTGCGTAGCCGGCCTCCACAAGCGTCTCGAAGCCAGCGCGGATCAGCTCGACCAGACCGCCGCACAGCACCACCTGCTCGCCAAACAGGTCGGTCTCGCATTCCTCGCGGAAATTGGTCTCGATGATGCCCGAACGGCCGCCGCCGACGCCGCAGGCATAGGACAGAGCGAGATCAAGCGCGTTGCCCGAAGCGTCCTGGTTGACCGCGACCAGGCACGGCACGCCGCCGCCCTTCTGGTATTCGCCGCGCACCGTGTGGCCGGGCCCCTTCGGCGCGATCATGACGACGTCGACCGAGGCCTTCGGCTCGATCAGGCCAAAGTGCACGTTGAGGCCGTGGGCAAAGGCGATCGCCGCGCCATCGCGGATGTTCGGCGCGATTTCGGACTTGTAGATGTCGGCCTGCAGCTCGTCCGGCGTCGCCATCATCATCAGGTCGGCCCATTTGGCGGCGTCCGCCACGCTCATCACCTTGAGCCCGTCGGCCTCGACTTTTTGGGCGGTCGCCGAGCCGGCCTTGAGGCCGATGGCGATTTCCCCAACGCCAGAATCCTTGAGATTGAGCGCATGCGCCCGGCCCTGGCTGCCATAGCCGATGATGGCGACCTTCTTGCCCTTGATCAGGTTGAGATCGGCGTCGCGATCGTAATAGACACGCATTTTTCTTCCTTCCCGTTTTTGAATTCAGAGCATAATGCCGAAAAGTGTGAAGCGGTTTTCGGACGACATCATGCTCTATCTCTTTGATTTAGAGCCGGATTCAGATTTCNAGAGCATGATGCCGAAAAGTGTGAAGCGGTTTTCGGACGACATCATGCTCTATCTCTTTGATTTAGAGCCGGATTCAGATTTCAGGTCGACTTGACCTGAAATCATCCGGCTCTAGGGGCCTTGCGGCCCGGTTTTTGCTCCGTAAAGAGCGAGAAACTGCTGCGTCGCCCGGACGGCATCGCCGCCAATCGCCGCATCAGTCAATTTTAGCCGGTCGCCGAGCAGCAGGCGGATCTGCACGTCGCGGGCGACCAGCCCGAAAAAGGTGCGGAATGCCTCTTCGGCATCCGAGAACTCGAGAAGCCCGGCCTGCCGGCCGGCCTCCAGCACCGGCTTCAGGCGCCGGGCCAGCGCGAAGCGCCCGTTCTCCAGCACGATGGCGCCAAGATCGTCGTTCCCCGACCCGGCACGGCCAATGGCGACGCGGTTCAGCGCGATCGATGTGTCGCTCGAAATCACCTTGAGCCAGTCCGAAGCGAAACGTGCGAGGCTCACCGTCAGCGAAGCAAGGTTAAGCCCCTTGCCGTCGACCGGCACCACCCGCACCTTGGAGGCCTGCCATTGAACAATTGCCGTCAACAGCCCGTCGCGATCGCCGAACCATTTGTAGAGCGTTTCCTTGGAACAGCTTGCCCGCCGCGCCACCGCGGTCATGGTCAACTGATCGCCCTCCTCGACCAGCAGGCGAAGTGCGGCGTCGAGCACGGCTTTCTGCCGCTCGGTCAGCGCTTCGCTGGTGTCGATGTCGACGCTTGCCTGCAACAAACTCTTTTCCTGCTCGATAACGGCGGCGGCCAGGACCGTACCGTACGTTACGGTTCGGCATCTCTATGACGTATTGTCGGACCCGGGGCAAGCCCTATCTCCGCTTTTTGACACTTCCAGGCCGGAACGGCCACCGCTCGAAACGGCGACCGCTCGTACGGCTTATCGCGGAGAGAAAAATGCTCGTCGGCCTGCTTGCATTGACTGTTGCCGCCGCTTTCGCGGGCGCCGCCATCTATATCAGCGTTGCCGAGCAACCGGCGCGGCTTCGCCTCGACGACCGTGCACTGCTGCAGGAATGGCAGCCTTCCTACAAGCGCGGCGCCGCTATGCAGGCGTCGATTGCCGTCGTCGCCTGTGTTCTTGGTGTCGTTGCCTGGTGGCAGACCGGCAGTCTCGCCTATCTCACGGGGGCGGTGCTGATCATCCTGCCATGGCCATGGACGCTGATCGTAATGATGCCGACAAACCGGTTGCTGGAGGCGATGGACGCGGCCGCCGTCAATCTGCAAGCGAGGGCGCTGATCGTCAAATGGGGCAATCTGCATCTGGGTCGCGTCATGCTTGGCGTGCTGGCGGCACTGGCATTCCTCCGGGGAAGTGTCTGACGTCGCTGCAAGCGACCTTCAGCGCCAGCCGGACCACATCACTCCGGCATCGCCGGATGACGCAGCCGCCCGAGCAGAGCCGACAAGGTTTCCAGGTCATCATTGGAGAGCCTGGCGCCGACCAGCTCGGCAATCGATCGCCCGTAGACGGCCCACATCCGGCGGCGCGTCTCGCGCCCCTTCCGCGTAATGCGGACAGTCTGTCCGCGACCGTCATCGGCAACCCTGAGCTTCTCGACCAGCCCGTCCGCTTCGAGCCGCGCCAGCAGCCGCGAGACGTTGTACTGCGCAAACAGCGTGCGCTCGATCAGCTGGAACGGCCGCAAGCCGCCCTCGCCGGCTTCGGCAAGCTCATGCAGCACGTCGTACCAGGCAAGCGGCGGCAAGCCGGCGTCCTTCAGCGCGTCTTCGGCTCTTTCCAGCAGCTGGCGCGAAACGCGCATCAGGCGCGCCCAGGCTTTGATGGCCGCCGGCGAAGGATTCTCCGTCATGATGCAGCATAGGCGATAGATGCAATTGCATCAAGCTTGCCAGTGGATGCAAATGCATCTATATAGATGCAACTGCATTTATATCGGAAGGCCCTGTCATGAAGCATGAAACTTCGGAGATCGCCGACATCCCGGAGACGGGCGGCCTGGTGACCGACAAGCTCGTTCTCGTCAGCCACCACCTTTGTCCCTATGTGCAGCGCGCGGCGATCTCGCTCGCCGAAAAGGACGTGCCGTTCGAACGCCTCACCATCGATCTCGCCAACAAACCGGCCTGGTTCAAGGCGATATCGCCGCTCGGCAAGGTACCGCTGCTGCGTGTGCCGCAGAATGGCGAGGAAGCCGTGATCTTCGAATCGGCGGTCATCCTCGAATTTCTCGAGGAAACGCTGGCCAACCCACTGCATCCTGCCGACCCGCTGGCCCGCGCCCGGCATCGCGCCTGGATCGAGTTCGGCTCGGCCATCCTCAACGCCATTGGTCGGTTCTATTCCGCTCCGACCGAGGCCGCCTTCCTTGCCGAAAGCGAAGCTCTGTCGGCAATGTTCGATCGTCTCGAAGCGGAACTGGCGGCTGGCCGGGCTGGGCCATGGTTTGCTGGCGAGCGCTTTTCACTGGTCGATGCAGTCTATGGGCCAGTCTTCCGCTATTTCGACGCCTTCGATCGGATCGGCGCGTTCGGCATCCTGAGCGGAAAGCCGCGTGTCGAGGCTTGGCGAAAGCGATTGCACGAACGCAAGTCGGTGATGGACGCCGTCACCCCGGACTATCCACAGCGCCTTCATGCATTTCTGCAAGCGAAGGGTTCGCACCTTTCGAAACTCATCCGCCGCAACCAGGCGGCCACCGCGCTTCCTTGATACCGATCCGCCTGAACGGATCGACCACGGTTCCAGCCACCATCGAGGCAAGGATGTTTGGCGCCGGCGGGATTTTTGCCACCGACGCCACCAGCCTGTCGCGGACGAACGGCATCACGGTCGAATCCGACTGGTAGAACGGCGTCAGCATCAGCGACAGCGCCTGAAACACCCGGACATGCCATCGCCGCGCCTGGACATAGACCTCCAGCGCAGTATCGACACGATCCGTTCCTATGAGCGCATAGTTGAGCGCTGCCGCGTCGAGCAGCGCCATGTTCGCCCCTTGCCCGAGCTGCGGGCTGGTCGAATGCGCCGCGTCGCCGATGATCGCCCATCGCCGTCCGGCCGGCACCTTGAGCGTGTGATGGCCGTAACGCGCCAGCGAAAGCTGATCGAAACTGTCGATCTGGCGCGTGAACGCGTCGCATTCGGGCCACAGCCGAACCAGCCTCGCCTTCCAGGTGTCGAGGCCTGTCGCCCTGACCTGCTCTGCATCCGCCGGCTTCAGGCTCCAGAAGAATGCCGCCATCTTCTCGACGCCCGGCTCCGGCCTGCCGATCGGCAGCACGCCGATCATCACGCTCGCTCTGTCGTAGCGCTGCAGCAGCGCGTGCTCGTCGAAACCGTCGCCGCGCCAGCCGAGTGACGCCCAGAACGCGCCATAGGCGAGCGGCCGCGGCTCCCCCGAATTCCCTACGCGCTGCCGCAATTTGGAGCGCGAACCGCTGGCATCGACGACCAGATCGAACGGCCCTATCCTTCGCCCGTTGCCGCAGATCAGCGTTGCCCGTTCGCCGGTTTCCAGCGTCTCGAGCTCGACGCCGGTTTCGATGGCGATCGCCTGGCGCCGGACGGCGCGGAAAAGCACGCCGAACAAGGCCGCCCGGTGCACCGCCAACCCGAAACGACTGCGGCGCTGCGCAGCATAGCGGACGTCGAGCACGGTGCGGCCGGTTTTCGCGTCGGCGCCATGCAGGCGGTCGATGCGGCTGCCCAGCGCCAGGATGTCGTCGAGCACACCAAGATCGGCAAGCACCGTCAGCCCGGTCGGCTGCAGGATCAGCCCGGACCCGACCGGCTTTGGCTCGTCGAAGCGCTCGAAGATGGTGACCCGATGCCCGGCACGTTTCAGATAGAGCGCCGCGGCCAGTCCGGCCGGGCCGGCGCCGGCAATCGCGATGTCCAGAGAAATGCCCATTGCCGCCGAATCGTCTCGCCCAGGCCGGACCATCCTTCAGCGCTATCGGC
The DNA here is from genome assembly GCF_000502375.1 of Mesorhizobium sp. L48C026A00. Lineage (NCBI taxonomy): Bacteria > Pseudomonadati > Pseudomonadota > Alphaproteobacteria > Hyphomicrobiales > Phyllobacteriaceae > Mesorhizobium > Mesorhizobium sp. L48C026A00. The sequence goes on along the minus strand of NZ_AYWU01000006.1, from coordinate 404,435 downwards.
AAATCAAGCCGTCGCTCTGGTATCTCCTGGTATCGATGCGTCAGGTCTCGGCAGCGTCGAAAGCGTTCCGCGCGGCGCGCACCGCGCCATGATTGAGCTCGGCCCATTGGAGCAGCTGATGCAGGGGCCCGAACATCGAGCGTCCGAGATCGGTCAGACTGTATTCGACGCTCGGCGGTTTGGTCGGGAAGACTTCGCGATGGACATAGCCGTCGCGCTGCAGATCGTGCAGCGTCTGGGTGAGCATGCGCTGTGAAATGTCGGGCACCAGCCGCCGCAATTCGCCGAACCGGTACGGCTTTTCGGCCAGCGCCATCATCAGCAGCGAACTCCATTTGTTGCTGATGCCCTGGATCACGTCGCGCACCGGACAGTCGGCAAGGTTGCCCCCGCCGCTGCACGCTTTGTAAATCTCGAGCTTCGACTTCAGACTGACGACCTTGCTGTCCATCGCTGGTTCCCTGCGCCTGCCTACCTCCCGCAAAACTGCCTTCTTTACGAGGGTCGGTCAATTCCTATTTTAGTGCTGGTCTCTTTTTGAGACTTATACAAGCACCCGCCGCTCCGGCGCAACGACAGGACTTCCCATGACCGATACCCTTCTCGTCACCGGCGCCTCCGGCCAGCTTGGCCGCGGCGTCGTCGATCATCTGCTGGACACGCTCAAGGTTCCGCCCGCACGCATCATCGCCGCCACCCGCAATCCGGAAAACCTCGCCGAGCTGACGGCGCGCGGCGTCATCATCAGGCAAGCCGATTTCGATGACACCGCGTCGCTTGTCGAAGCATTCAAGGGCGCCGACAGGATCCTGATCGTCTCGACCGGCGAGATCGACCTTGGGGGCAAGCGCCTCAAGCAGCACGAAAATGCCGTCGCAGCCGCGCGGCAGGCCGGCGTTTCGCATCTGCTCTACACCTCGATGCCCAATCCTGAGCCGGGATCGCCAGTGCTGTTTGCGGGCGATCACTACGGTACCGAGCAGGCGATCAAGGCGAGCGGCATCCCCTACACGATTTTTCGCAACGGCTGGTATCAGGAGAACCTGTTCATGTCGCTGCCGCACGCCATTGCCTCGGGACACTGGTATACATCCGCAGCTGACGGCCGCATCGCCCATGGCGCTCGCGACGACATGGCCGCGGCGATCGCTGCCGGTCTTGCCTCGGGCGCCACCGAAAGCACGACATACACGCTGACCGGTCCGCAGGCCCATACCGTCGCCGAGATCGCGGCCCTGGTGACCGACGTCACCGGCAAGCCGATCGAGGTCGTCCAGCTTTCGGACGAGGCGTTGACCGAGGGCCTGAAGGCTGCCGGCGTTCCCGAGGGCTTTGCCCCAATCGTCACGTCCTTCGACACCAACACGCGCTCCGGCCGCATCGGCATGGTGACCGACGCGATCGAGACGCTTTCAGGCAGGAAGCCGCAATCGCTGAAGCAGTTTCTTGAAGCGAACAAGGCAGCGCTGGCCGGCTGAGCCAGAATAGAGCGCCGGACTTCCGAAGCCGGCGGGACAGCGCCCCCCTCTGTCCTGCCGGACATCTCCCCCACACGGGGGGAGATTGGCCGTCACGAGGTTTTCGCCAATCTTCAGCGTCGCAGGAAGGCTGTAAGGCCGAAGCTGCCGATCTCCCCACTTGTGGGGGAGATGTCCGGCAGGACAGAGGGGGGCGCGAAGGATCGCGACGAAGCGGCTCTAAATCGCCACCTGCGTTCCGATCTCAACCACACGTCCAGTCGGGATCTGGAAATACTCGGTCGCATCGGCTGCCGTGCGCGCCAAGCCGATGAACAGCTTGTCCTGCCACACCGGCATGCCGGAATTGGGTGAGGCCTTGAGCGAGCGCCGCGACAGGAAGAAGGAGGTCGTCATAATGTCGAATTTCCAGCCCTGCTTGCGGCAGATCGCCAGCGCACGCGGGATGTTGGGCTGTTCCATGTAGCCGAAGGTCAGTGTCACCCGCATGAACAGATCGTTGATCGTTTCCATCTTGACCCGGTCACTGTCTGGCACGACAGGCTGCTGCGCCGTCACCACCGAGAGGATGACGTTCTGTTCGTGCAGCACCTTGTAGTGCTTCAGGCTGTGCATCAGCGCGGTCGGCGCGCTGACCGGATCGCTGGTCAGGAACACGGCCGTGCCGGACACCAGCTGCGGCTTCTTCTTCAACAAATTGGCGGCAAGGAAATCGAGCGGAATCTCGTTCCTGCGCGTCTTGTCGAACAGATAGCGGCTGCCGCGTATCCAGGTCCCCATGATCAGCCCCATGATACAGGCCACGGCGATTGAAACCCATCCGCCTTCCACGAATTTCACGATATTCGCCAGGAAGAAGCCGGTGTCGATCGTGCCAAACAGCAGCGCCAGCGCCGCAGCGAGCGCGGTCTGCCATTTCCATTGCCACCGCATCACCACGAACAGCAAGATCGTCGTCATCAGCATCTCGCCTGTCACCGAAATTCCATAGGCGGAAGCCAGCGAACTCGAACTGCCAAAGCCGACGACCAGCAGCATTACGCCGAGCGCGAGAATGAGGTTCACGCGTGGCATGTAAATCTGGCCAAGCTGCATCTCGGAAGTATGCTGAACTTCGATTCTGGGCAGAAGATTGAGCTGCACCGCTTGCCGGGTCAGCGAAAACGCTCCGGAGATAACGGCTTGACTGGCGATGACAGTCGCTGCTGTTGCGAGCCCGACCATCGGTATCAGTGCCCACTCCGGCAGCATCTGGAAGAACGGATTGTCGGGCACGCCCCCATGAGCAAGAACGAATGCGCCTTGCCCAAAATAGCTGAGCAGCAGGCAGGGAAAGACGATCCAGAACCAGGCCAGCACGATTGGACGGCGACCGAAATGTCCGAGATCGACGTAAAGCGCTTCGGCACCGGTAACCGCCAGAAAAACCGCGCCGACGGTGAGAAACGCGCCCGCTTTGGCCTCGGCAAGGTAGGCCACCGCATAATAGGGATTGATTGCCAGAAGGACCGAGACATCGTCGAGGATATGCACCAATCCGGCAATGCCGATCGCCAGAAACCAGAGCGCCGTCACCGGCCCGAAAACCGAGGCCACCCTGCCGGTCCCGAAGCGCTGCACGGCGAACAAGACGGCAAGAATCACCAATGTAATGGGAACCACATATGGATCGAACGCCGGGGTCACGACGCTCAGCCCTTCCACCGCCGAAAGCACCGAAATGGCCGGCGTTATGATCGCATCGCCGAAAAACAGTGCGGCTCCGCACAGACCAATGACAAGAATGATGCCGGAACCAGCCGGATAGGCTTTCCGGGCCAGCGCCATAAGCGACAGGGTACCGCCTTCACCCTTGTTATCCGCCCGAAGCACGAAGGCGACATACTTTATGGTCACGATAATCGTCAGTGCCCAGACGATCAGCGACAGTATGCCCAGAACGGCACTGCGCGGATCGGTGCCCGACGAAGCATGCAGTGCTTCGCGAAGCGCATAAATAGGGCTGGTGCCGATATCGCCATAGACCACGCCGAGAGCGCCCAGCATCAGGACCTTGGTGCTGTGCTTTTCGACCTCAGGATGGCTGGATTGTTCGACTGGTTCTGCCTCACTACCACTGTTGGTAAGGGCCATGGACGACACTCCGATAAGCGCGCGGTGCTCTACGCTTGCTGCGATGCAATATCAAGTGCCCCAACGTGATGGCTGCCATTCCGCAAAGCGAGGCTTCCATCTCTACCACCCACAAGCCTTCAGAAATCTTTTGACCGTACCGGCCATGCCATACTCCAACGCATCGGCTGTCAACCCATGTCCGATCGACACTTCAGCCAATGCCGGGATGCGTTTTGCCAATGCGGGCAGGTTGTTCACCACCAGATCGTGGCCGGCATTGACCTGAAGCCCGGCGGCAAGTGCTGCATCCGCGGTTTTTCCCAATCTTTCCAGCTCATTCGCCGCTTTTGCCGAATCGGAATGAAAGCTGCCATACGGCCCCGTGTAGAGCTCGATCCGGTCGGCGCCGGTGTCGCGCGCGGCGTTCATGCCTGACGGATCCGGGTCGGAAAACAACGACACGCGAAAGCCCCCTTTCTTCAGCCGTTTGACCATCGGTGTCAGGAACGCCGCCTCGGCGGCAAAGTTCCAGCCATGGTCGGAGGTGGCCTGGGCAGGGTCGTCGGGCACCAGCGTCACCTGCTCCGGCTGGTGCTTTTCCACAAGCGCCAGGAAATCCTCGCTCGGATAGCCCTCGATGTTGAACTCTGCCTTGGGGAATTCGTCGTCGATCAGCGCCCTGATCTGCGGCAGGTCGGAATGCCTGGTGTGCCGCTCGTCGGGCCGCGGATGCACGGTCAGGCCATGCGCGCCCGCGGCCAGCGCCAGGCGCCCGAGCCCGATGAGGCTTGGCCACGGCAGGTCGCGCCGGTTGCGCAGCATGGCGATGGCATTGAGATTGACGGAGAGTTTTGCAGGCATGGCTTCTCGGGTCCGGACATAATCGCGGCCATCTATACCGCCTTTGGCCGGAACAGACAGGGGGTTTTCGGTGTTCCAGAGGGACGTATAATATCCAGCAAGAGGAAGACCCGTGAATTATCTTGAAGACGTGCCGGCGGTTCGCCGCATCGACACCGACCGCGACGACCTGTTCGCCATCGACGTCGTCGGCCATGTCACGGCTGCCGACGCCGAAAACCTGTTCGGATTGCTGGAGGCGGCCTACGCGCTGCACCCGAAGATCGACGTGCTGGTGCGCCTGATCGACCATGAAGGCGTCGATTGGGCCGATGTGTCGGACGAAACGCTTGAACAGGGCACGGCCCATGCCGTGGAGCATGTCGGCCGCTGCGCTGCGCTCGGCGAGCCGAACTGGGTACCCAGCGCGCAGAGCTTGCTGCCTGCTTCCTCATCCGTCGAGCTCAGGCATTTCGAGGCAGAGGACGAAGCATCCGCCTGGGAATGGCTCGGCGCCACACCGCTGGCCCCACGCTGACGCAGGTCGACCCCGTGCCAGTCCCGGATTCCTGGTCCATGGGAGCAGCTCGACCGGCCTATCTGACGATCGTCAGCCGTTCCGCCGCGCGCGTGATTGCCGTGTAGAGCCAGCGCTGGCGGGTTTCCTTGAACGCCCAGCTTTCGTCGAAAAGCACGATCTCGTTCCACTGAGAGCCTTGCGCCTTGTGCACGGTCAGCGCGTAGCCATAGTCAAAATCGTCGAAGCGTTTTTTCTGCTGCCAGGGAATGTCGGCGTCCGGGTTCTCGAACGCCGCTTTGAGCAGCTTGATCTTGGCGACGCCGCGGTCCGGATCGTCCTCCTCCGGGGAGACCAGCAGATTGATGCCGGGTTTCACCGTCTCGCGCGACGAGGTCATCACCTTCCACAGCGAACCGTTGAGCAGTCCCTTGGCTGGGTCGTTGCGCAGGCAGACGAGCTTGTCGCCGGCCTGTGGATAGTCGGCATTGAACCCCTTCAGCTCGCGCAGCCGCTGATTATAGCGACGCCGCGTCCTGTTGGTGCCGACCAGCACCTGGTCCGCCTTCAGCACCAGTTCCTGGGTGACGTCTTCCTTGCCGATCACCTGCGCCGCGCCATAGTCGCCGCGCATGAACTCGCGGCCCTCGCGCACGTCGAGCGCCAGCCGAATGATCGGGTTGTCGCGCGCCTGCCGGTGGATCTCGGTGAGCAGAATATCCGGTTCATGCTCGGTGAAGAAGCCGCCGCCCGAGATCGGCGGCAACTGGCCGGGATCGCCTAGAACCAGGATCGGCGTGCCGAAACTCAAGAGGTCGCGGCCAAGCTGCTCGTCGACCATCGAACATTCGTCGATGACGACGAGCTTGGCCCGCGAGATCGGGCTTTGCCGGTTGAGCGAAAAGGTCGGCGACATCGACGTCTTGCCGGTCACCTCGTCCGCCACCGATTCCTCCCCCTTCGGCCGATAGATCAGCGAATGGATGGTGCGGGCATTGACCGCGCCCTTGGAACGCAGCACCTGCGCCGCCTTGCCGGTGAAGGCGGCGAACTGCACCTGGCCGTCGACATGCTCGGCGAAATAGCGCGCCAGCGTCGTCTTGCCGGTGCCGGCATAGCCGAACAGCCGGAACAGCTGCGGCTTTCCGGTCTTGAGCCAGGTGGCGACCGCCTTCAGCGCATCGTCCTGTTGAGGAGAGAATTCCATCAGCGCGAGAGACCGGATTCGCGAGGGAAAGACAAGGCGCAACGATCATCGGCGGCGGGCCGCACCGCTTCCGATGGCGCAAGTCAGGCAGAAGACGGAACCTAAAGAGAACGAAGTCGAGCCGCCACGACCTTGTGGTGAAAACCTGACGCTTAGTACCCGATACAGACTTCGGTTTTAGGTGGAAAGCGGAAGCTGGCCGACAGAGCGGCGAAAGTCTGCTTGGTGCTGCCACGAGCTGCCCTTAATCCGAAGGTAACTCGTGACGTTTCATCATGCCCTCTCCGCGATTTTGGGGTAGATTGAAGACCTTAGCGTTCTGGTCGCCACGAACCCGGGAGAGGGCCATGGACATTGGCGCGTGGCTGCGCGATCTGGGGCTGGGACAGTACGAACAGGCGTTCCGCGAGAACGACATCGATGGCGGCGTCCTAGCCGACCTCACCGCCGATGATCTGAGCGGACTTGGCGTCGTCTCGATCGGCCACCGCCGCAAGTTGCTCGCCGCCATCGCCGCCGTGCGCGCGGGCTCGCCTCCAGCCATGTCCCCATCCATCCAGCCACAGAGCACGATCTCCGGGACAGTGGCCCTGCCGTCCCCTGAGGCGGAGCGGCGCCAACTTAGTGTGATGTTCGTCGACCTCGTCGGCTCCACGGCGCTCGCCGCGCACCTGGACCCCGAGGACATGCGCGAGGTGATCGGGACCTACCACCGCCGCATTGCCGAGACGGTTGGTCGCTTCGGCGGCTTCGTCGCGAAGTACATGGGCGATGGAGTCCTGGTCTATTTCGGCTGGCCCCAGGCCGACGAGGCCGATGCCGAGCGCGCAGTACGCGCCGCCTTGGCCACGCTGGAAGCGGTTGGCCAGATTGCGCCCGCCGATGAGCGGTTGTCCGCACGCGTCGGCATCGCCAGTGGCCTCGCCGTCGTGGGCGACCTGCTGGGGGCCGGGGCCGCACAGGAGCAGGCTGTAATCGGCGAGACCCCGAACGTTGCCGCGCGGCTACAATCCCTTGCTGATCCTGGATGCGCAGTGATCGACGCAGAAACACGGCGGCGCATCGGCGGCCTGTTCGAGTGCCGCGAGCTTGGTTCGGTTCACCTCAAAGGGCTAACCGGCCCTGTCCGCACCTGGCAGGTGCTTGGCGAGGCCATGGTTCAGAGCCGCTTCGACGCGATGCATCCGGCCGCCCTCACGCCGCTGGTCGGGCGCGATGACGAGCTCGATCTGCTGCTGCGCCGCTGGCGGCAGGCGAAGGGCGGCGAAGGGCAGGTCGTGCTCATCGCCGGCGAGCCCGGCATCGGCAAGTCCCGCCTGATCGCTGCGCTTGAGGAGCACGTAGCTGGAAAGGTGCATCTCAAACTCAAGTACTTCTGCTCGCCCCATCACCGTGAGAGCGCCCTCCAACCGATCATCGCACGCTGGAAGAACGAGGTAGGCTTCGTGGACGGCGAGCCTGCGGAGGCTCGGCTCGTCAAGCTGGAAACCCTGCTACACCCACTCGCCGCCTCGCATGAGCTGGCGCTCATTGCCGAGATGCTCGGCGTGCCGGGTGGCGAGCGGTACCCGCCACTGGCTCTCAGCCCGGAGCGCAAGAAGGAGCAGACCTTCGGGGCACTGCTTCACATCCTCGATGAACGGGCCCGCCGATCCCCCGTGCTGATGCTGTTCGAGGACGTGCATTGGGCCGATCCAAGCTCGCTGGAGCTGTTGGACAGGTTGATCATGCGCTTGGCCTCGCTGCCAGTGCTGGTGGTCATCTCCTTCCGGCCGGAGTTTGAGGCGCCCTGGGTCGGTCTGGCGGGCGTGACCTTGATGGCGCTGAGCCGTCTCAGTCCGCGTCAAGCCGCGACGCTCGCCTCTCAGGTGGTCGTGGGCCAAGCATTACCGGCCGGAATGCTGGATCGGATCGTGGCGCAGACCGACGGTGTGCCCCTGTTCATCGAGGAATTGACCAAAGCCGTGCTGGAGAGTGCCAGCCAGCCCGATGCTGCTGTCTCGGCGCTTCCGATCCCGAGCACTTTGCAGGCTTCACTGACCGCTCGGCTGGATCGGCTGCCGGCCGCCAAGCAGGTGGCGCAGATCGGCGCGGCACTCGGCCGGGAGTTCAACCATGAGCTGCTGGCTGCCGTGGCGGGACTACCCGAGGCAGCGTTGGCGCAGGGACTGGACGAGCTCGTCAATTCTGGTCTCGCGTTCCGGCGCGGCACGCCGCCCGAGGCGACCTACACGTTCAAGCACGCGCTCGTGCAGGACACCGCCTACGTGAGCCTCCTGCGTGGCACACGCCAGAAGTTGCACGCCCGGATCGCCCAGGTACTGGAAGAGCGCTGGCCGGAGGTGGTCGAAACCCAACCTGAGCTGCTGGCCCATCACTTTACCCAGGCGGAACTGACCGAGCGGGCTGCGGACTACTGGCAGCGGGCCGGGGAACGCACCTTCCGGCGCTCGGCCGTTGCGGAAGCCATCGGCCATCTCACCCGGAGCATTGACCTCGTGCGGACCTTGCCCGAGAGCCGCGCCCGGGCAGAGCGCGAACTTCATCTTCAGAATATGCTTGGTCAGGCGTGCATTGCCCGGTACGGCCACGCAGCACCTGAGACCGCCTCCGCTTTCGCCCGGGCGCAGGAGTTGGTAGAGGCCGTAGGCGACGCATCACAACAGTTTCCTGTGCTGTATGGGTTCTGGGCTGTCCAATTCGTACGCATGGCGCTTCCCGAGCAGCAGAAGCTGGCCAGGCAAATTCTCGCCTTGGCCGAGCTGCACCCAGACCCGGAGCGGCTGTGCTTGGCGCACCGAATGTGCGGCGCGACAGATGAGGTGGGAGGCGAGCTGCTCGCCGCCCGCGAGCACCTCGAGTGTGCCGTTGCGCTGTACGACCCGGAACGGCATGGTTCGACGGCCTTTGTTTTTGGCCAGGACCTTGGCGTGTCCGCGCTCGCCCACCTGACCTGGGTGCTGTGGCTGCTGGGCTACCCGGATCAGGCATCCCGCCGACAAGCCGAGGGATTGGCCGTAGCCCACCGGGTCGGCCATAAGAACACCCTCGGGTTTGCCCTGATGTACAGCGCGCTGGTGGGGGCTTTCGGCCGCGACGACAGCGCGGCCGCGGGGCATGCGGCGGCGTTGCTGGAGCTGGCCCGGGAACACAAGTTGGATCTATGGGCCGCCAGCGCGACGGTGGTCCAGGGCTGGGCCATGGCTCGTCACGGTCAGGAGGCCGCCGGGATAGAAGCGATCCAGCGCGGGCTTGCGGATTGGGGGAAGAGCGGCGCGGCGTGGATGCGTCCGTTCTTCCTGGGCCTGCTGGCCGAGGCTTGTGCCCTCTCGGGGGACATGCAACGGGGGCTCGGTGCACTGGATGAGGCTCTGGCAGTGGTCGAGGGGACAGGGGAGCGTTGGCCGGAGGCCGAACTGTATTGCTTGCGCGGGCAGCTTCTGGCAGCCCTACCGGACGGAAGACCAGATGAGGCGAGCGCCGCATTTGAGCACGCGATCGAAATCGCCCGGCGTCAATCCGCGAAGTCCTGGGAGTTGCGTGCGGCCACCGGTCTTGCCCGGCTGTGGCGCGACCAAGGCAAGCCTGCCGATGCCCACACCCTGCTCGTGCCCGTGAATGAGTGGTTCTCCGAGGGCTTCGAGACCCCCGACCTGAGAGAAGCCAAGGCGTTTCTCGACACCCTGAGGTGACTCAAGTCAGCTCGATGTCACTAGGGGTGGAGGCAAACTGACTAAATGCCCGCATCGGGCTCAAACCTGTTAAGAGGGGTCGAAACCGGAATTTCGGCTCCGGTGCCAAGCGTCATGTGTGGATGCCCCCGTTGATGCAAGGGGATTTTGAACGTCGAAGGCATGTGATCGGGTGCGGTCATGTGTCAGGCCTCGCAGTTGCGGCGTGCTTCACATGCCGCGGGCCGGTATGGAGATGCGCGGACCGGGTGCGGATCAGATTTGCGAGCTCGTGGCTCCATACACTTGACTGCTTTCCCTGGTCCCGATCGTGTCGATCATTTGCCCTTACTGTTCACTGCCCTCCTCACATCCCGACGGACCGGCGAGCGACGGCTCGATCGTCGATCAAGCTGATGCCACCGCCGGATCCCGGTAGTTCTCCCTCTTCGTCAGCATGGCCCATGCCGACCGCGCCATCTTGTTGGCCAGTGCGATGGCAACCAGCATAGGCGGTTTGCGCGCCAGCATGCGCGCCAGCCACGATCCTTCAGGCGGGCCCTTCCGAGCCGCCCATCGGACAACCGCCATCGCCCCGACGATTAGTAGGCGCCGAATGTCACGCTGCCCCATCTTCGAGGTTCGACCCAGCTTCTGTTTTCCACCCGTAGATTTCTGCAGAGGCACGAGCCCAAGCCAGGCGGCGAAGTCGCGGCCACGTCGAAAGGTCTCGAGCGGCGGCGCATACGTCTCGATCGCTATGGCGGTGATGGGTCCGATCCCAGGCATGGTTTGCAAGCGCGCCGTCGTCTCGCTCCGCGTGGCCTCGCGATGGAGGGTCTTCTCGAGCTCGGCGATCTTCTCGCTGTAGATGGCGATCTGCTGGAGGTAGAGACGGCCTACGGCGCGGACTAGCGGCTGGATGAGGCTTTCCGCGTCTGCGANGGCCTCGCGATGGAGGGTCTTCTCGAGCTCGGCGATCTTCTCGCTGTAGATGGCGATCTGCTGGAGGTAGAGACGACCAACGTCGCGGACGATCGGCTGGATGAGGCTTTCCTCGTCTTCGATTGCATCCGCAAGGCGCTTCACGTGGGCCGGGCCCTGTGGGGCGACGACCCCGTGCTCGGCGAGGTGGCCGCGCAGGGCGTTTATCAGCTGCGTGCGCTGGCGCACCAGGAGGTCGCGCGTGCGGAAGATCATCGACCGCGCCTGTTGCTCCTCGGTTTTGACAGCCACGAAGCGCATTGTCGGCCTGGAGGCCGCTTCCGCGATCGCCTCCGCGTCAGCCGCGTCGTTCTTCTGCCGCTTTACAAAGGGCTTCACATAGACCGGCGGCAGGAGCCGGACGGCATGCCCGAGCGTGCCGATCGCACGCCCCCATTCGTGGGCTGTCGCGCACGCCTCCATCGCCACCGTGCACCGGGGTTGTCCGGCGAGAAACGGCAGCAACTGCGAGCGCGACAGCTTCTTGCGAAATACAACCTTCCCGTCACTCGCCGCCCCGTGAATCTGGAAGACGCGCTTTGCGAGATCGATTCCAATGATGGTAACTTGCTCCATGGATGCCCTCTCTGTCTTGGTCGATTCTGGCAATCACCAAACTGGCACATCGCGATGCCGTCGGGAGGGGGCATCCACTCCATCAGATTTCACCACGTGGATGGACTCTAACACTTGATGCCCNCGCCCAACAGCGTCATCAGCACGACTTATGGATGCCCTCTCTGTCTTGGTCGATTCTGGCAATCACCAAACTGGCACATCGCGATGCCGTCGGGAGGGGGCATCCACTCCATCAGATTTTCACCACGTGGATGGAATCTAACACTTGATGCCCACGTTTGACGGCGGCGATGATTTTGTCGGGGTCGGCGGTCCAAGTGAACGGTTTGGGTTGCTGATTGTGTTCTGCGAGGTAGCGGTTGATGGCAGCCCGGAGGTCGACGACAGAGTGGAAGACGCCGCGCTTGAGGCGCCGCTTCGACAGTTTAGCGAAGAAGCCCTCGACCGCGTTGAGCCACGAGCACGAGGTTGGCGTGAAGTGGAAGGTGAAACGCAGATGGCGGTCGAGCCAGGCACGCACCTTAGGATGCTTGTGGGCGGCATAGTTGTCGATGACGACGTGGATGGCCTTGCTGGCCGGCACCTCGGCATCGATGGCGTTGAGGAAGCGGATGAACTCCTGGTGACGATGTCGCTGCATGTTCCTGCCGATGACGGTGCCGTCGAGCACGTTGAGGGCGGCAACAGAGTGGTTGTCGTGGGTCATGGTGCCGAGCCTTCCTTCTTCATGGGCAGGGCGGGCTGCGTACGGTAGAGTGCCTGGATCTGGCTCTTCTCGTCGACAGACAGCACGATGGCGTGGGCTGGCGGGTCGACATAGAGGCCGACGACGTCACGCAGCTTGTCGACGAACTGTGGATCGTTGGACAGCTTGAACTGCCGCCAGCGGTGCGGCTGAAGGCCGTGCGCCTTCCAGATGCGGCGTACCGCGCTGGCGCTGATGCCGGCGGCTTCGGCCATCATATCGGCGGTCCAGTGCGTGGTTTCGCCAAGTGGGTCCTGCAACGTCAGCGCCGCCACGCGCTCCGCCACTTCGGGACTGAGAGGCGGAATGCGCGATGGCCGCGTCTTGTCGCGCAACAGTCCTTCGAAGCCTGCCGCGGCGAAGCGCTCCTGCCAGCGCCACACGCAGGTCTTCGACTTGCCGGTCTGCCGCATGATCTCGACGGTACCGGCGCTGTCGGCACTCAGTAGCATGATCTCGGCGCGCCAGACGTGCTTCTGCGGCGCATTGCGGTCTTTGACGACAGCCATCAGTCGCTAGCGATCGGTCGGCGAAACGGTGAAGGATACTCCTGTGCGCATGCGCCAGACTCGCATGCGCTTTCGCCAAAGGGAATCCAAGCCGGACTCTTATGTTAGGCCGATACCACTAGCCGGTCGGGCCGCCACCACCTTCGGTCGGGCTGGGATCGTTCTCGAGCAGGATCGGCTTGCCATGCGGCGTCGCATGCGCTGCGCGTTCCCAGGCGGCAGCGAGCGCATCGACGTCGCCTTTGTCGGCAACGCCTTTGGCCGACAGCAGATTCTCCAGCGCCGCCAGCCAGTGCTTGTAATAATCGTGGCCATCGCTGGTGGCACCCGGCTTCCTGACCTCGGCGGACAAGGCGTCCGCCCATTCGCTCCAGGAAAACAGGCCGCTGTCGTGCAGCGCGACCGTCATGGCGAAGGCTTCCGCTTGCCATGGCTCGGCGAAAACCGGCGCCTCGACGCCCGCCGGCAGCGTGGCGGTGGCTGACTTCGCCTCACGCCGGCTCAAGATAGCTCTCCCAGGCATCGATCGACACGGTCAGCGTCGGGTCGGCGCCCTCGCCCCAAATCTCGGCGCCGTCAAAAACCACCGTATAGACCCATTGCGGGTTTTCGCCTTGGCCATGTGCATTGGTGTCAGGGAAGACAAAACCAGCGCGCACCGCCTCGACGGCGCCTTGCTTGCCGCGTGCGTAGCGTGGCAACCTTGTGTGGCCGGTCGGATGGAAATTCTTCGTGCGCACCATATCGCCTGCCTTGAACCGGGCCGGCGCGGCGATCGGCCGGTCGCATGGGCCGCCCTTGGCCAACACTGCCGGCACGTTTTCGGCCTTCAGCACCCGCTTTGGCGTCGCGGCAGGGTCGACCGCCTTGCCCGCGGCCAGATCGCGGTCGCTGACAAAACCATGTCGCTTCAGCAAGGTTTCGAGCGCCTTGATCCAGATCTCGTAGTAGCTGGAGCCATAATAGTCGGCGGGATGCAGCAATTCCCGCGCATGCCGGCTCTCGTCGATGGTCCAGGCGCCCATGGCGCCCGCGCACAAGGTCACGCCAAGCGCCCGCCTTTCCCAGGCGGCATGGAAACAGGGCTCGTCCTTTTCGGGTGCGACCGGCCCGAACCCCATCTGCCCGCCGAGATCCTGCGGCCCGTTCATGCCGGCTCCCGCGCCAGTCCGGTGCCGATCATCGCGTCGCGCGTCACCAGATCCGCCAGCCGCTCCTCGCTCCAGCTGTCGGTGCCCTTCGGCCGCATCGGCACGACCAGGTAACGCAGCTCGGCGGTAGAATCCCACACCCGGATCTTTGTCGTTGCCGGCAAGGTCAGCCCGAATTCGCCGAGCACGCCGCGCGGATCGATGACCGCGCGCGAACGATAGGGCGGCGCCTTGTACCAGACCGGCGGCAGGCCGAGCACCGACCACGGGTAGCAGGAGCACAGCGTGCAGACGACGAGGTTGTGCGTGTCCGCCGTGTTGAACACGGCCTGCATGTGCTCGCCCTGCCGGCCGGTGTAGCCGAGCGAGCCGATCGCCGCCGTCGCGTCGCGTTTCAGCAAAACGGCAAAGTCCGGCTCGACCCACGCCTTCGCCACCACCTTGGCGCCGTTGCGCGGACCGATCTTTGTCTCATAGGTGTCGACGATCACGTCGATCGCGGCCGGATCGATCAGCCCTTTCTGGGTGAGGATCGTCTCCAGTGCGCGCACCCGGGCGGCAAAAGGATCAAGCTCGTTGTCGTGATTATGATCGTGGGACATGGCCGTAAATTACGGCTGCAAGCGTTCCACCGCAAGCGCCGCGGTTTGGGCCAGCCCGTCGGCTTCTATTCGGCCGCCGCCTTGTGCGGCTCGCGCTGCAACGCTTCTCCGTTCTCGAACAGCAACGGCTGGTCGACGGCCTCGACAGATCGCGGCTCGTGCCGGCGCTTCGGCCACAGCCCGACAAGCCAGCCCGAAAAATGCTCCATGTAGACATAGATGACCGGCGTGACGAACAGCGTCAGCGCTTGGGAAGCGACGAGGCCGCCGACCACCGCCACGCCGAGCGGCTGGCGCAGTTCGGCGCTGGCGCCGGTGCCGAGCGCGATCGGGATCGTGCCCATCAGTGCCGCCAGCGTCGTCATCATGATCGGCCGGAAGCGCATCAGGCAGGCCTTGTGAATGGACTCGAGCGGCGACATCCCCTCGCGCCTGAGTTCGAGCGCGACGTCGATCATCATGATGCCGTTCTTCTTGACGATGCCGATCAGCATCAGGACACCGATGACCGCGATCACCGACAGGTCCATCCCCGCAAGCCGCAGTGCAACAAGCGCGCCGAGCACCGCCGACGGCAGTCCAGTCAGGATGGTGAGCGGATGGATAAAACTCTCGTAGAGGATGCCGAGGACGATATAGATGGTCAGGATCGCGCCGGCGATCAGCAGGCCCTGGTTCGCAAGCGAATCCTGAAAAGTTTTCGCCGTGCCCGAAAAAGTGGTCGAGATCGTCGCCGGCATGCCGATCTTCTCCTTCAGCGCATCGATGCGGCTCACGCTGTCGCCGAGCGCGACGCCCTGCGGCAGGTTGTAGGAAATGGTCACCGCCGGAAGCTGGCCGAGCTGATTGATGGTCAAGGCGCCGGCGGTCCGATCGACGCGGGCAAAGGCGCCGAGCGGCACCAGGCTGCCGCTGGCCGTCCTTACCTTGATCGCCAGCATCCTTTCTGGCGACCACTCGATCCTCGGGTCGAGCTCCATGATCACCTCGTAGCTGTCGGCCGAACCGAAGATGGTCGAGACCTGCTCGGTGCCGAAACCGCCATAGAGGCTGGAGCGCAACGTATCGGTGTCGACGCCGAGCGTCGCCGCCTTGTCGCGGTCGACCACCAGCGACGCCTGCAGGGCGTTGTTCTGCAAGTCATTGGTAACGTCGGTGAAGGCGCTACGGTCGGCGGCCATCGCGTCGGTGAGCTTCTGCGCCCAGTGGTCCGCCGCGCCGATGTCGAGGCCCTGCACGACGAGTTGATAGGCGCTGGCCGAAGCGCGCGCGCCGAGCCGCAGGTTCTGCACCGGCTGCATGAAGGTCTCGATGCCGGGGACATTGGCCAGCTGCCGCCGCAGATCCGAGAGCACCTTGTCGATATCGGGGCGCTGGTCCTTGTCCTTCAATTGCACATAGAGCCGGCCCTGGTTGAGTGCGTTGTCGCCGCTGCCCACCGACCACCCGACATGCGAGACATAGGGTGAATGGGTAAAGACATCAGCCACTTGCCCCTGCAGCTTCACCATGGCGTCGAACGAGATGTCCTGGCGCGCGGTGGTCGTCACCGAAATCTGGCCGATATCCTCCTGCGGAAAGAAGCCCTTCGGCGAGGTCTGGATCAGCCAGGCCGACAGTGCGGCCGTCCCAATGAAGACGAGAAGAACCAGGAACCTGTGAAGCAGGCAAACTGTCAGCAGCCAGTCATAACCCCGCATGAAGAAATTGTGCCTGTGACCTTCGCCCTGCGCTGCTTCGCGCTCAGCCCTCGAAACCGACAAGAGCCGCGAGCACAGCATCGGCGTCAGCGTCAGCGACACGAACATCGAGGCCAGGATGGCGACCGTCACCACCACCGCGAACTCGTTGAAGATGCGCCCGATCACGCCGCCCATCAAAAGCACGGGGATGAACACAGCGACCAGCGAGATCGAGATCGAAATAATGGTGAAGCCGATTTCGCGCGCACCCTTGAGTGCCGCGTCGAAGGCCGAGAGTCCCTCCTCCTCCATGTGGCGAAAAATGTTCTCCAGCATGACGATCGCGTCGTCGACGACAAGGCCGACCGCCAGCGTCAGCCTCATCAGCGAGATGTTGTCGATGGAAAAGCCGAACAGGAACATGGCGCCGAGCGTGGCGATCAGCGAGATCGGCACCGCCACCGCCGGGATGATCGTCGCCGTTACCCGGCGCAGGAACAGGAAGATCACCATCACCACCAGCGCGATGGTGAGCAGCAGCGTGAACTGCACGTCGTCGACCGCCTCGCGGATCGACGTCGAGCGGTCGTTGAGCAACCGGATGCTGGACGCCGCCGGCATCTGATCCTGGAAGGACGGCAGCATCGCCTTGACCCGGTCGACAACGTCGACGGTGTTGGCATCGGGCTGACGCTGCACCGCCATGATGATCGCGCGGGTGCCGTCGTACCAGCTTGCCGTCGTCGTGGTCTCGACCGAATCGATGACGCGGGTCACCTCGCCGAGCCGCACCGGACGGCCGTTCCTGGTGGCTATGATGATGTTGGAAAATCCCGCCGCGTTGTTCAGTTGGGTATTGGCGGTGATCGTCAGCTGCTGCTTGTCGTCCTGCAGCACGCCGAGCGGCGTGTTGCTGTTGGCCGAGGCGATCGCCGTCTGCAGCTGGTCGATCGAAATGCCTCGTGCGGCGAGTGCCGTCGGATCGATCTGGACGCGCACCGCGTATTTCTGCTGGCCGAAGATCGAGACCTGCGCCACGCCTTCGATCGTCGACAGCGACGGCGAGATCACATTCTCGGCAAAAGCATCGAGATCGGTCAGCGGAACCGTGTCGCTGACCAGCGACATCAGCAGGATCGGCGCATCGGCCGGATTGACCTTGCGGTAGCTCGGCGGGCTGGTCATCTCGGGCGGCAATTGCCGCTGCGTTCGCGCGATCGCCGCCTGCACGTCGGCGGCGGCCGCATCGATATCGCGGTTAAGCACGAACTGGATGGCAATCGAGGTCGAGCCGAGCGCGTTGGTGGTCGAGATCGAATCGATGCCGGCGATGGTGGTGAACTGCTTGATCAGCGGCGTTGCCACCGAGGTGGCCATGGTTTCCGGCGAGGCGCCGGGCAGCGAGGCCGAGACATTGACCACCGGAAACTCGGCGCTCGGCAGAGCGGCCACCGGCAGGAACCTGTAAGCGAACAGCCCGCCCAGCACGAGCGCAAACGACATGAGCAGGGTGGCGACAGGTCTGCGGATGCAGAATTCGGAGATCATGGCCGCGTCCCGCCCGCCTTGCCAGCCTCGGCAACCCTGGGAGGCGCCCGATCAACGGCATCGCCTTCGCGGACCGGCGCGCCGTCCTTCAGCTTTGCCTGGCCCTCGACGACGACATTTTCGCCGCTTTTCAGCCCCTCGCCGATAGCGCTGTTGTCGCCTTCGGTCAGTGCGACCTGCACGGGCCGCACCTCCACCGTGTTGTCGGGCTTGATCACATAGACGAACGGCCCCTTCTGGCTTGGCTGGACCGCAACCGTGGGAACCGACGTCATTTGCGGCATGATGCCGGCATCGAGCACGACATTGACTTACTGGCCCGGCCACAGCGAAAGATCGGGGTTGGGCACGCTGGCCCGCGCTGCAATCGTGCCGGAGGCGGTGTCGACGCTGGAATCGACGAAATCGAGGGTCCCCTTGCCGATCGGTGTCGGGTCGCCGTCCCTGGTCAGCGTGACTGCGCCTTGCCCTGGCGCCGCCAGCGCCTTGTGCAAAAGGGCAAGATCGCTTTCCGGAAGATTGAAGTTCACCCGCAGCGGGTCCATCTGGGTGATGGTCACCAGCGGGGTCGACGTGCTGCTGCCGCTGTTGGTGGTGACGAGATCGCCTATCGCGATGCTGACCGCACCCAGCCTGCCGGAAATCGGCGCCGTGATCGTGGCAAAGTCGAGTTGGACCTCGTCCGCTTCGATCGTTGCTCTGTCGGCATCGACCGTGGCCGCAGCGGACTTCTGCGCGGCGATCACCTGGTCATAGGTCTGCTGCGTGCCGGCCTGCCTGGCGACAAGAGCCTTGGCACGCTCAAGATCGGCCGTCGCACTGGCAAGCAGCGCCTGGTCCTTGGCGAGCGTCGCCTGGTCACGGGCCAGTTGCGCCCTCAGCGCGCGATCGTCCAGCGAGAACAGAAGGTCGCCGGCCTTCACCATCTGCCCGTCCTTGACGGCGATCGATGTGATCTGGCTCGAGATCCGCGCATTCACGCTGACCACGGCGGGCGAGGATACAAAGCCGATAGCGTAGCGCCGGATCGGGAAATCGGCCGTCGAAGCGGTGGCGGCAACCACCGCGGTCGCACGTGCGGCATTCGCGGCGGCCGCCGGTTTGTCAGGCGCCTGACCCGCTGACAGCATCTGCCGGGCCTTGTCCGTTGCCGCGGGCGAAAGATAGAGCCCAGCCGTGACAAGGCAGGCGACCGCAAGCATCGGAAGCACGATCTTTCCACGCATCGTCAAAGACCTTCCCTCCGACACGCCGTGGTTCGGTGGTCATGTCTGGGTATAACTGGCAGCCTCGTGCCGCGGTTTCACCAAATAGATAGAGGGTGCCGAGGGCAAAAAAGGGCCAAAACCCGGGATTACGAAGATTTAATGTGCATTGCACAGTAAAACGGCAGCTACCGCAGCATCGGCCAGAACGTCGCTGCCAGCAGCACGCCCATTGCGATGTTGAACCATTTCAGCCGCACCGGGTCCGACAGAAAACCGCGCAGCGCCGTGCCGAAACCTGCCCACACCGAAACGCTCGGCAGGTTGACGACGGTGAAGGCTATCGAAACCAGCGCCACCGACAGAAACGGATGCTCCGGAACGGCATAGACGGCCATGGCGGTGATCGCCATCACCCACGCCTTGGGATTGACCCACTGGAACGCTGCCGCATCGATGAAGCGCATCGGTCGCGCCTTGGTCTCGCCCTTGCTGCTGAGCGAACGCGACATGGCGATCTTCCAGGCGAGATAGAGCAGATAAACGCCGCCAGCGATCTTCAATGCGGTGTGGAGAACCGGAAACGCAGTCAGCACCGCGCCAAGACCAAAGCCGACGGCAAGCAACAGCACGAGGAAGCCGATGCTGATGCCCAGCATGTGCGGAATGGTTTTGGCAAAACCGAAATTCACGCCGGAGGCCAGAAGCAAGAAGTTGTTCGGACCCGGTGTGATCGAAGTCACGAAGGCATAGACCAGCAGGGCAAGGAACGCATCGAGGGTCATTGGCTTCTCCCAAGCAGGTCAGCAATATTGTCCTTTTACCTCAGACGCACAAAGGCCAGCTTACGGCGGCAGCCGGGCCAGAAGGTCAGGATCAAGCCGACAGAACAAATACAGGCGGTGCCAGAGCACTGGACCCAAAGCGCCGGATGATCACATCCCTTGCGGGCCGCGATTCATCGCCGCCACGCCGGTGCGGCAGATCTCGACCAGCCCGAGCGGCTTCATGATGGCGATGAACTGGTCGATCTTGGAGCCCTTGCCGGTGATCTCGAAAATGAAATGCTCGGTGTTGGCGTCGATGACGCTGGCGCGGAAGGCATCGGCCAGCCTCAGCGCCTCGACGCGGCCCTCGCCGGTGCCGGCCACTTTCACCAGCGCGAGTTCCCGCTCCAGCGGCCGTTCCTGGCCGAGCTCATGCGAGCGCACGGTAAGGTCGACGACACGGTGCACCGGCACGATGCGCTCGAGCTGGTGCTTGATCTGCTCCAGCACATGCGGCGTGCCGCGCGTCACGATGGTGATGCGCGACAGATGCTTCTCGTGCTCGGTTTCGGAAACGGTCAGGCTCTCGATATTGTAGCCGCGTCCGGAAAACAGGCCGATGACCCGGGCAAGCACGCCCGGCTCATTGTCGACCAGCACGGAAAGCGTGTGGATTTCCGGTCTTTCCGTCTCCTTGGCGATGAAGTAGGCGGAACCGGTGGGTTGAAGGTGCTGTGGCATCATCTTGTCCTGTGTCTGGCCGGTCCGTCGCCGGTGTTTGTCAATGTTCGAAGAGAATGTAGGCGCTGGTCAGCGCGGCCGGGAAACCGCCGATCTTGCCGGCCCAGGCCTCACGTTTGGTTTTGATGAAGGCATCGGCATAACTGATGCCAGCATCGAAGAGGTTTCCGTAGAAGCGCGCCATGAGCTGCATCGTCGCTGCGTCGTCGACTCTTTCGACGGTCCACAGCGTGCGCCGCGCGCCGGCCACGGACAGTGCAAGCGGCAAGCCGCGCACAGTCGAGGTGACGCCGATGTCACCGAGGGCGGTATCGCACGCCGACACCACGACGAGCTGCGAGGACCGCAGGTTCCAACTCAGCAGTTCTCGGGCATATACGATGTTATCGCCGTCGCCTTCCTTCGGCTCGTCCGACGGCCTGGCGTCGAGGCCGCGCTGGAAGACGCGCTGCGCCGCCTCAAAGCCGGCGAAACGGTTGAAATGATCGCCGGCCTGCCCGACCGTCTTGAAGAACTGGTCGGCATCGCCATTCAACTCCATCGCGTTGAGCGCCGAGAACAGGCGTTTCTCGGCGATGTCAGCGCGCTTGGCGGTAAGTTGCGAATAGGCAGCGTCGACGCGCGCGTTGAGCGTTTGCTCCGAGCCCGGTCCTGAGCGCCGCGCGATCGCCTCGACATGGAGGTCGAGCAGCTTGTCCTGTTCGTCAGGTCGCCCGGTGCGACCCGCCGCGTCGGCCAGAAGCAGCGCGAATTCGTCCGCACGCCTCTGGTCGAGGTCGCGGATCACACTGTCCGCCCGCCCGATCAGCGTGTCGTAAAGATCCTGCCAGTGCCCGGCATACATATCAGCCTGCGCCAACAGGTAGGCCGCGTAGGCGGCTGCTTTCGGGTCGCGCTTCGCGAAATCCCCGTCGATCAGCGCGAGCGTCTTCTGGCGCGCATCGGCAAAATCCGATTTGCGGATAGCCGTCTCGACCGCCTGGATTTCCGGCAGCCGCGACGTCGCCTGGCCGGACGTTTGCCCGCCGATCGCCGGCGCCTGCTCGGCCAGGACGGCTGTGCCGAGCGTGAGGACGAGCACTCCCGCCAGGCCGAGAGCCACCATCCGTGCGCGCGGCGAACGGATGGCGGCAAAGCCCGGGCGCGCCATTTTGCTCATGCCGCGCTCCAAATCCTTGTCATCGTCAGGCCTACACCAGTTCCCTGCCCTTGGCGTCGATGGCGTTGGCTACCGCCTCGTCGGTCGCCTCGTCCGGCAGCAGCATCTCGTTATGCGCCTTGCCCGACGGGATCATCGGGAAGCAGTTGGCAAGTGTGGCGACCCGACAGTCGAAGATCACCGGCTTCTTCACCGAGATCATTTCCCTGATCGCGTCGTCCAGCTCGTCCGGCTTCTCGCAGCGGATGCCATGGCCGCCATAGGCTTCGGCAAGCTTGACGAAATCCGGCATCGCCTCGGTGTAGGAATGCGACAGCCGGTTGCCGTGCAGAAGCTGCTGCCACTGCCGCACCATGCCCATATATTGGTTGTTGAGGATGAAGATCTTGATCGGCGCCTCGTGCTGCACCGCGGCGCTCATCTCCTGCATCGTCATCTGCACCGAGGCGTCGCCGGCAATGTCGATGACCAGCGCATCCGGGTGCGCAATCTGCACGCCGAGCGCCGCCGGCAGGCCGTAGCCCATCGTGCCGAGCCCGCCGGAGGTCATCCAGCGGTTCGGTTTCTCGAAATGATAGTGCTGCGCCGCCCACATCTGGTGCTGGCCGACCTCGGTGGTGATGTAGGTGTCCATGTCCTTGGTCAGCGCATAGAGCCGCTGCACGGCATATTGCGGCATGATGACGTCGTGGTTCATCTTGTAGGCGAGCGAATCCCGCGCCCGCCATTTCGCGATCTGCTCCCACCAAGGGTGCAGCGCCTTCTTGTCGGCCCTGGCGGTGGCCCGCCACAGCCGCACCAGATCCTCCAGAACCCGGCCGACATCGCCGATAATGGGCACATCGGTGTGGACGTTCTTGTTGATCGAAGACGGATCGATGTCGATATGGATTTTTTTCGAGTTCGGCGAGAACGCGGTGAGCCGGCCGGTGATGCGGTCGTCGAAGCGCGCGCCGATGCAGACCATGACGTCGCAATCATGCATCGCCATGTTGGCTTCATAGGTGCCGTGCATGCCGAGCATGCCCATCCAGTTCCTGCCCGATGCCGGATAGGCGCCAAGGCCCATCAGCGTCGAGGTTATCGGGAAGCCGGTCAGGTCGACCAGTTCGCGCAGCAAATGGCTGGCTTCCGGGCCGGAATTGATGACACCGCCGCCGGTATAGAGGATCGGCCTTTTCGCGGCGGCCATCAGCTCGACCGCCGCCTTGATCTTTTCCAGGTCACCCTGGACCTTAGGCTGATAGCTGGTGCGCGGCGCCGTCTGCGGCGGCACATAGATGCCCTTGGCGAACTGCACGTCCTTCGGGATATCGACAACGACCGGGCCGGGGCGACCTGTCGTCGCGACGTGAAAGGCCTCATGGATAATCGCCGCGAGATCGTTGACGTCCTTCACCAGCCAATTGTGCTTCGTGCAGGGCCGCGTGATGCCGATCGTGTCGCACTCCTGGAACGCATCCGAGCCGATCAGCGAGGTCGGCACCTGACCGGTCAGGCAGACCAGCGGGATCGAATCCATCAACGCATCCTGCAGCGGCGTGACCGCGTTGGTGGCGCCCGGCCCCGATGTCACCAGCATGACGCCAGCCTTGCCGGTCGAGCGCGCATAGCCCTCCGCCGCATGACCGGCGCCCTGCTCGTGACGGACGAGGATGTGCTCGACCTCGTCCTGTTGGAAGATTTCATCATAGATCGGGAGAACCGCGCCGCCCGGATAGCCGAAAACATGCTTGACGCCATTGTCCTTCAGCGCCTGCACCACCATTTCGGCACCGGTCATTTCGCGCCGTTCGTTCTGTCCACTGCTCATCGGTCTGGTCCCGTATTGTCCGCCATCGGGCGATTGCTGGTCGTTTAGTCGTGTTTCGGGCAATAAAAAAGGCCCCCGAGGGAGCCTGTATCTGCGCATGGGGGGTTTTCGCCCGGCGGTTACACCGCCTTGCCCACACGCTTTCCTACTACGAGAATGAGTGCCGTTTTCATGGTGGCGGACAATAGAATTGGTTTTGCGCCGCTGTCAACGGCGAATATAAAAGACGCCAGACGGTTCGGGCCAGGCAGCCCGGTTGCCACCCATCGCGTTGAACCACCGTTCCGCATGATCACCGGCAGGATCAGTGTCCGCGATGATCCAGATAAGCCATTGAAACCGCGCCAAACTATTTGACGACGTGACGCAGCGCACAGTTTGCCGCGATACTCCGGTCAACGGGCCTGGGAGGGTCCGGCAAGCCGCGATGACGACCAGCACTTCACGGGAGGAATTTGATGCTCGACAAGGCCCCAGCCAAGAAACTATCCGACGTGCTCGACCAATTCAGCGCAGCGCTCGCCGCCGGCGACATCGACGGAGCGGTCGGGTGCTTTCAGGAAGACTGCTACTGGCGCGACCTGGTGACCTTCACCTGGAACATCAAGACCATGGAAGGTCGCGACCAGGTGCGCGAAATGCTGATGAGCCAGTTGGCGAAGATAAAGCCATCGAACTGGGCGCTTGCGAAAGGCGAAGACGCCACGGAGAGCGACGGGCTGCTCGAAGGCTGGATCAGTTTCGAAACGGAGGTTGCGCGCGGCTTCGGCCATATCAGGCTGAGGAACGGCAAGATCTGGACGCTGCTCACCACCATGGTCGAGTTGAAGGGCCATGAGGAACCCGCCGGCTTCGCCCGGCCGATGGGTGCCAAGCACGGTCACGGCAAAAACCGGCCGACCTGGAAGGAGGAGCGCGAGAAGGAAGCGACCGAACTCGGCTTTGTCAATCAGCCCAACACGCTGATCATCGGCGGCGGCCAGGGCGGCATCGCGCTCGGTGCCCGGCTGAGGCAGCTCGGCGTGCCGACCATTATCGTCGAGAAGAACGAGCGTGCCGGCGATTCATGGCGCAAGCGTTACAAGTCGCTCTGCCTGCACGATCCGGTCTGGTATGACCATCTGCCCTATATCGACTTTCCTCGGAACTGGCCGGTCTTCTCGCCCAAGGACAAGATCGGCGACTGGCTGGAAATGTACACCAAGGTCATGGAGCTGAACTATTGGTCCTCCACGCAGGCCAAGAGCGCCACCTATGACGATCAGAAGAAGGAATGGACGGTCGTCGTCCGTCGCGACGGCAAGGACATCACGCTGAAGCCGAAGCAGCTGGTGCTGGCCACCGGCATGTCGGGCCGGCCCAACATCCCGCAGTTCAAAGGCATGGAGAATTTCAAGGGCGATCAGCACCATTCCTCGAAACATCCCGGTCCAGACAGCTACGCTGGCAAGAAAGTCGTCGTCATCGGGTCGAACAATTCCGCGCATGATATCTGCGCCGCACTCTGGGAAGCCGGCGTCGACGTCACCATGGTGCAGCGATCGACCACGCACATCGTCAGATCCGACACGCTGATGGATATCGGGCTCGGAGCCCTCTATTCGGAGCAGGCCGTGCAAAACGGCATGACCACGGCCAAGGCCGATCTCATCTTCGCCTCGCTGCCCTACAAGATCCTGCACGAATTCCAGATCCCGCTCTACGAGAAGATGAAGGAGCGTGATGCCGCCTTCTACGAGGGCCTGGAAAGAGCTGGCTTCATGCTCGACTGGGGCGACGACGGTTCGGGCCTGTTCATGAAATATCTCAGGCGCGGTTCCGGCTACTATATCGATATCGGCGCCTCCCAGCTGATCATCGACGGCGCCATCAAGCTGAAGAGCGGCGTCGACGTGACCGAGATCAAGGAACATTCGGTCCTGCTCAGCGACGGCACCGAGCTGCCGGCCGATGTCGTCGTCTATGCCACCGGCTACGGCTCGATGAACGGCTGGGCGGCAGAGCTGATCTCGAAAGAGGTCGCCGACAAAGTCGGGAAATGCTGGGGGCTCGGCTCGAACACCACCAAGGATGCCGGTCCCTGGGAGGGCGAGCAGCGCAACATGTGGAAGCCGACGCAACAGGAAGCGCTCTGGTTCCACGGCGGCAATCTGCACCAGTCACGCCACTATTCGCAGTTCCTGTCGCTGCAGTTGAAAGCGCGGCACGAGGGCATCGCGACGCCGGTCTACGGGCTGCAGCAGGTCCATCACACAGGATAGACGATCGAGGCTGTCGCCGGGACTCGCCGCCGGTCGGTTCAATTTTCGCGACCGGCTTAATCGTCCCTACACCATCCGACCTCACCCCCCCTTAACCGCGTCGGCGTAAGGTCGATCGCCTTGGGGAAAATGGAAAAGGGAAATGGGGAACAGCCTGTCCATGTTCGTCGACCGCGACGCCTCCGTTGGAGAGCCGACATTGCAGGAGCGCCGCAAGGCGGAGCAGAGCGACAAGCGCGTTCTGGGCAATGTCGTCCAGTGCGACGGCGCGCGCGCCACCATCAGCGCCCATGCCGCCGATATCCTAGGCACGGTCACCGGCCATTGGAGCGTCGGCAAGATGATCTCCATCAACCTTGGCAACACGCGAACCGTCGGGCTGGTCTACGCGGTCGGCAAGTCGGATCGCGCCTGGCACGATGAGGGCCAGAACCCGATCGAGGTCAGTATCGAGCTCATCGGCGAGGTGCGCGACGGCGCCGAGCCTGGCGCCAAACCGGTTTTCGACCGCGGTATCACCACCTATCCACATATCGGCGCCATTGCCCACCGCATCCGCAGCCGCGACCTGCAGGCGGTCTATGACCTGGCCGGGCGTCACTCGATCACCATCGGCACGCTGTCACAGGATGAGGAGATCGACGCCAACATCGCTATCGACGACACGCTGGCGCGCCATTTCGCCATTGTCGGCACCACCGGCGTCGGCAAATCCACCGCCGTCTCGCTGCTTTTGCGCAAGTCGATCGCCGCTCGACCCGACCTGCGCGTTCTCATCCTCGATCCGCACAACGAGTTCGCCGCGTCCTTGCCAGAGCACTGCGTCAGGGTCGATTCGGCGACGCTGGACCTGCCCTTCTGGATGTTCAAGCTCGAGGAGTTTGCCGAAGTGCTGTTTCGCGGTCGAGAGATCGTGCCGGAAGAGGTGGACGCCTTGCGCGATCTTATTCCCGCGGCCAAAAACCTTTATCGCAACCCGAATTCGGGCACGTATCTCAGGCGCGGCAGCGATGCGCTGACCGCGGACACGCCGGTGCCCTATCGCATTGTCGATCTCATCAAGCAGATCGACGAGCGCATGGGACTGCTGGAAAGCAAGAACGACCGCCCCACCCTCAAATCGCTGAAGACGCGCATCGAATCGGCAGCCTCCGATCCGCGCTACCGCTTCATGTTCAACTCGCGGCTGATCGAGGACACCATCCACGAGACGATCGGCAACATCTTCCGCGTGCCGCATCACGGCCGCCCGGTGACCTGCTTCGAGATGGCAGGCATGCCTTCGGAAGTGGTCAATTCCGTCTGCTCGGTGCTGGCGCGTCTGGCCTTCGACCTGGCGCTGTGGAGCGAAGGCCGGCTGCGGCTGCTTTTGCTGTGCGAGGAAGCGCACCGCTACATGCCGGCCGATCCGCGCCTTGGTTTCGCGCCGACCCGGCACGCGCTGTCGCGCATCGCCAAGGAAGGCCGCAAATATGGTTGTTATCTCGGCATCGTCACACAGCGCCCGGGCGAACTCGACCCCACCATCCTGTCGCAGTGCTCGACCTTTTTTGCGATGCGGCTCGCCAACGAGCAGGACCAGGCGATCATCCGCTCGGCGATCGCCGATTCCTCGGCCTCGACACTGGCATTCCTGTCTTCGATGGGCCAGCGCGAAGCCATCGCCTTTGGTGAAGGCGTGGCGACGACCATGCGAATGAAATTCGAAAAACTGTCCGAGGGCCTGATCCCGGGCACGGCCAAGCGCGAGGAAGCCTTGCCGTCCAAGCTTGGCAATGATGTCGATCTGGTGGCGATCGTCGAAAGGCTTCGCAACGTGCCAAAACCGCAGCAGGCGATGGCCTTCGCCGAAGTCGTGGATTCGAGCCGGCAGGCCGGCGATCCCGACTATCGCAAGCCGCCCGCCCCGACTGTCGCACGCGCCCAGCCGGACGACGATTTCGACATGCGTTATGGCCTGAAACCCGCAACCTTCGGCCTGCGCTCGCAGAACGATTGAGCCGGGCGGCTTTAGCCTGTGAGGCTAAGGCGCTTCCAAAGTTAAAACTATGTCACCCTAGGAAACCAGGGCAAATCCCGGAAGGGAATTCATCAGGCCGGATCGAATGACGTGGCTTTCGAGAACCCGGCGCGGAGTGGACATTTGAGTCCATGAGCACGGGAAGTCGAGAAAGCTGCGTCAGTCGGCCGGCCTCATGAATTCTTCTCCGGGATTTCAGGCGCAGACGCGGTTGCGGCCTTGCCTCTTGGCTTCGTAGAGTTGGCGGTCGGCGCGGCGATAGAACTCTTCGGCGGTTTCCTTGCGGTCCCAGATGGCAAGGCCGACGCTGGTGGTGATCTTCAGCCGGACATTGCCCGATAGTATCGACATGTTGGCGATCGCCTTGCGGATGCGCTCGGCGAACCTGGACAGCAGTTCGGCATCCATGTTGGGCGTGACCACCGCGAACTCCTCACCACCCAGGCGCGCCACCACGTCGTGATAGCGTGTCATGTCCTTGAGACAACTGGCGACCGCCCGCAACACCTGGTCACCGACATCATGGCCGTGGGTGTCGTTGACCTGCTTGAAATGGTCGAGATCAAGGATCATCAGCCCGACCGGCTTGTCGATGCGACGGAATTCCTCGAGATATTCCTTCAGTGCATCGTCGAAATAACGCCGGTTCTGCATGCCGGTCAGGCCGTCGGTCAGCGCCGCATGCTCCAGCGTTTCCGAACGGGCGCTGAGCGAAACCGTCATGGCGCGCAGCTTGCCTTCTTCCGTCGCCTGCTTGCGGATCAGCGGGTAGATGAAGAAAATCCCGAAGAACAGGGCAGTCGCCAAAAGGACGCCGGTCCCAAACAACAGCTTGTTGAGATAAGTGGTCTTCTCAATCGCGGCAGGCGTAGTGATCTCCGCCGCGAGCGCCTGCAGAAGCCCATAGGCGTGAAGCGTCACCAGGCCGGCGGCCAGGATTACGAAGATGAAGACGAAAAAGGCTGATTCCGCCTTGTGAAAACGCATCTGCTCCCCGTTGCAAAACCCTAAAGACGTTATGGCATCGACGGCCTTACGGAGGGTTAATTAGGACAACTTCAACGGGAGGTCTTCCCTTAAAGTCAACTTTTCAGGTTGCACTCGAAAAGGTATCCAAGATCGTGGATTCCACACGATCACCAGGGCGCAATCTCAGCCATTCCGGACCCAACTGATGCCTGAACCAGGTCGCCTGGCGCTTGGCATACTGTCGCGTCGCGATCTTCGCGCGCTCGATCGCTTCGGGAAAACTCAGCTCGCCGGCCATTGCGGCCTGGAGTTCGCGAACGCCGATGGCTTTCATCGCAGGCAAGTCGGGATCGAGGCCAAGATCGGTGATCTGCGTGACCTCGTCGAGGGCGCCCTTCTCCAGCATGCGGTCGAACCGCGCCTCGATCCGCTCCACCAGCTCCGCTCGGTCCGGCTCGATCACAAGGAAGCGCGTGCTGGCTCTGTCGATCAGTGGACGGCCGCGCGCCGCCTGCCATTCCAGGATGGAACGGCCCGATGCGTCGAGCACCTCCAGCGCCCGCACGATGCGCTGGCCGTCGGTCGGCTTCAGCATCATGCCGGCTGCAGAATCCCTGCGCAGCAGGATACGGTGCAGCTTGGCTGCGCCCTGCTCCTGGAGTTCGTAGCGCCAGCGATCACGGATCGACTGCGGAATGTCGGGCATTTCCGAAATGCCCTCCGCAAGCGCCCGGAAATAAAGCCCGGTGCCGCCGACGAAAATCACCGGCCGTTCGAAGAACGTGCCGACCGGACGTTCGACGAACGCGCCGTCGTCGATGAGATTCATCACGTCGCGCAGCCAGGCGCCAGTGGAATAGACGGTGGAGGGATGGACATGTCCGTAGAGGAAATGCGGGACGCGAGCGAGTTCGGCAGCAGTCGGCCGCGCCGTCAGCACGTCGAGCACCGAATAGACCTGCATCGAATCGGTGTTGACGATGACGCCGCCGTTGCGCTCGGCGAGGGCGAGCGCAAGGGCGGACTTGCCGCTGGCGGTCGGCCCGGCTATCAGGATCGCGTTCTTAACGCGGCCCTCGCCCGCCTGCCCGCCGGAATTTTTTATGCCGCTGATCGCCACGCTTGTATCCCATCCCGCCGGTCGCGCATTGTCGCCGGCGCTTGCGAATATGGCGTCGCGGTCGGTCGGCGCAAGCACTGTTCGCTGGCTGGCCGAAGGCATCGCTTGTGAAATCGCCCTGCCCGAGACGGCCGAAGCCGCTGAAACGACCGCCAGCCTGCGCGCCGTGCTTGCACCCGAACCGGTTGACGTGATCGTTCAGCGGCCCGAGGGCAGGCGAAAGAAAATCCTTATCGCCGATATGGATTCGACTGTCATCGACCAGGAGTGCATCGACGAACTCGCCGACGAGATCGGCGTCAAGGATTACGTCGCCGCCATCACGGCGCGATCGATGAATGGCGAGATCGCTTTCGAGCCGGCCTTGCGCGAGCGGGTGGCGCTGCTGAAAGGCCTCGATACTGCCGTGGTCGACCGCATCATCGCCAATCGCCTGACGCTGGCTTCCGGTGGCCGCGCGCTTGTCCAGACCATGCGGGCCAACGGCGCTTGGACTGCACTCGTGTCGGGTGGCTTCAACGTCTTCACCTCACGCATCGGCGGCATGCTCGGCTTTCAGGAGAATCGCGCCAACCGCCTGATCGAGCAGGATGGCCGCTTCACCGGGCTGGTCGCCGAGCCGATCCTGGGGCGCGCCGCCAAGGCCGATGCGCTGCTCGAGATTTCGGCGCGCCTCGGGCTGACGACCGCCGACGCCATTGCTGTCGGCGATGGCGCCAACGACCTCGACATGATCCGCCTTGCCGGCACCGGTGTCGCGCTTCATGCCAAGCATGTCGTGGCGGCGGAGGCAAAATTCCGCATCGACCATGGCGACCTGACCGCGCTTCTCTATCTGCAGGGCTACCGGCGGGAGGAGTTTGTGGAGTGACGCCAATCCGCACCGAGCGCCTGATCCTGCGCAACTGGGAGGATCGCGACCGCGACCTCTTCTACCGCATCAACTCCGACGAGCGCGTCATGGAGTTCTTTCCGTTTCGCCGCGACCGCGCGCAGGCCGACGCCAAGATGGACGAGTTCCGCGCCTGGATTGCCGAGGATGGCTACGGTTTCGCTGCCGCCGAGATAATTGAAACGCGCCAATGGATCGGCTTCGTCGGCCTCCTCGACACCGATCATTTGCCGTTCCTGCCGGCCGGCACCGTCGAGATCGGCTGGCGGCTGGCGCCCGAATTCTGGGGCCATGGCTATGTCACCGAGGCAGCCGAAGCCTGGCTCGCCTATGGCTTCGAAACGCTTGGCCTCAAGGAAATCGTTTCTTTCGCCGTCAGGGATAACAGCCGGTCCACTGCCGTCATGGAACGCCTGGGCATGACCGCCGACCCGACCAGCGATTTCGACCACCCCGGCATTCCGGACAGCCACGCCAGGCTCAAGCGGCATGTGTTCTACAGGCTGACAGCCAAGGATTGGCAGAAAAATCGGCGCTGATCAGTGCCGACCCTGATCAGCGCTTGTCAAACGGAAGCTCGTCGCCGGGCTGCGGCGCTTTTGCGCCGACCCGATCGAGCACTTTCGCGAAATCGTCGCCCGATGCATCACCAGCCCGTCGGCGCAGGAAATCAGCCGCTGTCTCCATGGCTCCAACCTTTTGCGACACGGCCGACGCGATCCACTGGTTCAGCGACACACCATCAGCACGCGCCTCCGGGACTCAGTCCATCCGGATCGTCACAAACCGCAATTCGCCGCTCTTCGACGCCAGCATCAGCAGCGCATTCTTGCGTCCCTGCTCCTTCAACGCAGCAATCCGGTCCATGACATCCTTGGGCGTGGCGACCGATTCCTGCGCGATCTCGGTGATCACCTCGCCGGCCTGGATGCCGCGTTCGGCAGCGGCTGAATCCTTGGCGACTTCAGTGATGACGACGCCGGAGACTTCGGCGGCAATACCGAATTTCGTCCGCGTCTCGTCGTTGAGGTCGCCAACGGTCATGCCGAGCACGGACGCCGTCGAAACGGCAGGCGCCTCGTCGCCGGTGTCCTTGTCGGTATTGCCGTTCTCGCCGCTGGCAAGCTTTTCGCCATCTTCGAGCCGGCCAAGCGTCACCTTCACGGTCTGCTCGACGCCCTTGCGCACGATGACCACGTCGACAGCCTTGCCGACCGTGCTCTCCGCGACGACGCGTGGCAGGTCGCGCATTTCATTGACGTCCCTGCCGTCGAACTTGATGATGACGTCGCCCGCCAGGATGGTGCCGTTGTCGACAGGCCCGCCCTTGATGACGCCGGCGACCAGCGCGCCCTTGGCGGTCGCCATGCCGAGGCTCTCGGCAATGTCGTCCGTCACCGGCTGGATGCGCACACCGAGCCAGCCGCGCCGCGTCTCGCCGAACTGACGGAGCTGGTCGACGACTCCCAACGCCAGCTGCGAGGGGATGGAAAAGCCGATGCCGATCGAGCCGCCGGACGGCGATATGATCGCCGTGTTGATGCCGATCACCTCGCCGGCGCTGTTGAACAGCGGCCCGCCGGAATTGCCGCGGTTGATCGCGGCATCGGTCTGGATGAAATCGTCATAGGGGCCGGAATTGATGTCGCGGTTGCGGGCCGAGACGATGCCGACCGTCACGGTGCCGCCGAGGCCGAACGGATTGCCGATCGCCATCACCCAGTCACCGACGCGCATCTTGCTGGAATCGCCGAATTTCACCGCCGTCAGCTTGTGCCCTTTCGGATCGACCTTCAGCACCGCCACGTCGGTCTTGGTGTCGGTGCCGACCAGCGTCGCCTTCAGCGTCACGCCGTCGGAGAAATTCACCTCGATGTCGTCGGCATCGGCGATTACGTGGTTATTCGTCACCACGATGCCCTGCTCGGCGTCGACCACGAAGCCTGAGCCCAGCGACTGCACCTTTTGCGAGGGGTTGCCCTGTTCGCCGGGACGGTTCTTGAAGAAATCGTCGAAGAAGTCCTGGAAGGGCGAGCCCTCTGGAAGCTGCGGCATCGGCACCGCGCCGGGGCCTTCCGTGCCCTTGACCCTCTGCGAGGTCGATATATTGACCACGGCGCCGAGCAGGCCCTGCGCCAGATCGGCGACCGAAGCCGGGCCGTCGTCGGCGGCCGCGGGCGCCACCAGCGACGGGACGGTAGCGACGCCGATAAGAAGTGCTGCAGCACCCGCGGTGAATGTCCGCCTCGCCGCGCGCAAAAAGCTGTTGGATGTCATCGAGAAGTCTCCCGGTGTCTCTGAGAAGAAAAGCGCTCGCCGAAAACGCTGCGTCGAGCCATGTTGGCAAGAAATACGGCACGTTTGCGGCTATGGCTATCGGCGGAGGATAAATCCTCCGTTATCCCGAAATCATCGTCATCCACCCCGCACCAGCCAGACCAGGCCGACACCAACGGCGATTGCAATCAGCCCGGCGACCCGCAGCGTATTTTCCGGCATCGACAGAACTTCGCCGGCAAGTTTCTTGGCGAGGCCGGGAAAGCCGCCATAGACCAGGCCCTCGACACTACAGCGCCGTGCGTCCTTTGGACGCGCAAAGGACGCTGTACCACTTTGATTTGGCGCATGATCCTTTCCGAAAATCGATTCCGATTTTCGGGTCATGCGCGAGAACCAGGCCTATTGCCGCCAGAAAGTCCTGCACCGGCCGTTACTGACCGGTGCCTGGCTGGGCTGTCGGTGCAGCGGGTGCACGGGGCACAGCTGCTGGCCCAGGCGCTGCCGGTGCAGCCGGCGCTGCCGGCGTGTCCGCGCCGGCGGGATTGCGGAAGAAACGGAAGAAGTCCGAATTCGGCGACAGCACCATCGTCGTCCCGGTACTGTTCAGCGCCGTGCCGTAGGCATTCATCGACCGGTAAAAGTCGAAGAAGGCTGGATCGCGCTGGTAGGCGTTCGCGAAGGTGGCGCTGCGTTGAGCTTCACCTTCACCGCGCAGGATTTCAGACTCTCTCCGTGCCTCGGCGACGATCTCCACCACTTCGCGGTCGGCGCGCGCCCTGATGCGCTGCGCCGCCTCGTTGCCGCGCGCCCGCAGCCGCTCGGCTTCGGCCAGACGCTCAGCCTTCATGCGGTCATATGTCTGTTGCGAGACTTCCGCCGTCAAATCGGTCCGGCGAATGCGGACATCCTCGATCTGCAGGCCGAGCGACGTGGCGTCGGGCCTCAGCTGATCGCGCACTTCGCGCATCATCACGGCTCGCTCTTCCGAGAGCGCCGCCTCGAAGTCGCGCAGACCGTAGACACGGCGCAAGGCGGCGTCGAGACGCGTCCTCAAGCGTGCCTCGGCCAGCTCGATCTGGCCGGACACCGCGGAGCGAAACACGCGCGGATCCGAGATCCGATAGGCGATGAAGGCGTCGACCTCATAAAACTTGCCGCCCGAAACCTGGACGCGGATGTTGTCGAGGTCGAAGCGCAGCACCCTGTTTTCGATCAACTGCACGCTGTCGGCATCGAAGAAGGCGAACGGCGCCTTGAAATAGATGCCCGGCTGGCTCTTGACGTCGACGATCTCGCCGAACCTGAGCACCAGTGCCTGCTGGCGCGCATTGACAACGAAGACCGACGAATAGAGCAGGAACAGGACGACCGCGGCGATGACGGCGATGATGGGAAGACGGTTGGCCATCACTGGTTTCCTCCCAGCACCGGCGCCGGCGCCTTCTGCTGCAATGCCGGCAGCGGCAGATAGGGAACGACCCCTGGTCCGCTGCCTTGCTCGATAATGACCTTGCTGGAATCCTTCAGAACCCTCTCCATCGTTTCCAGATAAAGCCGCTGGCGAGTCACATCCGGCGCCTTGGCGTATTCGTCATAGACCGAGATGAAGCGCTGCGCCTCGCCTTCGGCCTCCTGCACGACCCGGTTCTTGTAGCCGGCCGCCTCCTCGCGGATCTGTGCGGCCTCGCCGCGCGCCTGGCCGAGCTTCTGGTTGGAGTACTGGTTGGCCTGCTCGACGAACTTGTCCTCGTCCTGTTCGGCGCGCTGCACCTCGTCAAAGGCGTCGGCCACTTCGCGCGGCGGTGCGGCATCCTCGATCGAAATCGCGTTGACGTTCAGGCCGGCCTTGTAGCCGTCCAGCGTCGTCTGGATGATTTCGCGCACGGACGCTGCAATGCCCTCGCGATCGTCGCGGAAGATGTCCTGCGCCGGCCGCCGGCCGACCGCTTCGCGCATGGCGCTTTCGGCGACCTGGCGCAGCATGCCGTCGGGATCGGACACGTCGAACAGATAGGCCCTCGGATCGGAGACCTGATAGGCCACCGAGAACTGGACGTTGACGATGTTCTGGTCGCCCGAAAGCATCAGCCCTGAACCGTTGCCGGAGGCCGTGCCGCCGCCGATGTTGACGAGTTGTTCGGCAATGACGGCCGTCTCGACCGTCTCGATGGGCCACCAATGGAAATGCAGGCCAGGCTGGGAGAACTCTGCCTTTGGCACGCCGAATCTGAGTTCGACCGCAACCTCGTCGGGCTGCACGGTATAGACCGCCTTGAACGCCCACAGCGCTAAAAGCGCCGCCGCGATCAATCCGAACACGGCTGGGCTGGCGCCAGCGCCACCCGGCAAAGCACGCCGCAACCTGTCCTGGCCGCGCCGGATGATATCTTCGAGATCGGGAGGCGAGCCCTGCGGACCACTAGGCCCCTTTGGTCCCTGCCCCCAGGGTCCTGGATTGTTGCCGCCGCCCCATGGGCCGCCGCCTCCGCCGCTTTTGTCATTCCAGGGCATAAATGTCCTTTCGCTCCCTCACGCGCCGGCCTGACGACGCAAAATCCGGTGTTGTTCTTCTATAGGGATGCGACGGCCCGCTTTCAACGCGATCGGTCGTCGTCACCGTCCGTTTTGGACCGTCGCGACCCTTTACCGTCTTTCAATGCACGTCGCGGCGTCGCTCGTAAACCGAATAGCGTGTCGCATGACTATCCTTTTCACCGGCCGGAACGTCCTGCGACCGGCCGATGCGCCACAAATCCGGGTCGATCGGCGGGAAATGCGCGTCGCCGTCGACCGCGGCAAGGACATGGGTGACATGCAGGCGGTCGGCCAGCGGCAGCGCCTGGGCATAGATCTCGCCGCCGCCGATGACGCAGATTTCGTCGGCGCCGGCCATGCAGCGCCCGCGCACCTTCGCCAGGCGGATCGCCTCGTCGAGCGAATGCACGACTTCGACGCCCTCGGCGCGCCAGGCCTTGTCGCGGGTCACCACGATATTGAGCCTGCCCGGCAGAGGCCGGCCGATGCCTTCATAGGTCTTGCGACCCATGATGACAGGTTTGCCCATCGTGTCGGCCTTGAACCGCTTGAGATCGCTGGAAAGCCGCCACGGCAAACCGCCATCGCGCCCGATCACACCGTTTTCGGCGATGGCGACATAGATCGCGACGTCCATCAGCCGCCGCTCCCGCCCGAAGGTGCCAGCAGCAATATGTCGATGTCGTGCTCAGGGTAGAAATTCTCTGCCTTCATCTCGAAACGCGTCGGCCCGACTTTCCTGACGTTTTCGCCACAGAACGAGACCAGGTTCTTCGGATCGCCCTTGTCGACGGTCAGCTTGAACTTGCCGATCGAGCCAGTCGCCCAGTTGCCGCCAGTGGTCAGGACATAGGCGATGCGGTTTTCGAAATATCTCGGCGTGCCGTCGGGAGTGCCCTTCGCCGCCTTGCGAATCGCATTCTCGAACGTGCCGTCCATGCAGTAACGGGTCTTGTAGGCGGCGTATTGGCCCTGGAACTGGCCGTCATAGAAGAAGCTGACCGAGGAGGTGCCGCCGACGCTGGGCTTGTAGCGATGGGCGACGCGGACTGCCTTGTTGGCTGGAAAGGTCGAGCGCCACCAATAAGTCGAGCGCAATTGCCAGAACGGCACATAGACGGTTTTCATGCCAGACCCGTCGTCGGCGGTGTCCTCGATGATGAGGCCGCGGTCGACCCAGTCGTCGGCAACCGCTTGCGGCAGCTTCGCCAATGCCGCCCTGGCCGCATCGCCGAACGGGTAGAACGGCACGTTCTGCGACTCGAGATCGGCACTGATGTCGATGCCGAGCGCAAATGCCTTCTGCTCGAGCTGCGGCTTTGCCGCCACGCCGTCTATGGTCACCTCGAAGCCGAGGAAATTATCGCTCTGGCCGTCGGGAATTGCCGGCATCTCGTTCGGATCGCCTTCGATGTCAGGCATCGGAAAGGCGACGATCGCATCGACATCCTTGTCGGTGTTGTTGCGGAAGACATAGTCGACCGTCACCTTTTCCGGCGAGATGTAGAGGTCCTCGCTTTCCATGGCGACCGCGTCGCTGCGCGACAGGATCAGGCCGCCCGTCCCCAATTCGGCGATCGAATCATTGGCGAACACGGGCGTGGCCGAAAGCGCCAGCGCGGCGGTCAGGACATAACGGAACATGGAAGCTCCCTGGGCGAGATGCCGCTATGACTCTATCGCATCGGCCCGAAAATCGGAATCGATTTTCGGTAAGCACGATGCGAGGATTCAAGGTGCTAGAGCGTACTTTGCGCGTCCAAGTGGACGCGCGTCGCTCTAGACGTTTCAATGTGGAGTTTCAAAGCCCTTCCGCGCTTGCCCACATGCCATGCCGACCTGCCGAGCCAGTCTGGACAGCGACGTTCCGATCGGGCAGGAGATCGCCCATGCGCAAGCTTCTCGTCATCGGCATCGGCGCCGGCAATCCCGACCACATGACCGTGCAGGCGGTCGACGGCTTGAACCGCGCCGACGTGCTGTTCATTCCCGACAAGGGCGCAAAAAAGAACGATCTCGCAGAACTGCGCCGCCAGATCTGCGATCGATTCGTCACCAATCCAAACTCGCGCCGGGTCGAATTCGACGTGCCGGTGCGGGCCGAGCCAGCGCCCTCCTATCGCTCGGCCGTCAATGACTGGCACGAGGCGATCGCCGCGATCTATGAAAGCCTGATCCGCGACGAGCTTTCGCAAGATGGCTGCGGTGCGTTCCTGATCTGGGGCGATCCCTCGCTCTACGACAGCGCGCTGCGCATCCTGGAGCGGGTGCGCATGAGAGGCAATGTCGCGTTCGAGCTCGAGGTGATCCCCGGCATCACTGCCGTCCAGGCGCTCGCCGCCAGCCACAAGATGGCGCTGAACCGCATCGGCGATGCGGTTCAGATCACCACCGGCCGCCGGCTCACCGAGGAAGGTTTGCCCGACAATGCCGGCAGCACCGTCGTCATGCTGGACGGCAAATGCGCCTTCAACACGCTGGACGACAACGACCTCCTTATCCACTGGGGCGCTTATCTCGGCACGCCCGACGAGATCCTCATTTCCGGCCGCCTTGGCGACGTCGGCGACGAGATCGTCAGGACCCGCGACGAGGCGCGTCGGAAAAAAGGCTGGATCATGGACACTTATCTGCTGCGCAAGCCCGGCGAGCCGGAGGAGTAGGCTCCGCCGATACAGGTTCCACCGACCTCACCCGGCATCGATCTCCGCCTGTAATGCTTCCAGATGCGCCGCCGCCGCGGAAGCCGCAGCCCGTTCGATCGCGCGAAAGCGGCTGACCACCGCAAGCCCCGCCGGCGTCAACTGCGCGCCGCCGCCCTTTTTGCCACCGGTCTGCGCCGCGACCAGCGGCTTGCCGAACACCCGGTTCATGTCCTCGACCAGATCCCAGGCGTGTTTGTAGGACATTTCCATGCCGCGCGCCGCCGCCGAGATCGAGCCGAAGGCGGCGATCTGCTCCAGAAGCTCGATCTTACCCGGCCCGATGCGCCCTTCTGGATCGAGGTTTATCCGCAAGCTCAGCGACGGCATTCTCTCCTCCGCAGTCCCGCCATCCATCCTAGAAGCTCTCCGGCGCTACCGCTATTCCAAAATGATATAGCGACGATCATCCGCGGGTCATCCATCCGCCTCGACTGGCAGGCCGGCGCTCATGTTCGCCGGGTCGAAGCTAACCGTCTTGACCACCGCGTAGACCTCTCGACCAAGCCGGAGTTTCAGCGTCTGTCGCGATTGCTCGGTGATCCGGGCAAGCACGGTTGCGCCATGGCAGTCGATGCCGATCTCGACTGCGGGACCCTCGCCCGGCGCCATCGTTACGATCGTGCCCTGCAAGATGTTGAGCGCGCTGAGACCCGTCGGCTGTTCGGTGGCGATCATCACATCGCGGGCACGGATGCGAATGCGCATCGGCGCACCGACCGGCACCGCCAGAAGCGGCACGCGGATCTCGCCCGCCACCGAGCCGAGCACGGTCATGCCAAAGACATTGTCGTGGCGCAGCACCGCGGTATCCAGCACCGCGCCGCCCTCGCCGCGCTCCTCCGCCGGCAACAGGTCGAGCCGCTGCATGATCGCCCCGGTCGGGCCGCAAGCAGCGACTTTGCCTTGCGCCAGCACAACGACGTCGCTTGCCAGCCGCGCGACCTCTGAAATCGAATGGCTGACATAGACGATCGGGATTTTCGTCTCGTCGCGCAGCCGCTCGATATAAGGCAGGATTTCTGCCTTGCGGGCCTCGTCGAGCGAAGCCAGCGGCTCGTCCATCAGCAACAGTTTCGGGCTGGCGAGCAGCGCCCGGCCGATCGCCACGCGCTGTTTCTCGCCGCCGGAAAGCTTTGCCGGCCGCCGGTCCAGCAAAGCACCGATGCCGAGAAGGTCGACCACCGCATTGATGTCCGCATAGCGTTCGGCCGTCGGCGTGAACCAGCGGCCGTAGCGCAGATTGCTGGCCACGCTCATATGCGGAAACAGCCGCGCGTCCTGGAACACCATGCCGATGCGGCGCTTGTGCTTCGGCACGAACCGACCCGCATCCGTATCGACCAGCACGCGGCCGTCGGCCTCGATCAGCCCCTTGTCCGGCCGGATCAGGCCCGCAATCATGTTGATCAGCGTCGTCTTGCCGGAGCCCGAGGGCCCAAACAGCGCGGTCAGCCGCCCGGCGCTCTCGAAGCGGGCGTCGACCTCGAAGTCGCCAAGCCGATGGCTGATGTCGACCACAACCGTCATTCGACATCCATCCGCCTGCCGACGCGCCGCGCCAGCACCTCCGATGCGACAAGTGCTGCCATCGAGATGATGATCGAGATCAGCGTCAGCCTGAGCGCACCGGCATCGCCGCCCGGCACCTGCGTAAACGTGTAGATCGCCGACGGCAGCGTCTGCGTCTGGTTGGGGATGTTGGAAACGAAAGTGATCGTTGCGCCGAATTCGCCCATCGCCTTGGCGAAAGACAGGATCGCGCCGGTAATCAGGCCGGGCAGGATCAGCGGCAGCGTGATCGTCCCGAATACCCACAACGGATTGGCGCCAAGTGTCCCGGCCGCCGCCTCGATTCTGCGGTCGACCGCCTCGATCGACAGCCGGATCGCCCGCACCATCAGGGGAAAGCCCATGACAGCGCAGGCCAATGCGGCACCTGTCCAGCGAAAGGAGAAGACAATGCCGAAATGCTCGGCCAGAAACGCCCCGACCGGGCCGCGCCTGCCGAAGGAGAGCAGCAGCAGATAGCCGATAACCACCGGCGGCAGGATCAACGGCAGATGCACCAGCCCGTTGAGCAGCGTCTTGCCCCAGAATTGGCCACGGGCAAGCACAAGCGCGATCAATATGCCGGGCGGCAGGCTGGCGACCATCGCCACTGTCGCCACCTTGATCGACAGCCGGACCGCGTTCCATTCGTCGGGAGTGAGGTCCAGCAACCAATCCATCTTTTGGCGTGCCTCAGTTGCTCGGCGTGAGGACCGTAAAACCTTGCGCCTTGAAGAGCTCGCCTGCCTTGGCGGATTGCAGGCACTTTAGGAATGCCGACGCATGCTTGTCCTTCGAATCCGCGATCTGGGCAACCGGGTAGACGATCGGCGGGTGCGAATCCTGTGGGAAGGTGCCGATCACTTTGACGCCGGGCTCGGCATGCGCGTCGGTGGCGTAGACGAGGCCGAGCGCTGCCTCACCTGTGGAGACCAGCTTGAGCGCGGCACGCACGTTCTCGGCCTGCGCCAACTTGTCTTCGATCGAGGACCAGACGCCGAGCGATACAAGCGCCGCCTTGCCATATTTGCCGGCCGGCACCGCCTGGAAATCGCCCATGGCAAGCCTGCCGTCACCGATCAGCCCGGCAAGATCAAAACCCTTTTCGATCCTGGTTTCGACCGTCGAATCCTTCGGCGCCACCAGCACGATCTGGTTGCCGAGCAATTTCACCTCGGAACCCGGCTTGGTCAGCTTCTTGTCGGACAGATAGTTCATCCAGTCGCGATCGGCCGAGATGAAGACGTCGGCCGGCGCGCCGCCCTCGATCTGCTTGGCCAATGCGGAGCTTGCCGCATAGGAAATGGTCGCCGCCTCGCCGACATCGGCGGCGCAGGCGGTGTTCACTGCATCCAGTGCGTTCTTCATGCTTGCGGCGGCAAAGACGATCAGCCTGTCATCGGCATGGGCAACCGGCATGGCGGCGATCAATATCGCAAGACTGCCAATGGCGGCCGCCTTCAATCCGAAACCCTTGCGCACCAGCATGAAACTCTCCCGGAGCTTGAAATCCGATCGGCGCGACCCTGCCAGTCGATATATCCGCCTGAATATAACAAGGGAAGGCTTTTTGCCTGACTTAGCCCAATAGCCCGCCGACGGCACTGCATGACACCGCCACCGCTCGCGGGCGGACGACACAGCACCGGCGAGCAATTTGAGACAAAGCAAAAAGCCCGATGTTGCGGCTCACACCGCGATGGGCGCCTTGATCGTCGCATCGGCGAGGTAGTTTTCCAGCCGGAAATCTTCGAAGCGGAAGGCAAAAAAGTCCTTCACCTCCGGATTGATCCATAGCGTCGGCAGCGCCTTGGGCGTGCGCTGCAACTGTTCGCGCGCCTGCTCGAAATGGTTTGCATAAAGATGCGCATCGCCCAGCGTATGGACGAAATCGCCGGGCTTCAGCCCCGTGACCTGCGCCACCATCATGGTGAGCAGCGCATAGGAAGCGATGTTGAACGGCACGCCGAGAAAGATATCGGCGGAACGCTGGTAGAGCTGGCAGGAGAGCCTGCCTTCCGAGACATAGAACTGGAACAGGCAATGACAGGGTGGCAGCGCCATGGCTTCCACTTCGGCCGGGTTCCACGCCGAAACGATCAGCCGTCGGGAATTAGGATTCTTGCGTATCTCCTTCAAGAGATTGGCAATCTGGTCGATGGCGCCGCCATGGCCGTCCGGCCAGGAGCGCCATTGCTTGCCGTAGACCGGGCCGAGGTCGCCATTCTCGTCGGCCCATTCGTCCCAGATCGAGACGCCGTGGTCGTTGAGATATTTGATATTGGTGTCGCCGGCCAGGAACCACAGAAGTTCATGCACGATCGACTTCAGGTGAAGCTTCTTGGTGGTGGTGACCGGAAAGCCGCGCGCGAGGTCGAAGCGCATCTGGTAGCCGAACACCGAGCGCGTTCCGGTGCCGGTGCGGTCACCGCGATCGGCGCCGTTTTCCAGCACGTGCTTCAAGAGGTCGAGATATTGGCGCATCGGCGATTCGGGGCTCGATTCGGGTTAGGCAATCATAACCGACTGGCTGCCGGCCGAATATGTCAAAACGGCACCAGAGTCGCTTTCTCTTACCGCTCGTTTGCGCCGCCCCTCATTGCCCTGCCGGGCAATTCTCCCCGTATAGTGACGGGGAGAAAGAGCTGCCCGCGTCAGCATCCGCAAATTGACATGCGATCCTCAGAGGCTGGCGAGCTTGCCCAGCTCCTTGGCAACCAGGTAATAAAAGGTCACCCGGCTCTTGGTGTTATCGGCCTCCATCGCCTTGCAGGTCTTTTCGATGGCGGCGTCCGCCTTGCTGCCGTCGTCGACGCCAAGCTTTTTGGCAACCCAGCTGGCCTTGACGCGACCAAGTTCGTCGGGATCCGTGCAGGAGACCAGCGAGGAATCACGATTCCTGAGCGCAATGCCCAAATGCTTCACGATCTTGGCGACCGCGTCGGCATCCGCCGCGGCGTCGTACTTCTTCACGTCTGCGAGATAATCGGCCATCAAATTTTCCCCTCGTCGGCGCCACGAGATCCAGTCGATGAGGGTTGTGGCGCGCTGCCGCAAAATGTGCGCTAGTCGGTAACTCCTCACCGCCGCAAAGCTTCGGTTGAGAGCGTTGACAAGTCAAGCCTTTGGCGATGCTGTTTGAGACAGCGGACAAAGCATCATTGAGGCCTTTCATTTTTTACGATCGGTCCCTATATCTGTTTCGTCGGCTCGACCGACTATGGCGATAAACAGGCGATGAAATAAGCCGTTCGGACCCGGGGGCGGTACCCGGCGCCTCCACCAAAAACCGCTCTGCGAAGAGCGGCTTTTGCTGGGGGCGAAATAGGATCGACGAAGGTGTAAAGATCGTACTTTTGCCCGGCATTGTACCACCGTTAT
Source organism: Mesorhizobium sp. L48C026A00 (assembly GCF_000502375.1). NCBI lineage: Bacteria > Pseudomonadati > Pseudomonadota > Alphaproteobacteria > Hyphomicrobiales > Phyllobacteriaceae > Mesorhizobium > Mesorhizobium sp. L48C026A00. Next base: position 361,411 of record NZ_AYWU01000006.1, on the reverse strand, counting down.
CGGGCTGAACTTATAGTTGCCAACGACAACTATGCGGAAGCACGTCTCGCCGCGTAAGCGGTGCGACAGCTTCAAATCAAGCCCTAGTGGTTCGCACTTCTAGGCGGGGTTCGGAGGTACCTGGCAACAGAAACCTCCACTTCTCCTGCTTCGATTCCAACTTTCCCTCCGATCCCCATCTCACCTCGATACTGTGACGGCAGCAGGCTTGCTGGCCGCGCGGCCGCGCCCAGACGCGAAAAAGGCCGGGACTGACCCGGGCTTTTTCATTGCTCTCACTGGAAAGCATCTATTCTGCCGGCGCTTCGACAACCTGCCGTCCGCGGCCGAGCGTCACCTTGGCCAGCGTGAACGAGATCACCGCGCAAAGCATGATGCCGGCCACCCTAGGCAGCGGCGTGCCGTCGAAGAACACCCCGGCGATGCCCATGGCGACCGCGCCGATGGCGAAGTGCAGGGTGCCCATCAGTGCCGAGGCCGTGCCGGCGATCGCGCCATGCTCCTCCATGGCCAGCACCGAAGTCGCAGGGATCACCAGGCCGAGGAACCCGTAGCCGACGAACAGCAGCGCCGCCATGACGTCGAGCCGATCGACGCCGGACGCCATCACCGCGAACAGCACCACCATCGTCGTCGCATAGCCGACCACCGCGACCCGCACCACCGGCCTCAGCCCGAACCTTTCGGACAGCGTTCCCGTCAATTGCGACATGCCGATGAAGGCGACCGCGTTGATCGAGAAGAACACGCTGTAGACCGACGGCGACAGCCCGTAGTGTTCTATCAGGATGAAGGAGGAGCTCGACAGATAGACGAAGAAGCTCGCCAGCCCGAAGCCGCCGATGGCCGCCAGGCCAAGGAAGTTGCGGTCGCCGATCAGGAAGCGATAGGCCGACAGCGCGGTGCCGAACGAACTGCCTGCACGCGCCTCGACCGGCCGCGTCTCCTTCAGCGAGGTCGCCAGCAGGATGGTGGCGAGCACCGCCCCACCGGTCACCGTCCAGAACACGGCACGCCAGCCGAAATTCTCGATAATGACGCTGCCGGTCAGCGGCGCCAGGATCGGCGACACCGAAAACACCAGCATCAGGAGCGACATCAGCTTGGCAGCTTCGGTGCCGGTGTGCAGGTCACGCACGATGGCGCGCGGCACCGCCATGCCTGCACTGGCGCCGAGCCCTTGCAGGAAACGGAAGGCGATCAGCCATTCGACCGAGGGCGCCAGCGCCGAGCCGATGCCGCCGACCATGAACAGGGCGAGGCCGCCATAGAGCGGCAGCTTGCGCCCGACCATGTCGGAGATCGGTCCGACGACGATCTGGCCAAAACCCATGGACAGAAAGAAGATCAGCAAGCTCATCTGCACGGCTGCGGTGCTGGCCTGCAGATCTGCGCCGATCGAAGGCAGCGCCGGAAGATACATGTCGATGGCGAACGGACCGATGGCCGACAACAGGCCGAGCACAACCGCGATGCGGAGGAATTGGGGATTCATGATAGCGGGCTTCTTTCAATCTGGTTTGCCGACCCGGCGTGTAATCCTGGGACGTCCCATCCCGTGGAATTCCTGCAGGGGGAATTCCTCTAAATCTAAGTCCATAAATTTAGACACTCTTGTCTAATTCGTCAATCACCTATATATAGTTTTCATGAAGCACGACGTTTCTCCTGACAGCATCCCGCCACGCGGCCATGAGGCAAAGCGCGCCTCGATCATGGACGCTGCCGGCGAGGTGTTCTGCCGCGAAAGCTTCGCCGGCGCCAATATCGACATGATTGCCGCCGAGGCCGGCGTGTCGCGCCAGACGATCTACAATCACCATGGCGACAAGGAGAAACTCTTCGTCGCCATCGTCCGCGACCTCACCGAGCGCTGCAATGCCGGCATCTTCGCCACCATTTCAACCTTTCCCGACCAGCCGAAGGATCTCGAGGCCGATCTGATCGCCTTCGCCGTGCGCATGACCCGCAACTGTATCTGCAGCCGCGACGGAAAGTTCCTGCGCAAGCTGATCCAGACCGAGGGCGAGCGCTATCCCGAGCTGTTTGCCGAATGGCGCGAACTGGGACCGGGCAGGACATGGCCGGCGATCGCCGCCCGTTTCGCCCGCCTCGCCCATGCCGGTTTCCTCGACATCGAGGACCCCGATGTCGCGGCGCGCCAGTTCCAGGCCCTCGCCAATGCCGAATTGCAGACGACCTTCATGCTCGGCGGCACGCCGACCGATGATGAAGTGCTGCAATCCGCGACACATGGCGTGCGCACCTTCCTGCGCGCCTTCGCCAAGCGGCAGCCGGCGGCCGATGCGCAAAAGCACAGCGCGCTCGCTGGCGCCTAAGCGATAAAATCTGAGGCATGCCCTCTCGCATCTGTGCTGCCGGCATCTATATCCGGTTTACGCCGCGCTCAAGCTTGATTACAGCTATGCGGACGATTCAACGGAACCCGACAGCGACATGGCCGACGACCACATTCGCTACGACATTCTGGCCCAGGAGGCACTGCGCGGCGTCATGCGCAAGGTCCTGGCCGAAGTCGCGCGCACCGGCCTCCCCGGCAACCATCATTTCTTCATCACTTTCCTGACCGGCGCCCCCGGCGTGCGCGTGTCTTCCCGCTTGCGGGAGCGCTATCCCGAACAGATGACCATCGTCATCCAGTTCCAGTATTGGGACCTGAAGGTGACCGACACCGGCTTCGAGGTCGGGCTGTCTTTCTCCGACGTGCCGGAAAAGCTGGAAATCCCGTTCTCGGCCGTGCGCGGCTTTTACGACCCGTCCGTCAATTTCGAGCTCGAATTCGACGTGAAGACGGAAACCTCGGCAGAAGGGGAATTGACCGGCAAGCCCGCTTCCGAACCGCTGGCGGTCGTCGCCGAGAAAAAGCCCGAGAAGAAGAAGACCGCTGAGGCCGAAAAGAAGCCGGCCGCAGCCGACGCCGCCGCCAAGGGCGCCGAAGTGGTATCGCTCGACGCCTTCCGCAAGAAGTGATCCGACGGGCCGCGCGACATGGCCGACATCGTCAACCTCCGCCAGGCCCGCAAGCAGAAGGCACGAGCCGAGCAGGAGCGCCTGGCCGAACAGAACCGGGCGCTGTACGGCCGCTCCAAGGCCGACCGGGAGCGTGACCGTTCGATCGCCGACAAGGCAGAAAGGTTTGTCGCCGGCCATCGCCGCGAAACCTCGGGCGATGCGGATTGCCCTGAAGTCAGACCGAAAAATGCGGCGGGGTTTTCGGACAAGTCCGATGCCTGAAGTGAAATGAGTCAGGTCCGGTGAGCCCGGTCGAGAAACGCTCGGTGACCATTCGCGGCCATCGCACCAGCTATTCGCTCGAAAAGCCGTTTTTCGACGATCTCGTCGCCATCGCCGCCGCACGCAAACTGACTCTCGCCGCCCTCGTCGCCGAAATCGACGAGGCCCGGCCGCGCGATGCCAACCTGTCCTCGGCGCTCAGGCTCTACGTCCTGGATTGGGCGAAGCGAGGGATGAAACCGGTCTAGCCCGGATGGATAGCTAGGGGCTATCCGCCGCCGAGCGACTTCAGCAGATTGTCGATCGACGAGGGTTCAAGCGTGGGTTTTGGCGCGGATCCTGATGGCGGCGGGTTGTCATTGGTCGGCGGCTGACGCGCCCGCTCGATTTTCTGCGCCTGCTCGGCGGCGGCCCTGCGCTCGGCGTCGAGCCTTGCCTTTTGTTCCGCAGCGATCCGCCTCGCCTCTTCCGCCCGCCTCGCCTCTTCCGCTTTCCGACGTCGCTGTTCCTCGGCCTTCGCCGCCTCGTCCGCCGCTTTTTGCGCCGCCTTGGCTCTCGCTTCGGCATCCGCCTTAGCCTTGGCCTCGGCTTCAGCCTTCGCCTGCGCCTCGGCTTCGGCTTTAGCCTCGGCTTCAGCCCTCGCCTGCGCATCCGCCTTGGCCTTCGCCTCCGCTTCGGCTTTAGCCTTTGCCTCGGCTTCGGCTTTCGCCCTGGCATCTGCCTCGGCTTTCAGCCGCGCCGCCTCCTGCTGCTTGCGCAATTCTTCGGCTGCCCTGTCGCGCTCGGCTTGCAGGGCCGCGTAGTAACGCACCTCGCGCCGCAACCGCTGCTTTTCAAGCAGCGCTGCCTGCATCGCCTCGACCCGCTGCTGCTCCTTTTCCAGCGCGCGCTGGGTCAGGAACTGCGCCAGCGGCTCACTGTCGAACCGCCGCTTCGCGGCGCCGAACGGCCCGTCAACGCTGAAATTCACGGTCGGATCGGAGCCGACCAGCGCTTCGTCGCCCGGCTGATAAGTGATCGAACCAATGGCAGCGACCATGCTGGCCTTCAGGTCCGCCATGATGTCGGCCGACAGCGTCGCCGCCGGATTTTCAAGATTGACCGGCGGCGCCCTCAGCGTGCCACCAGCGATTGTGAAGGCGATGTCGGCATCCCCAGCCGGAAAACTGCCGTCCGCGGCGATCTGCGGCGCGAAGCCGGCGGTCTTGGCCGCGTCGATATCGCGCCCAATGGCGTCGGCCTTGGCGATGAAGGCGCCAAAGGCGGCGGGATTGACGCCGGCAATGGTCAAGCCTTTCAGCGCCGCCGTGCCGGAACCGGACAACGCCGCAACCATCGCATCGACCGATTTGCCACTGGTCGAGAGCGCCGCCGAGAAATCGCCGGCTCCGCTGATGCCAGTCTCTGGCAGCACGGTGGCCAGATCGGCGCCGGCAAGTTTCAGCTGGCCGGAGAAAAACCCGGTGCCGTCATTGTTCTTCAGCTCGAACAGTCCGGAAAGCGCGCCGCCGGCGAACTTTGCCTTGAGGTCCGAAACGCGGATGCCTTCGTGGTCGAGCTTCAGCGAAAGCGCCGCGTCATAGGCCGTGGCCAACGGGCCGGCGACCAGCGACGCCGTGGTCAACTCGAGTTCGGCGGTGAACGGCAGGATGGGTTTCTGGCTGAATGGGGCGGCCGGCCAAGCCTTGCCGGAGCCCAGAAAGGCCTGGTCGCCAAACACTGCCACCGCCATCGGGTCGAGATCCAGATCATCGAGCGCCAGCGCGCCGGCAAGATGCGGCAGCCCGTCGGCGACGCCGACATTGAGGTCGCCGGAAACCGCAGCCTCGTTGATGGCGCCGCTGAGGCTGGACAGCACCAGACGGCCGTTGCCGAAGTCGGCGTCGGCCGCAAGCCAAGTCGACATGCCTGTCCCCAGGCCCGGCAGTCCGACGCCTGTCGTCATCAGCCACGGCTCGATATCGGCGGCTTCCAGGCTGATCTTGCCCTTGGCGGTGGCGCCTTGTGGCGCGCTGGCGATCGTCCCGTCGAAACCGGCTTTGAAATCGTCGCCGGTCAGGTTGAAGCTCGTCGCCATGCCGCCGCCAAGCGTGCCTTTCGCCGAAACATCAGTAGTCGCCTCGCCAAGCATGCCGAGCGGCAGCGCCGGCAGGCCGTAAAGCGCCAGAAGCGCGGTGGCGTCGGTATTCCTGGCGTTGAAGGTCAACGACACCGGCGCCTCGAGAAGCCGATCGGCCAGTCCTTTGCCGGACAGCGATGCTGAAAACGCCGAGCCGCCTGCCCTGCCTTGCGCGCTGACCGCCAGTCCCGTCGTGCCGTCGCCATTGGCGGCGGCACTTGTCACCAGATCGATGCGCGCATTCTGCAACAGCTCGGGATATGCGGCGACACGCCCCGCCAGCCCTTTCAGCACGGCATTGTCGGGATAGTGCTTCGCCGCGACATCGACCAACGGCTTGAGATCGACGGCGACCACCGAGGCATCGAGCTTGCCGGTCGGGCTCGCTGGGAAATCCTTGATCCGGCCGGTGGCGCTGATCGAGGCGCCGGCAAGTCCGCCGACCGAGAGCCGGTCGATTTCAAGCAGCCCGTCGCGCAGCCTGAGCGCCGTATCGACCGTATCGGCGGTCAGTCCGCCGGCGCTGACCGGCCCGGCCTTGATCTGGAAATCGAGGTCGCGGTCGGAAAATCGGTTGGCGCCCTTGTCGCTGATGAAGATCGAGGCGAAGGCGGCGAGCCCGTCGACGTCGAGCTCGCCGCCGTCGAGCCGCATCAGCACCGACGGCCTGGCGTCTTCGCCCTGGCTGGAATCGATGCGGCCGGAAAATTTCGCCTTGCCGAGAACGAGTTCGAGGTCGCTGAAGGCCTGGCGGTTCCCGGACAGGTCGACCTTGGCCTTGAAGCCGGCGGCCGGAAGCCGGCGGATCGCCTCGTCGACATCCTTCGACAGCCAGGCGGCGAAGCCGGAAGGCTGCCCCACGGCCAGAAGCAGCGAACCGCTGAAGCCGAACTGATCCTCGAGACTGAGCATGCCGTTTGCTTCCAGCCTGGCGCGGCCCGGGAGCGTCGCGCCCAGCGACTTCACCGACCAGCCGGCATCGGCCGGCTCGGCCGAAAGGCGCACGTCACGAACCGTCGTGTCGCCGGCCACCACCGCCGGCAGCTTCACCTCGACGGTGCCCGGTATGGTCGGCTTGGGCAGGGCGAGCAGCGCCTGCTCCAACGCCGCGACGCGCTCGGACAGCGTCAGTCCGGTCGCGGCGCCGACGGCTTCATCGAACTGCACCTGAGCGCCATCGGCCTCGATTGAAAAGCGAGGGTTCGGCCCAAGGTCGACGGCAGCCTTGCCGTCGGCGGTGTAGGGATTGTCGAGTGGCCCGGTCTCGAAGCGGAATTCGTCGACGCCAAGCTTCCGGTGGTCTAGCGAGAACTTGCCGTTCAATCTGAACCCCGGTTCCGGCTTGCCGGCGCTGGCCTTCTCACCGTCGGTGCCGTCAAGCTGCGGCAAACGCTTGTCGCCATTCCTGTCAGAGCTTGTGACCCTAAACTGGCCCGAATAGATCGCGGCCCCATCGACAATGCCGGCATTGCCATCCGCTTCGATGACCAGCGGATAGGCGTCTGGATCGGCCTTGAGCCTGAGCCGCAACTGTCCGTCGCCACTGGCCTTGCCGGTGGAGACGACGACCGTGCTGCGCAGGCCGTCGAGCCGCAGCGAACCATCCATCCGCCAGGGTCCGGCCAGCGATCTGGCAGAGATTGTCGAATTGATCTCGGAAAGACGATGGCTGCGGCCGCCGGCGGCATGGCGCAGCGCGATCTCTCCGTCGGTCACCGTCAGCTTCTCGATCGAGATCTGGCTGGGATCGTAGGGCGAGGACGGGCGTATCGCCCAGTCGACCGTGCCGTCGGCGGCAATGTCGATCGTCGCCTTCGGCCGCACCAGCCGCATGTCGAAGATCAGCACCTCGCCGCTCAGGAAGGGCGCCAGTTCGGCATCCATCGAAAAGGTCTCGACGGTCATTGCCGGCCGGCCGCCGGGGCCGCCGGCGACAGTGACATTCGAGAAGGTCACCGAGGGAAACGGCAGCAATTTCGCCGTTGCATCGCCCTGAACGGTGACCTTGCGGCCCAGAATGGCGCTCGCCTCGCGCTCGAAATCGGCCCGGTAGCCCGTCCAGTCGATAAAATACGGCACCACCAGCGCCGCACACAGCACCAGCACGAAAAAGCCACCGAAGAACACGAACAAACGTGCGAGCATCAACCCCCAAGCAGTCGATTGAAAATCAGCCGCACTCTACCCGCATCAGCGTGTCGATAAAGAGGCAAATCGATCGCCCCAAGAGCAAAAGACTTTAGTCGGTCGGCAGTATCTTCCCAGGGTTCATTATGTTCTGCGGATCAAGCGCCTGCTTGATCGTGCGCATGATGTCGACGCTGTGGCCGAGTTCATGGCGCAGGAAGCCGATCTTGCCTTGTCCGATGCCGTGCTCGCCGGTGCAGGTTCCATCCATGCCGATCGCCCGCATGTTCAGCCGCGCGACAAACTCTTCCGTCTGCTTGATTTCCTTCGGATCGTCCGCGTCCATCAGCACCAGCACATGGAAATTGCCGTCACCGGCATGGCCGACGATCGGCGCGATCAGCCCCATCTCGGCGATGTCGGCTTCGGTTTGCGTGACGCATTCGGCAAAGCGCGAGATCGGCACGCAGACGTCGGTCGACAGCCCCTTGGCGCCCGGCCGCAGCGTCAGCGACGACCAATAGGCGTCGTGCCTGGCCTTCCACAGCTTCGTCCGCTCCTCGGCGACACTGGTCCACAGGAATGGTCCGCCGCCATATTCTTCGGCGATCGTGCCGAAGGTTTCGGCCTGCTCGGCAACGCCGGCATCACTGCCATGGAATTCGACGAACAGGCACGGGCTTTCGGGATAGTCGAGTTTCGAATAGCTCTTCATCGCCCGCATCTGCAGCGCATTGACCAGTTCGATGCGCGCCACCGGAATGCCCATCTGGATTGTCGCGATCACCGCATTGCAGGCCGCCTCGACGCTGGGAAACGGACAGACGCCGCCGGAAATCGCCTGCGGAATGCCCTGCAGCTTAAGCGTCAGCTGGGTGATGATGCCGAGCGTGCCTTCGGAGCCGATCAGGAGCCGCGTCAGATCGTAGCCGGCCGAGCTCTTTTTTGCGCGCTTGCCGGTCGTCACCGTTTCGCCGTCGGCCATCACCGCCGTTAGCGACAATACATTCTCGCGCATCGTGCCGTAACGCACGGCATTGGTGCCCGACGCCCGCGTCGCCGCCATGCCGCCGAGCGATGCATTGGCGCCCGGATCGATCGGAAAGAACAGGCCGGTGTCGCGCAGGTGCCGGTTGAGATCCTCGCGCGTCACACCGGGCTCAACCGTGCAATCGAGATCCTGCGGGTTGACCGCGAGGATGCGGTTCATCCGCGACGTATCGACAGAGATCCCGCCGCCCGGCGCGTTGGTGTGGCCCTCCAGCGAGGAGCCGACGCCGAAGGCGATCACCGGCACGCGGTGCGCAGCGCAGGCCGACACGATCTCCTGCACCTCCGCCGTCGTCTGCGGGAATGCCACGCCGTCCGGCGCCTGGGTTGGAATGTAGGTGGTGGTATGCGCGTGCTGGGCGCGGATCGCCTGCCCGGTCTGGAACCGCTCGCCGAGCCGCTGCTTCAGGATGCCGAGCACCGCGGCGATGCCTTCTTCGTTGCGCTCGACCGGATTGAGGTCGCTCAGAGCCATCTATTCCTCCGCGAATGGACCAGCGTCCACCCTTGCTATGGACTTATGGATGCCTATCGCATCGGCCCGAAAATCGAAATCGATTTTCGGAAAGCACGATGCGAAGATTCAATGTGCTAGAGCGTACTTTGTGCGTCCAATTGGACGCACGTCGCTCTAGTCTCACCAACCACGTCCTGTCCAGCCAGAAGGAAGTTTCGATGTCCATCCCTGCCCCCTTCGCCTCTGCTCCCATGGCCATCGAAAAAGACTGGATCGACTATAACGGCCATCTCAACATGGCTTATTACAACGTGCTGTTCGACCGCTGTTCCGACGAAGCGTTCGAAATAATGGGGATGGGGCCGGACTATGCGAAGCAGCGCCGGCTGACCATCTACACGGCGGAAGTCCATGTCTGCTATGTCAGGGAGCTGCATCTCGACCACAAGGTCGATGTCTCGTTCCAGCTGCTCGACCATGACGACAAGCGGCTGCGAGCCTACCAGGAAATCCGCCATGTCGACGGCTGGCTCGCTGCCACGTCCGAATCATTGTCGCTGCATGTCGACATGTCCGGACCGAAGGTGGCGCCCTTCCCGGCCGATGTCCTGGCCAAGGTCGAAGTCATGCGCGCCGCCCATGCGGCGCTGCCGATGCCTGAGCGCGCCGGCCGTTCGATCGGTATTCGTCGCAGGACGCTTGAACCGCAGTCAGACCGCCGTTAACCTTACCAGGGTTTTAACGTGAACAAGCCGAATTGAGGCGTTGAACGACTCAGCGCGGCGTTCGAGAACCGTCCGCATTGCGATACGGGCGGCGGGGCTGAAGCGGTTCGGGGAACGTGCATGAAAACCGATATCAAGGTCGAGGCGGACAGGCTGGCGGCCGACCCACGCATCAGCGACTATGATTTCTGGCGATCGCTGAAGAACCTCAACTACGAAATTTTTACCATCGCCAACAACAACGAGCCGATCCCTTTCGCCATGATCCGCTGGCGCGCCATCCTGAAGCAAGCGCGGATAAAGCGCGGCCACGCCTGACCGGTGCGGAAAGAAATACTTTCCGGTTGCCCCGCCCCGCTTGCCTTCCAACGTCGGTCGTTGGCGAAAGCCGAAGCGAAGTCCGCTCTCCCCCTTGCGGTGGAGATCGGCAGCTTTGCCAATGGCCTTGCTGACAAATGCTCACTCGCCCTTCAGCATCACGGCGGCTGCTTCACTGCCGCCAGCGGCGAACGCGCCACCACCGGCGACGACTGGATGATTGCGGTGTTGGTCATCGCAAACGGAATGATGCGGTCGATCACCCGTTCGAGTTCGGCCACCGAACCGACATGCGCCAGCGCGATGAAACAGTCCTCGCCGGTCACCCGATCGCACTGGGCGATTTCCGGCAAGTCGCGGATGATCTCGGCGACCGCAGCCAACTGCCCGGGCACCGGCCTGATCCGCAGCCATGCCGACAGCTTCATGCCGAGCGCGGCCGGGTTGATCCGAACAGTGTAGGCCTCGATCACGCCGCTCTCGTGCAGCCGCTTGATGCGTTCGGCCACGCTCGGCGCCGACAGGCCGACCGAGCGCGCCAGTTCAGCGGTGCTGGTGCGCGCATCCTTTTCCAGCAGGCGCAGGATTTTCAGATCCGCCGCATCCAGATCAACATTTTCGTTTCGAAGGCGTTTCAGGAAAACTCCTTTGTTTAGGAGAACAAATTATCTCTTTGGCTGGCCGTTACCCATATAAACAGGTAAATTGCCTGCGATAATGCTCATATGGACGATCAAGCGCAAGCCCCAGCTGCTATCCCTGCCCTCGCCGGCCCTGTCTTTGGCAGGCTGGCGACATCGCTGCCGCCGCATGTCTGGTTCGGTGTCAGCGCTGTGTTTCATTATCTCGGGCCGGCTTTCGCCGTGCTGCTCTTCCCGCATGTCGGCGTGCTCGGCATGGCCTGGCTGCGCATCGTCACGGCCGCCCTTGTCTTCGCGCCGCTAACCCGGCCGTGGACGGCCTTCGCCCGCGCCGACAGGCCGACATTGCTGCTGCTTCTCGGTTTTGGCGCCTGCCTCGGCGTGATGAATTGCTCCTTCTACCTGGCACTCGACCGCTTGCCGATCTCGCTGGTCGCGGCGATCGAATTCGTCGGCACCATCGGCGTTGCGCTGGTCGGCGTCAGAAGCCCGCGCAACCTCGCAGCGCTTGCCGTCGCCGTCACCGGCACCTTGCTGCTGATCGACGTCAAATGGTCAAGCGACCCGATTGGCCTGTTCTGGGCCTTCCTCAACGGCGCGCTGTTCGTCGGCTACATCGTGCTTGGCCATCGCGTTTCCCGCGCCGGCGCTGGCGAGGGCATCGCCGGCCTGGGCGCTGCCATGGCGGTCGCCTTCCTCATCGTGCTGCCGATCGGCTTCACCGATGCGCTGCCGGCTTTCTCGGCGCCGCCACTGCTCATCGCCGCCATCGGCGTCGGCATCTGCTCCTCGGTCATCCCCTATATCTGCGACCAGCTTGCCATGTCGCGGCTGCCGCGACCGAGCTTCGCGCTGATGCTGTCGTTGCTGCCGGTCACCGCCACGCTGATCGGCGTCATTGTGCTCCGCCAGATACCCAGCCCAACCGATTGCATCGGCATCGCGCTGGTGGTGGCCGGCGTCGCTTTTCACAAACCGGCAAATGCCTGATCAGGCAAGCTTCTCCTTGAGAAAGGCGATCGTCCGGCCCCAGGCGAGGTCCGCCGCGTTCTTGTCGTAGCGAGCCGCCGACGTGTTATTGTTGAAGGCATGATTGGCGCCTTCATAGACATGGATCGTGTACTCGACTTCGGCTGCATCGAGCTCCTTCCTGAAGGCGTCGATACCGGCATTGATGCGGGTGTCGAGCCCGGCATAATGCAGCAGCAGCGCCGCCTTGATCTTCGGCACATCCTCGGCCTTCGGCTGCATGCCGTAATAGGCGACAGCGGCAGCCAGATCCGGCGCATTGGCAGCCAGTGTGTTCACCGTGGCGCCGCCCCAGCAGAAGCCGACCGCGCCGACCTTGCCGTTGCCATCCTCGCTGCCCCTAAGGAAAGCGACCGTTGCGACCGCATTGGCAGTGGTTTGCGCCGGATCGAGCTTGGAAAACTGCTCGCGCGCCTTGTCTTCGTCGGCCGGCGTGCCGCCGAGCGGCGACAGGAAATCCGGGGCGAGCGCCACGAAGCCTTCCAGCGCCACGCGCCGCGCCACATCGCGTATATGCGGGTTGAGCCCCCTGTTCTCATGCACGACGATGACGGTGCCGAGCTTGCCGGACTGGCCAGCCGGCTTGACCAGATAGCCTTTCATCTCGCCACCGCTGCCGGGATAGCTGATGTCCTCGCCCGTCACGCGTGAATCGTCCTCGGCAACTATCGCCGCCCGGGCTGAATTCGCCGCCAGCAGCGGCGCGATTGCGGCGGCCGCCGCACCTGATCCGGCAAGCCTGGTCAATTGTTCCATGAAGCGCCGCCGGTCGAGCGTCAGATGCGTGTATTCGTCATACGCGTCGATCATAGCCTGGGTAATGGCGGGTCTGTTGACGGCGGGGTTGGCAGGGCTCGGTTTTGTCATGGCGCTCTCCTCGGCTTCGGGAACATGTCCGCCGCGCAAGATAGGGTAGAAGCCCGCACGGTCCAGTCACGGATCGGTGAGGCGCTGCTGACGCGAGCGCAGGTCCGCCAGACCGGCGGCTGGTCCAGGATGACACCGTTCGACTGGTGCGCTGTCCCACTTGCTCCGACCCGCCGTGCCTGTCGAGCAGGCCGGCGCTATGGCTGGCGTGCCATAGGATTTGCAACTCCCCCGGCTGGACAGAGAACAAAACGGAGACACTTCTGGCCTTTCGCTGCCGAATCACTACATTCGGGGGAGATGTCCGGCTTTTCGGAAGATATGCCTTTTTTTGATGAACCGAACGCGCGGCCCGTGGCCCCGTCGGGCATTGCTGCGCGCGCCATGGCTGCCCGCAGCGGCCATGCCAATGCGCCCGATTATCTGAACGGGCTCAACCCCGAGCAGCGGCTGGCGGTGGAAACCACCGAGGGTCCGGTGCTGGTGCTGGCCGGCGCCGGCACAGGCAAGACGCGCGTGCTGACCACCCGCATCGCTCACATCCTCGCCACCGGCAAGGCCTTCCCGTCGCAGATCCTCGCCGTCACCTTCACCAACAAGGCGGCGCGCGAGATGAAGCAGCGCATCGGCCTGCTGATCGGCGAAGGCAATGTCGAGGGCATGCCGTGGCTCGGCACCTTCCACTCGATTGGAGTGAAGCTGCTGCGCCGCCACGCCGAACTTGCCGGGCTCAGATCCGACTTCACCATTCTCGACACCGACGACGTCGTGCGCCTGATCAAGCAGCTCATCCAGGCCGAAGGACTGGACGACAAACGCTGGCCGGCCAAGCAGTTCGCCCAGATGATCGACGGCTGGAAGAACAAGGGGCTTGGCCCCGCCGAGATTGCCGAGGGCGACGCCCGCGCCTTCGCCAACGGCAAGGGGCGCGAACTCTACAAGGCTTATCAGGAGCGGCTGAAGACGCTGAACGCCTGCGACTTCGGCGATCTCCTGTGCCACCCGATCCGTATCTTCCGCGCCAATCCGGACGTGCTGAAGGAATATCACAAGCGCTTCCGCTACATCCTCGTCGACGAGTACCAGGACACCAACACCGCCCAATACATGTGGCTGCGGCTGCTGGCGCAGCGGCCGGATGCCGGACGAGCTTCAACATCAACAGGTTTGCAAACGGCCGAAGGCCGCAAGCCCGACCGGGCGTCCGAGCCCTTGCGAGGCCCCTCCCGCGACGCCGAAGGCGCGCAAAAAAGGGGGGTCGGGCCCGCGCCGGCAGGCGCGGAACAGCCCGTGAGCGAAAATAAAGTCAACATTTGCTGCGTCGGCGACGACGACCAGTCGATCTATGGCTGGCGCGGGGCCGAAGTCGACAACATCCTGCGCTTCGACAAGGATTTCCCCGGCGCCACGATCATCCGGCTGGAACGCAACTACCGCTCCACCGCGCACATCCTCGGCACCGCCTCCCACCTCATCGCCCACAATGAAAGCCGCTTCGGCAAGACGCTGTTCACCGAAAAGATCGCCGAGGACGACGAGAAGGTGCATGTCCATGCCGCCTGGGATTCCGAGGAAGAGGCCCGCGCCGTTGGCGAAACCATCGAGGCCTACCAGCGGCAGAAGCACAATCTCAACGATATGGCCATTCTTGTCCGCGCGTCCTTCCAGATGCGCGAGTTCGAGGACCGCTTCGTCACCCTTGGCCTCAACTACCGCGTCATCGGCGGCCCGCGCTTTTACGAGCGCCTCGAAATCCGCGACGCCCTCGCCTTCTTCCGCGTCGTCGCGCAAGGCGCAGACGACCTCGCCTTCGAGCGCATTGTCAACGTGCCGAAGCGCGGGCTGGGCGAAGCCACCATCCGCCAGATCCACGACACCGCCAGGGCGCTGCGCATCCCGATGCTGGAGGCTGCAGAAAAACTCGCTGAGAGCGACGAGCTGAAGCCAAAGCCGCGCGCAGCGCTGCGCGAAGTCGCCGCCAATTTCGAGCGCTGGCAGAAGGCGCTGGAGACCACGCCGCACACCGAGCTGGCCGAGACCATCCTGGAGGAGAGCGGCTACACCGACATGTGGAAGAACGACCGCTCGGTAGAAGCGCCCGGCCGGCTGGAAAACCTCAAGGAACTGATCCGCTCCATGGAGGAGTACGAATCGCTGCGCTCCTTCCTCGAACATGTAGCGCTGGTGATGGACGCCGAGCAGAACGCCGAGCTCGACGCCGTCAACATCATGACGCTGCATTCGGCCAAGGGCCTCGAATTCGAGACGGTTTTTCTGCCCGGCTGGGAGGAAGGACTGTTCCCGCATCAGCGCGCGCTCGACGAGGGCGGCCGCTCCGGGCTGGAGGAAGAGCGGCGGCTGGCCTATGTCGGGCTGACCCGCGCCAAGAAGAACCTGCATTTGTGGTTCGTCTCCAACCGCCGCATCCACGGCCTGTGGCAATCGACGATCCCGTCGCGCTTCCTCGATGAATTGCCGGAAGCCCATGTCGAGGTCGCCGAGAGCGGCAACTCCTATGGCGGCTACGGCAATGCCTATGGCGGCGGCTCCTTCGCCTCCGGACGGGGCGGCCAGGCGGCAGGACGGCAGAATCCTTACGGCGCTTCGCGCTTCGACAATGTCGGCGCAGAAAAATCCGGCGCCTTCTCCAGCGCCTATGCAACGCCGGGCTGGCAGCGCGCGCAGCAGAACCGCACCGAGGCGACCGACCGCAACTGGGGCTCGCGCTCCGGCCACCAGGTCGAGCGCATCGGCTATGGCGAGACCGACAGTGGCTATGGCGCCGGCCGCACCTCGATCAAGGGCCGCACCATCGACGGCGAGCTGGTCGCCAAATCCGTCGCCGACACGCCATCCCCCTTCAATGTCGGCGACCGCGTCTTCCACCAGAAATTCGGCAACGGCAACATTTCGGCCATCGACGGCAACAAGCTGACCATCGACTTCGACAAGGCCGGCCAGAAACGCGTGCTGGACGGGTTTGTTACCGGGGTTTGAGCGTCCCTCTCACCGATACCGCGCCTGGTTCCATTTGTGGCCGAGCAGCGACAGGATGATGATCAGCCCGTTGAAGAACTGGACATAGAAGCCGCTCAGGCCTGCCGCGACGACGCCGGTCTGGATGAATGACACGGTGACGGCGCCGATGGCGCCGCCGACCACGGTGCCGACGCCGCCCCAGGTCGGCGTGCCGCCAACGAACACCGATGCCAGCACCGGCAGCAAATAGCCGTCGCCAGCCGTCGGCCACCAGGTGAAGTTGATCATCACCGAGAAGGTGCCGGCGATCGCCGCCCCGATGCCGACGAAGACGAATACTTTCACCCGCACGCGCTTGACGTCGATGCCCATCTGCTGGGCGCTGTCGGGATTGTCGCCGACCACCTTCACCTGCGCGCCGAAGCGATGCCTGTTGTAGAGCAGCGCCGACAGCACGACGAAGCCGATGGCCCAGAAGATCTGCACCGGGATGCCGTAGATCTGGCTGGAGAAGATCTTGTAGGCCCAGCTGTCGGCAAGGCTGGTCAGCGCCGTCGACCTGCCTTCGTTGATGATCTGGATCAGGCCGCGCAGCAGGAAATTCATGCCGAGCGTGGCGATCAGCGACGACAGCCCGCCATAGACGACCAGCGACCCGACCAGGAAGCCGAGCAACGTGCCCGTTGCAATAGCGGCGGCGATGCCGAGAAACGGGTCGTAGCCGGCCTGCACGACCAGCGCGAAGACCCATGAGGCAAAACCCATCGTCGCCGGAAACGACAGGTCGATCTCGCCGCAGGTGACGACGAAGACCAGCGGCACCACCACGAACAGTGCAACCGGCAGCGTGGTGAGCACGGAACTGTAGAGATACCAGGTGGTGAAGACGGTCGGGTTGGCGATCATGAACACCGTCATCATCACCACGAACACGGCAAGCGTGCCGAGTGCGGCGCGGTTGTCGAGGATGAAGCCGCGCATCCAGTGATCGGATGGGTGTTTCCACTCTTTCCGGGCATTGCCGGGACGGGAGATGCCTGCGGACGGCTCGTGCCGATCGGGCTCCATCGTCTTGCTCATCGTGCTCTCTGCTCCGGGTCGCCGGCGTCGTGCAGTCCCGGCAATCCGCCCGGATGCGCGACGTCTTCCATGAAGTTGATGAGGTCTTCGGCCGACTTGACCTGCCTGCGGTCGGCGGTGAGCGCGACCTTGCCGCGGTCCAGCACGACGAAACGATCGGCAATATCGAAGACGTGGTGGATGTTGTGGCCGATGAACAGGATCGACCGTCCGCTCGCCCGCACCTGGCGCACGAAATGGAAGACCTTGGCGGTCTCGGTCAGCGACAGCGCCGTCGTCGGCTCGTCGAGGATGATCAGGTCGGCCTGCTTGTAGATTGCCCGCGCGATCGCCACGCCCTGGCGTTCGCCGCCGGAAAGCTGGCCGACGATCGATTGCGGCGTGAACACTTTCGAGGTGAAGCCGATCTCGCGCATCAGCCGGCTCGCCTCCTCGATTTCCTTGTTGACCTTCAGCCAGCCGAGAAAGCCGGTGAGTTCGCGGCCCATGAAGATGTTGCGCACGATCGTCTGCTGCACGGCCAGCGCCCGGTCCTGGAATACCGTCTCGATGCCGGCGTCGCGCGAGCGCGCGGCGCTCCAGCCGGTCACCGGCTGGCCGCGGATGAGGATCTCGCCGCTGGTCGGTTTGACCACGCCGGAGAGGATCTTGATCAGCGTCGACTTGCCGGCGCCGTTGTCGCCGATCAGGCCGACCACCTCGCCGCGGTCGACGCTGAGATTGACCCCACCCAGCGCATAGACCTGACCGTAGGACTTGCTGATGTCGCGCAGCTCTATAAGGCGTTCTGCCATGGCGATCCTCACTTGGTTCCGGCTGCGGTCGGAAGACCGGCAGCCGTGTCAAAAGGTCAGCGCAGCGCCTGCTTGGCGAGTTCGGCGACGATCTCGTAATTGTCAGGCGTGACGAAGCCGGCGCCGGTGTCGACATTCATTGGCGCCAGGCCCAGCACCACCTGCTGGCAGAGGCTGAGGATCGGCAGATAACCCTGCAGGAACGGCTGCTGGTCGGCCGTCAGCTGGACCCAGCCGCCCTTGAAGCCCTCGACGATCTGCGGGCTGGTGTCGAAGCCGAAATTGAAGATATCGCCAGCCTTCCTGCCCGCCGCCTGCATGTAGGTCGGGACGTTGCCCAGCATCTGTCCGCCGGGATAGCCAACCGCCTTGACATCGGGATTGTTGAGGAGTGCTGCGGTAATCACCGGAATGGCCAGATTAGGGTCGGAAGCCCATTCGCCGCTCGGCGGCGAGGAGAGCTGGATGACCTCGACGCCCGCCTCTTTCAGGGCGGCGACCGTGCCGCGCTCGCGCGCGCCGCGGCTCTCGTTCTCGAACGGGCCGATCATGATCGCCTTGTCGCCGGCCTTGAGCCCGGCCAGCTTGAACGCCTCGGCGCCGAGCGCGCGGCCCTGCTCTTCCTGCTGGGCGCCGACATAGCCGCCGCCGAACGCTCCCGTGACCTTCGGCACCGGCACGTTCTGGTACATCATCCTGATACCGTCCTTGTGCGCCTGTTCGGCCAGCGGCATGATCGAAGCATCGCCCGGGTGGCCCATCATGGCGATGCCGCCGGGCTTGACCGCGACGGCCTCGCGCAATTGCTGCACCATCTTCTCGACATCCCACTGGGAGAAGATGTAGTCGACCTTCGGCCCAAGATCGGCCTCGGCCTGCTTGGCGCCATTGTAGACGATGGTGCCGAAGGCGTCGCCCTCGGCGCCGCCGACGAAGAAGCGGATGTGGACGTCCTTGCACCACTGGGCCTCGAGCGCCTGGGCAGGCAAGGTGGAGATTGCGGCGGCGAGCGCCGTGGCGGCCGCCATGACGGTCGAGCGCAGAACTGTCCTTCTCATCGTGATGCTCATGCACGTTCCTCCCTTTGTTCCCTCGCAAGCCGAGGGGTCTTCGACGAATGCTTCGGCTTCTCGCCGCAATGCTTCGCTGGCCGGCTCCCTGTTTGATGCATGTCGTTGTCGCAAAACCGCTGCACACCCTTGGGTCAGGCCCGAGGGCATGCTTTTGCGCGACATGCATTAGCCTCACGCCGGGTTCGGCAGATACGTCGCACCTCCCCGGCATTGCTTGAGGTAGTCCAGCGCCCGAACTTGCCCTGTAATCTCAAGGTCGCCGCGATAGACCGGGTCGTGCCAGCCTTCGATGTCGATGGCGCCCCTGTATCCGGCCAGCCGCAATTCGCTGATCACCCGCGTCCAGTCGCTGTCGCCGAAGCCAGGCGTGCGCATTTGCACGAACGGCAGCCGGCCGAACACGCCATGCTCGCGGATCACGTCCCAGCGCACCGTCGCGTCCTTGCCGTGGACATGAAAAATGCGCGGCGCCCATTTGCGGATCTGCGGGATTGGATCGATCAGGTAGACGAGCTGGTGGCAGGGCTCCCATTCCAGGCCGAGATTGTCGTCTGGCAATTCGTTGAACATCAGCTCCCAGGCGTCCGGATTGTGGGCGATGTTCCAGTCTCCATCAGCCCAGTTGCCGTCCATCGCGCAATTCTCGAAGGCGATGCGCACGCCCTTGTCGGCGGCGCGCCGGGCCAGTGGTCCCCAGACCTCGCGGAAGCGCGGCAGGCTGTCGGGCAGCGGCTTGCCGCGGAGGCGGCCGGTGAAGCCGCTGACCATCGCGGTGCCGAACAGATGCGCATGGTCGATGACCGTTTCCCAGGCATCAAGCACGCCGCGATCGACATCGCCGCTCTCCAGCGGATTGCCGAAGACGCCGAGCGAGGAGACGACGACGTCGGCGTCGCCGATCGCCTCGCGGATCTGGCCGGCCAGCCGCGGAAGATCCTTGCCGCCCAGCGTCTGCCAGAAGAAGGGCTGGATGCTTTCGAAGCCGAGCGGCAGGATGGCCTCGATATAGGCGGCCGGGTCATCGAGATTGGCCCGCATCATGGTGCCGATCCTGATGTCGAGAAGCGGGTTTGGCATCGTCACCCTTCCTGTGCGATCGCGACCCGGCGCCCGGTTTCGGCGCTTTCGATCGCGGCGAAGACCATGGCCAGGCTCTTGATGTTGTCGGCGCCACGCGTCTCCGGCTCGCTGCCGGTTTCGACGGCGCGCACAAAATCCTGGATGATGCCGAGATGGCCGCCGATGCGGTCATTGGGATCGAGCGGCGGCACGGCGAGCGGCTCTGTGCGATCGAACAGGCCTTCACGGATAGGCCGCGCGACTTCCGCCCTCAGCCCGTCCTCACCGTCCCAGACCAGGCTGCCGTGCTCGGCGACGATGCGCCATGTGCTCTCCCAACTGGTGCGGAACCCGTCGGCGCACCAGGAGCCGGCATAGGTGAACAGCTTGCCGCCGCCGAGCTCGAAGATTGCGGTGGCCGACGATCCCTGCCGGTACCAGGAATTGACCGGCTCCCATTCTTGGCAGTAGACGCTGGCCGGCGCGCCGCCGACCATGTAGCGGGCGGCGTCGAAAGTATGGATCGCCATGTCGAGCAGCAGGACATGGCGCATCTCCTCGCGAAACCCGCCGAAATGCGGCGCGACGAAGAATTCGGCGTGGATGCTGGTTGGCGCACCGATGGCGCCGGAATCGAGAAAACGCCTGATGCGCCTGACGTTGGCGACATAGCGGCGGTTCTGGACGACGGCGTGCACGCGCCTGGCGCGTCGGGCAGCCTCGACGATGGCGCGCGCGTTCTCCGGGCTGTCAGCCAGCGGCTTCTCCGTCAGGAGATGGCAATGATGGGCAAAGGCCGAAAGCGCGACATCGCGCCGGGCCGCCGGAACCACGACGTCGAACACAGCGTTGGGCTTGGTCTGGTCGAGCACTGCGTCAAGATTGGTCCCGACAATGGCGCCGGCAAGCTCGTATTCGCGCGCCCTTGCCTTCGCCCTGTCGGCGTCGAGGTCGACAAGGCCGACAATAGCCAACCCGTCGATCTGCCTCGCCGCATCGAGCCAGTGCTTGCTCATCGCTCCGCAGCCGACCAGGACGACATTCATCATCCAGCGCTCCTCCTCCGCTCGGCCCCTCCAGACCGGTCGTCACGGCATTCACGGCATGACCGTAAACGTTTTTCCGTAAACGTTTACGAGAACACACCGGAAGGCGTAGAATGTCAATTGGCCGCTCGCGAAAATCACCTTGATCACCTTGGCCTGAAGAGCGGTCGATGATAGCCAGGCAAGGGGGAGAACTGTCCTTTGGCGTCCAGCATTCACGACCTTGCGCGTCACCTGAACATTTCGATCGGCACCGTGTCGCGCGCGCTCAACGGCCGTGCCGACGTCAATGCCGACACCCGCCAGCGCGTGCTCGATGCGGCGGCAAAGCTGAACTATTCGCCGAACCAGTCCGGCCGCAGCCTGCGGCGCGGCGCCACCCACTCGATCGCCTTCATGCTGCAGCCGCACCCGGGCGACCAGCAATATGGCGAGCCGTTCTTCATTCCGTTCCTGACCGGGCTGCAGGCGAAACTCGCCGAAAGCGGGCTCGACCTGATCGTGGTGATGGGCGCGCCGGGCGACTACCAGCAGGAGCGCCTGCGCCGGGTGGTCGAGACGCGCCGGGCCGACGCCGTGGTGCTGGCCTATACGCGTCGCGAGGACGAGCGCATCGATTATCTGACCAGGGTCGGCTTCCCGTTCGCGACGCTCGGCCGCAGCCGCTCCGGCGGCAAGACCTACCCGTCGCTCGACCTTGATTTCGAAAAAGCCGGGGCCGACGCGGTCGACCGCCTGGTGGCGCGCGGCCACCGCCGCATCGCCGCCATCCGCCCGTCCCTCAACCTCAATTTCGGCTATCTGTTCCTGGCCGGCTATCGCAAGGCCTTGCGGCGGCACGGCATCGAGGTCGACCCCGGGCTGATCGCGAAAGGCTTCATCAACGAGGCCGGCGGCGACGCGGTGACGCCGCAGGTCATGCGCTCCAAGGACCCGCCGACCGCCATCATCTTCAACAATGACGCTATGGCACTCGGCGGCTGCAAGGCGCTGGCCGAGATGGGCATCAAGCCGGGCCACGACATTGCGGTGATCGTCATCGTCGACACGCCGCTCTGCCGCTATTTTTCACCGGCACTGACCGGCTTCCGCCCTCGTCTGGAGCCGATGGGACGGCGGCTTGCAGAAATGTTGCTGGCGTCGATCCCCGCCTTCGCCGGCCCCGAAGGCGCGCGGATCATCCGTGAGGTCTGGCCGCTGGAGCTGATCGCGCGCGACAGCGACTGATCGTGGCCGCGTGTCGTGGTCTTCTACATGCCGCATCGCGCTGAACTTTCGTCAATCGATGGATTGGCGTCGCGCTCTATGGCTGGTTGCCATGATCTGGTTCGTGCTGGACAAGCGTTTCGAAAGGAGATCGAAAAATAGGTCCGCCCTATTCCCGCATTGCCTTCAGCTTTTCGGCCACCGAGGCAGCGAGGTCGGCATAGCGCTCCTCCAGCCGCTCGGCCGCCTTGATCACCGAAAAATCATGGCCGAATTTTTCCAGCGCCATGCGCAGCTTCTCGACGAACTCCGCCTGCTTTTCGAGCGCCGAAAACAGCGTTCTCACTTGCGCTTCGCTGATGTCGGGATTGGCAAGCATTTGCGGCACCTCACGGCTCATCTGGTCGCCGGTGGCGGTCTGTTCTTTCAGGATCTCGATCCAGTCGGTCAATCGGTAATCTCCTTCTTACGCGGACAGCATGCGCAGCGCCTGCCGATGTGG
The DNA here is from genome assembly GCF_000502375.1 of Mesorhizobium sp. L48C026A00. Classification (NCBI taxonomy): domain Bacteria; kingdom Pseudomonadati; phylum Pseudomonadota; class Alphaproteobacteria; order Hyphomicrobiales; family Phyllobacteriaceae; genus Mesorhizobium; species Mesorhizobium sp. L48C026A00. The sequence continues at coordinate 339,084 of NZ_AYWU01000006.1, read as the reverse complement.
TCAACCCAAGGGCGCCCAAACGGGGCTTGCGCGAGCCTGTCGCCGCGTTAAGTTCGGCGCAACCTGAACGAGGACACTATCGATGACCACCGACGCCGAAATCCAGAGCGCTTTGCCTGCCCTTGGCTCCGGCAACGTTGCCGTCATCACCGGCGGCGCCAGCGGCATCGGCCTTGCCGCGGCCAAGCGGCTGGCGGCAATGGGCCTGAAAATCGTGCTGGCCGATATCGGCGGCGCGCGGCTCGACGAGGCTGCCCGCGCCGTTGCTACGATTGCCGGCGACAGTGCCGTGCTTGCTGTCGCCACCGATGTCTCGAAAGCCGAGGAGGTCGGCCGGCTGGCCGAAAAGGCTTTCGATGCCTTCGGCGGCGTGTCGCTGCTGATGAACAATGCCGGCGTCGGCAACAATCCCGGCAAGCCCTGGGAGAACCGCGACGGCTGGAAGCGGCTGCTGGACATCAATTTCTGGGGCGTCGTCCATGGCGTGGAGGCCTTCGTGCCACGCATGCTGGCTGCAGGAAAATCGGGCCTGATCGTCAACACCGGCTCCAAGCAAGGCATCACCACGCCGCCCGGCAACCTTGCCTACAACGTCTCCAAATCAGGCGTGAAGACCTTCACCGAAGGCCTGGCACATGCGTTGCGCAACGAGCCCGGCGGAAAGATTGCTGCGCATCTGCTCATTCCGGGGTTCACTTTTACCGGCCTGACCGAAGGTGCGACCGAAAAGCCCGCCGGCGCCTGGTCCGGCGAGCAGGTGATCGACTTCATGCTGGCCGCGCTGGTGCGTGGCGACTTCTACATCCTGTGCCCCGACAACGAGGCGACGCGGCCTATGGACGAAAAGCGCATGGCCTGGGCAATCGGCGACATCATCGAGAACCGCCCTGCTCTGTCGCGCTGGCACCCGGATCACAAGGACGCTTTCGCGGCGTTCATGGAAAGCTGACGCTCACGCCGCATGTGTCTTCGAGCCGCGCTTTTGCCCAGTGGCTTTCTTGACCGCCCTATCATGCCGTTTTGCCGCCTGTTCACATTTTCTACGGATCTCCTTGACCTCGGATTCGGTCAGGTGCTCGATGCCGATAAAGGTATTGTGAGCTTTGCCGACCCGGATCAACTCGTCGAGTTTCGTCTGAATCGCCGTGCCATCGCGGTTCTGGGTGTTCTGGATGAGGAACACCATCAGGAAGGTGACGATCGTCGTGCCGGTGTTGATGATGAGCTGCCACGTATCGGAAAACCCGAACATCGGTCCGCTTGCCGCCCAGGCAACAATGATCAGGAAACAGACGGCGAATGTCGACGGCAGACCGGCTAGATGCGCAACATAGTTGGCGATCCTGGTGAAATGCTTCTCTATCATGGCAGGAGAAACAACCAGCATCCGCTCCGGGTTCCCTCCTTTCACCGACGTAGCCGTTCAGAGAGCCGCAAGGATCAGGGGATTTCGTGCTCCCAGCGGTCGAGGAAGGCCTCGATGGAAAGCGCCTGCATGTCGGGAATGGCCCTGGCGAGTTTTTCGACCGACCAGTCCCACCAGCCGAGGCTTTCAATCCGCGCAGCGGTTTTCTCGGCAAAACGCTGGCGCAGCGGCTTGGCCGGAACCCCGGCGACGATCGCATAGGCAGGTACATCGCGCGTCACCACCGCATTGGCGCCGACGATCGCGCCATTGCCGATGGTCACATCAGGCATGATCACCGCACCATGACCGATCCAGACGTCGTGGCCGATAGTGACGGGCGTCGCCCGCCGTCGCTCCCGAAATCCGGCGTCGACGCCGAGCCAGCGGAAATACTCGTTTGGCCGGTAGCTGATCTTGTGCTGGGTCAACCGTTCGATCGGATGCTCGAGCGCGTTGATACGGCTGTTGGCGGCGATCGAACAGAACTTGCCTGTTGTCGTGTAGATCGCCTCGGCGTGGCGCTCGAAATAGGAGAAGTCACCGACTATGACTTCGCGCAATATGACCCGCTCGCCGATTGAGGCGTAGCGCCCAAGCTTGCATGCCTTCAACTCCGCGGTCGGGTGGATCCGCGGCTCGGGGACTTTCAGGACGAGGTTTTCGGGACGGTCCATCCCGGCGGCTTTACGCCCGAGCGGTTAGTCCCGCAAGCGGGAGCAATCGTCCGTCACCTGTTTCCAGAGCCTATTTCGGCTTGCCGTTGGTCCACATCACGTTCTGGCCATAGAGCGGTACCGTGGTGACCGACATTTTCGCTGAACCGTCCTGCACCTGGCGCGAATGCGACAGATAGATCAGGGTCTCGTTGGCTTTATCGTAGATGCGGTTCACCACCTGTTTCTTCCAGATCAGGCTGATGCCTTGCTTGAACACCTCCTCGCCGGCCTCGCTCATGTCGATGTCGCCGATGGTGATCGGCCCGGTTTGGCGGCAGGCGATCGAGGAATCGGATGGGTCCTCGAACCAGTTGCCCTTTTGCAGGCGATCGATCACGCCACGGTCGAAATAGGAGACATGGCAGGTCACGCCTTCAACCTTCGGGTCCTTGATCGCCTCGACGATGATGTCGTTGCCGAGCCAGTCGACGCCGACCTTGCCGACCTCCTGGGCGACAGCCGCACCAGCACCGATGACAAGGCACGCGGCCAAAGCGCCGCCGATCAGTTTTCGCCTAATCAGTCCTTGCCCAATCAGTCCTTGCCCAATCAGTCCTTGCAAGAAAGCCTCCTGCCGTTCGAGTTTTGCCGACCTCAGGTGGGACGGGCGGCAGCACTTTGCAAGCGGATCATTTTTTAAGAGAAAGCCGGTTGCGGCAACGCGACATCTTTGCGCGAGCGAGATCAAACCGTTAAGAGTGTTCGCCCAACAAGCTCCAAAGGCGCCGATACGGCGCCGATGAAAATAGCGACGGACAGCCAATTGATGATGCGTTCAATACTGGTCGGCATTCTCGTCCTGATGGCGGCGGGCATCGGCTGGCTCACCTTTGAATGGTACCGCGGGCATTATGGCGGCGAGCCGTTCGGCGCGCCGTTCACGCTGGTCGACCAGAAGGGCGCCCCGATCACCGAGGCTGCCTTTCGCAGCCACCCTAGCGTCGTCTTCTTCGGCTTCACCCACTGCCCGGAAGTCTGCCCGACCACGCTGTTCGAACTGGCCGGCTGGCTGAAGACGATGGGTGACGATGGCAAGAACCTGCGCGCCTATTTCGTGACGGTCGACCCGGAGCGCGACACGCCCGAAATCATGAACGCCTATATCAGCAACTTCTCCGATCGCATCCTCGGCATCACTGGCGACCCGGACAAGGTCCGCGCCATGGCCAAATCCTTCGGCATCTATTCGAAAAAGGTCGATACCGGCGACGGCGACTACACGATGGACCACACCGCTTCGGTGCTGCTGCTCAACGCCAGGGGCGATTTCGCCGGCACCATCGCTTATGGCGAAAGCCCGGACGCTGCCATCGCCAAGCTCAAGCGGCTGGCGGCAGGTTAGTGCATGATCCCGAGCCGAAGGTCCGCGCCAGCGAAAAGTGGGGACCGGATTTCGGACAAGATCATGCTCACAAAGAAAATCGGTTGATGACCCAAACGCGGCTTTATTTCACCACTGGAAAGGTCGAGGCCGACCGTATCTTCGCGGTGTTCGAAGCGGCATTCGAAGATGAGGGCCTGCCGATTGGCTTGGTCGAAGTCGACGAGGACCGCGACATCCACGAAGTGTCGCTCTATGCCGACGGCGATGTCGATGCCGTCGAGGCGCGCTTGAAGGGGATCCTTGCCGGGCTTGCTCTGTCGAGGCCGATTGCGCGCGAGCCCGTGCCTGATATCGATTGGGTGACACGTTCTTTGGAGGGACTGAAGCCGGTGCGCGCCGGCCGTTTCTTCGTCCACGGCGCGCATGACCGCAGGAAGCGCCACAGCGGCGAACTCGCCATCGAGATCGAAGCGGGCCTCGCCTTTGGCACCGGCCATCACGGCACCACCGCCGGCTGCCTCGAAATGCTGGAACAGGTCGTGCGGCGCGAACGCCCGCGCAACGCGCTCGACCTCGGCACCGGCAGCGCGGTGCTGGCCATCGCGCTGGCCAAGCTCGCCCATATTCCGGTACTGGCGACCGACATCGACCCGGTCGCCACAAAAGTCGCCGCCGCCAACGCGCGGCTCAACCACGTCAAGGCGCTCGTCGAAACGGTGACAGCGCCGGGCTTTCATCATCCGATCTTTGCCGCGCGCGGCCCTTTTGGCCTCATCGTCGCTAACATACTGGCGCGGCCGCTGATGCGGCTGGCGCCCGAAATGGCCGGGCATGTCGGTTTGGGCGGCTCGATCGTGCTGTCAGGCATCCTCGACCGGCAGCGCGACGCGGTGATCTCGGCCTATGTCGGCCAGCGGTTCCGCCATGTCAGGACGTTGCATCGCGAAGGCTGGGTGACAATCCACCTCAAGCGGTGACGCACAGCGCCTTCAATCGCACACCGCAAAATCGCTCAGACGTAGCGCGACCTTGCCGCCTTCTTCAGTTCTTCGCGATCGTAGCCGTTGGCTTTCAGCGTTTCGTCGTCAAAGCCAAGCAGAACGCCGCTCACATAGCGGCTCGCTTCGCGCTGGCGCGCTTCGATGAGAGCGTTCACGGCGCTTCTGAAAAATCCGCGTCTGGCTGAATTCGTGGACATGATGGTCTCCTTTGCAGGGCAGTAAGACTCGTTCCTCCACGTCGAAAAGGTAAGCTCTGCTGACCTTTTTGAGAATCGCTGATTCTGCATGGCGTCCATGCGCAAAAGCGCACGTCGATGACCACTGTCGATGCCGGCGCCGCCCCTCATCCGCCTGCCAACACCTTCTCCCCGTCACTATACGGGGAAAGTGCCCGGTCCACCCTCCGCAGCTGCAGCGCAGCTGCTGCGGAGGACGGGCAGGGCAATGAGGGGCAGCGCAGACCTGAAGCGATTGCCCTGCTGGACCGAATCCGGCCGGCGCCTGGCGCAGCAAAAGTCGATTCCGATTTTCGGGGTCATGCGCTACGGTCGAGCCAAAGCATCGGGCCCAAAAGTGGAAACCGGTTTTGGGAAAACCCGATGCTCAAACAAAAGGCTAGATGTGAGCGGCGGCAGGGTTCGACTTGAAAGTCCGCCGCTCACATCTAGCATCCGAGGAGAGGCCATGATGTTCCAGACCTTTGATTCCGCAGGCGACCCCGCCGTCGGCAAGCCACGTGTGGCGTTGCTGCGTCAATGGCTGGCGGCCAACGGGCTGGATGGCTTCATCGTGCCTCGTGCCGACGAGCATCAGGGAGAATATGTCGCCGACCGCTCGGCGCGGCTGAAATGGCTGACCGGGTTCAGCGGCTCGGCCGGCGTCGCCATCGTGCTCGGCGACCGTGCCATCATGTTCGTCGACGGCCGCTACACGCTGCAGGTGCGCCACGAGGTCGATCTCGACATCTTTTCGATCGAAAGCCTGGTCGACAATCCGCCCGCCACCTGGATCAAGGACAATCTCGGCAAGGGCGTGCGGCTTGGCTTCGACCCGTGGCTGCAGACGATCGGCGACGTGAAAGCGCTGAAAGCGTCGGCCGAAAAATCGGGGGCGACATTGGTGCCGCTCGAGAAGAATCCGATCGACGCCATCTGGGAGGACCAGCCCGAACCGCCGCTGGCGCCGGTCGAGATTCATCCGATTGGCTTTGCCGGCGAGTTGGCCAAGGACAAGCTGGCGCGGCTGGCCGAGGCCATCGGCAAGGATGGCGCCACCCATACCGTGCTGACCGACCCGTCCTCCATCGCCTGGGCCTTCGACATCCGCGGCGGCGACGTGCCGCACACGCCGCTGGCGCTCGGCTTCGCCGTGCTCGCCGCCGATCGATCGCACCTGCTTTTCATGGATCAGCGTAAGTTTTCACGCACCGTCGCGGCCTATCTGACGCAGCTCGCCGAATTGCACGAACCCGGTGAATTCGAAGCTGTTATCGCAGCCCTGGCCAAGGGCGGCGCGAAGATCGCGCTGGATCCGGTGCTGGCGGCGGAGAAGCTGAAAATGCTGGTCGAGGACAATGGCGGCACCGTCATCACCGCGCCGGACCCTGCCCGCATTCCGCGCGCGACGAAAAACCATGCCGAGATCAACGGCGCCCGCGCCGCGCATCGCCGCGATGGCGCCGCGGTCGCCAAGCTGCTTTGCTGGCTCGACCGCCAGGAACCCGGCAAGCTCGACGAGATCGCGGTCGTCACCGAGCTTGAGGAGTGCCGCCGCAGCACCGGCGAGGAAACACAGATGCCGCTGCGCGACGTGTCCTTCGACACCATCGCCGGCGCCGGCCCGAACGGCGCCATCATGCACTACCGCGTTTCCCGCGCCACCAGCCGAAAGCTTCAGTCTGGCGAACTGTTCCTGCTCGATTCGGGCGGGCAGTATCAGGACGGCACCACCGACATCACCCGCACGGTGCCGATCGGCACGCCGACCGAGGAAATGCGCGAACGCTTCACGCTGGTGCTGAAGGGCATGATCGGCATTTCCATGCTGCGCTTTCCCCCGGGCACGCGCGGCTCCGAGATCGACGCCGTGGCGCGCCTGGCGCTGTGGAAACATGGCTGCGATTTCGCCCATGGCACCGGCCACGGCGTCGGCTCCTATCTGGCCGTGCACGAGGGCCCGCAGCGCATCGCCAGGACCGGCACCGAAAAGCTGCTGGCGGGCATGACCGTCTCCAACGAGCCGGGCTACTACAAGGAGGGTTCTTACGGCATCCGCATCGAGAATCTCATCCTGGTGACGCCAGCCGAGCCGATAGAGGGCGGTGACATCGCCATGCACGGCTTCGAGACGCTGACGCTGGCGCCCATCGACACCAGGCTGGTGCGGTCTGACCTTTTGACGCGCGACGAGCTGCATTGGCTCGACACATACCACGCCCGCGTGCTGGCCGAGATCGGACCGATGGTCGACGGCGAGGCGCTGGCCTGGCTGGAAAAGGCAACCGCACCACTGCCGCACGACCAGAAGATTTGATTTTTCGGAAAGGCGGTGGGTCAGCTATCGACGCGGGATGCCGGTCTGCAGGAATGGCCTGCAGCCTTATCGCTGCCTTCTAACGCCTCAGCCCGGGTCGCCGACGGATTTCGCAGCGAAACCCGTTGAAGACACATGGCGGGTGCAGGATGACGGTCGTGTCGGCAGAAGGTCTGGCGTGGTGGAACGAGAAGGCAGAGCGTGGGCGAAACCGACGAGCGGCTGCTGGCGCTGATCGCTCAGAACAATGCGGCTGCGGTGGAAGCCATGGTCGAGCGCAAGCTGCCGCGGCTGATCCGTCTCGCCACGCGAATGCTGGGCGACCGCGGCGAGGCCGAGGATGTCGCGCAGGAGACGTTCTTGCGCATCTGGCGGGCGGCTCCGGGCTGGCGCGCCAGCGAGGCGAAGTTCGACACCTGGCTGCATCGCGTCGCGCTCAATCTCTGCTACGACCGGCTGCGCAGGCGGCGGGAGACGCCGGTGGCGGAACTTCCCGATCGCCCCGACGAACGCCCGGGCGCAGAAGCGGATATGCTCGCAGCCGACGACCAGCACCAGGTGCGGCGCGCGTTGGCCGAGTTGCCGGAGCGCCAGCGCGAAGCGTGCACGCTCCGGCTACAGCCAGGCCGACGTGACCGAATTCGCACTGGCGCTGACCGGTTTCAGCACCGGACGCACCAAAGGGCGAGGCCAGGCCGGCGCCTTCACCTTTCGACCCGGGCTGCACGAACCGGGCCAACGCACGATCATGGGCAAGACCTACGGCCAGCGCGGCGACAAACAGGCGCTCGCCGTGCTCGGCGACCTCGCGGCGGCCGACGCGACCGCAATGCACATCGCGACCAAGCTGGCGCGCCACTTCATCGCCGACGAGCCGCCGGCAGCGGTCGTGACGCGGCTCGCCGAAGCCTTTCGCCGGTCGAAGGGCAATCTCGTCGCGGTCTACCGCGCGCTCCTCGACAGTCCAGAAGCCTGGCAACCAGCGGCGGCGAAGTTCAAGACGCCGTGGGAATGGACGATTTCGGCGCTGCGCGGCCTGGGCCGCAGCGACATCGGCAAGCCGCGCCTAGCGCAACTGCTCAACCAACTCGGCCAACCGGTATGGCGGCCGCGTTCGCCGGCCGGCTATGACGATGTTGCCGGGAGCTGGGCCCCACCCGACGCACTGGTCCGCCGGGTCGAGGCGGCGCAGCGCCTCGCCGCGCAGAGTGGCGACATCGATCCGCGAGATCTCGCGCAAAAACTCTTTGCCGGCTCACTCAGCGACCTGACGTTGGCCGAGATCGACCGCGCCGAGAGCCGGCGCACCGGCATCGCGCTGCTGCTCGTGTCGCCCGATTTTCAGCGAAGATGACTTTCAGAGGAGATGACCCAGATGAAACGCCGTCAATTCCTTACTCTCGCCGGCGCCGGCCTCGGCTCGATGCTGATCGCGCCGCGCATCGTCTTCGCCAATGTGGAAACCGACCGCCGCTTCGTTTTCATCATCCAGCGCGGCGCTGCGGACGGGCTGGACACGATCGTTCCCTATGCCGACCCCGCCTACCGCGCACTGCGCGGCTCATTGGTCATCGACGATCCGATAAAGCTCGACGGCATGTTTGGCCTGCATCCCTCGCTTACCGGTCTCGGCAAGCTGCATCAGGACAAGCAGGCACTGTTCGTCCACGCGGTCGCTTCGCCCTATCGCGAGCGCTCGCATTTCGATGGTCAAAATGTGCTCGAAAGCGGCGGCACCTCGCCCTATGAACGCAAGGACGGTTGGCTGAACCGGCTGGTCGGCATGCTGCCGAAGTCGCGCGGCGAAGCAATCGCTTTTGCACCGACTATCCCGCTGGCACTGCGAGGCGAGGTGGACGTCACCTCCTATGCGCCGTCCGCCCTGCCGGAGGCGCCGGACGACCTGATGATGCGCGTCGGCAAGCTCTACGACGCCGACGAACCGCTGCATGCGCTGTGGAGCAGCGCGATGGAGACACGGGCGTTGGGCGCGGTGAACGCGCAGCGCAAGGACGCGGCGAGCGTCGGCCGCACCGCCGCGGGTTTCCTCGCCAAGGCCGGCGGACCGCGCGTTGCCATGATCGAAACCAGCGGCTGGGACACCCATAGCGGCCAGCAAGCCAGGCTGGCCAACCAGCTCAGAGCGCTCGACGCGCTCATCGATGGGTTGCACGTTGGGCTCGGCGATATCTGGAAGGATACGACCGTGCTGGTCGCCACCGAGTTCGGCCGCACTGTCGCCGTCAACGGCACTGGCGGCACCGACCACGGTACGGCATCGGCTGCGATGATCGCTGGCGGAGCGGTGAATGGCGGGCGGGTGATGGCCGACTGGCCGGGACTGTCTGCCGGTGCGCTCTATCAAGGACGCGACCTCGCACCGACGCTCGACCTCGACGCGCTGATTGCGGTGACATCAGCCGAAACGTATGGTCTCGATCCGCAAGAGACGATGCGCAGGCTCTTTGCAGAAGGTCGATTCGATCCCGCAATCTCCGACATCGTGCGCAAGTAAGACTGGCGTACTCAGCCGGTCCGGTTACCCGACGAACTGCCGGGCCAGCACCAGCACGACGGCGCCGGCCAAAAACATCGCCATGAGCCCGCTGCGCAGCGAGACCAGCCCGGCGACGATCAATGCCGCCCATTCCGCCGGCCCGCCGCCAAGTGCTGCCGGCGCCACCAGCGTCGTCAGCACTGCGGCAGGCACGGCGTTCAGCCCGGCCTCGACGCGCGGATGGATGTTTTCGAAGCGCGAGATCACCAGATGGCCGCCGATGCGGGTCAGATAGGTCGCGATCGCGCCGGCGATGATGATCCACAAGGTCGTGCTCATGGCCGCGCCTCCACGCCGCTGTGGCGCGGCGGCAGGATAACCGCGAGCAGCACGCCGGCCACGGCGCCAATCGAGACGTGCCAGGGCGAGCCCACCGTCTTGTAGGCGATGATCGAGGCAGCAGCACTGGCGACGACCACCGGCAGCCACAGTGGCCGTTTGCGAAAGCCCATTACCAGTCCGAGGAAATAGATCGGCAGCAGGAAATCGATGCCCAGCGCATGGGTATCGGGAATAAGCCTGCCGAATACCGCGCCAAGCGCGCTTTCGGTCACCCAGAACACATAGACCGGCAGGCCAAGCCCCATATACCAGGCGAAGCCGACCGTCTCGCCAGCCTCCGCCTTGCGCTCGGCCACGGCGAACTGCGGATCGGTGAGCAGGAAATAGCCGACCGCCTGCTGCACCGGCGGCCAGTGCGCGATGCGGCGGCCGATGCCCGCCGAGTAGAGCACATGGCGGAAATTCACGGCGAAGATCGACAGCACGATCAGCCATGGCGCGACATGCTGCCCGAACAATTCGATGCCGACCATCTGGCTGGCGCCGCCGAAAACCATGGCGCTCATCAGCAAGGCTTCAAGCACCGAAAATCCGTTGTCGACGGCGAGCGCCCCGAACAGCAGTCCAAACGGCGCCGCCGCCACCACGACGGGCATGCTGAGCCGCACGCCTTGCCAGAAATCGCTTTTTGCGCGGTTTTCGGAGATTGCTTGCGCCGACATCAGCCACTCCTTGGAGCGCCGCTCGCCCTTGGACGAGCAAAGGACGCTCTAACACTTTGAATCCACGCGTCGGGCCATCCGAAAATCGACCCCGATTTTCGGGCCGATGCGGGGGGAAAGATCGTATGTAGGGAGCGCTGTCAGCCTTGTCACACCAATTCGCTTGAGCCAACGATCAGCGGAAGTGATCCCTCGTCGCAGGTTCAGGCGTGCGCGTTCGGCCAGGTGCTCAGTCCACCGGGACCTTGGCTGCGATCGCCCTGCCCCAGTCGAGCAGCGGCTTGGCCCGCAAGGCGAAATCGACCAGCTCGTCGACCAGCGCCGGCCCGTGGATTCCCGCAGGGTCGACTTCGTGCCGGACGGCGAAATGCCGGTTGCGGATGGCCGCCGCGAGATCGGCCGCCGTGACATGCTCGAAGCCGCGTGGCGCGCGCTTCATGCAGCCTTCCGCATCGAGTTCGAGGCGGTTTTGCTTCAGCGCCTCGATCAGCGCCCGGAATTCACCCGGCCGCGCCGCGATGGCCTGGCGCATCGCCAGCAGCAGCGCCGGCCCCGGCTGCCACCAGGCAACGCCGGCAAAGCAGCGCTCAAGCCCGATATGGATGAAGAACACGCCCTGTTCCATCTTGGTGCCATCAGGCGAGAGGATTGCCGACAGATGCCGGTTGTAGGGCCGCTTGTCCTTGGCGAAGCGCACGTCGCGATTGATCCGGAACAGCGACTTCTTGCGATCGCCGCGCAAGCCCAGCCCCGCTGCCGCGAAGCGCCCGGAGAGCGTTTCGACCAGATCGCCGAAGGGGTCGCGCAGCTCGGTTTCGAAGAGGTCGCGGTTTTCCAGAAACCACTCCCGGCTCTGGTGAAAATCGAGCGCCTTGAGGAAGGGAATTGCCTTTTGGCCGAAACCGGTGAACGCGCCTTCCATCACGCCTTGCCGATCCGCGCCAACCAAGCGTCTTCGTCGATCACCTCGATGTCGAGTTCGGTGGCAAGCTTGAGCTTGGAGCCAGCACCTGGGCCCGCCACCACGAGATCGGTCTTCGCGGAAACCGAGCCCGCGACCTTCGCGCCGAGACGTTCGGCCATCGCCTTGGCTTCAGGGCGCGTCATCTTTTCCAGCGTGCCTGTAAACACGATCGTCTTGCCGGCAACCACGCTGCCGGCTGAGACGTTGACAATGTACGGCTTCGGCCGGACCTGCGCGAGCAGCGCTGCAAGCACGTCGTCATTACGTTCATTGCCGAAGAAATCGCGAAGCGCGCCTATCACCGTGTCGCCGATGCCATTGACCGATGGAAAAACCGTGTGTGGATCGTCCGCCGCAGCTGTCTCTTTGCTGACGCGGATCAACTCCTCGATGGTCGAGAAGGTTCGAGCAAGCACAGCGGCCGTGGTTTCGCCGATATGGCGGATGCCTAGCGCAAAAATAAAGCGATCGAGTTCCGGTTCGCGACGAGCGTCGATGGCCGCGAAGAGCTTGTCGAGACCTTCGTAGTTGCGTTCCTCGACACCGCGTACATTCTTGCGCGTCTTGCCCGATGCGGCCTCGCGCTGTCTGGCCTGCTCCTCGCGCCGCTCAGCCAGAGCCTTGGTGACGGCGGGACGGCGATCCCTGAGAGTAAAGATATCGGCGGCTGTTTTGATCAACCCCGCATTGAAGAACAGGTCTATGTTTTCAGCGCCCAGGCCTTCGATATCCATGGCGCCGCGTGACACAAAGTGGCGCAATCCTTCCACGGCCTGCGCGGGACAGACCAGTTCGCCGGTACAGCGTCGACGGGAATCTTCCTTGCCAGTCTTTTCGTTGATCTCGCGCGTTGCGGGTGAGCCGCAGATCGGACACTTGTGCGGGAATTCGTAGGGCACGGCATCAGGCGGACGCTTGTCGATAACGACGCTGACGATCTGCGGAATAACGTCCCCTGCCCGCTGGATCACGACTGTGTCGCCGATACGTACGTCATAACCGTCGCGGATCGGCTGGCCGTTGCTGTCCAGACCCTTGATGTAGTCTTCGTTGTGAAGCGTGACATTTTCGACCACCACGCCGCCAACGGTGACGGGAGCTAGCCGTGCAACGGGCGCCAGCGTGCCGGTACGGCCGACCTGAATGTCGATCCTAAGCACGGTCGTCATCGCCTGTTCAGCCGGAAATTTGTGGGCGATGGCCCAGCGTGGTTCGCCGGTGACGAAACCCCATCTGCGCTGCAACTCCAACTGGTCGATTTTGTAGACGACGCCGTCGATGTCGTAGCCAAGCGATGAGCGCTGGGCCTCGATAAGGTGATAGTGCGCGACCAGTTCCTCGACCGACTTCGCCCGCACCATCAGCGGACTGATCTTGAACCCCCACTCCGCGAATCTTTGCACTGAATCGTATTGGGTCGGAGCTGGGTCCTCGGATGTATAGCCCCATGCGTAGGCAAAGAACTTGAGTTTGCGGCTGGCGGTAACGGACGGATCCTTCTGGCGCAAGGATCCGGCCGCCGTATTGCGCGGATTGACGTAGTCCTGGCCGCCGACCGCTGCCGACCGTTCCTTCAACGCCTTGAATTCTGCATAGGTCATATAGACCTCACCGCGTATTTCGATGATATCAGGCCAGCCTGAGCCCTTCAGTGTCTTGGGAATGTCGGCGATTGTCCTGAGATTGGCGGTGATGTCCTCCCCAACGGCGCCGTTGCCGCGCGTTGCTCCCTGCACGAACACACCACCTTCATAACGCAAAGAAGCCGATAGCCCGTCGATCTTCGGCTCAGCCGTGAAGGCGATGTCGAGGTCCTTGTCGCGATCAAAGAATCGACGGCCACGTTCGATGAAGTCGGTGACGTCCTGGTCGGTATAGGCCTTGGCGAGACTGAGCATCGGCACCGCATGGCGCACCTTGGCAAAGCCTTCCGCCGGTGGCGCGCCCACTCGGCGCGATGGCGAATCCTCTAGCAGCAAAGCGGGGAAGCGCTGTTCGATGGCGAGGTTGCGCCGCGTTAGCGCGTCATATTCCGCGTCCGTTATAATCGGTGCATCCTCGGTGTGGTAGCGCCGGTCATGCTCGGCGATCTCAGCCGCCAGCCGCTTTAGCTCGCTTGCGGCCTCGCTTTCGCTCAGCGAATCAACTGGTTTTTCGGCCATGCATTGCTCCCTTCCCGATGGCGCGACACAATAGAACAGGATTCTCTGATGAGGGAGAGACCGGGCACGAAAAAATCATTGCTGAACAGCGGGATGGAGCCACATCCTGACTCGATCCACGACGCCGAGCATGAGCTCCGCTATGCTGCGGTGTTTTCGCGAAGCAGCCGCTCGGCCGCTGCGCGCGCCTCGTCGGTGATGGTCGCCCCGGCAAGCATCCGCGCGATCTCTTCCTGGCGCGCCGCCCGGTCCATCTCGGCGATGCCGGTGGCGACGCGATCGGCGCTGCCGGATTTGGAGATCAGGAAATGCGTTGCCGCGCGTGCCGCCACTTGCGGCGCGTGCGTGACCGAAAGCACCTGCACGCGCTTCGACAGCCGCGCCAGCCTTTGGCCGATGGCGTCCGCCACCGCACCGCCAACGCCGGTGTCGATTTCATCGAACACCAAGGTCGGCGCCGAGCCGCGGTCGGCCAGCGCCACCTTCAGCGCCAGCAGGAACCGCGAAAGTTCGCCTCCGGAGGCGACTTTCATCATCGGGCCCGGTCTTGTGCCGGGATTGGTGCGCACCCAGAACTCGACCTGATCGATGCCGTCTTCCATGCGGCTCTCGGCCTCGCTTGTCATTTCGACGATGAAGGCTGCCCGTTCGAGCTTCAGCGCCGGCAGTTCGGCCATCACCGCCCTTGTCAATCCGACCGCCGCCGCATGGCGAAGCGACGAAAGCTGGGCAGCGGAAATGTCATAGGTCTCGCGCGCGGCGGCGGCCTGCTTCTGCAGCCCGTGCAGGCGCTCCTCGCCGGCGTCGAGATCGGCAAGATCGGCGGCCATCGTATCGCGCAATTGCGCCAGGTCGTCGACCGCCACACTGTGCTTGCGTGAGGCGGCGCGCAGCGAAAACAGCCGCTCCTCGGCCTGTTCCAGCCGCCGCGGATCGTATTCGGTGGCGCGAAGTGCCGCTTCCACGCCCGATTGCGCTGCGTCGAGCGACAGCATCGCCTCATCGAGCGATTTGACCACGTCGTCGAGCAGGCCGGGCGCCTCGGTCACCTTGCGCTGCAGCCGCCGCAACAGGCTGGCGAGTTGCGGCAGGGGCGAAGACGGGCCTGAGAGCACATCCTGCGCGTCATGGATTTCCGAGGCGATCTTTTCCGCCCGCATCATCGAGGCGCGCAGCTCGGCAAGGTCGGCTTCCTCGCCGAGCTGGGGGTCGAGCTTCGTCAATTCGGCGACCGCGGCGCGCAGATAGTCGGCCTCACGGGCCGCCGCTTCCACCTTGGCGCGATGCCGCGAAAGTTCCTGTTCGCAGGCCCGCCAGTACCGCCATGCCTCGCCGGTCGCCCGCCCAGCGCCGAGATGACCGCCAAAACTGTCGAGCAATTCGCGATGGGCGCCGGGATCGACCAGGGCACGCTCGTCATGCTGGCCGTGGATCTCGACCAGCGCGTGACCGACATCGCGCATCAGTGTCACGCTGGAAGGCTGGTCGTTGACGAAGACGCGGGTACGGCCATCCGCCGTCTGCACGCGGCGCAGGATGATGTCGCCATCGTCCTCGATAGCGTTGTCGGCAAGCAGCATGCGGGCAGGATGGTTGCGCGGCACGTCGAACACGGCAATGACCTGGCCCTGTGCCGCGCCATGCCGCACCAGCGAGGCGTCACCGCGGGCGCCAAGCGCCAGCGACAGCGCGTCGAGCAGGATGGATTTTCCAGCACCGGTTTCGCCGGTCAGCACCGAAAGACCGGACGAGAAGTCGATGTCCAGCTTCTCGATCAGAACGATATCGCGGATCGACAGTCTGGAAAGCATGTGACGCGCCGCTCAGGCGCCGGTGATCAGCTTCCCAGCCTTGGCGATCCACGAGCCCGCATTCTCGCGCGGCTCGAGCCCACCAGTCTGCAGGAGCTTGTAGGAATCCTTGTACCACACGCTGTCGGGATAGTTGGTGCCAAGCACAGCAGCGGCAGTCTGCGCTTCCGATGTCAGTCCCATCGCATAATAGGTTTCGGTAAGGCGCGCGAGCGCTTCCTCGACATGGCGCGTGTTGGAATAGGTCTCCACCACGACGCGGAACCGCTTGACGGCGGCGATGTATTCACGGCGCTCGAGATAGTAGCGGCCAATCTGCATCTCCTTGCCGGCGAGCTGGTCGTTGGCGAAGCGGATCTTTTCCTTGGCGTCGTCGACATATTCGGAATCGGGCCAGCGCGTCACAAGATCCTGCATCGTCTGCACGGTCTGACGCGCTTCCTTCTGGTCCTGGGTGACATCCCTGATTTGCCGGTAGTAGCTCAGCCCGATGATGTACTGGGCATAGGCAGCGTCGTCGGTCGACGGATAGAGCGTGAGATAGCGCTTGGCCGAACCGATAGCCTCGGTATAGTTGCCCTGGCGATAGTCGGCAAAGGCGCCCATCACCATCGATTTGCGGGCGTATTCGGAATAGGGATGCTGGCGGTCGACCGCACTGAATTTGCGGCTCGCCTCCTGCAGGCGCCCGGCATTCAGATTGGCGAGGCCCTGATTGTAGAGAACGTCTGCCGGCTCGGTCTGCTCGACATAGGTCGACAGGTCGACATCCTTTTCGGACGACATGCAGGCCGACAGGAACAGCGATGGAACAACCACCGAAAGCGCCAGGAAAACAGCCCGATGCGGCGCTTTCGATTGACCAATTCGCTTGAAGAACATGATTGGATTCCGCCCTTTCGGCGTCATTTCAGTCGACATTTCGCCCTGGGGCAGCAGGCATAACCATAATCGCCGTGCCCGGCAACGCTATCTCCGGCCATTCGCACATTTTTGTGGCAGCCTGGCGCAGCCCGCACACTTGCGTGATTTCGCCGGCCGATGGTGCATTCATGCAACACAGGCCGGCGGCCATAAAACGCAAACGTTAAGAATCAGATCATCCAGGGCGCGTAGACAGGTGCATAGACGGCGCTCTTTTCGACGGTGCGACCGCGCTCGCGGCGTGTCGTCTCGACGATCTCGAACGCCGAACGGTCCGACAAAAGGCGGCGCAGCGCTGCCGCATTCAGCCTGTGGCCGCCGCGATAGGAACGGAAGCAGCCAATGAACCGGGCGCCGGCCAGCGCCAGATCGCCCATGGCGTCCATCGTCTTGTGGCGCACGAATTCGTTGGGATAGCGCAAGCCTCCGATGTTGATCACGCGGTTGTCGTCGCCGATCACCAGGGAGTTTTCCAGCGAGGAGCCGAGCGCATAGCCGGCTGCCCACAGCCGCTCGACGTCCTTCATGAAACCAAAGGTCCGGGCCCGCGCGATATCGCGGCGAAAAATGTCGGCGTTCATGTCGGATGCAAAGAGCTGACGGCCGATCGCCGGGCTTTCGAAATCGATCTCGATTTCGAAGCGCGTGCCGTCATAGGGCCTGAACTCCGCCCAGGAGGCACCGTTCTCGATGCGAACCGGCTTGACCACCCTGATGTAGCGGCGCTTGACCGGCAGTGTATCGATGCCCGCCTGGTCGATAGCCTCCACGAACGCCATGGCGCTGCCGTCAAGGATCGGAACCTCACGGCCGTCGATCTCGATGACGACATTGTCGATCCCGAGCCCGAAAACCGTGGCCATCAGATGTTCGACTGTGGCGATGTGCTCGCCTGCCGGATCGCCGAGCATGGTGCACAGATCGGTGGCGCCGACCTCGGAAACGAGTGCGCGGAACTCCCGGACTTCGCTTCCATTCGAAAGCTGGAACACGACACCCGTATCAGCGTCTGCCGGCAGGAAACGAACGGTAACGGAATTGCCGCTGTGAACGCCGGTGCCGGTCAGCGTCGCACGCGATCTAAGTGTCGTCTGATAGTCGTGCAAAACAAACCCCATAGCCCATACTGCCTACGTCCGCTTCATAAGCCCAAGGGCGCGGCTCTTTGATCGGCAGGCAGGGCCACTTCCCCGAATCCCAGCAAACCGAAATTGATCGCGGCGAAGATAGTGGTCCGGCAGGAAGTCTCCAAATCACGGTTTCTTACTTTCTGTAACCGCGATCCGAACCGGATACGGTCTCATAACTCCTTGTTTTACATGCACTTTTAGCGTTAACAGGCAAACAATTTCTTGTCTGCCTGTTAACAACTGTTACGGTCCGTTAACAGGTTAGTTGGCCTGGCGGCGCAGGAATGCCGGAATCTCCAGCTGATCGTCTTCCTGGACAGCCCTGCTCTGCGGCGTCAGCCGGCCCTGGTCGTCCAACTGGCCGCGGCGTGGCGCGTAAAGCTGCGGATCCTGGCTGGCAAGGCGGCGCACTTCGGGTGCCGCCTGACGCAGTTTCGGCTCGCGCGGCTGCGCCGGCTGCAGCCGTGCAGGCTCTTCTTCGCGACGGGTAAGGCCGTTGGTCAGGCGCTTGAGCAGTCCCATCGGTCCGCTGTTCTCGTGGTCGGCCGGACGGCTTTTGGCTTCCACCTCGGCTTTCACCACCGGCGGAAAGTCCTCGACGCGCGGCATGCGCTGGGGCGCTGCCGGCTGAAGCACTTCACGCTGCGGCGCGGGCTGCATCGTTTGCTGAACCATTGGCTGCAGCATCGGCTGCGGCTGGGCCGGCGGCGCCTGGAAGATCTTGCTCTGCGGGCGGAAATCTTCCGCCTGGGAGGCCGGCGCGGGACGCGCCATCGCCGCCGCATTCGCCTCGGCGAGCTGGATTGCCTCGGCGACCGGATCGGCGGCGCGCGGCTCGTAGCCTCCCTGCTGGACAGGCGCCGGACGGCTTTCCGTGACCGGAGCGGCCGGGCGGCTGACCGGCTTTGGCGGAGCCGTGCGGATGGCGATCGGCGCGGCAGCGATTTCTGCCGCCGATTTGTCGATGCCGGTAGCAACCACCGAGACGCGGATGACGCCTTCGAGATCCTCGTCGAAGGTCGCACCCAGGATGATGTTGGCTTCCTGGTCGACCTCCTCGCGAATTCGGGTCGCCGCCTCGTCGACTTCGAACAGGGTCAGGTCGCGGCCGCCGGTGATCGAGATCAACAACCCCTTGGCGCCCTTCATCGAGGTCTCGTCGAGCAGCGGATTGGCGATCGCGGCTTCGGCGGCGGCCATGGCGCGCCCCTCGCCGGAAGCTTCGCCCGTCCCCATCATCGCCTTGCCCATCTCGCGCATGACCGAGCGGACGTCGGCGAAGTCGAGGTTGATCAGCCCTTCCTTGACCATCAGGTCGGTGATGCAGGCGACGCCGGAATAGAGCACCTGGTCGGCCATGGCGAAAGCGTCGGCAAAGGTCGTCTTGTCATTGGCCAGCCGGAACAGGTTCTGGTTGGGGATGACGATGAGGGTATCGACGCATTTCTGCAATTCCTCGATGCCCAGATCCGCCGTCTTCATGCGACGCTGGCCTTCGAAATGGAACGGCTTGGTGACGACGCCGACGGTGAGAATCCCCTTCTCGCGCGCCGCACGTGCAACGACCGGCGCGGCCCCCGTGCCGGTGCCGCCGCCCATGCCGGCAGTGACGAAGCACATATGGGTGTTGGAGAGATGATCGACGATCTCGTCGATGCATTCCTCCGCCGCGGCGCGTCCGACTTCCGGCTGCGACCCCGCACCCAGGCCCTCGGTGACATGCGCGCCGAGCTGGATCAGGCGATCCGCCTTGGACATGGTCAGCGCCTGCGCATCGGTATTGGCCACCACGAACTCGACGCCGCGCAAGCCGGCGGTGATCATGTTGTTGACGGCATTGCCGCCGCCGCCGCCGACACCGAACACGGTGATACGCGGCTTCAGCTCGGTGATGTCCGGCTTTTGCAGATTGATGGTCATTGTCTCCGTCCTTTGCCTTTCCCGCCGCTTCGCCGCTGCGGCCGCCTATGGGGCTGTCCCCGTCAATTTAAAAACTGTCTCTCAACCACTGACTCATTCGATGCAGTTTTCCGCCTGTTCCGGTCATCCTGAGACCAGAAATTCCTTTCGCCGGATGGCTCTCGAAATTCGCCATCTGCGGGTAGATCAGAAGCCCGACTGGCGTCGAGAAAGCCGGCCCCTTGGCCGCCTCCGGCAGGCCCGCTACACCGAGCGGACGGCCGATGCGCACATTGCGTCCGAGAATGCGGCGCGCTGCCTCGGGCAGGCCGGAAAGCTGGCTGGCGCCGCCGGTCAGCACGACGCGCTTGCCGGCCGCGTTGCCGTAGCCGGACCTGTTCAGCCGGTCGCGCAACAGTTCGAGCGTCTCGTCGATGCGCGCCCGGATGATGCGCGTCATCACCGAACGCGGGATCTGAAGCGGCACCTCGCCGTCCTCGCCGATCGGCTGTATCGAGACCAGGTCGCGGTCGTCGGCACTGCCGGGCAGCGCCGAGCCATGCATCACTTTCAGCCTCTCGGCGGCATCGAGCGAGGTTGACAGGCCCTTGGCCATGTCCAGCGTAACGTGGTTGCCGCCGATGGCGATGGCGTCGCCATGAACGAACTTGCCTTCCGAAAACATCGAGATCGTCGTGGTGCCGCCGCCCATGTCGATGCAGGCTGCGCCCATCTCGAGTTCGTCGTCGACCAGTGCGGCAAGACCGCTGGCATAGGGCGTCGCCACCATGCGCTCGACCGACAGGTGCGAACGGTTGATGCAAAGCTCCAGATTGCGCAACGGTGCCGCGTCACCCGTCAGCACGTGCATGTCGACGCCGAGCTGGTCGCCGACCATGCCGCGCGGATCACGCACGCCGCGCTCGGCGTCCAGCGAAAAGCCGACGGGAAGCGAATGGATCACTTCGCGCTCGGCCCGCAGCGCCTGCTTGGCGCCGGCGGCAAGCACGCGCTTGATGTCGGCCTCGTCCGCCTCATGGCCGCCAAGGTTGATGGTTGCCGAGAAGCTTTCGCTCTTCAGCCGGCCGGCCGTCATGTTGACGATCAGCGAATCGACGGTCAGCCCGGCCATGCGCTCGGCGGCATCGACGGCAAGGCGGATGGCGTGCTCGGCCCTGTCGAGATCGATGACGACACCCGATTTCACGCCTTGCGATTTCTGGTGGCCGATGCCGATCACCTGGATGCGATGCGAGCGCCCGCGCAGCAGCATGCCGTCCTCGCGCGGCTTGAGCTTGGCCACCACGCAGCAGACCTTGCTCGAGCCGACATCCAGCACCGTCATGATGCCGGACCGGCGCGACGAGGCATCGCTGTTGCCGCCAAGCCAGCTCATATCTTCGTCTCCGGCTTGCGCTTCGGCATTTTCGGCTTTTCATTGAGCGCGGCCTGACGCTGCGTCGCCGCCTCCGGCGTCAACTGGACGACGAGGCGATCGGAAAGGCGCATGTCGACGGCGGCGATATCGCGCGTCAAAAGCCCGTTCTCTCGGTCCATCCTGAGCAGATCGGCGATCGCCTGGTCCTCGCCATCCTCGGGGAGCTTGACCGTGATGCCGTTTTCCAGCTTCAGGTCCCAACGCCGTTCGCCGATGCGGATGTAGCCTTTGATCCGTGCGGCAAGCTCTGGGTATTTCTTGATCCTGGCCAGGAAATCCGGCGCCTTGGCCGGGGCGCCGGTGCCGACGATCAGCGGCAGCAGCGACTGCTTGCCGCCGGAGAATGGCGCGATCACGGCGCCGGAGCGCTCGATGACCGAAAGCTCGCTGCCCTGCTGCCAGAGCGCGAAGGGCTCACGCTCCTCGATGCGCACCTCCAGCGTGTGCGGATAGACCTTGCGCACCGCCGCAACCTCGACCCAGGGCAGCGTGGCGATGCGTTCCCGCGCGGCTTCGGCATCGAAGCCGATCAGCGACGTCCAGCCATCGAGCTGCATCCTGTCGAGAATATCGATCTCGGAGGTTGCGCGGTTGCCGACGACCTTGATCTGGTCGACGGCAAAGCCGGTGCGGGCGGTGATGCCCTGGACGATAGCGTCGACATGCCCGCCGAGGTAGGCGCCATAGGCACTGCCCGATACGAGCAGCGCCGCCGACAGCACGGCTGCGGAAAACGGCGGCACCTCGAAGTCGTCCTCGCCCAGACGCGCCAGCATGCGCGCCGGCCGGCGAAGCAGGCGCGGCAGCACGAAATGATCGAACGACAACGCCACACCGAACAGCGTCGGCCCGGCCGCGCCCTTCCCCTTGCCCTGTCCCCACCTCAACGCAGACACGAAGCGTCCTCCACCATCCAACTCAACAAATCGCCGAACGAGTGTCCCGCCTGCGCGGCGATCTCAGGCACCAAGGATGTCGGCGTCATGCCGGGCTGAGTGTTGACCTCGAGCCAGACAATTTCGCCGTTCTCGGAGTGTCGATCATCATAACGGAAGTCCGACCGGGAAACGCCCCGGCAGCCGATGGCTTGGTGAGCCCTGAGCGTCAGTGTCTGTATTTTTTGGTAAATATTCGGTGAAATTTTTGCAGGGCATTCGTGTTTTGATCCGCCCGCGACGTATTTTGAATCATAGTCGTAGAAGGAATGGCCGGTCGGGATGATCTCGCAGACGCCGAGCGCCACATCGCCCATCACCGCGCAGGTCAACTCCCGCCCGTGCACATAGCGCTCCGCCATGACGGTATCGCCATACTTCCAGTCGGACGAACCGATGACCTGCGGCGGATGCGACTGCCCTTCGTGCACGATGACGACACCGAAGCTCGACCCCTCATTGACCGGCTTGACGACGTAAGGCGGCTTCATCGGGTGCTTGTTCTGGATGGCGAAGCGATTGACCACCTTCGATTCGGCGACCGGAATGCCGACAGACTTGGCGATCTTCTTGGCTTGCTCCTTGTTCATGGCAAGCGCCGAGGCGAGCACGCCGGAATGGGTGTAGGGAATGGCAAGATATTCGAGGATGCCCTGGATGGTGCCGTCCTCGCCGAAAGGACCATGCAGCGCATTGAAGGCAACATCAGGCTTGAGCTCGGCCAGCACCGATCCAACATCGCGCGAGACGTCGACGCGAGTGACCTGGTAGCCTTCCGTCTCGAGCGCATCGGCACAGGCTTTCCCCGAAGACAAGGACACGGGCCGCTCGGACGAGAATCCACCCAGAAGGACGGCCACGTGCTTGCTTTTCATTTCCCGTCATTCCCTGTCACGGCGGGCCCTTTCACTGCGGGTCTGCATCTCACACGCCCCGGAAAGGGCCATACACTCAAACGCTCGGAGCAGTCCCTGCTCTGATGATTTCTGCACCATCGGTCCCCGAGTTTTCCCGGCAGGCAGCCCCTGACGGAAAAACGCTGGTGACGCGTCGAAACGACTCAAATCAGGAAACGCTTCAGGGCAGAGAATCAGAGAGTTGAATCGCTGGCAAGTCCTTACGATTCCGCGAGATTCACTTTCCGCAAAAACGGCCGCGAAAACTGTGTTGTTGAGTCCTTACAGCAACTGTCCGAGGAATTCCTGGACCTCGTGCCCTGGCCGGAACTTGCCGATGCGCTTGATTTCCCAATGCAGCCGGATGCCCGACCTTTCGAGCACGCGCGCGCGCACCGTCTCTCCAAGATATTCAAGGTCGTAGCCGGTCGCGGTTCCCGTGTTGATCATGAAGTTGCAATGCATCGGCGACATCTGCGCGCCGCCGATCATCAGCCCCCGACAGCCCGCCCTGTCGATCTCCTTCCAGGCCGAGGTGCCCTCCGGATTCTTGAAGGTCGAGCCGCCGGTCTTTTCGCGGATCGGCTGCACGGTCTCGCGATGATGCTGGACGGCGTCCATCGCCGCCTTGATCGCGGCCTTGTCTGCCACAACGCCTTCGAACACCGCCGATGTGAAGATCAGCCCGGCAGGTGCTGCCGAATGGCGATAGGCGTAACCCATATCGGCGTTGCTCAGCGTGTGCACATTGCCCTTGCGGTCGAGCGCCCGCACCTCGACGACGCGCTCGCGCGTCTCGACGCCATTGGCGCCGGCATTCATCCTCAGCGCACCGCCGATGGCGCCCGGAATGCCGTGGTAGAACTCAAAGCCGCCTATGCCAGCCTGATAGGCGACAGCGGCAAGGCGTTTGTCGGGCGTGGCCGCGCCCGCCTTGATCGTGGTCGGCGCAATCACTTCGGCTTCGCCAAAGCCCTTGGCCGAAAGCCGGATGACGAAGCCCGCAATACCGCCGTCACGGACAAGCAGGTTCGAGCCGATACCGACGGTGGTCAGCGGTATCTCTTCGGGCACTGCCCCCAGGAACGCAGCGAGATCGTCTTCGTCGGCCGGCTGGAACAGCGCGTCGGCCAGCCCGCCGGCGCGGAACCAGGTGATCTTGTCCATCTCGGCATTGGGCGTGATGCGGCCGCGCAGGCCGGCAAGCCGGCCGCCAAGCTTGTCGATCAATGCCTGGCCACGCATCATGAGGCAGTACCGCCGAGTTCCCTGGGCAGCGCGTAGGCCCATTGCGTGATGTTGCCGGCACCGAGGAAGACGATGAAATCGCCTGGTTTGGCCAGGTCGCGGATAACCGGCGCAATCGCCGCGGGGCCTTCGATGTAGCGCGCGTCGCGATGGCCGCCGGAGCGGATGCGCGACACCAATGCCTCGGACGTCACCCCGTCGATCGGCTCTTCGCCTGCCGCATAGACCGGCGCCACCATCACCGTGTCGGCATCGTTGAAGCAGACGGAAAACTCGTCGAACAGGTCGTGAAGCCGGGTGAAGCGGTGTGGCTGGGCAATCGCGATGACGCGGCCCTTGGTGGCATCGCGCGCCGCCTTGAGAACCGCCGTGATCTCGACCGGATGGTGGCCGTAATCATCGAACACATCGACGCCGTTCCACGAACCGGTACGGGTGAAGCGCCGCTTGACGCCGGCGAAGGACGACAGGCCCTTCCTGATCGCCTCGGCCGAAAGGCCGAGCTCATGCGCGACGGCGATCGCCGCCGTCGCATTGGCGACGTTGTGACGGCCGGGCATCGGCAGGCGCAGGCCTGATATCGTCGACTGGCCGCCGGTCTTGCGGTCGCGGATCACCACGTCGAATTCCGAGGTCGGGCCATCCATGCGGTGATTGATGAAACGCACGTCGGCCTGTGCGTTCTCGCCATAGGTGATGACGCGCCGGTCCTCGATGCGGCTGACCAGCGCCTGCACCTCCGGATGGTCGGTGCACATGACGCCGAAGCCGTAGAACGGCACGTTTTCGACGAACTGGCGAAAGGCCTCGCGCACCTTGTCGAAGGAGCCGTAATGGTCGAGATGTTCGGGATCGATGTTGGTGACGACGGCAATCTCGGCCGGCAGCTTCAGGAACGTGCCGTCGCTCTCGTCGGCCTCCACCACCATCCATTCGCCATCGCCCATGCGGGCGTTGGTGCCGTAGGCATTGATGATGCCGCCATTGATCACGGTCGGATCGAGCCCGCCGGCCTCGAGCAGCGTCGCCACCATCGAGGTGGTCGTCGTCTTGCCATGCGTGCCGCCGATGGCCACCGCCTGCCGGAAGCGCATCAGTTCCGCCAGCATCTCGGCGCGACGGACGATGGGAAGCAGTTTCTCGCGTGCCGCCTTCAGCTCCGGATTGGATTTCTTGATCGCCGTCGAGACGACGACCACTTCGGCATCGCCGATATTGTCGGCATGGTGACCGACGAAGCACTCGATGCCCTTGTCGCGCAGCCGCTGCACATTGGCGCTGTCGGCCTGGTCGGACCCTTGCACCTGGTAGCCGAGATTATGCAGTACCTCGGCGATGCCGCTCATGCCGATACCGCCGATGCCGATGAAATGCACGAGGCCGATCGTCTGCGGCATCTTCATACGTGCGTCTCCTTCCTGAATTCCGATACGCTTTTCTTCGACGCAATAGCCTCTGTCAGATCGGCGAGCAACCGTGCCGCGTCCGGTTTTCCGGCCGATTTCGCCGCCGCTGCCATCGTGGTCAGCCGCTCCGGATCGTCCATCAGCGCTCCGACGAGCGCGGCGATGCGCTCGGACGAAAGCGTCGATTGCGGATGCACTTCGGCGCCGCCTGCCGCGGCCAATGCCGCGGCATTGGCCGCCTGGTCGTGGTCGAGCGCATGCGGATAGGGCACCAGCAGCGCCGGCCGGCCGATCACCGCGATTTCCGATACGGTCGATGCGCCGGACCGCGACATCACCAGATGCGCCGCAGCCATGCGCGCCGCCATGTCGGTGAAGAAGGGCGACACCTCAGCCTCGACGCCAAGGGCGGCATAGGCCGCCTTCACCCGCTCGACATCGTCGGCACGCGCCTGCTGGGTGATATCAAGCCGCCCGCGTTGTGCATCGGAAAGCCGTCGAACCGCCGCCGGCACCGCATCGGAAAAGAACTGTGCGCCCTGGCTGCCGCCGAACACCAGGAAGCGGAACCGCTGCTCCCCGGTCGACGCCGCATAGGGCGTCTTTGCCGCCTCCAGCACTTGCGGCCTGACCGGATTGCCGGTCGTCACCGTCTTGGCGCCTGCAGCGCTTGAATCTTCTGGCAAAAACCCGCCGGCGATGGCATCGACACGGCCGGCGAGCGCCCGGTTGGCGCGCCCCATCACCGCGTTCTGCTCGTGGATCAGCGTCGGCACCTTGCGCCGCGTCGCCGCATAGAGCGGCGGCAGCGTCGGATAGCCGCCGAAACCGACCACCACGGCTGGCTTGACCCGACCGATCACGGCCGATGCCTGCCGCACGCCGCCCCAGATCTTCCAGAAGGCGGCGAGCACGGCGAAAGGATTTTTCGAGCCGATGGTCGCCGACTGGATCGGATGGATACCCGCGGCCGGGAACTGGCCGGCAAAACGCTCGGCACGATCATCGGCGGCCAGATGCACCGTCCAGCCGCGCCTGATCAGCTCGTGCGCCAGCGCCTCGGCCGGGAAGAGATGCCCGCCCGTGCCGCCGGCCGCCAAAAGGATCGCGCCCCTCGACATTTCACTCCGCCGGCATGGCGCGCTGCGACGGCGCGAAGCCCAACTGCTTGCGCTTTTCCGGCCGCTTGCGCGTCAGCGCCAGCACCATGCCCATCGAGATGGCGATGGCGATCTGCGAAGAGCCGCCATAGGAGATGAACGGCAAGGTCATGCCCTTGGCCGGCATCAGCTGCAGATTGACGGCCATGTTGATGACCGACTGCAGACCGAAGACCGTGACCAGGCCGCCGACCGCATAGCGTGTGAAATCGTCCTGCTCTTTGAGCGCGGTGCCGAGGCCGCGCAGCACGATGAAGGCGAAGATGATCATGATGAAGAAGCACATGATCAGTCCGAACTCCTCGCCGGCCACCGAGTAGACGAAATCGGCATGGCTGTCGGGTATCACCCGCTTGACGGTGCCCTCGCCCGGACCGACGCCGAACCAGCCGCCATTGATCAGCGCATCGCGGCCCATGTCGACCTGGAACGTGTCGCCCTCGCCGGTCATGAAGCGATCGATGCGGCCGGCGACATGCGGGAACACGGTATAGGCGGCAAACACGCCGCCGATGCCGACAGCGCCCAGCGCGATGATCCACAGCCATGGCAGTCCGGCCATGAAGAACATCACCCCCCAGGTGCCGAGCACCAGCATGGTCTGGCCGAAATCGGGCTGCGCCACCAGCAGCGAGATGACGAGGGCCAGCAGCAGCATGGCGAACAGATTGCCTGGAATGTCGGGCTGGCGCTTGTGTTCGGCAAACAGCCAGGCGCAGATGACGACGAAGGCAGGCTTCAGGAATTCCGACGGCTGCAGCGACACCCCGGCGAGCGACACCCAGCGACGCGCGCCCTTCACCTCGACGCCGATGTAGAGCACCGCCAACATCAGCACCAGCGTGATGCACAGCATCGCCAGGGCCATGCGCCTGATCTGCCGCGATTCCAGGAAGGAGACGGCCAGCATCACGCCAAGTGCGGGAATGGTGAAGATGATCTGCCTCGTGGCGAAGTGGAAACTGTCCAGGCCGATGCGCTGGGCCACCGCCGGGCTTGCCGCGAAGGACAGCACGATGCCGAGCCCCATCAGCGACAGGAACGCAGCCAGGAACCAGCGATCGATCGTCCACCACCAAGTGGCAACCGGGCTTTTGTCGAGACGGCTTTGCATTATCGTGCCCCTCCGATGAGCTTCACGCCATCAATAGTGCTCGCAGCTTGCCTGAAGGCTTCGCCGCGCACTTCGAAATTCTTGAACTGGTCGAAACTGGCGCAGGCCGGTGAAAGCAGCACCACCACCTCGCCGTTGCAGTCGTCCCTGGCCGCGTCGCTTGCCGCATGCTCGACAGCTGCCGCCAGAGTGCCGGAGATCTCGTAGGGCACCGCCTCGCCAAGCGTCGCCGAGAAGGCTGGTGCGGCCTCGCCGATCAGATAGGCCTTGGCGATGCGCGGAAAGAGGCCGCGCAACGGCTCGATGCCACCCTCTTTCGGCAACCCGCCGGCGATCCAGTAGATGCGCGAAAAGGAGGACAATGCGGGCGCAGCCGCATCGGCATTGGTCGCCTTGGAATCGTTGATGAACAGCACATGGCCCTTGCGGCCGACCTGCTCCATACGGTGCGCCAGCCCGGGAAAGCTCTCCAGCCCCGACTGGATCTCGCCCAAATCGAGCCCGACCTTGAGGCAGGCGGCGAGAGCGGCCAGCGCATTCTGCGCATTGTGCTGGCCGCGCAGCGAGCCGATGCCCGCGAGAAAGGCGACCCGGCTGTAACGGCCGTGCACCGCCTCCATCAGATCGGTGCCCTCGGCGAAATAGCCGTCGGTCAGCGGCAGGCGCTTCGAAATGCGGATGACGTGCCGGCCTGCCCGCTCCAGCCGGTCGGCGAGCTGGGCGCACCAGGAATCGTCGACGCCGACGATGGCCGTTTCGCTGCCGGCCGTCAGCCGCTCCTTGATCGCGGCGTAGTGCTGCATCGTGCCATGACGGTCAAGATGATCGGGCGTCAGGTTGAGCAGGACGCCGGCGGTCGGATTGATCGAGGGCGCCAAGTCTATCTGGTAGGACGAGCATTCCACGACATAATGCCGCCCCGGTTCCGGCGGATCGAGCGTCATCACCGCGCGGCCGATATTGCCGCCCATCTGCGTGTCGCGTCCGGCCGATTTCAGGATATGCGCCGTCAGCGCCGTGGTCGTCGATTTGCCGTTGGTGCCGGTTATGGCGACGAAGGGTGCAGCCGGCGCCAGCAAGGTCCGCTGCCGGCAGAACAGCTCGATGTCGCCAATGATCTCGACGCCTGAAGCGCGCGCCAGTTCCACTGTCCAGTGCGGCTTCGGATGCGTCAGCGGCACGCCGGGCGACAGCACGAAGGCCGAGAACTTCGCCCAGTCGGCGCCACGCAGGTCGCCGGTCGCGATACCGACGGCCGCGGCATTGGCGACACTGCCGGGATTGTCGTCCCAGGCGAGCACCTCCGCCCCGCCCTCGATCAACGCGCGCGCAGTGGCGATCCCCGAGCCGCCGAGCCCGAAGAGTGAAACGCGCTTGCCTGCGAAGGATGCGGCGGCGATCAAGCGGCCTCCTATCGCAGCTTGAGGGTCGACAGGCCGACCAGCGCCAGGATGACGGCGATGATCCAGAAGCGGATCACCACCTGGCTTTCGGTCCAGCCGAGCTTTTCGAAATGATGGTGGATCGGCGCCATCAGGAATACCCGCTTGCCGGTCATCTTGAAGTAGCCGACCTGGATGATGACCGACAGGATCTCGACAACGAACAGGCCGCCGACGATGACCAGCACGATCTCGTGCTTGGTGGCAACCGCAACCGTGCCGATCAGGCCGCCAAGCGCCAGCGAGCCGGTATCGCCCATGAAGATCGCCGCCGGCGGTGCGTTGAACCACAGGAAGCCGAGGCCGGCGCCGATCACTGCGCCGAGGACCACCGCCAATTCACCGGTGCCGGGCACGAAATGGATCTGCAAATACTCGGCGAAGACCGCATTGCCGGACAGGTAGGCGATGACGCCGAAGGACGCCGCCGCGATCATGATCGGCACGATCGCAAGGCCGTCGAGGCCATCGGTCAGGTTCACCGCGTTGCCGGCGCCTACGATGACGAAGCACGAGAACGGGATGAAGAACCAGCCGAGATTGATGAGGAACTCCTTGGCGAAGGGGAAGGTCAGCGACGATGAGAACGGCGCCTGGCCATTGTGCATGATCACCCAGGCGGCGATGCCGGCGATGACGAATTCAAGCCCCAGCCGCGCCTTGCCAGAGAAGCCGAGATGCGATTGCTTCGTCACCTTGAGATAATCGTCGTAGAACCCGATCGAGCCGAAACCCAGGGTCACCAGCAGCACCACCCAGACATAGATGCTGGACAGGTTCGCCCACAACAGCGACGAGCCGATGATGCCGCACAGGATCATCAGCCCGCCCATGGTCGGCGTGCCGGCTTTCTTGAAATGCGTCTGTGGCCCGTCGGCGCGGATCGGCTGGCCCTTGCCCTGCCGCAGCCTCAGCGAATTGATAATGGCCGGGCCGAAGATGAAGACGATCAGCGCCGCGGTGATCAGCGCGCCGCCGGTGCGGAAGGTTATATAGCGGAAGACGTTGAAGACCGAGATCTTGTCCGCGAATTCGACGAGCAGTGTGAACATGCGATTCGGTCCCCGGACCTGGCTCTAGGTCTGTTTGGCGGTTGCGGCTGCCGCCGGAAATTTGCTGAGCAGTGCGTCGACCAATTTGGAAAACCCGATGCCTTTCGACGATTTGATCATCACCACGTCGCCCGGCTTCAGTGCCGACAGAAGCACCAGTTTCAGATCCTCTGCGCCGGCGCGATATTCTGTCTCGATCTCATCAGGCAGGATATCGGCCAGCGCCCGCATTTGCGGGCCGGCGAGAAAGACCGTGCGCGTGTCGGTGCCGACGATGAGATCGGCAAGGGCGGCGTGCAGCTTCGCCGAATGGTCGCCGAGCTCGAGCATGTCGCCGAGCACCGCGATGCGCCTGCCTTCGCCCGACACCGGCGTCGCGTTGAGCAGCGCCATTGCTGCGCTCATCGACGCCGGATTGGCGTTGTAGCTCTCGTCGATCAGCGTGATCGGACCTTTCGGGTGGCGCAGCACATGGCGCTTGCCGCGTCCGCGTTCGGCCGAAAGATCGGCCAGCGCCGGCGCCACCCTGGCGATGTCGGCGCCGACCAGGTGCGCGGCGCCCAGCACGGCCAGCACATTCTGCACCATGTGTCGGCCCGGCGCGCCGACCCTGGCGGTGATCTCCTGACCGCCGATCTTGGCAGTGATGACGGAATGATCGGCATGCAGCGCGCATGTCAGCAGCTTGAAGGTCGCACGGGCATTCTCGCCAAAGCCGTAGATGTGCTCGACGCCGGCGGCTCTCGCCATCTTGTCCAGAAGCTTCCAGCGCGGGTCGTCGCGGTTGAGAAGGACGGCGCCGTCCGGTTCCAGTCCTTCGAAAATCTCGGCCTTGGCCCTGGCGATCTCGTCCAGGTTGCGGAAGAAGCCGAGATGTGCCGCGGCGATCAGCGTGACGATGGCGACATGCGGCCGGACCATCCTGGCCAGTGGCCGGACCTCGTCAGGATGGTTCATGCCGATCTCGAACACGGCATAGTCGCAATCCACAGGCAGCCGCGCCAGCGTCAGCGGCACGCCCCAGTGGTTGTTGAAAGACTGCGCCGATGCGTGCACCTTGCCGACTACGGACAGCACATGGCGCAGCGCTTCCTTGGTGGTGGTCTTGCCCGCCGAACCGGTCACCGCGATGATCTTGGCATTCGAGCGCGCGCGCGCGGCCAGCCCCAGCTTTTCCAGCGCGGCCAAGACGTCCTGCACGACGATCATCGGCGCCGTCAGCCGCCCGAGCGACGGCAACTTGCCCTCAGCGACGACCAGCACGCCGGCGCCGGCCTTGATGGCGGCGGTCGCGAAATCATGGCCGTCCATCGCCTCGCCCTTGATCGCGAAGAAAGCATCACCCGGCTCAAGGCTGCGGCTGTCGATCGAGATGCCGCCGATACCCTCCGGCATCGCACCGAGCGGTCGTCCGCCCATGGCGGCGACAAGATCCTCTGACGTCCACAGCAAGCTCATGCGGCGTGCTCCTGGAGCGCGGCGCGGACTTCCTCATGGTCGGAAAAATGCAGCGTCTCGGCGCCGACGGTCTGGCCTTCCTCATGCCCCTTGCCGGCCACGATCAGCGTATCGCCGGCATGGAGCATGGCGACTGCCTCGTGGATCGCCTTGCGCCGGTCACCGATCTCGATGCCGCCGGGTGCAGCGGCAAGAATCGCGGCACGGATCGTTTCGGGCACTTCCGAGCGCGGATTGTCGTCGGTGACGATTACGACATCGGCGAGCCGCGTGGCGATCTCGCCCATGATCGGACGCTTGCCACGGTCGCGGTCGCCGCCGCAGCCGAACACGACGATGACGCGGCCGGTGGTGAACGGCCGCACCGAAGCCAACACGTTTTCCAGCGCGTCCGGCTTGTGCGCGTAATCGACATAGACCGGCGCACCGTTGGCAGCGGTGCCAACAAGGTCCAGCCGGCCCGGGGCGCCCTTCAATTTCTCCAACGCCATCAGGGCTTTGGCGGCAGGTGTTCCAGTAGAAATGGCGAGGCCCGCCGAAACCAGGGCATTGGCGATCTGGAAATCGCCGGCCAGCGGCAGGTCGATCTCGTGGAGAACGCCATCGACTTCCACCTCGGCACGCTGGCGGTGGCGCTCGTGCTCGACCCGCTTCAGTGTCAGGAACTCGCCGTGGCGGCCGACCGTCAGCACATCCAGTCCCGCGGCCCTTGCCGCCTGGATCGTCGGCTCCGACCAGGGATCGTCGGCAAAGATGACGGCCGGCGCGCCCTTCGGCAGCAGCGCGTCGAACAGGCGCAGCTTGGCGCGATGATAGTCCTCGACTGTCGGATGATAGTCCATATGATCGCGGCCGAGATTGGTGAACCCGCCGGCTGCGAGTTTCACGCCATCAAGCCGGCGCTGATCGAGACCATGGCTGGAGGCCTCCATCGATGCGTGGGTGACGCCGGCATCCGCCAGTTCGCGCAGCAGCCTGTGCAGGTCGACCGGGTCGGGGGTGGTCAGCGAGCCGTACTCGTTGCGGCCCGGCGCCACCACGCCGGTCGTGCCGATCGAAGCAGCGGCAAAGCCTGACTGCTCCCAGATCTGCCTGGTGAAAGCCGCAACCGATGTCTTGCCGCTGGTGCCGGTCACCGCGACCATCGTTTGCGGCTGCCTGCCGAAGTAGCGGGCCGCACTCAGCGCCAGCGCCAGGCGCGGATCGTCGACGGCGAAAACCGGCACCGGCAGTCCGGTGACGGCGCCGCTGCCCTTGCCGGTCACGATCGCTGCGGCGCCGCGCTTGGCGGCATCGGCGGAATAGGCCGCGCCATCGGTCTTGGTGCCAGCGAGCGCGAAGAAGACCACGCCCGGTCCTACCTGGCGGGAATCCGAAGAAATCCCGGTAACCTCCGTATCGAAGGAAGCTGTCCCCTCGACAGGCAGGATACCGGCTAGGTCTTTCAGCTTCATCGAACCCCGTTCATAGCAACAAAATAGCGCGCAGTTGCCGGCGCGCCCTCAGAATCACTGATAGGAAACCAGCGTTGCGCCATTTTCATGGCTGAAATCTGGCTTCACGCCAAGCATGGAAGCCGAACGTCGGATAATGTTTGCAGCCATGGCGCCTGCATTCGAGGCGGCCGTCGCACCCATGCCGGGTTTTTCCGGCTTCGGTTCGTCGGCGATGGTAAGCACGATGTATTGCGGATCGTCCATCGGGAACGCCGCGACGAAGGCGTTGAAGTTCTTGTCCTTTGAGTAGCGACCGTTGACAACCTTCTCGGCCGTTCCCGTCTTGCCGCCGACGCGATAACCTGGGACCCTGGCGTTCCTGCCTGAGCCTTTCTCGGCATTGAGTGCATAGAGATAGCGCATGTTCTCGGATGTCTTGTCGCTGACGACTTTCTTGGCCACCGACATCGCCTGTTCCTGCGCCCGTCTCAGGAATGTCGGCTGGATCAGATAGCCGCCGTTCATCAGCGCGGCACAGCCGACCGCCGTCTGCAGCGGCGTCGTCGACACACCGTGACCAAAGGCGATGGTGATCGAATGGACCTGTTTCCAGACTTTTGGCTCGGTCGGGCGGGCGACCTCAGGCAGTTCCGTCTGCATTCTCTCGAGGATGCCCAGGCGATGCAGGAATTCGCGGTGCCCCTCGATGCCGACCGCTTCAGCTTCCTTGGCCGAACCGATGTTGGACGAATAGATGAACACTTCGGGCACCGACAGCACCCGGGACTTGCCATGAAAATCATGGATGGTCTGGCGGCCGATCCTGATCGGGCGCGTAGCGTCGAAACGGCTTTCCAGCGTCACTTTGCCGGAATCGAGCGCCATGGCGGTGGTAAAGCTCTTCAAGGTCGAGCCCATCTCGTAGAGCCCGGCCGACATGCGGTTCAAGCGGTCCTTGTCGTGCGCATTATAGGGGTTGTTCGGATCGAAATCCGGAACCGAGGCCATCGCGACCACTTCGCCGGTCTTGACGTTGAGAACGACGGCGCCCGCCGCGATTGCGCGGTATTTTTCCATGCCGGTGGCGACCTCATCACGCACGATATGCTGGACGCGCAGGTCGATCGAGAGCTGCACCGGCTTCAGATCCTTGGCCACCGCCAGGCCGGACGCCTGAAGATCGCTCAGCCCCTGTTCGTCGATGTATTTCTCCATGCCGGAGATGCCCTGGTTGTCGATGTTGGTGAGGCCGACAATGTAGGACGAGGTTTCGCCGGCCGGGTAGAAGCGGCGCTTTTCGGTGCGGAAGCCGATGCCCGGAATGCCGAGCTGCAGAATCTCCGATTGTTGCTTGGGCGTCAGTTGCCGCTGCAGCCAGACGAAGCCGGCGCCGCTCTTCAGCTTGTGATAGGTCTGCTCGTAGTCGATTTCGGGAAGCACCGTCGCCAGTTTTTCGATCGCCTCGTCGGCGTCGACAATGCGGCGCGGTTCGGCAAACAGCGACGCCGTCTTGATGTCGGTCGCCAGAACTTCGCCGTTGCGGTCGACGATGTCAGGCCGGGACGCCGTCACCCGGCTCTGCGGACCGCCGGACAGGTCGGGGTTCTGGAAACCGAGATAGACCAGCCGCCCGGTGATGGTCAGATAGATGCCGAAAAACACCGCCATCGTCATCACGACGCGGGTCCTGCCCTTGCCGCCGGTCGCCTTGCGGGCGCCTTCGACCACAATCGATCCGTCGTCACCGGACTTGGCGCGGCGCGTCAGCAGACTGGTCATCACTGGAAGTCTGGCGATCATTGGACGATGCCTCCGGTGACCACGGGGTCGTTGCCCATCGGTTCCTTGCTGGAACTGTCGGCCATGCCGCCCAGCCGCTCGGACGAAAGGTCCTCGATGGTGAGGGGTTTTGCCGGCAGATCGTCCAGCCCGATGATCTGGCGGGCGCTGACCGGCTCGAGCTCGAGTTGCGATTTATAGGTCTCGGCCAGCTTTTGCAGGCGCGACGGTTGGGTAAGCAGGCTCCAGTCCGCCTTGAGGAGATCGATCGTATCCTCCTCGTAGCGGATCTGCGCCTGGATCTTGTGCACCGCCGCCAATTGTTCCTCGGCCTCGCGCTTGGTCTTGAAGGTCAAGGCCGCGGCCGAAACCATGACGGCGATAAGGACTATGTCGCTGGTACGAAACACGTGCTCACCTCTCTCCCGGCCGCTCGGCACCGGGAAGTTTTGGATCAGGAAGTTTTGGAAGCCCGAAAATCGAAAAATCGCCGGCGCGCGCCGGCGCGTCGGTGCGGATCGCCGCGCGCAGCCTTGCCGAGCGCGCCCGCGGATTGGCCGATATCTCGGCCTCACCGGGCGTCACGCCGCTGCCCACCTTTTTGAAGGTGGCGCTGCGCGCCTGCGCCTCGGGCAGGTGCCGCGATCCGGTCGCCGCATCGGCGCGATCGGCGATGAAGCGTTTGACGATGCGGTCTTCCAGGGAATGGAACGTCACCACGGCCAGCCGTCCGCCCGGTTTCAGCACGCGTTCAGCCGCAAACAGCGCTTTGGCCAGTTCGCCGAGTTCGTCATTGACGAAAATGCGCAGCGCCTGGAAGACGCGGGTCGCTGGATGGATCTTGTCCTTCGGCGCGCGGCCGATATGCGTCTCAATGGCGTCTGCAAGGTCGAGCGTGCGCTCGAACGGATGTTTTTCGCGACGGCTTTCAATCATGCGGGCGATGCGGCCGGCATGGCGCTCTTCGCCAAGAAACCCGAAGATGCGGGCAAGATCGCCCACCTTGAAAGAGTTGACGACATCGGCGGCGCTGAGGCCAGCCTGCGCCATGCGCATATCGAGCGGTCCGTCGGCACGGAACGAAAAACCGCGCTCCGCCTGATCGATCTGCATGGAGGAGATGCCGATGTCGAGCACGACGCCGTCAGCGCTTTCGACATGCTCGTCCAATGTCGAGAACGGCGCCTGAACAAGCCGGAGCCTGCCGCCCGATTGTTGCTCGAGAACACGACCGGCAGCAATCGCATCCGGATCGCGGTCGATCGCGACAACCGAGGCGCCGCTCGCCAGAATGGCTTTGGAGTAGCCGCCGGCGCCGAATGTGCCGTCGACGACCACCTCGCCCGTCTTGGGCGAAAGCGCCTCCAGCACTTCGGCAAGGAGGACCGGAATGTGACGGGCTGGTCCGCCAACGGCGTGAGGGTCATCGCCGTAGCCCGCCATCATTCCGGCCGCTCCCCAGGCTTCGTCCCCTGCCGAAGCTGCAAAAGCCGGGCGCGTGCTTCCGCCCCATAGGCGGTGAGCCGTCCAGGTTCCCAGATCTGAAAGAAATTGCCGCGGCCGACAAAAGCCACTTCCGCGGAAATGCCGGTATGCTCGCGGATGAAATCGGTCATCGAGATGCGGCCGTCCTGATCGAGCTTGAGAAAGGTTCCATCGCCATGGCAGAAGAACGACATGTCGTCCGAGGTCTGCAGGAAGGGGTCTTCCTGCGCGATGCGCTGCTCGTAGCGGTCGAGCAGGTCGAGCCCACCGACATCCATCGCCGGACGGTCCAGGCAGCGCAGCGCATAGAGTTCCGAATAACCGCGCTTCTGCACAACCGCACGGAAATGCGCTGGAACGGACACCCGCCCCTTCGCATCGATCCTGTTCACCGCGCTTGACAGAAACCGGTCCATTACGCGTTACGGCCGCTTGCGCCGCCGCACCCCTCTGCATCTTCCCGCCCGCGCCGCCGCAGCACGGTCCCTGCCCAAAACTCACTTCGCTCCAAAAGGCAAAAACAGGCGAACGCGCAGCCGCCGCGGCTGCCCGATTGGCGTACGCTTCACCCTGACGCGGAACGAAGGCTTGAATATCTGAATGGGATATCATGGGGTACTATGGGCGTCAACGGGAATAGGCTTCACAAAAACGCGCGCCACAACCGATGAGGGCAGCTTTGACGGCACTCCCGTGTTTATGCTCCATTAAGCCTAACGAAGCGTTTAGAGCGGTTTGGCCTAACCGGAGGCGGCTTGCCGCGGAGCGCCACCACGCATAGCGTCGGCCTGTCTTTTCTCGGTCAGAAACAGGTTCTTTTCTCGGTGAGAAGGTTGAAAATACATGTCCGAAACAGCCAAATCGCGCGCGGCCACCCTTGCCCATTTGCGTGGCGTCAAGCTCGCCAAGGGCGACCCGGTCTCGCTGCCGCTGACAATGACGACCACTTTCCATCTGCCCGGCAATCCGGCCGGCGTCAGCCAGTACGGGCGCTACGACAATCCGACATGGGAAGCGGTGGAAGACATGCTCGGCCACCTCGAGAACGCGCCGTCCGTAGCGTTCCCGTCGGGCATGGCCGCGATCGCGGCGGTCTTCTTCGCGCTGCTCAAGGCGGGCGATCGCATCCTGTTGCCGTCCGACGGTTACTACACGCCGCGCCTGCTTGCCGAGCGCTTCCTCAAACCTTTCGATGTCCCGTTCGACACACGACCGACCAAGTCCTTTGTGGACGGCGGTTTTTCCGGCTACCGGCTGGTGTTCGTCGAGACCCCATCCAATCCCGGGCTGGACATTTGCGACCTGGCCGGCGTGGCGCGCCTTGCGCACGAGGCCGGCGCGCTGGTCGTCGCCGACAACACCACGATGACGCCTTACGGTCAGCGCCCGCTCGACCTCGGCGCCGATATCGTCGTTGCTGCTGACACAAAAGCGCCCAATGGCCATTCCGACGCGCTGTTCGGCCATGTCGCCAGCCGTGACGCCGGCATCATCACCGCCATCCGCGAGTGGCGCAAACTGTCGGGCTCCATCCCCGGACCATTCGAAGCCTGGCTGGTCCATCGAGGCCTCGAGACACTGGAGGTCCGCTTCGACCGCATGTGCAAATCGGCCGAACTGATCGCCCGACGCCTGACAGATCATCGGGCCGTGAAATCCGTCCGCTTTCCTGGACTGGAGGATGATCCTTCACACAATCTGGCGACCACCCAGATGGAGCGTTTCGGCTTCCTTGTCGGTCTCGACCTGGGGAGTGAAGCCAGGGCCGAAGCGTTCATCGGCGCCTGCGCCCTGATCCAGCCGGCGACCTCCTTCGGCGGCGTCCACTCTTCGGCCGAACGGCGCGCCCGTTGGGGTGATGCGGTGCCGCCCGGCTTTGTTCGCCTGTCGGTCGGCTGCGAGCCGGTGGAAGCGCTTTGGCATGCGATCGAGGCGTCACTGGACGGCGTCGACGGTTGAGCGAACCGATCACGAAGCCAGATCGTCGGCTTCGATACTGCGCCGGCCATGCAGCACACGCAGGATCTCGACTGCATCCGCGCCGACACGGTACAAGGTGAGGTATTCGCCGACGACCAGATGGCGGATGCCGGGCGCAATGTCTTCGCGCGGTGCGTCCGAGAAAGGATGCAAGGTCAGCAAATCCCAACGCCTCTCCAGGATTTTCACGAGGCGGATCGCCGCATCAGGGTTGTGTTCGGCAATGTAGTCGCCGACCGTTCGAGGTCGATTAATGCCTGAGGAAGCAGGCGGTATTTCACTCCTCAAGGCCTTTGGCCTCGGCCATTTTCAGATATTTGGCGCGCAGTCGTTCCATGATTGACGGGCCGTCCAGCGCCGGCCCGCTGTCGATCCCCTCCTGCACCAGCTTGCGCAACTCCTCGAGCGTGTAGCCGTGCAAGTCACGGCGGTCCTTCCATTGCCTGAGCGCGTCGCGGATCACCTCACTCGCCGAAGCATATTCGCCGGCGGCGACCACATCGTCGACCGCCGCCGCCAATTCCGGCGAGAGCGTGATGCTGCGTTTGTCGACCTGACCCATGGTGCGCTCCTGATACCGCCCGTACTAATGCATGTCGCGCAAAAGTGTGCAGCGGTTCTGCGACATGCATAAACAACAACCTAAAGCGCGTCGCGAGAGGACGGTCGAACGCGACGCGCTTTAGGAAAGTACGATTTAATCGCACCAGTTTCAAGAAACGCTTGCTCCATGCACAGCCCAGTAAAAGCTGATTCAGTCAATGAAGCGCCTGAACCAGCAAGCGCGCCCGAAGACGCAACCTGCTGATATCAGGGAGTTTCCCCCTAGAATCTGGACGAAAACGTAGAATCTGGACGAAAATTGCCAGCTGGCCTGTAAGCCGGGTTCTGTATGGCCCTCGCCCCTTGCGGCGCGAGAACGTGGCGGCCATTCATCTTGGGCGCATGTTGCCATGCGCCTCACGCAACCTACCCGGGCGGTGAGCCGGAAACAGCCCTCGAGGGTTTCCCCTCGCACCGCCCCTATTCGGTCTTGCTCCCGGTGGGGTTTACCGTGCCGCTCCTGTTGCCAGTCGCGCGGTGGGCTCTTACCCCACCCTTTCACCCTTACCACGACGGATCGTGGCGGTTTGCTTTCTGTGGCACTTTCCCTAGGGTCTCCCCCGCCGGCCATTAACCGGCACCGTGTCTCCATGGAGCCCGGACTTTCCTCACCCGCAGCCTTTCGGCTTCGCGGGTGCGGCCGCCCGGCCAGCTGGCAAGGCGTATAAAGGGATTCACATTCGAAAACGCAAACAAAAAAAGCAGGTCCCGGTCTATTACGCCGGCGCTCCAAGCGCGGCCAGCTGCACTTTGACCTTGCCGCAATAGGCCGCGGAAATCGGGTTCATCCGCTTGGCGCCATGGCCGGCATTGTACTTCAGGATCGTGCCGCAGGTCGTGCCGTCGCCGAGGTTGCGCGCCATGGCGAGGTATTTCATGCCGTATTTGATGTTGGTTTCGGGATCGTGGAGGCCCTTGATCGAGCCGCTGTAGCCCATCATCCGCGCCGTCGACGGCTTGATCTGCATCAGGCCGATCTCACCGGCGCGGCCGACCTGGTTCGGCTGAAACCTGCTCTCGATCATGATGACGGCCTTGGCGAGCGAGACCGGCACACCATTGCTGGCCGCATGACGCTCGATGATCGTCGAATACTGGCCGCTATCGCCAGCGGCCGCCGGCTTCGGCGCCGCCGCCCGGCTTTGCCGGCCGATCGACGCCGTCGTCGCCTGGTCGATGCGGGTCCTGTTGCGCTTCACATGCCGCTTGGAGACTGCCTTCTTTGCAAGAACTGGCTTCTTTGCAACGACTGCCTTCTTTGCAGAGACCTTTTCCGCCTTTGCGGATGCTGGCTTTTTCGCTTTCACCGCAGCAACTTTTTTCGCCTTTGCGGAGGCTGTCCTTTTTTCTCCGGCATCTTGCCCGGCTTTCGGCGTGGCAGTCTTATCGGACGCGGTCATGAAACCCTGGTCGGCCCGCTGGCTCAAAGGCGCGCCATTGGCCGCACCGATGGCAAAAGTCATTACGCCGGCAGCAACAGCTGCCGTTAAAACGGTCAATTTCTGCATGGGATCCTGTTCTGTTTGAACCGCGCGAAGAACTTCACGCAGCTACGCCAATCAACGTCGGAACATTTTGGAGGCTGTAGGTCCGACAACTCGCACGGATCGCCTTTGACGGTCGAATTTGCGGCAAAAAAGGCGGGGCAAGTCACTTTAAATGACAGGCTGTAACTTACAGCCAGGAAAAGACTACTTGGACGGAACTGCCCTCACCGAGCCAAGCAGCCGTTCCAGCGTGCGAAATGTCGATCCGTCGGCCACGCCATCCACTTTGCGTTGCCGGAAATGCCTCTGGAAAGCCTCGACCACGATTTCGGTTTGCCGCTCGAAAGCGCCTGATATCTCCACGCCATAACCGTAGAGCGCCAGCATCGACTGCAACGCCTCGACCTCGGCAGACGCGTCGCCGGCCTTCAGCACCGCGCCGCGCCTGACGGGTGCCGCTTCGACAAGATGGCCGACACCGGCCTCGAACAGGGCCTTCCAGGGGAATCTCTCGCCCGGGTCGATCTTGCGTCCCGGCGCCACGTCGGAATGGGCGAGCACCCGTTGAGCCGGGATGGAATGGCGCTGAACAATCCCCTTGCACAGGCCGATCAGGGCTTCGATCTGCCGTTTCGGAAAATTCCGGTAGCCCAGCGAATGTCCCGGATTGACGATCTCGATGCCGACCGAACAGGAGTTGATGTCGCTACGTCCGAACCAGGAACTCTTGCCGGCATGCCAGGCACGGTCGCTTTCCCTGACCATCTGGACGATGCGGCCGTCCTCATGGACGAGGTAGTGCGACGAAACCTCGCTGGCTGGATCGCACAGCCATGCTTCGGCACCGGCGCCGGTCTCCATGCCGGTGTAGTGCAGCACGATCATGTCGACCGTCTCGCGTCGTGGACCGAAATTCGGCGATACCCTGACCTCGGCGCTCGGCTCGTCGGGCAGGAAGCCGCTCATGCGTGCCGCAGGCCCCGTTCGATCATCTCATAGGCCGCGTTGATCGCCGCTATCCTGCTGGTTGCGATCTTGATGAATTCCTGCGGCAGGCCGCGTGCGATCAGCCGGTCGGGATGGTTGTCCGAAACCAGCTTGCGGTAACGCTTCCTGACCTCCTCGAAGGTTTTTCCCCGCTCGATGCCGAGCACGACATACGGATCGGCCGCACCCAGATCGACGTGCCGGGCCAGAATGCTCTGGTAATGCGCCTCCTCGATCCGGAAGATCTCGGCGATGCGATGCAGGAACTGACCTTCGCGCTCGTGGACCAGCCCGTCGGCCTTGGCGATATGGAACAGCCCGTCGAGAATGTCCTCCAGCATCGCGCAGTTCGAATGGCCGGAGCCGCAAAGCTGCGCCATGCGCGCGGCATAGGTCTCGAAGCCGGCGATGTCGCGCTTGGCCAGATCGTAGAGCCGCGCCACATTGCGCGTCTGCTCCTTCGGCACTTCGAATATCTGCTGGAAGGCGCGCACCTCGTCCTGGGTGACGATGCCGTCGGCCTTGGCCATCTTGGCCGACAGCGCGATCATCGCCACCGAGAAGGCGACGCGCCGGCGCAGGTCGGGGTCGCCGGAGAAAACCGTGCGCACAGCCTCGACCACGTCGGCGACGCCGGACGAGGTTGAGGACGAAACGCGGGTGATGAAGTCGCCGAGGCGATCCCAAATCGACATGGGCACCTATTAGGGCTAACTGGCCGCCGCTATCAACCCCACCGCTATCAAGCTGAAGACAATGCCGCAGGGCCGGCCCAGCCGATTTCGCGGCCGCCTGAGCAGCCGGCGCAACCGTCGATCATGGAAATTAGCCGGCAGCAGCGGCCATGGCGCGCGAAACTGCAAGCCTTCGTCACCTCGCCATTTCGGCCCCTTCTGCTGGGCCAAAAAGTGACAGGCGAAACCGAGCTTGCGGCGGCGGCCGCAAGAAGACTGTCCTGAAGTCAGAAGGCCGGCACGATGCCGGCCTTCTGTTCATCACATAAGAATTACTGCGCCGGCGCAGATGGCTGTGCCGGAGCCGGCTCGGCCGGCTTGGTCGCGTCGGGAGCCGGCTGCATCGGCTGTTCGTTCGCCGGCGGATTGGTGCTTTGCGTGGTGGTGGCGTCCCCGCCCGTGCCGCTGTCGCTGCAAGCCGCAACGCCAAGCAGGGCAAGCGCCGAAACCGACGCAAGAATGAGTTTCTTCATGACATCTCTCCTCTAATCACGCCCCCGCTACCGGTGACGATCGAGGACAGAATGCACCGAATGCCCCATGGGTTTCATAACGTTGCATTTCCGTATGTAACATCATCTGCTTTTGCGTTGCCGGCGAAGCCATGGCGAATTAACACCAGAACATGGCGAATTAGCACATTGGAATCAATAAAATGCCCGGGAGAGCTGCCGTGACCGCCAAATGGGATTTCTGGATCGACCGCGGCGGCACCTTCACCGATGTCATCGGCCGGGACCCGCAAGGCGGG
Source organism: Mesorhizobium sp. L48C026A00 (assembly GCF_000502375.1). Classification (NCBI taxonomy): domain Bacteria; kingdom Pseudomonadati; phylum Pseudomonadota; class Alphaproteobacteria; order Hyphomicrobiales; family Phyllobacteriaceae; genus Mesorhizobium; species Mesorhizobium sp. L48C026A00. The sequence goes on along the minus strand of NZ_AYWU01000006.1, from coordinate 296,261 downwards.
CTGCACCCGCGCAAGCTGCTATCCGAAAATCCCGAAGCCTATGCCGACGCCGCCATCCAGGGCATTCGCGATCTGCTCGGGCTAAAATCCGGCGCGCCGATCCCATCCGGCCTGATCGGCGACATCAAGATGGGCACCACCGTTGCCACCAACGCGCTTCTGGAGCGCAAGGGCGACCGTGTGCTGCTGCTCATCACCAGGGGATTTCGCGACGCGCTGAGGATCGCTTATCAGGCGCGGCCCGATATCTTCGCCAAGCAGATCATCCTTCCCGAACAGCTCAACGAGCGCGTCATCGAGGTCGATGAGCGCGTGCGCGCCGACGGCCGCGTCGAAAGGCTGCTCGACATCGCCGCCATGCGCCCGGCCATCGAACAAGCCAGGGCCGACGGCATCGACGCGGTGGCGATCGTGTTCATGCATGCCTGGAAATATCCCGACCACGAAAAGGCGGTTGCAAAAGTCTGCAGGAAACTGGGGTTTTCGCAGATCTCGGTCAGTCACGAGGTCTCGCCGCTCATCAAGCTGGTCGGCCGCGGCGACACGACCGTGGTCGACGCATATTTGTCGCCGATTCTGTCGCGCTATGTGCAGGGGGTGGCAGAAGAACTGGGCGTCCTCTCCCCCCTCGAGGGGGAGATGGCTGCGCAGCAGCCAGAGGGGGTCATCTCAGAAGGCACCGCCAACGAGTCGAACCCAGTCGAGCCGACCCCACCCGGCGGCTTCGCCGCCACCCTCCCCTCAAGGGGGAGGGAATCCCCTCGCCTGATGTTCATGATGTCATCCGGCGGCCTTACCGCCGCCGATATGTTCCAGGGCAAGGACGCGTTGCTGTCCGGTCCGGCCGGCGGCGTCGTCGGCATGGTCGAGACAGCAAAGCTCGCCGGTTTCGACAAGGTCATCGGCTTCGACATGGGCGGCACCTCAACCGACGTCGCTCATTATGACGGCCACTATGAGCGCGCCTTCGACACCGAGGTTGCCGGCGTGCGCATCCGCGCGCCGATGATGCGCATTCACACCGTCGCCGCCGGCGGCGGCTCCATCCTGCACTACGAGGCCGGCCGTTTTCGCGCCGGGCCGGATTCGGCCGGCGCCAATCCCGGCCCGGCCGCATACCGGCGCGGCGGCCCGCTGGCCGTCACCGACGCCAATGTCATGCTGGGCAAGCTGCAGCCCGACTTCTTCCCGGCCATTTTTGGACCCGGCCAGGACGAGCCGCTCGATGTGCAAACCGTGCGCGAGAAATTCGCCGCACTCGCCGCCGAAATCGGCGACGGCCGCACGCCGGAGGCGGTCGCCGAAGGGTTCGTCACCATCGCCGTCGAAAACATGGCCAACGCCATCAAGAAGATTTCCGTGCAGCGCGGCTACGACGTCACCGAGTATCTCCTGAACTGTTTTGGCGGCGCCGGCGGCCAGCACGCCTGCCTCGTTGCCGACGCACTCGGCATGGAGGCGGTGCTGATCCATCCCTTCTCCGGCCTGCTGTCGGCCTATGGCATTGGATTGTCCTCGATTTTTTCGTCGCGCCAGCAGGCGCTGCTGAAACCGCTGGCGGAAGTGTCCAGGCCGGCAATCGACGAGCTCATCGCGACGCTGCGCAAAGCCGTCATCGACGAACTTGCCGCGCAAGGCATTGCCGAGAACGCCGTCGCCTCGAAACCGGTGCTGCAGATCCGCTACGACGGCACCGACACCGCGCTGCCGGTGAATTTCGAGCACGGTTCGATCGCACGCGCCAAGGCGGATTTCGAATCAGCGCACAAGGCGCAGTTCGGCTTCGTCTATGACGACAAGCCGATGATCGTGGAATCGGTCGGCGTCGAAGGTATCGACAGCGGCGCCGCCGGCCGCGAGGAAAGTGATTCAATCTTTGAGGACATCGCCGCAAACCCTTCGGAAAATCGGCAAATCTTCATCGACGGCACCTGGCGAGACGCCGGCATTTTCCGCCGCGAGGCGCTCAAACCGGGGCACAAGCTAGGCGGCCCGGCCCTGGTCATCGAACCGAACCAGACCATCGTCGTCGAGCCGGGCTGGCAGGCCGAAATCACCGCCAGGAACCACGTGCTCCTGCGTCGCATCGAGAAAAAGCGCCGGCTGGCGGCGCTCGGCACCGAGGCCGATCCGGTCATGCTGGAGGTGTTCAACAACCTGTTCATGTCGATCGCCGAACAGATGGGCGTGACGCTGCAAAACACCGCCTATTCGGTCAACATCAAGGAACGGCTGGATTTCTCCTGTGCCGTCTTCGACCGCAATGGCGCGCTGGTCGCCAATGCGCCGCACATGCCGGTGCATCTCGGCTCCATGGACCGTTCGGTGGAAACCATCATCCGGCTCAACTCCGGCGACATTCACCCCGGCGACGTCTTTGCACTGAATGCGCCTTATAATGGCGGCACACATCTGCCCGACATCACCGTGGTGACGCCGGTCTTTGAGGATGGGCGCCCAATCTCCCCCCATGTGGGGGAGATGTCGGCGAAGCCGACAGAGGGGGGCGCTGTCCCGCCAACGCCTCCAATTGGCGAGCCGGCATACCGCGAAGCTGAGCGCTCGACGTTGCCCCCCTCTGCCCTGCCGGGCATCTCCCCCACAAGGGGGGAGATCGGCCAATCGCCAAAGATCCTCTTCTACGTCGCCTCGCGCGGCCATCATGCCGACATTGGCGGCACGGCGCCCGGCTCGATGACGCCGCTCGCCACCACCGTCGACGAGGAAGGCGTGCTGTTCGACAATTTCCGCATCGTCGATCGCGGCCGGTTCCGCGAGAAGGAGCTGGAGACGCTGCTCACCGACCACCCCTACCCGGCGCGCAATCCGCACCAGAACATCGCCGACCTCAAGGCGCAGGTTGCCGCCAATGAAAAGGGCGTTGCCGAGTTGCGCGAGATGGTCGCGCATTTCGGCCTTGGCGTGGTCGAGGCCTATATGGGCCATGTCCAGGACAATGCCGCCGAAAGCGTGCGCCGCGTGCTGGAGCGGCTGCCAGACAGCTCCGTATACGAGTATCCGACCGACACCGGCCAAATCATCAAGGTGAAGATATCGGTCGACCGGCAAAAGCGCGAGGCAACCGTCGACTTCACCGGCACATCGCCGGTCATGAAGAACAACTTCAACGCCCCCGAGCCGGTCGCCCGCGCAGCCGTGCTCTATGCGTTCCGCGTCATGGTCGAGGACATGATCCCGATGAATGCCGGGTGTCTGAGACCGATCAACATCATCATTCCCGAAGGTTGCATGCTGAAGCCGACCTACCCGGCCGCGGTCGTCGCCGGCAATGTCGAGACCTCGCAGCATGTCACCAATGCGCTGTTCGGCGCCATGGGCGCGATGGCCAATGCGCAAGGCACGATGAACAACCTCACCTTCGGCAACAAGCAGTACCAGTATTACGAGACGATCTGCTCCGGCTCGCCGGCAGGCCGGATGAACAGCGGTCGCGGCTTTGCCGGCACCTCCGGTGTCCACACCCACATGACCAATTCGCGCCTGACCGACCCGGAAGTGCTGGAGTTGCGGTTCCCCGTCCTGCTCGAGGATTTCCACATCCGCGAAGGCTCCGGCGGCAAAGGCAAATGGAGTGCCGGCGACGGCACCGAGCGCACCATCCGTTTCCTCGAAAAGATGGAATGCGCGATCCTGTCCTCACATCGCAATCGCCCGCCGCAAGGCCTGGACGGCGGCGGCGATGGCGAGGTCGGCTCGACCAAGGTTCGCCGCAAGGATGGCCGCATCGAAGTCCTGAAGGCTTGCGACCAGACGGTGCTCGAGGCCGGTGAAGCCGTCATCGTGACGACGCCGACGCCGGGCGGATTTGGCAACGCCTGAACTCGCCTCAACAGACTGTCACCGGCCTGTCATCCACCTGCGCTACCCGCTTGCGCCAGAGCAAACGGGGAATCGCCTTGTCATGACGGATGTTTCCGGAGAACTGGTTTTTCGCCGCGGCAAGCAAGTTGGCAAGGCCGTCTACCAGAACCGCCCGCTGTCTAAGGCCGGCCTCTCCGAGCGGCTCTTCGCCTTGCTGTTTTCCGGCCTGGTCTATCCGCAGATCTGGGAAGACCCCGACGTCGACATGGAGGCGATGCAGCTTGGCCAGGGCCACCGCGTCGTCACCATCGCGTCGGGCGGCTGTAACATCCTTGCCTATCTCACCCGGTCACCCGAAAGGGTCGACGCCGTCGATCTCAACGCCGCCCATATCGCGCTGAACCGCATGAAGCTGGAAGCGGTGCGCCATCTGCCGTCGCAGGGCGACCTGTTCCGTTTCTTCGGCGCTGCCGAGACCCGTCACAATTCGCAAGCCTACGACCGTTTCATCGCGCCGCATCTCGACCCGGTCAGCCGCCATTACTGGGAACATCGCAACTGGCGCCGGCGTCGCCGCATCGCCGTCTTCGACCGCAATTTCTACCAGACCGGACTGCTCGGCCTGTTCATCGCCATGGGCCACCGCACCGCCAAATTCTTCGGCGTCGATCCGGCCGGCATCATGGAAGCCAAAAGCCTGGCCGACCAGCGCCGCTTCTTCGACGACGAGCTGGCGCCGGTCTTCGAAAAACCGCTGCTGAAATGGGCAACATCGCGAAAAGCCTCGCTGTTCGGCCTCGGCATTCCGCCGGCGCAGTACGATTCGCTGATCACCTCGGGCGACGGCACCATGGCCAGCGTGCTGAAGGCCCGGCTGGAAAAGCTCGCCTGCGATTTTCCGCTGGAGAACAACTATTTCGCCTGGCAGGCTTTTGCCCGCCGCTACCCCAATCCCGGCGAGGCGGCGCTGCCTGCCTACCTCGAAAAACGCAACTACCAGGCAATCCGCAACAATGTCGACCGCGTCGCCATCCACCATGCCAATCTGATCGAGTTCCTTGCCGGCAAGGATGCCGGTTCGGTCGACCGCTTCGTCCTGCTCGACGCGCAGGACTGGATGACCGACGACCAGCTCAATGCGCTGTGGGCCGAGATCACCCGTACCGCGTCGACCGATGCTCGCGTCATCTTCCGCACCGCGGCCGAACCCAGCCTGTTGCCCGGCCGGGTCTCGAATTCGCTGCTCGACCAGTGGAGCTATGCGGACGAGGCGTCGCGCGAATTCTCGGCCCGCGACCGTTCGGCCATCTATGGCGGCTTCCACCTTTATGTGAAGCAAGCCGCATGAGCGCGACCGAACTGCCGGCCAGGCACGGCGAACCGCCGGCCGGGCACGCCGAGCTGATGGACGGCGTCTACCGCTGGCAGCGCCACGCCTACGACCTGACCCGCAAATATTACCTGCTCGGCCGCGACCGGTTGATATCAGCGCTGGAAGTGCCGGCCGGCGGCACCGTGCTCGAGCTTGGCTGCGGCACCGGCCGCAACATAGTCCTCGCCGCCCGCCTTTATCCCGACGCCCGCTTCTTCGGTCTCGATATTTCAGCCGAAATGCTGGAAACGGCCACTGCTGCCATTGCCCGCGAAGGTCTTTCCGGCCGCGTCAAGCTGGCGCGCGGCGACGCCACCGATTTCGACGCGAAGGCGCTATTTTCCGTCGAAAGTTTCGACCGCATTTTTGTCTCCTATTCGCTGTCGATGATCCCCGGCTGGGAGAAGACGATTTCCGCGGCACTTGCAGCCCTGTCACCCGGCGGCTCGCTGCACGTCGTCGATTTCGGCCAGCAGGAGGCCCTGCCCCGCTGGTTCCGCACGCTGCTGCGCGGCTGGCTGAGAAAATTCCACGTCGAGCCGCGCGAGGCCCTGCGGGACGTCCTGCAATCAGAATCTGCAAGAGTGGGCGCAACCCTTCGGTTTAGAACGCTTTATCGCGGTTACGCCTGGCTGGCCGTGATCAAGATCGCCAGCTAGTTCCGCAGCCCAGAGGATTTGCTCTTTGACTGAGCCCTGTGGAGGGTCGCTGCCGACCGGCCTGCAACCGCCAATCTCCAACGTCTGCGATTAGCCATAAGCCCCCGCGCCTTCGTCATCCTAGGTCAAGCAAGGAGCGAAGCGACGGCGCAGACCCTGGGATCCATTCCGTGACATCAGCCGAAGGATGCAGCGGCTCAGAACGAAAACGGTAGCGATCCTTCGCGCCCCCCTCTGTCCTGCCGGACATCTCCCCCACTTGGGGGGAGATCAGATGTCGCGTCCGGCTTCGCCAATCTTCAACGTTGAAAGAAGGGTGAGGCGCGCGAGCTGCCAATCTCCCTCCTTGTGGGGGAGATGTCCGGCAGGACAGAGGGGGGCGCCTCGCTCCGCGATCGAAGGTTCTGCACCGCAGCAGCGCTCCAAGGTCACGGAATCCCAAGATCGGTCGCGTCGCTTCGCTCCTCGCCCGACGGGCGGGCGCGTATTGATCGTGGAAGGCCTTTGGCGACAGCTGCATAGACTCTGCGGCGAGCGATCGCCGCATTCCTCTAATGCAGCGCCTTCACCAGCGCTGCCAGCATGATCTGCGGCCGGTAGCCGAGCTTGGCCGGCGTCAGGCCGAGCCGCACCACCACAAGCTGCGCCGAGGGGATGATGGCGACCGTCTGCCCGTCATGGCCTTCCATCCAATAGCTATCCCTTGGCAGGCCCGCAGCGATGCCGGCGCCGGGGCTCTCCTCGTCGCCCGGACCCTCGATCCACACCTGGCCCCTGCCGTAGACTTTCGAGGCGGTTGCGGCTTCCCGCATCCAGGCGACGAAGCCCGCAGGCAGGACCTCCTGGCCGTTCCAGACACCATCCTGCAGCAGGAACTGGCCGAAGCGCGCCCAGTCGCGGGCGGTGGCGTAGAGATAGGACGAGCCGACGAAGGTGCCGTGCTCGTCGGTCTCCAGCACCGCGCTCTGCATGCCGAGCGGGTCGAACAGCGCAATCCTTGGCCACGCCAGCGCCTTGTCCTTGTCGCCGACCGCATCCTGCCAAAGCCGCGACAGCATCGCTGCCGTGCCGCTTGAATAGGAAAATACCTTGCCCACCTCGCCGGTCAGCGGCTTGGATCCGGCAAAGCCCGCCATATCAGGCTCGAGGTAGAGCATCCGCGTCACATCGGTGACGTCGCCATAATCCTCGTTGAATTCCAGCCCGCTCGACATCGCCATCATGTCGGCGAGGCTGATGGCGGCGCGGCCGTCCGCTTTCCAGGGCCCGAACAGGCCCTGGTTCGTCATCACCATCTTGCCGTCCTTCACCAGCGTGCCGACGATCGCGGCATTGACCGTCTTGGTCATCGACCAGCCAAGCAGCGGCGTCTTTTGGGTAAAGCCTGCGCCATAACGCTCGGCGACGATGCGGCCGTTCTTGACCACCACCACCGCCCGCATACCGGCGCCGGTCATTGCAGGATCGTCGAGGATTTTCGCGATCTCGGGGTTTTGCGATGCGTCGACCTTGTCGCCCTCCGGCCAGAGCGCGTCGAGCGGCGGCGGCGGTGTCAGCGCCGGCCCGGCGACTGCTTTGGCCCGGGCGATGTCGCCGCCCGGAACCGCGGTGCAGCCAAGCCCGTCTCGAACGACGGCGACGCTCTTGCCGAACACGCCGAACAGCCCGGCCGAAACCGTGCCCTGTTCCTTGTCGACGGACATCCTCATCAGCCGCAGCAGTGGATGGCCCGGCGCCTGCACGTCGACTGCGAGCACCTCATCGGCATCGCGTCCGGCGATGAAGACATTCGAGCAGACGATCTTGGCCGTATAACCCGAGCCGACTCGGATCAGTTCCGGCGGCGCGATGTAAAGCCAGGCGGCGAGTGCTGCGACCGCCAATACGGCCAGCCCGAGCAGCCACTTCACCAGCCTCAGAGCAATCTGCATTTTCCGATTCCCCCGGAAGCTCATCTATGCCATCGATTTGCCGTCATTGCTTCGGCAAAATCGCGGTTCTGGTCGAGCGCTGTCAACGGAATATCAACCATGATCAGCGATACACCAGGGATAGGAGAGCGGTCCTGTGGGGCGATCGCTTGGGGGCACGGTCGAGGGACCACCTGCAGCAACAACCCATCAGCGGCCGGCTGAAACCGGTTCAGGAGTAGCGATGCGCCGTTTCGCGGCTTTCATCTTGCTGACGCTACTGGGCGCCTGCTCGACCGTCGACGATCTTGCGCCTCCCTCATCGGGCGCGCCGAGCGTTGCGGTGCGCGCACCCCGTTTTGACGACTCCGACCCGCATGAGTGGGACAGCGGCGCGCCGTGGAGCTATGCCGTCCATGGCACCGACGTCTCCAAATACCAGACCTCGGTCGATTGGCCGGCGGCCAGGGCCAGCGGCATTTCCTTCGTTTTCGTCAAGGCGACGGAAGGTGGCGATCGCTTCGACGCGTATTTCAACGAGCATTGGAGCCGCACGAAAGCCGCCGGAATTCCGCGCGCCGCCTATCATTTCTACTATTTCTGCACACCGGCCGCGACGCAGGCGCGCTGGTTCATCCAGAACGTGCCCAGAGACCGCTCGGCAATGCCACCGGTTCTCGACATGGAATGGAACCCGCAATCGCCGACCTGCAAGCTGCGCCCCAATGCGGCCACGGTGCGCAGCGAGATGAGCACTTTCCTCGAAATCGTCGAAAAGCACTATGGCAAGAAGCCGATCATCTACACCTCGATCGATTTCTTCGACGACAACGGCCTGTCGGCCTTCCGCGGCTATCCCTACTGGCTGCGTTCGGTGGCCGGCCATCCGCGCAAAAGATACGGCAGCCACCCGTTCACCTTCTGGCAGTACACTGGAACCGGTATTGTGCCGGGCATCTCAGGGAAGGCCGATATCAACGTATTCAACGGCTCGGAAGCCACCTGGAACAAATGGCTGCGGCAGAACACCCGTTGACAGCGGGCCTGCAGCCTGCTTTTCGACACAGCTAATGAAGGACGCCTGCAACCGCCGGTAATCTTCTCGGGAGGATGGCGATGCGATTGCGCTTGGAAATTCTCGCGGCGCTGTTTCTGGCCGCCACGTCGCCGGCGGTGGCACAGCAATGCGGCGGCGATTTCCAGGCCTGGAAGCAGGGCGTTGTGGCCGAGGCGAAGAACGCCGGCGTCGGCACTGCCGGACTTGAGGCGCTGGAAACCGCCGCTCTCGATGGAAAGGTGCTGGCGCGAGATCGCGCCCAAGGCGTCTTTACCCAGACCTTCATCGAGTTTTCGAACCGCATGATATCGGCCTATCGGCTGAAGCAGGGCGCGGTCGTTTTAAAGGAATATGCCGACGTGTTTGCCCGCGCCGATCGCGAATTCGGCGTTCAGGCCCCGGTCATTGCCGCCTTCTGGGCGCTGGAAACCGATTTCGGCGCCGTGCAGGGCGATTTCCAAACGCTGAACGCGTTGGTCACGCTCTCTCACGACTGTCGTCGCCCGCAGCTCTTCCGGCCCCAGATCGTGCCATTGTTGACGCTGATCGATCGCGGCGTGGTCCCGGCCGACGTCACCGGCGCCTGGGCGGGCGAAATCGGCCAGACGCAGATGCTGCCTTCCGACTATCTCGGCCGAGGCGTCGACGGCGACGGCGACGAAGTGATCGACCTGCGCGGCAGCGCGCCTGATGTGATCATGACCACCGCCAACAAGATCACGTCGCGCGGCTGGAAACGCGACCAGCCCTGGATCGAGGAAGTCCGCGTGCCGGACGACTTGCCATGGGACCAGACCGGCCGCACCAACAAGCTGCCGCTGGCGCAATGGGCTCAGTGGGGTGTCACCAACCCGAACAGCACGCCGCTTGTCGACAACGGCCTGAAGGCAGGCCTCGCGCTGCCTATGGGCCGCAAGGGGCCAGCCTTCCTAGTCTACGACAATTTCGACGTCTACCTCGAATGGAACCAGTCCTTCACCTATGCGCTGACCGCGGCAAATCTCGCCGCGCGGCTGGCGGGTGCGCCGCAATTCGACCCGCGCAATCCCGAACCCGGCCTCAACGGCGACCAGATGAGGGCATTGCAGACAAAGCTCGAGGCCAGAGGCTATGACGTGGGAACGGTCGACGGCATCCTGGGCACCAACACCCGCGAAGCGATCCGCAAGGAGCAGATGCGGCTAGGCCTGCCGGTCGACGGCTGGCCGACACCGGAGCTTTTGGCGAAGCTGTAGCAGGTTAGCGAGCAGTGAGTAGTGAGTAGTGAGTAGTGAGTAGTGAGTAGTGAATGGTAAATGGTAAATGGTGAATGGAACTAGGTGCGCATTACTGATTACTGACTACTGACTACTGACTACTGACTTATTCACTATTCACTATTCACTATTCACTATTCACTATTAACTATTCACTATTCACTAATCCATCATCGCCTGGCAAGCAGGAAGTCGATGAAGACTCGCAAGGCCGGCGGAACCTGCCGGGAGCTTGTATGATATAGGTAAAAGCCCGGAAATCTCGGCGACCAGGCTTCGAGAAAACGGATGAGCTTGCCGGTTTCGATCCACGGCCGAACCTGGTAATCCAGCATGTAAGCCACGCCGATCCCATCCAGGGCCGCCCTGATCATCAGTTCCGTGTCGTTGACCGTCAGACCGCCGTTCACGGCTATTTCCAAAGCGTGTTGGCCTCGCGCGAACTCCCATCGATAGACGTTGCCGCCACCGGGCCACTGGAAATTGATGCATTGGTGATGGTGCAGGTCGGCGGGATGACGGGGCATGGGGTGATCCTCGAGATAGCTGGGCGCCGCCACTGCGGCCATCTCCAGCTCCCCGCTGAGTTTCACCGCCACCATGTCCTTATGCAGCCGCTCACCAAGCCTGATTCCGGCATCGAATCGTCCCTCGACAATATCGGTCAGCATGTCGTCGACGATGATGGTGAGGGCAATATCGGGATAGGCGCGGCGGAAATCGCCGAGGATGGGCACGATGAAACGCATGGCGGCGATGCGTGGAACATTGATACGCAGCGAGCCTGCCGGTCGATCGCGTGATGCATGCGCGTCGGCGACAGCCCCTTCGAGTTCGCTGAATGCCGGAGCGAGGCGGGCAAACAGCGTTTCGCCTGCAGCGGTCGGCGACACGCTGCGGGTCGTGCGGTTGAGCAGCCGGACACCGACACGCTCCTCCAGCCCGCGTATCGTCTGGCTAAGCGCCGGCGGCGAAATCCTGAGCCTGGCCGCGGCGCGGACAAAGCTGCCTTCCTCGACGATCGTCGTGAACGCCCTCAGCTCGGAAAACTCGGTCCCTCGCATTATGTACCCCAGACTTAACAAGGCTGTTCGATCATAGGCTATTATCTGATCAATAGCATGCCCCTAACTTCCACATGGAACGCCGCCGCTCGATTTGGAACGGCCGTAGCCAGACGAGAAAGGGACAGCTATGTATCATTCGCTTGAAGGCAAAATCGCGCTCGTGACCGGCAGTTCGCGCGGCATCGGCCGCGCCATCGCCGAGGGGCTCGCGGCAAACGGCGCGGCCGTGGTCGTCAATTATGTCGGCAACGAGAAAGCCGCTCAGGAAGCCGTTGCTGCCATACGCGACAATGGCGGCAAAGCCGTCGCCATTCAGGCCGATATCTCCAGCGCTTCCGACATTCGCCGGCTGTTCGATGAAACCGAGAAGCAGATGGGCGCGATTGAAATCGTCGTCGCCAATGTCGGCGTCGCCGTCATAAAGCCGTTCGTCGAGGCCACCGAAGCCGACTTCGACCAAGTCTTCGGCGCCAATGCCAAAGGCACCTTCTTCACGCTTCAGGAAGCGGCGCGCCGCGTGCGCGACGGTGGCCGCATCATCGCGGTTTCCACCGGTGGAACCAAGATGTTCTTCACCCAGACCGCCCTTTATCTCGGCAGCAAAGGAGCCGTCGAGCAGTTCGTCCGCGTCCTCTCTCGCGAACTCGGACCGCGCTCCGTCACCGTGAATGCGCTTTCGCCGGGCTTTACCGACACCGACCTGCTTCCGCAGCGGGATCGCGCGATCGCCGCCGGGATGTCGCCCTTCGGCAGGATCGGAGCGCCGCGCGACGTTGCCGATGTCGCGGTTTTCCTCGCCTCCGACGAGGCCCGCTGGCTGACAGGCGAGAACATCCAGGCCGGCGGCGGCGTTGCTTAGTGGGTAGTGAATAGTGAATGGTAGTGGCAGTGGAATTAGGCAGTCACCGCTGATTACTGACTACTGACTATTCACTATTAACTATTCACTATTCACTATTCACTATTCACTATTCACTATTCACCATTCACTAATCCGCCATCGTCTCGAGGCTGGCGAACCCTTGCGGCGCATCGCCTTCGTCGAACGGCGTCGTCACCTCCACGAAGGTGTCGGGATAAAAGCCGTTGAACCGTGTCCTCAGCGACAGCGAATAGGCGCCGATATGGCCGATCTCGATCCAGTCGCCGGTATCGACCGTTGCCGGCAGCCAGAACGGCCGCGACAGGATGTCGACGGAATCGCAGGTCGCGCCGCACACCTTGAACGGCACGATGGTCTTCTCCTCGCCGTTGCGCGAGCGGATCGCCGGGTCTGGAATGAAGCGCGCCGGCAGCGTGATCTTGCCGGTCCATGAATCCGACAGCGACGCCCAGATGCCGTCATTGATGTAGAGCCGCTTGCCCTTGCGCAGCAGCACGCGCACGATCAGCGACAGGCAGCGCGCCACGATCACCCGGCCCGGCTCCGCCACCAGCGGCATCTGGTCGAACTGGTATTCCTTGAGGTCGCCCGACAGCCGCGACATGATCTGGCCGAGCGACGGCATCTCGACCTGCTTGCGGTTGGGATCATGGCCGTATTCGGCGGGAAAACCGCCGCCGACGTCGAGCCCGGCAATGTCGAAGCTGACGCGGTTGCGCACCCAGTCGGCCGAGGCCAGCGCGCGCTCATAAGTGTCGGGATCCTCGATCTGGCTGCCGACATGAAAGCACAAGCCGACCTTGTAGCCGGTCCGGTTCAGCCGTTCGGCCAGTTCGACCGCATTGGCCGGTCCGGCGCCGAACTTCTTCGACAGTTCGTAGGCGGCCGATCCTTTCGTCTGGATGCGCACGAACACGGTGATCGCACCCGGATCGATGTCGAGCGCCCGCACCACGCGGGTCAGCTTGGTGATCTCGTCCTCGTGGTCGAGCGAGATGACCCGGATGCCATATTTCTCCAGCGCCAGCTTGATGTCCGACTGTGCCTTGACCGGATGCATGTAGAGCATCTCGGCGTCCGGCGAGACCGCGCGCACGGCGGCGAATTCGCCGGGCGAGGCCACGTCGAAAGCGCCGACGCCGGCCTCGACCAGCGCCTTCAGCACGATCTGCTCGCCGTTGGTCTTGACCGCATAGGCGGTCTTGCCGGGAAACATGCCCATGAACTGCCTGGCGTCCGCCTTCAGCACCTGCGGGCGGAAGCAATAGATCGGATCGTCCGGGCGAAGCGCCAGCGCCGCTTCGCGCGCATTTTCGAATTGCTGCATGGACGAATCCCTTTGGCTTGGACTGCGCACAATTAATCCAACCTATGCGGGAATGAAAACAATTCTGTGTCTCGCACCCCTGACGCTGCGGCGCTACGGCAGATGATGCAATGCTAGTCCACTGATCTGGTTTCGGGTGGCCCTTGCCATCAAACAGGATATGGCCTGAACAGACGCCTGATTGACTTGGCATTCAGAACCATCCGGGAGGATTCTCCATGGCGATCACAACCACGACGGCAATGCGCGGCCCCATGGTCTTGAAAGACTGGGCGCAGCTTCTGCTGCTCGGTGCGATCTGGGGTGGCTCGTTCTTCTTTGCCCGCATTGCGGTTGCCGAGATTCCGCCGCTGGTGCTGGTGCTGTTTCGCGTCGCCATCGCGGCGCTGGCGCTGCATCTCTATCTCGGCCTGCGCGGTCCGTCCTTCCGCATCGCCTTGCCGCATGCCGGCCTGTTCTTTCTGCTGGCGCTCGTCAACAACGTCATACCGTTCTCGCTGATCTTCGCCGGCCAGACCGAGCTTGGCGCCGGTGTCGCCTCGGTGCTCAATTCGACGACGCCGTTCTGGACGTTGATCCTCGCCAACGCGCTGACATCAGACGAAAAGCTCTCCTGGAACAAGCTTGCCGGGATCGCGCTCGGCATCGTCGGCACGGCGGTGATGATCGGTCCGGGCCTGCTTGCCGGGCCGGGCGGTCCGGTCTGGGCAAAATTCGCGCTGGTCGGCGCCTCTCTGTCCTATGCGGTGGCCCTGATGATCGCCCGCCGCTTCAAGGGTGTGCCGTCACCGGTCATCGCCACTGGACAATTGACCGCTTCGACCATCATCATGATCCCGATCGTGCTGCTTGGCCACGGCACTGCCAACCTGTTTTCGGCCTCGCCGCCGGTCTGGGCGGCGGTGTTGGCGCTGGCCCTGCTGTCCACCGCCTTCGCCTACATCCTCTATTTCAACCTCGTCGCCTCGGCCGGCGCCACCAACGCCTCGCTGGTCACGCTCATCGTGCCCGCCAGCGCGATCCTGCTCGGCTTTCTGTTCCTGGGCGAACGGCTCGAATTGTTCGAGCTCGGCGGCATGGCGCTGATCGCGCTCGGCCTCGTCACCATCGACGGCCGCCTGTTCGGCCGACGCTGATGCATGTCGCCCAAAAGCACGCCCTCGGGCTTGAACCGAGGGTGCGTAGCGGTTTGCGATAACGACATGCATGACCAACAAGCTGAAGCGGGTCGCTTCCCAGGCCTGACACGCTTGAGGGTCCAATCGGACGCCCAAACGACGCTCCAACTTTTCGAATCTTCGTACCGACGCGAAAATCGATTCCGACTTTCAGCGGCGGTAGCGCTGCCATACCCATTCTTGCCCCAGCTCCGTCACATTTTGTACACAGGGCCGAAGCGGGATTTTGCCGAAGAGTTTCAATGCCTAACGGCAAATGGCCTGTCGCAAATTCCACATTGTCGTCGCATTGCAGCATAGTTTCCGCTTGCCTGTGGCAGAAATGCCCCTAGACTCTGGCCATAGCTCTTTAAGAGGAGGCTATGACATGGGGCTTACCAGGCCAATCAACGCATTGATGATTTGTGCTGCATTTGCATTCATCGGGGCGCTGATTATGGGCTTTCTTCCGTAGACCCGCCAAGCAACGGAAACAGCACAAAATAGTCCAAGTCATTGAAAAGGCCGGGTTTTTTACCCGGCCTTTTTGCATCCCGGATTTGACAGAGACTTACGCCGCGGCGGACCCCGCGGCTTCAGCCTCATGCGAGCGGATGC
Organism: Mesorhizobium sp. L48C026A00; assembly: GCF_000502375.1. NCBI lineage: Bacteria > Pseudomonadati > Pseudomonadota > Alphaproteobacteria > Hyphomicrobiales > Phyllobacteriaceae > Mesorhizobium > Mesorhizobium sp. L48C026A00. Next base: position 281,133 of record NZ_AYWU01000006.1, on the reverse strand, counting down.
CGATCATGTGGCAGACGGCGAAGACCAGATCGGCGCGGTTCATGGTGTAGAAATGAAAATCGCCGACGCCGCGCTCGACAAGGTCCAGCACCTGCTCGGCCGCCACCGCGGACGCCACCAGCGCATGCGTCTGCGGGTCCGTCTGCAGCCCGTCGAAGCGCTCGGCCATCCACGCCGGCACCAGCGCACCGCAACGCGCCGAGAAATTGGCGACCTGGGTAAAATTGTGGACCGGCAATATGCCCGGCACGATCGGTATGTAGATGCCCGCCCGCCGCGCCCGCTCGACATAGCGCTCGTAGAGGTCGTTGTCGAAGAAGAACTGGGTGATCGCCCGCGTCGCGCCATTGTCGACCTTGCGCTTCAGCATATCGATATCGGTGGCGAAATCCGGGCTCTCCGGATGCTTTTCCGGATAGGCGGAGACCGAGATGTCGAAATCGCCGACACCTTTCAGCGCCCCCACCAGTTCGGCGCCGTTGGCATAGCCGTCCGGATGCGGACGATAGGCGGCGCCGACGCCCTCGGCCGGATCGCCGCGCAGGGCGACGAAGCGGGTGACACCCATGTCGGCGAATTCCTGGATGACTTCATCGACCTCGTGACGCGCCGCATCGACGCACGTCATGTGCGCCGCCGGCGTCAGCGTCGTTTCGTTGAGGATGCGCTTGACCGTGCGCGCCGTGCGCTCGCGGGTCGAGCCGCCGGCGCCATAGGTGACGGAGACGAATTTCGGCTTGAGCGGCTGCAGCCGGGTGACGGTGTCCCACAGCCTTGCTTCCATCTCGTCGCTCTTCGGCGGGAAGAACTCGAACGAAACCCTGATCTTGTCGCCAATGTCAGGGCGGCGGGAAAAGCGGAACTGGTTCATCAGGCGGTTTCCCCTATCGGAAAGGCATTGGCCGGTTGTGGGTGGTTGGAAGGATCGGCGATCAGCATGCGCTGGTCACGGCCGAGCCACAGTTTTACGGTGAGCCTGGGTTCGTTGCCGGCGCGCGGCTCGAATTCCTGGCTCTCTTCGAGGTCGAGCCCGGCCTCGGAAAACCACTCGGTGATCTGCCGGTCGGCAAAGCCGAGCCGCACATGCGCGTGGGCGTCGCGCAGGAATTCCAGCGAATGCGGAGCGAAATCCACGATCACCAGCCGGCCTGCCGGACGCAGCAGCCTTGCTGCCTCGCGGATGGCGCGGGCGGGATCGTCGAGATAGTGCAGCACTTGGTGGATGGTGACGAGATCGTAGGCGTCGCGCTCGACCGGCGGCGCAAAAATGTCGCCCTGGCGCACCTGCGCATTCGAAATGCCGGCCTTGTCGAGATTGGCGCGCGCCACCGTCAGCATCTCGCGCGACATGTCGATGCCGATGCCGCGCCGGTAGAGCGGCGAAAAGATCTCGAGCAGCCGCCCGGTGCCGGTGCCAAGGTCGAGCATCGACTGGAACGGCCGCTTGCCGACGAGCTTGAGCAGCGCTGCCTCCACGGCGCGGTCCGGCACATGCAGCGAGCGGATGTGATCCCAGCTCGCGGCATTTGCGGAGAAATATTCGGCGGCGCGATCCTGCCGCTTGCGCTTGACCGCCGCCAACCGCTCGAGGTCACGCTCGACCTGCGGATCGGCGCCCCGGATACCGGAGACCAGCCTGAGCACGAAGTCCCGCGCCGCATCCGAATCCGACAGCCGGAAGAAGGCCCAGGAGCCCTCCTGATAGCGGCCGATCAGCCCCGCCTCCAGTAAAAGCTTCAGGTGGCGCGAGACGCGCGGCTGCGACTGGCCGAGGATTTCGGTGAGATCGGAAACGGTGAGGTCGCCGCGCGACAGCAACGCCAGGATGCGCAATCGGCTGGATTCGGCCGCCGCCTTCAATGTATCTACCATGGTGTCGAGCGCGACGTGCATGCGAGCATTCTCTTTGAAAAGATATAAACATATGTTTATGTCGATTTTGATAGCCTTGCAAGCGCTATGTCGCTCCCGGACAAGAAAATGACGCATGCGTGGCGGATCGCGCACAGCCGGAAGCAGGATCGGGGCGAAAACCATGTTCGAAACGCGCAGCGGCGAAAAGCTTCTGGAAACTGATCCCGCCGATATGCCGCCGGACGGCCATGTCGTCTTTATCGGCCGCATCGCCTCGCCCTGGACCACGCGGGAAACTTGCCCCAAGAACATGAAAGCCGCGCGGGAAACGGGCAAGCCGGCAGTTCTCACGATCGACCTGCCCTATCGCGAGGGCCTGCTCGGGCTTGAACGCGCCAGCCACGTCATCATCCTGTCCTGGCTGCACCACGCACCGCGGACCCTGATTGTTCAGAAACCCCGCCATGCGGCTGAACCGAAGGGCGTTTTTTCGCTGCGCTCCCCGGCCCGGCCGAACCCGGTCGGGTTGCATATCGCCAGGCTCGTCGCCCTCGACATCGAAACGGGCCGTATCGATCTCGATGCCATCGACCTGCTCGACGGCACGCCGGTCGTAGACATCAAGCCTTATTTCGCTTCGACCGATGCCTTTGCCGACGCGACAATTGCCGGACGGGACGAGCGCGGACAGGTCCGGCCCGGACAGGTCGGGCGATGAACGCGCCGACCGGTCGCCACCGCGCCATCGCCAAGGCGCTGACAGCGCTTTTGCCGCTGGCGCCCTATGCCGACATGGAGAAGATCCGCGCCGACGCCGGCGCGGTGCATATGAAGAGCTTGCCGCCGAGCATTGCCGTATGGCTGGCGACAATAGCCCATATCCGTCATGTGCACACCGACTACGAGAAACTGCTGGCCGAAGGCTACGATCGCGACTCGGCGCGTTTCTTCGTCATGGAACAGACCAACAGGGTGCTGACCCGTTGGCGCGCCACCCGTCTGCTCCAGGATGAGGACCAGGAATAACCAGATACCCCGATGGCTCATCCGCAACCCCGGCCTGTGTCTTGTGCCAACCGCCGCAGCGCTCTATCGCGTTCGACGAAGACGACCTGACGGAGGACGTGATGAGCAACTTGATCGATCCGCACGCCAAACCACTGCCCTCGCTCTCCGCCCATCATACAGACCCGCACTCCTACCCCGATGGTGTTGCCTTCCTGGACGGGCAGTATCTGCCGATGTCGCAGGCCAAGATCTCGGTGCTGGATTGGGGCTTCCTGCACTCCGACGCCACCTACGACACAGTGCATGTCTGGGACGGTCGTTTCTTCCGCCTCGATCTGCATCTCGATCGCTTCTTCGGCGGGCTGGAAAAGCTGCGCATGACGGTCCCGTTCGACCGCGATGGCGTGGCCGAAATCCTCCACAATTGCGTGGCGCTGTCGGGTCATCGCGCCGCTTATGTCGAGATGCTGTGCACGCGCGGCGCCTCGCCGACCTTCAGCCGCGACCCGCGCGACGCGATCAACCGCTTCATGGCGTTCGCCCTCTATGACGCCTATGACCGCGGCGCCGAGACCGCACTGCTCCTCGATTTCAACGGCAATGTCGCGGAAGGCCCCGGCTTCAACGTCTTTTGCGTGGATGACGGCGGACTGTCGACGCCGGCTGTCGGCGTGCTGCCAGGCATCACCCGTCGCACCGTCTTCGATCTCTGCGCGGAGGCAGGGCTTGCCGTTGCAGCGACCGATGTCAGCGTCGCTGCGCTGCGTCAGTCCGATGAGGTCTTCATCACCTCGACCGCCGGCGGCATCATGCCGGTGACGATGATCGACGGTGTTCCGGTCGCGGACCGCAAGGTCGGTGCGATTACCAGGCGCCTCATGGCGATCTATTGGCAAAAGCACCGAGATCCGACCTGGTGCAGCCCGGTGCACTATCCCTGACCATCCCTGGCCTCAGGCCCGGTAAATCCACTGCTCGGGCACACGCACCGAAATCTCCTCGCCGGCCGTGATGCGGCCTGGTTTTTCCACCCAGGCGACAAGGCCGCGCAACCGCTTTGCCGCCTTCGGGAACAACAGCGCGCCGGCTTCACGGTCGGCCATTCCGGCATTTTCGGCGACCGATCGCCCGGCGATGCGGCAAGGTCCGTTCTGCGCGTCGACCTTGATGGTGACGCCTCCTTTAAAGAACAGCAGCGTGCCGGACGGCAGCATCGAGAGATGCGGCAGGCCTTCGATCAACAGATTGGCGCCGATCCACTCCGGCTTGATCTCGGCGATGGCCATCCGCCCTGCCACGATCGCCAGCTCGTCCGCGGCCACGATCGACAGCTGCCGCTCGTTGCGCATCTCGGTGCCGCGTGGATACCAGGGCTCGCGCCCGCCGGAGCGCCGCGTCGCGCCGGCGTGGAAATCGCCGTCGATGCCGTCGAAGCCAAGCCGCAAATCATCCACCGCGCGTGTCTCGAAATGATCCGATGGCGCGACGTAAACCGCGGCCACCCGCGCGGCCAGCTTCCGCGCCGGGATGATTTCGACAGGGTTTTCGGCCTGGGGGAAAAGATCCGGCATGGGCTTCATTCCTTGCATGACGCGACGCAGCGAGTTCATCAGGTCCAGTCTAAAGCGCTGATGCTCCAATCAAGCAGACTGATGCGATTACACACCGGCGACCTCTAATGCTGGTGCTGTTCGCGCCAAAGTAGATCAGAGCATGCGCAACAGCGCCCCGCCGATCGAATAGCCGGCGCCGAAGGCGCAGAGCAGGCCATAGTCGCCGGCGTTCATGTCGGCGTGGTTTTCCGCCAAGGCGACGACTGCACCGGCGCCGGCAGTGTTGCCGAGGCGCTCCAGCACCATCGGCGCGCGGTCATGGTCGACCTCGTGGCCGAACGACAGCTTCAGGATCATGGCGTTCATCCGGGCATTGGCCTGATGCAGCCAGAAGCGCCGGATCGCTTGCGGCGTCAGCCCATGCTCGGCCAGGAACTCGACGATGAACTTGTGCCCGGCGACGGTGACTTCCTTGAACACCTTGTTGCCGACCTGCTTGATCAGGTTGCCTTCCAGGTTGATCATATACGGATCGTCCTGGGTGGTGCGCGTGTAGTAGCCAAGATTGGTGCGGATGTTGTTGGACATCTGCGTCCAGGTCCGGGTGTCGAGCACCTCGAAGCGTCCCGGCCGCTTGTCGCCCTGGGCAAGCCCCTCGACGACCATCGAGACCGAAGCGTCGCCGAAGATGAAATGCGTCTGCCTGTCGCGGAAGTTGAGATGGCCGGTGATGATCTCGGGCGTCGTCACCAGCACGCGCCTGTGTGCGCCTGCCCGCACCAGATTGACCGCAATATGCAACGCCGCCGCCGCCGACGAGCAGCCAAGGCCCATGTCGAAGCCGGCGCCCTTCGTGCCCATCGCCTGCTGCATCTCGATGGCGATCGCCGGATAGGGCCGCTGGTGATGCGAGGCCGAGCAGATCACCAGGTCGACATCAGGTGGCTCCAGGCCGGCATGGTCGAGCGCTTTCCTGGCCGATGCGATACCGAACTCGGCTTCCAGCGACAGCGCGTCGTCCGGCCGCGCCGGAATGCGCGGCGCCATGCGGGTCGGGTCGAGAATGCCTTCCCGCTCGATCACATGGCGCGTCTGCACGCCCGAAGCATGGACGATGAAGGCGCTGTCCGATTTCTGCAGCAGCGTCTCGCCCGAAGCCTGGCGGCGGACATTCTCCATCTCGACCCAGGCATTGAAGCTGTCGACCAATTCCTCATTGGTGATCGAAGGCTCGGGGATTTCAACGCCGATGCCGCTGATGATGACGCGATGCATTTTCAGTTCGTCCCATGCGCAGGCGCTGCGGCTTGATGTGGGCGCCGCGAGAGTTCGGCGCAACATGATTCGCATCAAGCTAGTTTAAGCCGGCTTAAATCAAGGGCCTGAGGCAAAAGACCACAACCTTGCGTGGCTGAAATGCGCATTGTGGCGAAACCGAATCAAGCGCAGCCAGGCAGTGCGTCTCGGTGTGGCCAATCGTTTCTAGGCAGCGCGCCGTGCTACGATGAAAAGGCGCGGGAAACGCAGCAACACCTTGCCGTTCGCCGTCTTCGGATAGGCTTCGGTTATCCCAGCGGTGTAGCGCGTGAGAAAAAACCGTCGCTCGTCCGCTTCGAGCGGATCGAGGAACGGCTTCAGCCCCGTCGACTTCACCCACTCGACGATTGCCCCGGCATCGGCCAGCGGATGATTGTAGGCGGTGTGCCAGATGTCGAGCCGGTCGGAGAACGGCGACAAAAGATCGTAGTAGAACGACACTGGCGGCAGCGGCCCGCGCGCAGCACCCTCGAGCTTTTCGGCAAACGGCATTTCAGCCGCCGTCTCGCGCATCAGCCGGTGCGAGGGCTCGCCCATATTGTCGGGCATCTGCACGGCAAGCGCGCCGCCGGGCGCCAAAAATCCCATCAGCCGCTGGAAGATCGCCGGATGCTCGGGCAGCCACTGGAACACCGCATTGGCGAAGATCACGTCGACCGGCTCTTCGGGCTGCCACGCCGCCGCATCCGCCAGTTCGAAGGCCACATCCGGCAGACGCGCCCTCGCCTTCTCGATCATGTCAGCCGAGGTGTCCAAACCGCTGACCTGCGCGCCCGGCCAGCGCTCAACCAGCAATTCGGTCGAGTTGCCCGGCCCGCAGCCGATATCGACCACCCGGCGTGGCGCCGCCACCGGCACCTGCGCGGCGAGATCGCGCGCCGGCCGCGTGCGCTCGTCCTCGAATTTGAGATATTGGGCGGCGGACCAGTCTGCCATTTCAGCTCCTCAGATCATTTGAGAATTCGCCGCCCTAAAAACCCCTATCGCGTCAGCCGCTTGTACGTCATGCGGTGCGGGTTGACGGCGTCGGGGCCGAGCCGGCGGATCTTGTCCTGCTCGTAATCCTCGAAATTGCCCTCGAACCACTCGACATGGCTGTCGCCTTCGAACGCAAGGATGTGCGTCGCCAGCCGGTCGAGGAACATGCGGTCGTGCGAGATGATGACGGCGCAGCCGGCGAAGTTTTCCAGCGCGTCTTCGAGCGCCGCCAGCGTTTCGGTATCGAGATCGTTGGTCGGTTCGTCGAGCAGCAGCACATTGCCGCCGGTCTTCAGCATCTTGGCCAGATGGACGCGGTTGCGCTGGCCGCCGGACAGATTGCCGACCTTCTGCTGCTGATCGCCGCCGCGGAAATTGAACGAGGCGCAATAGGCTCGGGTGTTGGCCTCGAACTTGCCGAGCTTGACCACTTCGGCGCCGCCCGAGATTTCTTCCCAGACGGTCTTGGTCGGGTCGAGCGCATCGCGGCTCTGGTCGACGTAACCGAGCTTGACCGTCTCGCCGACGCGGATCGTGCCGGCATCCGGCTTTTCCTGGCCGGTGATCATGCGGAACAGCGTCGTCTTGCCGGCGCCGTTCGGGCCGATGACGCCGACGATGCCGCCGGGCGGCAACTTGAATTCGAGGTCGTCGATCAGCAGCGTGTCGCCAAAGCCCTTCGACAGGTCCTCGACCTCGATCACCACATTGCCGAGCCGCTCGCCATGCGGAATGACGATCTGGGTGTCGCTCGGACGCCGCTTGTCGGCCGCATCCAGCAGATCCTGGAACGCCTGGATGCGCGCTTTCGACTTGGTCTGCCGTGCCTTCGGGCTGGACTGGATCCACTCGCGCTCGCGGCCGATCGCCCGCTGGCGCGCATCGTCCTCGCGGCCCTCCTGCTTGAGCCGCTTGGCCTTGGCTTCGAGATATTTGGTGTAGTTGCCCTCATAGGGAATGCCGCGGCCGCGGTCGAGCTCGAGGATCCAGCCGGTGACATTGTCGAGGAAGTAGCGATCGTGGGTGATGATCATCACCGCGCCCGGGTAGGCGCGCAGATGCTTTTCCAGCCACGCCGTCGTCTCGGCATCGAGATGGTTGGTCGGCTCGTCGAGCAGCAGAAGGTCGGGCTGACGCAGCAGCAGTTGGCACAGTGCCACGCGGCNCGGCATCGAGATGGTTGGTCGGCTCGTCGAGCAGCAGAAGGTCGGGCTGACGCAGCAGCAGTTGGCACAGTGCCACGCGGCGGCGCTCGCCGCCCGACAGCTTGGTGACGTCGGCTTCCTTGGGCGGGCAGCCCAGCGCTTCCATCGCCATCTCGACCTGCTGTTCGAGATCCCACAGGTTGAGCCGGTCCATCTCGTCCTGGAGCTTGGCCGACTCGTCGGCCGTCTCGTCGGAATAGTTCATCATCAATTCGTTGTAGCGTTCGATGATCGCGGTCTTGGCGGCGACGCCTTCCATGACGTTCTCGAACACGGTCTTGCTCGCATCGAGCGCCGGCTCCTGCGCCAGGTAACCGACGGTGGCGCCTTCGGCCAGCCACGCCTCGCCGCTCCACTCCTTGTCGATGCCGGCCATGATCTTGAGGATGGTCGACTTGCCGGCGCCGTTCGGCCCGAGGATGCCGATCTTGGCGTCCGGGTAGAAGGAGAGGTGGATATTCTCGAGCACCTTCTTGGTGCCGTAGGCCTTGTTGAGGCCGGCCATGTGATAGATGAACTGGCGTGCCACGCGCGCTTTCCCTGAAAAGTCGACTGGAATGTCGGATTGAATGGAAGTTGCGCGCTATGTAGGCGATGCCGCGCCGAACGGCAAACTGTTTTGGCATTTCGAACCGGCCTTCGGGCTAAGACGGGCTCGGCGTGTCACTGGAACTCGATCGGATCGACGATGCCTTTCGGACAGCCGGCATTGTTCGTCGGCACTGAGGCCAGCAACAGCTCACTGAGCGAAGAGTTCGGACCGATCGGGCCGGTCAGGCCGAGCGTCAGTTCGCCGATCAGCCGCCTGCCGCTCGAAGGATCCTTCACACAGGAGACGCGAACCCGCTCGCCGGCGCCGGGACCAAAGGCACTGTCGAAGGCGGCGCGGATCTGGCCAGAGGTCAGATCCCGGCCAATGTTTTGCGTGAAAAGATCACGCACCGGTGAAGCATTCGCCGCGCGCGTCAAGTTCAGCGCATCGGAAAAATACGCCTGCTGGCTCTTGCCGTAACAGGTGCCATGCTTGATCCATTCATGCCTGTCGAGAGCGGATGCGGTGCCTGGCATCACCCGATCGAGCTCCGACCGCGTGTTCGGCTCAAGCTCGACCGGCGGCAGGTCCTGCCAGCGCGCCGGATTGTCGTTCGCCTTGTCGGCCGCTGCCACCTGGCAATAGAAATTCCCTTTCGGCTGCGGCCACAGCCCATGCAAGGTGAAATGCGTCGCCTCAAAACCGGCCGCGGTCTGCGCCTTGCATTCGGTCTTGCCGGGCCTGGTTTCGCAAAACGCCGGCTGCCAGCTCAGCGCGAGGACATATTCGGGCTTTCGCGAAGCCGGCTCAGCAGGCTTCTCCTGGTCGGCCGGCACAGGTGCTGCCGGTTCCGTGGACGCGCTGCCGCCCGAAACATGGCCGCAATCGACCTTCACCCAGCGGCGCTCCGGATCGGCCCCGGGCACGCGGATCAGATAGTGCGTGGGAGCATCCTTGTTGCCAGCCAGCAGCTCGTAGCTCTGTCCCGCATCGGTCGCGATATTGCCGGGGTTCCTGCCGCTCCTGATGGCCTGGGTGGCTGGACAGGTGGCGTCGGCGACGAAAGAGCCGCTCATCATGACCTCGGCCCGCGCAGCACCCGTCAGCGACGCGGCGGCAAGCGCCGATCCAAAAACAAGACCTGTCAGCGTACGCATGGGTACTCTCCGGTTGAATAATGCTGGGCAACAGACTGCCGCCCTCTCTCGGTAGCAAGTTCTCCATGTCAGAATTGCGATACCCGCGTTGCGACGCAAGAACAGCGCTGCGAAACACCGCCGACGGATTGACGCAAAACCGGCGTCGGAGCACACAAACGTTCGCAGGCGTAAAAGACGCGTTGGAGACGAATCGATAATGTCATTCAGCCAGCAGCGCGTGCTGCAATCGCCGACCGGTGCGGCGCTCAACCTTTACGTGAAACGCGCCGAGGGCCGCCCGCGGGCGGTCGTCCAGATCAATCACGGACTGGCCGAACATGCGGCGCGCTATGTCCGCTTCGCTACCTTTCTCGGCGAGTGCGGCTTCCATGTCTATGCCCATGACCATCGCGGCCATGGCGCAACCAAGGCGCTAGACGCTCCGCTCGGCACATTCGCCAAAGCGGCTGGCGGCGCAAAGGTCATCGCCGATGTCGCCGCCGTGCATGACCTGATCGCCGGCGACCATCCCGGCCTGCCGGTCATCGTCTTCGGCCATTCCATGGGCGGCCTCATCGCGCTGAATTTCATGCTTCATCATTCGAACCGGCTGCACGCCGCCGCCATCTGGAACGCCAATTTATCTGCCGGGCTCGCCGGCCGTGCCGCGCAAATCATCCTGGCCTGGGAACAATTCCGGCTCGGCTCCGACATGCCGTCGCGCATGCTACCGAGACTGACGTTCCAGGCCTGGGGCAAGGCCATCCCCAATTCCCGGACGCCGTTCGACTGGCTGTCGCGCGACGCGGCCGAAGTCGACAAATACATCGCCGATCCGCTGTGCGGCTGGGATGCCTCGGTGTCGATGTGGCAAGACCTGTTCGGCTTTGTCTTCGAAGGTGCCGACGACGCCAATTTTTCCGGCGTCCGCAAGACCCTGCCGATCTGCCTAGTCGGCGGCGAAAAGGATCCCGCCACCGACGGCGGCAAGGCGGTCAGCCGTCTCGCCGGGCGCCTGCACAGGATGGGGTTTTCGAATCTCGTTTCAAAGGTTTACGCCGAGACCCGCCACGAAAGCCTGAACGAGGTGAATCGAAATATCATCATGGACGATTTCGCCGCATGGGCCGACAGCGTGCTGAAACAAGCCTGATCGAGAGGTCCGGTTGGCCCATTGCAAGAGCCGTGACTTCGGCACGCGGGATTGATAGTGCATGTTGCCCAAAAGTGCGCAGCGGTTTTGGGATAAGGACATGCATAAAAAGAAAACCAGAGCCTGCGCTTTCGATCAATCACGGTGATCCATGACCGAGCCTCCGCTGAAAGGCATCCGCGTAATCGAACTCGCCCGCATCCTGGCCGGGCCGTGGGCGGGGCAATTGCTTGCCGATCTAGGCGCCGACGTGATCAAGGTCGAGAGCCCTGATGGCGGCGACGATACCCGGAAATGGGGTCCGCCCTTCGTCATGAGCCATGACGGCGAAAACCTTTCGGCCGCCTACTACCATTCCTGCAATCGCGGCAAGCGCTCCATCGCCATCGATTTCTCGACGCCCGAGGGCGCCGAGACAGTGCGCCGACTGGCCGCGACATCGGACGTGCTGATCGAGAACTTCAAGCTCGGCGGGCTGAAGAAATACGGGCTCGACCATGACAGCTTGCGCAATATCAACCCGCGGCTGATCTATTGCTCCATCACCGGCTTCGGCCAGGACGGACCCTATGCGCCACGCGCCGGCTATGACTTCATCATCCAGGGCATGGCCGGCATGATGTCGATCACCGGCGAGGCTGGCCGCGAGCCGCAAAAGGCCGGTGTCGCCATTTCGGACATTTTCACCGGCCTCTATTCGGTGATCGCCATCCAGGCCGCACTTCGCCATGCCGAGAAGACCGGCGAAGGCCAGCATATCGACATGGCGCTCTACGACAGCCAGATCTCGGCGCTCGGCAACCAGAACCTCAACTATCTGGTCTCGGGAAAATCGCCGGTGCAGATGGGCAACGCGCATATGAATATCGCGCCCTACGAAGTGGTGCCGGTGAAGGACGGCCACATCATCCTGGCCATCGGCAATGACGGCCAGTTCGCCAAATTCTGCGCCGCCGTCGGGTTGGACAAGCTGCCATCGAACGCCGATTTCGCCACCAATCCCGCCCGGGTCGCCAACCGGGCGACGCTGCGCGAGCATATGATCGAGGCGCTGAAAACCTTCGATCGCGATCCGCTGCTGGCCAGGCTGGAGGCGGCAGGCGTGCCTGCCAGCCCGATCAACACGATCGGCGAGATGTTCGCCGACCCGCAGACCATCGCGCGCGGCATGCGGCTCGACCTCGACGACGGCCATGGCAATCTGTTGCCCTCGGTGCGCGCGCCGATGGTCATGTCGGGCACGCCGCTGGTCTATGAACGGCCCTCGCCGCGTCTCGGCGAACACACCGAAGAAATCCTTGCCGAACTGGAGAGGTCAGGAAAATGAAGACCGGCGGACAGCTGATTGTCGATGCGCTCGAAGCCAACGGAACGGACCGCATCTATTGCGTGCCCGGCGAATCCTACCTTGCGGTGCTCGACGCGCTGCACGATTCGCCGATCCGCACCATCGTCTGCCGCCAGGAAGGCGGTGCCGCGATGATGGCCGACTGCCATGGCCGCCTGACCGGCAAACCGGGCGTCTGCTTCGTCACCCGCGGCCCCGGCGCCACCAACGCCTCGGCCGGCATTCACATCGCCATGCAGGATTCGGTGCCCGTCATCCTGTTCATCGGCCAGGTCGCCAGCCACGCCAAGCAGCGCGAGGCTTTTCAAGAGGTCGACTACGTCAGGTTCTTCGGCGACATCGCCAAATGGGTGGTCGAGATCGACGACGCCGCGCGCATTCCCGAATTCGTCACCCGCGCCTTCGCGGTGGCGACATCCGGCCGTCCCGGCCCGGTCGTCATCTCGCTGCCGGAAGACATGCTGACCAGCCTTGTCGAGGCGCCGGCCGCCCTGCCCCACACGCCGGTCGAAACGCGGCCGGGCGAGGCCGAGCTCGATGCTCTGGAAAAGCTTCTCAACAAGGCAAAGCGCCCCTTCGTCATCCTCGGCGGCACGCGCTGGGATGCGGAGGCCGTCGCGCGCATGCGGACGATCGCCGAAGCCTGGTCGCTGCCGGTCGGCTGTTCCTTCCGCCGCCAGATGCTGTTCGATCATCTCCACCCCAACTATGCCGGCGATGTCGGCATCGGCATCAACCCGAAGCTGGCGACCGCCATCAAGCAGGCCGACCTCGTGCTGCTGATCGGCGGCCGTATGGGCGAGATGCCGTCCTCCGACTACACGCTGCTCAAGAGCCCCTATCCGGACCAGTCTCTGGTCCATGTCCATGCCGACGCCGGCGAGCTCGGCCGCGTCTATCGGCCGACACTGGCGATCAACGCCTCGCCGTCCGCCTTCGTCGAGGCCTTTGCCGGGCGAAAGCCGGCCGCCACGCCGGTCTGGGCGGATGAAACACCGAAGCTGCACGCCGCCTATCTCGACTGGTCGACACCGCCCGAAAGCGGCCCTGGCCCGGTCCAGATGGGGCCGATCATGAACTATCTCGAAAAAATGCTGCCCGACGACGCCATCCTCACCAACGGCGCCGGCAACTACGCCACCTGGGTGCACCGTTTCCACCGTTCCCGCCGCTTTGCCACGCAGGCAGCACCGACCTCCGGCTCGATGGGCTACGGCACGCCGGCAGCGGTCGCCGCCAAGGAACTGTTCCCCGAGCGCGATGTGATCGCCTTTGCCGGCGACGGCTGCTTCCTGATGAACGGCCAGGAATTCGCCACCGCCGTGCAGTACGATCTGCCGATCATCGTCGTCGTCGTCAACAATGGCATCTACGGGACCATCCGCATGCACCAGGAGCGCGAATATCCCGGTCGCGTCGTCGCCACCGACCTGAAGAATCCCGACTTCGCAGCGCTCGCCCGCGCCTATGGCGGCCATGGCGAAATCGTCGAGAAGACGGCCGACTTCGCGCCGGCCTTCGAACGCGCCCGCGCCAGCGGCAAGCCGTCGATCGTCGAGATCAGGCTCGACCCCGAGGCGATCACGCCGACCCGGACGATGACCCAGATACGGGACAGGACCTGAGCGGCAGAGGCATAGGCCGAATTTCTTCGCGGCGCTGTCCCGCAAACTTCGACAGGCTAGTGCAGCGCTTCGCCGGGCCGACGTTGCGCTACATCGTCGCCGCCTTCTCGATCTGCCCGCGGATCTCGCCGTCCTTGTGGGCCTCCGTATGAAGGTTGATATAATATTTGCCGGCCATCAGGTCGGCAGCCTGCGCGTCGGTCAGGATCGCCGCCCCCTTGAACAGGCTTTTCGGAGCGCCCTTGAACGGGACGACGACGTCGGCATTTTCACCCTTTGCTGCCGGACCGTGAATATGTCCGGCCGTCGCCGGTCCACTGAGACCTGAAAACATCACGTTCCAGGTGAGCTGTTTCGTGTCGGTGTTGAAGCCGAGAGTGGCCTCGCCTTTGCCCTCCGTGGTGACGGCTGGATTCTGCTGAGCGCCATCGAGCGTCGCCTTCATCTTCATCATGTCGGCCAAGGCCGGTGAAGCGCACAGGAAGGGAGCCGAAACGGCGAGCGCCGAAAGCATCGGCGAGAAGGATTGCATGCGCATGGAATTCTCCGTTGTGGCGATGACATCCGCTGAAGCAGGATGCACTGGAACAACGGTCGTGGCGAGCGGATGTTTCCACCGGTAACGGCTATTTTACATGCCAAAAAAGGGGGCGGTCGCCCGTCCCCTTTTTTTCGAATTGCGGGCCCCAGAGGCCCCGGTTGATGGCCCTTTACTTGATGGCCTTGTCGGTGATGGCGGTCGTGTAGGCGCCGGTCGGCTCCTTGGTGATGATCTTCTGGTCGAGCAGCGCCTTGGCGGTGCGCGCGTAGGTCGCCGGGTCGAGCTTGCCGTCGGCATTGTCGATCAGCTTGGCGACTTCGCCCATCATGCGCTTCTGGTGGTTCTCGTCCTGGCCGCCATTGTCCATGACGATGCCGGCCGCCTCGTCGGAATTGTCGACGGCGTATTTCCAGCCCTTCATCGAGGCGCGCACGAAACGCACCATCTTGTCCTCGAAGGCCGGATCCTTGAGCTTGTCCTCCAAGGCGTAGAGACCGTCCTCAAGCAGGTCGTTGCCCATGGCCGAGTAGTTGAACACGATCAACTCTTCCGGCTTGTAGCCGGCATCGATGAGCTGCCAGTATTCGTTGTAGGTCATGACCGAAATACAATCCGCCTGCTTCTGGATCAGCGGCTGCACGTCGAAACTCTGCTTCAGCACGGTGACGCCATCCGGGCCGCCGTCGGTCTTCAAGCCGAGCTTGTTCATCCAGGCGTAGAACGGATACTCGTTGCCGAAGAACCAGACGCCGAGCGTATGGCCCTTGAAGTCGGCTTCGGTCTTGACCGGGCCGTCCTTCGGGCAGACCAGCTGCATGCCGGCCTTCTTGAACGGCTGGGCGATATTGACCAGCGGCACGCCCTTTTCGCGTGCTGCCAGCGCGCCGCCCATCCAGTCGACGATGACGTCGGCGCCGCCGCCGGCGATCACCTGCTCGGGCGCGATATCGGGGCCGCCCGGCTTGATCTCGACGTCGAGGCCCTCGGCCTCATAAAAACCCTTGTCCTTGGCGACGTAGTAGCCGGCGAACTGGGCCTGCGTGACCCATTTCAGCTGCAGCGTCACCTTGTCTGCGGCCATCGCCTGGAACGCGGCAAGCGACATCGCGCCGGCCAGCATCGAAACAACAAGTCTTTTCATGCTTTTACCCTCTGGAGTTAAGTGTTTACCCTTTTAGGACCAGGACCTTCAATCCAACCCTGATTCCAAACCCGCCACCGCCCTATCCACCACGGACGGAGGGATGCCAAAACGTGACTGCTCTCTCGAAAAGAGCGACCACGCCATAAAAGACCGAACCCGCAAGTGCTGCAACTGCGATTTCGGCCCAGACCATGTCGATATTCATCCGTCCGACTTCGGTCGAAATCCGGAATCCCATGCCGACCACCGGCGTGCCGAAGAACTCCGCGACGATGGCGCCGATCAGTGCCAGCGTCGAATTGATCTTCAGCGCGTTGAAGATGAAGGGGGCTGCCGCCGGCAGCCGCAGCTTGAACAGCGTCTGCCAGTAGCTCGACGCATAGGTGCGCATCAGGTCGCGTTCCATATGGCCGGAGGCGGCAAGCCCGGCGACCGTGTTCACCAGCATCGGGAAGAAGGTCATGATGATGACGACGGCGGCCTTCGACTGCCAATCGAAGCCGAACCACATGACCATGATCGGCGCCACGCCGATGATCGGCAGCGCCGAGACCATATTGCCGATCGGCAAAAGCCCGCGGCGCAGGAACGGCACGCGGTCGGCCGCGATGGCGGCAAGGAAGCCGGCGCCGCTGCCAACGACGTAGCCGAAGATCACCGCCTTGAAGATGGTCTGCCGCACGTCGGCGGCCAGCACCGGCAGCGAATTGGCGATGCGCACGCCGATCGCGCTTGGCGGCGGCAGCAGGATGAAGGGAATGCCGGCGCCGCGCGTCACCGCCTCCCAGATGATCAGGATCCAGGCGCCGAAGATCGCCGGAATGATCAGCCTCAAAGCGGTCGCAGCCCAGCGCGAGGCCGGGCGAAGCGCGGACAGCACCGTCACGCAGCGCCAGGCCAGAAGCCATGCCGCGGCGAGCAGCAGATAGAACGACGCGCGGGCGGTGCCCTCATTGTCGGTTATGCCGGCGAGCAACAGCCACGCTGCGCCATGCGCGCCAAGGAAGAGCAACACCACCCCAATTGCCGGCGGGAAATTATCGGCCCCAATTGCCAGGAGCAGCAACAAGAAAATCAAAGCCGCGGTACCGACACCGTAGCCGGGCGCCGCATCGACAAGCGGCCAAAGAAGCAGCGCGCCGGCAAGAAGGACAAGCGCGGCATACCCTTGCCACGAGCGGGGGGTGATCGACGAAAGGCTCAGGAGGGAACTCATGCCGGCCTCCCGCCCATGGCGCGGTCGACGAGGCGCCCGGCAATGCCGACCACCATCACCAGCAAGGCCGCCACCACCGAGCCGGCCACCAGCGCCGACCAGATGTCGATGGTCTGACTGTAATAGGCGCCGGCGAGCAGCTTGGCGCCGATGCCGGCGACGGCACCGGTCGGCAACTCACCGACGATGGCGCCGACCAGGCTGGCGGCGACCGCCACCTTCATCGAGGTGAACAGGAACGGCACCGATGCCGGCACCCGCAACTTCCAGAAGGTCTGCGAGGGGCTGGCATTGTAGGTGTGCATCAGGTCGAGATGGGTGAGTTCGGGCGAACGCAGCCCCTTGACCATGCCGACCGCCACCGGGAAGAACGACAGATAGGTCGAGATCAGCGCCTTCGGGATCAGGCCGGTAACGCCGATCGCCGCCAGCACGACGATGATCATCGGCGCCACCGCCAGGATCGGAATGGTCTGCGAGGCGATGATCCACGGCATCAGGCTGCGGTCGAGCGTCGCCACATGGACGATGCCGACGGCAATCAGGATGCCGAGCGCCGTGCCGAAAGCGAAGCCGAGCAGCGTCGAGGACAGCGTCACCCAGGCATTGTAGACAAGGCTGCGATTGCTGGTGACCTTGCGCAGAAACGTGTTCTCGAAGAAATTCACCGCCACCTGATGCGGCGCCGGCAGCGTCGGCTTCGGCTGCGCCATCGTCTTGCCGATGAACTCCACGATCCCCGGTGTCTCGCCGGCACGGCGGTCGAGATCGCGCTGGAACGGCGCGTTGAGGATGACGGCGAAAACATACCAGACGACCACCACGCCTGCGAGGATCGAGGTCACCGGAACGATCTTGTCGCGAAAGGAGTCCATCTAGCGGCCCTCGCCAGACGGCACACGCTCTGCGTGACGCGCTTTCGTCATCCTAGGGCGAAGCCGCCGCGAAGCGGCGGGCGTAGACCCTAGGATCCATTCCGTGACTTCGGCCGAATGGCCCAAGCGGTCCAGAATATCCGCCAACCAAGCCACCGCAGCCGACGTTCCCTCAAGACAGGGAGCGATGTTCCGCACCGTTGCGGAGCGGGGAGGTAACGGCATGGATCCTAGGGTCTGCGCCGCGTCGCTTCGCTCCTTGCTTCGCCCTAGGATGACGAAGGCGNGTAACGGCATGGATCCTAGGGTCTGCGCCGCGTCGCTTCGCTCCTTGCTTCGCCCTAGGATGACGAAGGCGTGGTTGGCCGTGCTCTCGATGAACGCCGCTTCGCGGCGGCTCCGCCCTAGGACGACGAAACCATGGGTGGGCCCGCTGGCACCGTCGGGGAGAGGAGAGAGCCCATCCCGCTCAATCCTCATAGCTGTGCCCTGCCCTGAGCCCGTCACGCACCCGCGCCGCGATCGCCAAAAACTCCGGCGTCTCGCGAATGTCGAGCGGCCGCTTTTTCGGCAGCGTCGATTCGATGACATCGCTGACGCGGCCCGGGCGCGGCGACATGACTATGATCCGCGTCGACAGGTAGACCGCCTCGGGAATGGAATGGGTGACGAAGCAGATGGTCTTGTTGGTCCGATCCCAAAGCTCCAGCAGCTGTTCGTTGAGGTGGTCGCGCACGATCTCGTCCAGCGCGCCGAACGGCTCGTCCATCAACAGAAGATCGGCATCGAAGGCCAGCGCCCGCGCGATCGAGGCACGCTGCTGCATGCCGCCGGAAAGCTGCCACGGGTATTTCTGCTCGAAGCCGGCCAGATTGACGAGATCGAGCGTGCGCTTGATGCGCGCCGCCTGCTCTGCCTTCGACAGGCCCATGATCTCCAGCGGCAGCGCCACATTGCGCTCGATCGTGCGCCACGGATAAAGTGCTGCCGCCTGGAAGACATAGCCGTAGGCGCGGCTCTGGCGCGCCTGCTCGGGCGTCATGCCGTTGACGGCGATGCTTCCCGATGTCGGTTTTTCTAGATCGGCGATGACCCGCAGCAAGGTCGTCTTGCCACAACCGGACGGCCCGATGAAGGAGACGAATTCGCCCTTGCCGATGGTCAGGTCGACATTCGACAGCGCCTGCACCGGACCGTCACTGGTCTGGAAGGTCAGGCCGAGCTTGCTTGCCGAAACGACGGCTGGCGACTGTCCGGTCATAGGCCGCAGCCTGGCTTTTCGCGCCGCCGCCGCGCCGGCCGCACTCCCGTTGCTTTTGCCAAAATGCTGCTTTCCACTTATCTTGTCCCACTCGATCGAGAGTTTGCCCGATGTTGTCCAAACCCACCTGCCATCTTATCCGCCCCGAAGGCTCTTATGAAGGCAAGCAGGGACTGAGTTATTTCACCGGCATCGCCGCCGAGACGGTCGGCTCTACCGGCATCTGCATGCACCTGCTCACCATGCCGCCCGGTGCCCGCGCCAAGGCGCATATGCACGAAAGCCATGAGACGGCGATCTATGTGCTCTCCGGCGAGGTCCATACCTGGTATGGCGACCGGCTCGAGCAGCAGACCGTGGCCAAGGCCGGCGACCTCTTCTACATTCCCGCCGGCGTGCCGCATCTGCCGGCCAATCTGAGCGACAGCCCGGCCTCGGCGGTCATCGCCCGCACCGATCCCAACGAACAGGAAAGCGTCGTGCTGCTGCCGCAACTGGATGGGCTGGTCGCCTGAGGCTGGCTTCAGTGCAATCGCTTCAGGTTTGCGCTGCCCCTGAGGGGCGGCGCCGACTTCGACAAACCCGCGCAAGCTCACACCCCGGTCGCCGGAATGCCTGATCGTTCCACCTTGCGCGGCGCGGAAATTTCCTTCCAGGTCGACAGCGCCCGATTGACCGCGGCATTCGGCTCGCGAGCGACGAATTCGCCATGGCCGGGCTTCGCCTTGACCTCGTTCTCCTGGATCGACAATTCGCCGCGCGAAAAGACGAAGCGTGGCAGGCCTGTCACCTCAAAACCTTCGAAGACGTTGTAGTCGATCACCGACTGCTGCTTCTTGGAAGTGATCGTCTTCTTGAGCTTCGGGTCCCAGACGACGATGTCGGCATCGGCGCCTTCGACGATGGCGCCCTTCCTCGGATACATGTTGAGGATCTTGGCGATGTTGGTCGAGGTCACCGCGACGAACTCGTTCATCGTCAGCCGGCCGGTATTGACCCCGCTGGTCCACAGCACCGGCAAGCGGTCCTCGAGCCCGCCGGTGCCGTTCGGGATCTTGGTGAAATCGCCGACCCCGTTGCGCTTCTGACTGGTGGTGAAGGCGCAATGGTCGGTCGCCACAACTTGCAGCGATCCGGCCTGCAGGCCGGCCCACAGCGAATCCTGGTGCAATTTGTTGCGGAACGGCGGGCTCATGACGCGGCGCGCCGCATGGTCCCAGTCCTTGTTGAAATATTCGCTCTCGTCGAGCGTCAGATGCTGGATCAGCGGCTCGCCGAACACCCGCATGCCCTTCTGCCGCGCCCGGCGAATGGCTTCGTGCGCCTGCTCGCAGGAGACATGCACGACATAGAGCGGCACGCCGGCCATGTCGGCGATCATGATGGCGCGGTTGGTCGCCTCGCCTTCCACTTCCGGCGGCCGCGAGTAAGCGTGCCCTTCGGGGCCGTTGTTGCCGGCGGCCAGCAGCTTCTGCGACAGTGCGGCGACCACGTCGCCATTCTCGGCATGGACCAGCGGCAGCGCGCCAAGGTCGGCGCAGCGCTGGAACGACGAATACATCTCGTCGTCGTCGACCATCAGCGCGCCCTTGTAGGCCATGAAGTGCTTGAACGAGGTGATGCCCTTGTCGACGACGGTGGCCATCTCGTCGAACACCTGCTTGCCCCACCAGGTGATCGCCATGTGGAAAGAATAGTCGCAAGACGCTTTCGAGGTCTTGTTGTCCCACATCTGCAGGGCCTCGAGCAGCGACTGCTGCGGCGCCGGCAGACAGAAATCGACAACCATGGTGGTGCCGCCGGCAAGCGCGGCGCGGGTGCCGCTCTCGAAATCGTCGGCCGAATAGGTGCCCATGAACGGCATTTCGAGATGGGTGTGCGGATCGATGCCGCCCGGCATCACATAGCAGCCGCTGGCGTCGAACTCGTGGTCGCCATGCAGGTCCGGCCCGATGGCGATGATCTTGCCGTGCTTGAACAGCACGTCGGCCTTCCAGCTTCGATCGGCGGTGACGATGGTGCCGTTCTTGATGACTTTGGACATTTTTTTGTTCCCTTGTTTTTCTCGCGCTTCTTGGTGAGCGACGTTCGGAATCCTGGTTTCTAGCTCACCCCACGATGACAGCTGTCTCCACCACCGCGTGGAACAGCACATCGGCGCCGGCCGCCGCCCATTCCTTGGTGATTTCCTCGGCCTCGTTGTGGCTGAGCCCGTCGACGCAGGGGCACATCACCATTGCCGTCGGCGCGACGCGGTTGATCCAGCAGGCGTCGTGGCCGGCGCCGGAGACGATGTTGCGATGCGTATAACCCAAGCGCTCGGCCGCATCCCGCACTGCCTTGACGCAGCCCGGATCGAACGTCACCGGATCGAAATGGCCGACCTGGTCGATTTGATATTGGATGTCGAGCGCTTCGCAGATCGTGTCGATGCCTTCGCGGATGCGCCCGTCCATGGCGTCGAGCACTTCCTTTTCCGGCGAGCGGATGTCGATGGTGAACATGGTGCGGCCGGCGATGATGTTGCGCGAGTTCGGATAGACCTCCATGTGGCCGACCGCGCCGACGGCGTCGGGCTGATAGTCCATGGCGATCTCGTGCACCAGTTCGATCACCCGCGCCATGCCGAGCCCGGCATTGCGGCGCTTGGGCATCGGCGTCGAGCCGGTATGCGCCTCCTTGCCGGTCAGCGTCACCTGCAGCCATTTCAATCCCTGGCCATGGGTGACGACGCCGATGTCGATGCCCTCGTCCTCGAGGATCGGGCCCTGTTCGATATGCAGCTCGAAGAAGGCGTGGATCTTGCGCTCACCGACTTTCTCGCTGCCTTTCCAGCCGATGCGTTCGAGCTCCTCGCCGAACTTCTTGCCGTCCTTGTCGACATGCTCGTAGACGTCGGCCTGGTCGAGGACGCCGGCGAAAACCCCGGATGCCATCATCGCCGGCGCAAAGCGCGCGCCTTCCTCGTTGGTCCAGTTGGTGACGACGATCGGATGTTTTGTCTTGATGCCGAGTTCGTTGAGCGAGCGGACGATCTCCAGGCCGCCGAGCACGCCAAGCACGCCGTCATACTTGCCGCCGGTCGGCTGGGTGTCGAGATGGCTGCCGACATAGACCGGCGGCAGATCGGGCTCGGTGCCCTCGCGGCGGGCAAACATCGTGCCCATCTCGTCGAGGCCCATTTCAAGTCCCGCCGCCTCGCACCAGCGCTTGAACAGCTGCCGCCCCTCGCCGTCCGCGTCGGTCAAAGTCTGGCGATTGTTGCCGCCGGCAACCCCGGGGCCGATCTTCGCCATCTCCATTATGGAATCCCACAAACGGTCTGAATTGATTCGCAGATTCTCGCCCGGAGCGGCCATTTTCTAAAACCTCATCGATTGCGGCGAAGCGCGCCGGCGTCCCCCTCCCCCTTGAGGGGAGGGTGGCCGCGAAGCGGTCGGGTGGGGTCGCCGAACATGCGCGCGACCTTCTCCTTCACCACCTGCGCAACATGCCATGCACTGTTTATGACATCAGGCTCATCAACGCGGAAGACATCGAACCCGAGCGATCGCAAATAGGCATCACGGACAGCATCGTGCCGCTTGCCTCGTTCCTGCTCGTGCAGATCGCCATCGACTTCCACGACCAGCTTTACCGCGAGGCAAGCAAAGTCGACGATGTAAGGCCCGATTGGGCACTGACGGCGGAACTTGATGCCGGCCGATTTCAGCTCGCGCAGTTCATACCAAAGCAGGGATTCGCCTTTGGTCGCGTGAACTCGAAGCGCGCGCGCCTTTTGACGCATTTCGAAGCTCACGCGGGTACGGGGCATCAGAAGCGTCCTCGCAGCAAGAGATCAGGTTGGCGCGCGTCGCCACCGACCCCACCCGACCGCTTCGCGGCCACCCTCCCCTCAAGGGGGAGGGAAAGCTGCGCCGCGTTTCTCAATCCACCGCCCTCAGTACTTCACGCACATGGTCGATCAATTCGTTGATCTGGCCCTTGGTGATGATCAGCGGCGGCGACAGCGCGATGATGTCGCCGGTGGTGCGGATCAGCGCGCCGCGCTCGAACGCTTTCACAAAAGCCGAGAAGGCACGCTTGGTCGGACTGCCGGGGATGGGCGCCAGCTCGATTGCGCCGATCAGGCCGATGTTTCTGATGTCGATGACGTTCGGCTCGCCCTTCAGCGAATGCAGCGCGTCTTCCCAATACGGCGCCAGTTCCTGGCCGCGGGTCAGCAGGCCCTCTTCCTTATAGGTGTCGAGCGTGCCCAGCGCCGCCGCACAGGCGATCGGATTGCCCGAATAGGTGTAGCCGTGGAAGAACTCGATCATATGCTCGGGGCCGGTCATGAAGGCGTCGTGGATTTCCTTCTTGACGAACACCGCGCCCATCGGAATGACGCCGTTGGAGACGCCCTTGGCGGTGGTCATGATATCGGGCGTGACGCCGAAATAATCGGCGGCAAACGGCGTGCCGAGACGGCCGAAGCCGGTGATGACCTCGTCGAAGATCAAAAGGATGCCGTGCTTGGTGCAAATCTCGCGCAGCCTCTCGAGATAGCCCTTCGGCGGCAGGATGACGCCGGTGGAACCCGCCACCGGCTCGACGATGACCGCCGCGATGGTCGAGGCGTCGTGCAGCGCGACGATGCGCTCCAACTCGTTGGCCAATTCCGCGCCATGCTCGGGCACGCCCTTGGTGAACGAATTCTTCTCCGGCAGGTGGGTGTGCGGCATGTGGTCGACGCCGCCGAGCAGCGTGCCGAACATCTTGCGGTTGGTGACGATGCCGCCGACCGAGATGCCGCCGAAATTGACGCCGTGATAGCCGCGCTCGCGGCCAATCAGGCGGGTGCGCGAGCCCTCGCCTCTGGCGCGGTGATAGGCGATCGCCATCTT
The DNA here is from genome assembly GCF_000502375.1 of Mesorhizobium sp. L48C026A00. Classification (NCBI taxonomy): domain Bacteria; kingdom Pseudomonadati; phylum Pseudomonadota; class Alphaproteobacteria; order Hyphomicrobiales; family Phyllobacteriaceae; genus Mesorhizobium; species Mesorhizobium sp. L48C026A00. The sequence goes on along the minus strand of NZ_AYWU01000006.1, from coordinate 257,498 downwards.
CAACGCGGTCTCGACCGATTCCGATCCGGAATTGGTGAAGAACACGTGGTCCATGCCCTCAGGCGCCAGGTCGACCAAACGGTTCGCCAGTTCAAAGACGATCGGGTGACCCATCTGGAACGCCGGCGCATAGTCGAGCTCGGCGGCCTGGCTCTGGATCGCCTCGGTGATCTTCGGCCGGCAGTGGCCGGCATTGACGCACCACAGGCCGGCGGTGCCGTCTAAAACCGTGCGGCCGTCGCTCGTCGTGTAATGCATGTCCTTGGCGGACACCATCATGCGCGGCGCCTGTTTGAACTGCCGGTTTGCCGTGAACGGCATCCAGAATGCGCTGAGATCGTTCGGCGTGACTTTCAGCCGGTTGGACATGACCAAGACTTCCCCTTGTAACCTGTTTCGGTGCGGCTAACGCTTGGTCTTCCCGACACTTGGTCTCTGCTGCGTTTTCGTGCTACGCAAATTTTGACCGATTGGACAAACGTTAGCACCGCCCTGTCGGCGGTCAAGGGATTACTAGCGGAAATGCGGCAGCTGAGGCGCGCTCCACAGGCCGGAGAAAAACTGGTCCAGAGAATTGGTCCAGATCGCTCTCCAACCCAGGATATGCCGCAGTGACGGCCGACATGGAAATTCCCGCTCCTCGCCGTACCCGCATCCAGCAGGAAAAGCGCGAGCTGATCCTGGAGGCGGCGCTAGAGGTGTTCTCAACCAACGGCTTTCGCGGTTCGACCATCGACCAGATCGCCGAAGCCGCCGGCATGTCGAAGCCGAACCTGCTCTACTATTTCCGCCGCAAGGAGGATATCCACGAGACGCTGATGCAGCGGCTTCTGGACACCTGGCTGGCGCCGCTGCGCGAACTCGACGACATCGGCGATCCCTTGACCGAATTGCGCAGCTATGTCAGGCGCAAGCTCGAAATGGCGCGCGATTTCCCCAGGGAAAGCCGCCTGTTCGCCAACGAGATCCTGCAGGGCGCGCCGCGCATCATGCCGATGCTGGAAGGCGAGCTGAAGACGCTGGTCGACGAGAAGGCCGCCGTTATCAAGGGCTGGATGCGCGCCGGCAAGATCGCGCCCACCGACCCCTGGCACCTGATCTTCTCGATCTGGGCGACGACGCAGCACTATGCCGATTTCGACGTTCAGGTCCGCGCCGTGCTCGGCCCCGACCGCGGCGGCGACGGCCGCTTCGAGGATGCTGCAAGGTTTCTTGAGCAATTGTTCATCGACGGGCTGAAGCCGAAGAGCTGACGCTTCAGCAATAGGGTTTGACAGGTTGAGACCGTTTGCCAGAGGCTGCGGCGGCTGCCTCCGCGAGGCGGCCACCGAACCGTCAAAGCGGCTGCGCCGCCAGCGCCAGGAATCCTCCAGTCAGCGCCACGTTGCCGACAAAGCCGTTGATGCGCGACGCGCGCTCGGGCCCCTGATGATCCCAGAAATTGTGGAACATCGGCGTGGCGACGATCAGGAACAGCACCAGGCACAGAGCCGCGGCAGCGGTCCAGACACCTGATATCACCAGCGCTCCGGAAACGATTTGCAGGACGATCCCCAGCCACAGCATCAGCCGCGCCTGCGGCATGCCTCGCATCGACATCAGCTGGGTCAGGAAGCCTGCATTCTGGATGTTGCGCAAGCCGGCAAAGACAAAGGCGCCGCCAAGCAGCAGGCGTGCGGCAACCAGAATCTCATTCTCAAAATTCAACAACATGGTCTTGATCCCAAAGCAAAAAGAGACGCGCGGCGAAGGCTGCGCATCCAGTTTCGTCCGCTCAGGCAGCCTTGGCCGCCGCTACCGGATGAATGGCGTGGAAGGGCACGCAGAGCCGGTTCCAGGTGTTGATCATGCCGATCGCGACGGACAGCTTGACCAGTTCCTCTTCCGAGAAGTGTTCGAGCGTGCTTGCGTAGAGATCAGCCGGCACGCCGCTGTCGGCGATCTTCGTCACCACGTCGGTCCAGGCGAAGGCAGCGCGTTCGCGCTCGGAAAACAGCGGCGATTCCTTCCAGGCGGAGACGAGATAGAGCCGCTGCTCGGTCTCGCCATCTCGGCGCGCCTCGCGGCTGTGCATCTCGACGCAGTACGAACAGCCATTGATCTGCGACGCCCGCAGCTTGATCAGATGCAGCAGGCTTGCCTCGAGCCCGCATCCGTCGACCGCCTTGTTGAGCGCGGATACCGCTTTCATGATTTCCGGCGCCGCGCCGAAGAATTGCAGCCTCTGTTTCATTCTCTCACCCTTCACGCTTGCTTGGTTGAACTGGATTTCTGCGGTCGTTGATGGCGCTCGACGAAGGCGCAGTTGGCGGCGACTGAACGGGGATCGGCATCGCTTATGTATTCCGCCACGATGTCGGACAGCCGGGCCTCGGCAAGAGCGACGCGGTAGGCACGCTCGGCTTTCAGCATCGCGACGCTGATGCCGCAGGGTTTGATATAGGCCGAGGCATCGAGCCTGGCGGGCCCGCGCTGACGGATTTCGCCGCAACGGAAGGCCGGTTCGCGCCCTTCCACGGCGAGCACGATGTCGAGCAGCGTTATGCGCTCCGCCGGCCGCGCCAGCCGGAAACCGCCCGATGGCCCGGGCACCGATTCCAGGATGCCCGACGCCGTCAGCGCGTTGAGATGCTTGAGCAGATAGCTCGGCGACAGGCCGAACGCTTCCGCCATGGCCGCACCCGGCATGGTCGCCGCGCCTTCCACGCCGGCAAGCATGGCGGCGCAGTGGATGGCCGCTTCAACGCCCTCGCCCAGCTTCATTTTTCTGAGTCCAATTCATAGATATATCTTATCGTGGATAATTTTTATCCGCAATAGGAATATCCGGGCCTACGGTTCCTTTTCAAAGGGTTGAGCTGCCCCTCATTGCTCTGCCGGGCATTTCTCCCCATATAGTGACGGGGAGAAAGATCTGGCGCTTCGACCGGGAAGAAACTACTCCGCGGCCACCTTGGCCATCGGATTGTTCGGATGCGTCGTCCAGTTGGCGTAGACTGGCGACACCGGTCTGCCGGTGCGCTGGTCGATGACGCCGGCCGCCAGCGGCTCCATGGTGATGCAGTTCTCGACAGGACAGACATTGACGCAGAGGTTGCAGCCGACGCATTCGGCCTCGATCACCTCGAAACGTCTGACGCCGTCAACCATGCTGGTGATCGCCTGGTGCGAGGTGTCCTCGCAGGCGATGTGGCAGCGGCCGCATTTGATGCAGGCCTCCTGGTCGATATGCGCTTTGGCGACGTAATTGAGGTTGAGATATTGCCAGTCGGTAACGTTGGGCGTGGCGCGGCCGACGATGTCGTCGAGCGAGGCATGGCCCTTCTCGTCCATCCAGTTTTCCAGGCCGGCGATCATCTCCTGCACGATCTTGAAGCCATAAGTCATCGCCGCCGTGCACACCTGCACATTGCCGGCTCCGAGCGCCATGAATTCGGCAGCGTCGCGCCAGGTGGTGATGCCGCCGATGCCTGAGATCGGCAGGCCGTGCGTTTCCGGATCGCGGGCGATCTCGGCGACCATGTTCATGGCGATCGGCTTCACCGCCGGGCCGCAATAGCCGCCATGCGAACCCTTGCCGTCGATCGTCGGCTCCGGTGCGAAACTGTCGAGATTGACGCCGGTGATCGAATTGATGGTGTTGATCAGCGACACCGCGTCGGTGCCGCCGGCAAGGGCGGCACGCGCCGGCTTGCGTATATCGGTGATGTTCGGCGTCAGCTTGGTGATGACAGGCATACGGGTGTTGGCCTTGCACCAGCGCACTACCATTTCGATGTATTCCGGCACCTGGCCGACGGCGGCACCCATGCCGCGTTCCGACATGCCGTGCGGGCAGCCGAAATTGAGCTCGATGCCATCGGCCCCGGTCTCCTCGACCACCGGCAGGATCGCCTTCCACGCATGCTCCTCGCAAGGCACCATCAGCGAGACGACGATGGCGCGGTCGGGCCAGTCCATCTTGACCTGCTTGATCTCGCGCAGATTGGTCTGCAAGTCGCGGTCGGTGATCAGTTCGATGTTGTTCAAGCCGAGCAGGCGGCGATCGGCGCCCCAGATCGCGCCATAGCGCGGGCCGTTGACATTGACCACCGGCGGCCCCTCTTCGCCGAGCGTCTTCCAGACAACGCCGCCCCAGCCCGCCCTGAAGGCGCGGATGACGTTGTAGGCCTTGTCGGTCGGCGGCGCCGAGGCCAGCCAGAACGGATTCGGTGATTTGATGCCGACGAAATTGTTTCTGATATCTGCCATGCTCATGCCCTCCCATTCGAGGTCAGTGCCCGGTGGATCGATTCGGCCGCGTCGCGCCCTTGCGCGACTGCCGAGACGGTGAGGTCGTCGCCGCCATAGATGCAGTCGCCGCCGGCCCATACGTTTGGCAGCGAGGTGCGGCCTTCGGCGTCGACCTTGATGCGGCCGGCTTCCAGCGCCAGCAAGGCGCCGCTGCCGTTGAGCGCAGCTGGGACAAAGCTCTGGCCGATCGCCTTGAACACCTGGTCGGCGGTGAGCGTCAGCCGCTCACCGGTGCCGACGAGCTTGTCGCCTTCCATCGCCGTATATTCGAGCTCGATGGCGCTGACCTTGCCGCCTTCGGCAATAACCCGTTTCGGCTGCAGCCAGTGACGGATGATGACGCCGTTGGCGGCGGCCAGGTCCTGCTCGAATTCGGAAGCGTTCATGTGCTCCTGGCCGCGCCGGTAGCAGATCGTCACCTCTTCGGCGCCGAGCAGTTTTGATTGCACCGCCGCGTCGATCGCCGTCATGCCGCCGCCGATGACGACGACACGCCGGCCGACCGGCAGGCTGGCAAGATCGCTGGCCTGGCGAAGCTCCGCAATGAACTCCACCGCATTGGTGACGCCTTGCGCGTCCTCGCCGTCGGCGCGCAGCGCGTTGACGCCGCCAAGCCCCATGCCGAGGAACACTGCATCGTAATTCCTGGTCAGGTCCGACAGCTGGTAATCGCGGCCAAGCGCCTTGCCGTTCTGGATGTCGATGCCGCCGATCGAAATGACATACTCGACCTCGGCCTGGGCAAAATTGTCGATGCTCTTGTAAGCGGCGATGCCGTATTCATTGAGACCGCCGGCTTTCGGGCGGGCCTCGAGGATGGTCACGTCGTGACCGTGGCGGGCGAGCCGATGGGCGGCGGCAAGCCCGGCCGGTCCGGCGCCGACCACGGCGACCGTCGTGCCGGTCGGAGCGGCGCGCGCATAGAACTGCTTGTTCTCAGCCATCGCGACATCGGTGGCATAACGCTGCAGGCGGCCGATCTGCACCGGCTTGCCTTCCGCCACTTCGCGCACGCAGACCTCTTCGCACAGCGTCTCGGTCGGGCAGACGCGGGCGCACATGCCGCCCAAAATGTTCTGGTCGAAAATCGTCCTTGCCGAGCCGATCGGATTGCCGGTCGAGATCTGGCGGATGAACAGCGGGATGTCGATCGAGGTCGGGCACGCGTTCATGCACGGCGCATCGTAGCAGAAATAGCAGCGATCGGACTCGACCAGCGCCTCGTGATGATCGAGCGGCGGATGCAGGTCGGAAAAATTATCGGCGTATTGCTCAGGCGAAAGCCGGCCGCCGGCAATGCCCTGCTTGAAATGACCAGTCGCCATTCCGCTTCCCCATTCCTTGTTGTTTTGCGGAAGGCTAGCACGTTTTGTTTTTTTATCAATTGGTCAATTTTCGAGGCAAGCTGCTGAAAAGCCACAACAAAAACATGATATAAATACTCATGTTTTCTATATTGGCCTTGGCTGTCGGAATTCCGTCGCGAAGATCGTCCTAGATGGATCACGCATGATCGCTGACTGGAAACCCAAGGAGCACGACAATGCCAAACTCCCCGACGTCCTTCTTCTGGTACGAGCTGATGACCACCGATCTCGACGCTGCCGAAGCGTTCTACAACGACGTGGTCGGCTGGAAGGCGCAGCCCTTCGACGGCGCGCCCGGCATGCCGCGCTATATCGTCATGAATGTCGGCGAGCGCGGCGTCGGCGGGCTGATGACGCAGCCGGACGAAGTGCGCAAGACGGGCATGCCGCCGGCCTGGGTCGGTTACATCCATACCGGGGATGTCGATGCTTCGACGAAATCGCTGAAGGAGGCCGGCGGTACGGTTCACCGCGAACCCGATGACATTCCGGGCGTCGGCCGCTTTGCCGTCGTCGCCGATCCGCAAGGCGCGGTCTTCAACTTCCTGCAGCCGATTGGCCCTGACCAGCCGCCATTGCCGGCTACCACTCCCGGCAATATCGGCTGGCATGAACTCTACACGACCGACTGGCGCGCCGCGTTCGATTTCTATGCCGGGCAATTCGGCTGGACCAAGGGCGACGTCATGGATATGGGGCCGATGGGCACCTACCAGCTGTTTGCCGCCGGCGGCGAACCTGTCGGCGGCATGATGAACAAGCCCGAGCAGGTTCCGGTGCCGGTCTGGCAGTTCTATTTCAATGTCCCCGCAATCGACGCGGCGGCCAAGCGTGTCACCGATAATGGCGGCACGATCCTGATGGGACCGATGGAGGTTCCCGGCGGCGGCTGGATCGTGATGTGCACGGATCCACAGGGTGCTCATTTCGCGCTAACGGCGCCGGTGCGGTAGCTGGGCCGGCGTCATGCTTGTCGAAGTGGGCGATCCTTCGCGCCCCCCTCTGTCCTGCCGGACAGAGGGGGCGCTGTCCCGCCGGCCCCGCGCAATGGCAGCGCCCTCACCCGCGCATCCGCACGAGATTCGCGTCGAACAGCGGCGTCGGCTGCACCCGGGCGGTGTAGCGCTTGCCCAGGAGCTCGATCTCGAAACCATCGGCCTCGTCGGCGATCTCCTTCGGCACATAGCCCATCGCCACCGACGTCTTCGAATGATGTGCGTAGCCGCCTGACGTGACCCAGCCGCGCACGGCGCCGTCGAACCAGATCGGCTCGTCGCCGATGACGTCGGCGTCTGCCGCATCGACGACAAAGGCGCGCAGCCGCAGCTTGCCGCCTTGCTGGCGCTCGGCCAGTGCCGCCTGCTTGCCGATGAAATCGGTTTCTTTCCCATAGGCGACGAAACGGTCGAGCCCGGCCTCCAGCGGTCCGTAGATCGGCCGGTATTCGCGCGCCCACGAGCCGTAATTCTTCTCCAGCCGCAGCGCGTTGAGCGCGCGCGCGCCGAACAGGCCGATGCCGAAGTCTTCGCCGGCCGCCATCAGGGTCTGGTACGCGGCACGCTGATATTCCGGCGTCACCCAGATCTCATAGCCGAGGTCGCCGGTGTAGCTGACGCGGCCGACCAGGCACGGCGCCATGCCGATATCCATCCTGGCCGTCGCCATGAACGGAAACGCCGCATTCGACACATCCGCCCTCGTGGCTTTTGCCAGCACGTCCCGCGCCCTCGGACCGGCAATCGACAGGCCCGTCAATCTCGCCCCCAGCGCCTCGATATGGACCGAGCCATCTTGCGGCAGATGCGCCTCGAACCAGCGCATGTGATACTGCTCGGCAATGCCGGAGCCGGCGAGGAACCAGCCCTCCCCGCTGGAATTGCCGCTGCCGAGATTGGCCAGCGAAAAGTCGCCGATCAGCCTGCCGTCTTGCTTCAGCATCGGCGCCAGCGTCATGCGGCCGGGCTTTGGCAGCTTGCAGGCAAGCAGGCGGTCGAGCCAGGCCGCCGCGCCCGCGCCCGTCACCCTGTATTTGGCGAAGGACGAGATTTCCGACAGGCCGACACTTGTCCGCACCGTCCTCACCTCTTTTGCGACATGCTCGAAATCGCTCGAGCGCCGCCACGAGAACTCGTCCCTGACGCCTTCGGGCGCATACCACAACGACACTTCCAGCCCATAGGCCACGCCCCACTGCGCGCCCTTCGCCGACAAAAGGTCGTAGACCGGCGTGGTCTTGAGCGGCCGCCCGGCAGGCAGTTCCTCATTGGGGAAGCGGATGGAAAAACGCCGCGAATAATTCTCGCGCACCTTGGCGTTGGTGTAGGCCATCGTTGCCCAGTCGCCGTAGCGAGAGACGTCCATCGCCCAGATGTCGGCGCCGGGATCGCCCTCGATCATCCAGTTCGACAGCGCCAGGCCAACACCGCCGCCCTGCGAAAAGCCGGCCATGACGCCGCAGGCGACCCAGAAGCCAGGCAGGCCGCGCACCGGCCCGACCAACGGGTTGCCGTCGGGCGCGAAGGTGAAGGGGCCGTTGATGATCTGCTTGATTCCGGTGTTCTGGAAGGCCGGGAAATGCCGAAACCCGACTTCCAATGACGGCGCGATGCGGTCGATGTCGGGCTCGAGAAGCTCGTGGCCGAAATTCCACGGTGTCTGGAGCTCGGACCATGGCTTGTTGGCCTTCTCATAGGTGCCCATCAGCATGCCGCCGCGCTCCTGGCGCAGATAGAGCTCGCCGTCGAAATCGACCGCGTGGATGATCTCCGTGCCGGTCTTCTGGTTCCAGGCGGCGACCTCCGGCATGTCCTCGGTGATCAGGTACATGTGCTCCATGGCCAGCACCGGCAGTTCGAGGCCCACCATGCGGCCGACCTCGCGCGCCCACAGGCCGCCGGCGTTGACGACATGCTCGGCCACCACCTCGCCCTTGTTGGTGATGATCCGCCACAACCCGTCGGCGCGGCGCACGATATCCTCGACCTTGGTGAAGCGCTCGACCTCGGCGCCAAGTTTTCTGGCCGCCTTGGCATAGGCGTGGGTGACGCCGGACGGGTCGAGATGACCGTCCTCCTTGTTGCGCACCGCGCCGACGAACTGTTTCGGGTCGAGCAGCGGCATCAACTCGGCCGCCTCATCAGGCGAGATCTCCTCGAGGTCGATGCCGAGATAGCGGCCCTTGGCGACAACGCCGCGCAGCCAGTCGAGCCGCGCCTCGGTCGCCGCCAAAAGCACGCCACCGGTCAGATGCACGCCGGTCGCCTGGCCGGACAGCTCCTCGATCTCCTTGTAGAGCGAGATCGTGTATTTCTGCAGCTTGGCGACGTTGGGATCGCCATTGATCGTGTGCATGCCGCCGGCCGCGTGCCAGGTCGAGCCGGAAGTCAGCTCGTCGCGCTCCAGAAGCACAATGTCGGTCCAGCCGTGACGGGCGAGATGGAACAGCACCGAACAGCCGACAACGCCTCCGCCAATGACCACGACCTTCGCATGCGATTTCATAGGTTTTTCTCGTTATTTCAGGGAGTTGGAGGGGTGAGATGAATCGGTGCGGGAGGAAACCGGAATGACGTCGCGATCCGTCCAACACCCCTCATCCGACCGAGCTTCGCTCGGCCACCNGGAGGAAACCGGAATGACGTCGCGATCCGTCCAACACCCCTCATCCGACCGAGCTTCGCTCGGCCACCTTCTCCCACAAGGGGAGAAGGTCGGGCGCTCTCCCTTCTCCCCTTGTGGAAGAAGGTGGATTGGCGCGAAGCGCCAAGCCGGATGAGGGGTGTTGGACGGATCACCAGCTTTCACGGCTCGCCCTGCCCGATCGCTTCCTTGCGCCTGGCCACATACGCCTCCAGCGCCTCTAGCACGGCAATATCAATCGTCGGTTCGACATAATCCTCCAGCGCTTTCTTCCACAGCCGCGTCGCCCGCGCCGTGGCGTCTAGCCCGCCGGCCTCCTGCCAGGCCTCGTAGTTCTGCCAATTCGAGAGCATCGGCTGGTAGAAGGCGGTTGCATAGCGCTCCAGCGTGTGCGGCTCGCCGAAGAAATGGCCGCCGGTCGGCACCGCACCCAGCGCCTCGACGGCGAGTTCCGCCTCGTTGACTTCGATCGGACGCAAAAACTCCATCATGTGCTGGATCATCTCGACGTCGATGATGAACTTTTCGAACGATGCGGTCAGCCCGCCCTCCTGCCAGCCGGCTGCGTGGTAGACGAGATTGCCGTGGCCGAGCACCGCGCCCCACAGCGCCATCAGCGTCTCATAGGCGCCTTGCGCGTCGGCGGCGTTGGAGGCCGAGCCCGGCGTCGTCCGGTAGGGCAGTCCATAGCGCCGCGCCAATTGCCCGGAGGCGATGTTGGCCTTGGTGTTCTCCGGCGTGCCAAAGGCCGGCGCACCGGACTTCATGTCGACATTGGAGGTGAAGGCGCCATACATGACCGGGGCGCCAGGGCGGACAAGCTGCGTCAAGACCACGCCGAACAGCGCCTCGGCGTTCTGTTGCGCCAGCGCGCCGGCAAGCGTCACCGGGCTCATCGCCCCCATCAGCGTGAACGGCGTCACCGCAACCGACTGGCCGAACTCGGCCATGGTCATCAGCCCTTCGGCCATCATCTCGTCGAAGCGGCGCGGCGAGTTGACCGAGATGATGGTGGTGACGCCGGGATCGTCGCGCATCTGGTCGAGGCTCAAGCCCCGCGAAATCGCCATCATTTCGATGCCATCCAGCGCCCTGCCGCGGCCGATCGCCGAGACGTGAAAACTCTTGTCGGTCAGCGTCAGATTGGCGAAATAGGTGTCGAGGTGGCGTGAATTGGCCGGCAGTTCCACCGGTGCGCAGACCTGGTTGCCGAGCATGTGGATGCAGTTGAAATGCTGCGCCAGCCGGGTGAGATCGCAATAGTCGCGCAAATTGCCGGCGCGCCGGCCGCGTTCCATGTCATGCACGTTCGGCGGTCCGGCGACGAGCGTAAAATTGATGGTGTTGCCGCCGAGATGGACTGTGTGGGCTGGGTTGCGCGGCGTCAGCGTATAGCTGGACCGCGTCGTCTTCAGTGCCTCGTCGACCATGCCGCGCTCGATGCGGACAGTCATCGACGCATGATCGACCTTGGCGCCGGCCTTCTCGAACAGCGAAAGCGCCCGCGGGCTCATCACCTCGATGCCGAAATTCTCCAGAATGTGCATCGACGCCTGGTGGATCGCCTCGATCTGGTCGGCCGAGAGCATCGCCATCGGCGGATAGGGATTTGTCACGCGGCGCAACGGCAGTTGCGGGATGGCGGCCGGTCCCCTGTTGCTGGTTCGCTCGGCGCCGCGCTTGCGTCTCGGTTCGGTCATGCGGCGCATCAAAGCGCCGGCACGACGATCGGGCTGTCAGAAATCCGCCACCTGCGGGCGCGATTTTAGCCAAGGCGGCATTTTGGGATTTCATGCCGACAAAAGCGACGGAAAACGTCGGAATATCTATCCTCGCTGTGTCGCGGCCAAAGCGGCCGATCAGCCGTTAAGGAACGCTGCAAGATTCCCTTTATGATTCCGGCCTAATCCTCTTCCAATGGGTAGGTCGAGTTTTCGCAAAATTGTAGCCGTTACCGTGTTGCTGGCGCTGTCGGCCTGCGCGACGCCGCCGAGCCATATCAACAATGTCTGCGCTGTCTTCGACCAGAATGACGGCTGGTTCGACAACTGGCAGGCGGCGGCCGAACGCGCCGAACAGAAGCACGGCGTGCCGGTTCCGGTGCTGATGGCGACGGTGCGCAAGGAATCCGGCTTCAAGAGCAACGCCAGGCCGCCGCGCAAGAAGCTGCTCGGCTTCATTCCCTGGAAACGTGCCTCCAGCGCCACCGGCTTCTCGCAGGCGCTTGACGGCACCTGGGCGCAATATCAGAGCGAGACCGGCAGTTGGGCGGCGCGCCGCACCAGCTTCGCCGATGCCGTCGATTTCGTCGGCTGGTATCATTCCAAGACATCAGACACGCTCGGCGTCGCCCGCAACGACACCTACAATCTCTATCTGGCCTATTATCTCGGCTGGACGGCCTATGGCCGCGGCAACCGCGGCGATGCCGGCGTGCAGCGCTATGCGCGGGCCACGGAGCAGATGGCTCGGGACTACGCCGCGCAGCTACGCCAATGCGCGCGTTGATGGCGCCACGGATCTAATCGTCCGTCAGCTTCGGCCTCTTGCCGTGCGGACGCTGCGGCGGAGCGCCGGCAAAGCCCGGACCGATGCCTTGCGGCGCGTCGTCGGGCACGCCTTCATTGGCGGCATGCTCCTTGTCGAACTTGATCACCGGCTCCATTTTCGCCAGCACGTCGTCGGCAAGCCAGCACAGGCTCATATGACCGTCGCCGAGATGCTTGACCGGCGGCACCTGCGTCTCGCAAAGATTGTCCGGCACCAGCTTCTTGTAGCCGCAGCGGGTCTGGAACGGGCAGCCGGTTGGCGGGTTCATCGCCGACGGGATGTCGCCCTCCAGCACGATGTGCTTCTTGATCACGCTGGTATCGGCGATCGGGATCGCCGACAGCAGCGCCTCGGTATAGGGATGATAGGGCGGCGAAAAGATCTGGTCGGTCGTGCCCTGCTCGACGATATAGCCGAGATACATGACGACGACGCGGTCGGCGATGTAGCGCACCACCGACAGGTCGTGGCTGATGAACAGCATCGTCGTCTTGTTCTTGCGCTGGATGTCCATCAACAGTTCGGTCACCGCCGCCTGCACCGACACGTCGAGCGCCGAGACTGGCTCGTCGGCCACCACCACCTTGGCATCGCCGGCAAAAGCCCGCGCCACGCCGATGCGCTGCTTCTGGCCGCCGGAAAGCTGGCGCGGCTTGCGGGTCTCGAACGCCCGCGGCAGCTTCACCAGGTCGAGCAGTTCCAGCATGCGCTTGCGGCGATCGGCAACGGTGTTGCCGACATTGAATTTTTCCAGCGTGCGGATGATCTGCGAGCCGACCGTATGGCTGGGATTGAGCGTGTCGAACGGATTCTGGAACACCATCTGGATCGACGACACCGTCTCGACGCTGCGGTTCTCGACCCCGATCGACTGGATCTGCTGGTTGCCGAGCGTCACGCTGCCGGAGCTTGCCGTCTCCAGTCCGAGCAGCACCTTGGCCAGCGTCGACTTTCCGCAGCCGGACTCGCCGACGATGGCGACGGTCTCGGATTCGCGCGCCATGAAGGAGATCGTCTCGTTGGCCTTGACGACGCGGCCCTCGCTCGAGCCGAACACCTCGCTGCCGCCGACCTTGTAGTACTTTCTGAGATCCTCGATCTTGAGCACCGGCGCACCGGGCTCGACGCGCTCGTTGACCTTCTTGGCGCCGGGCGGCAGCGCTTCCCAGTCGATCTCGTTGAAGCGCACGCAACGCGAAAAATGGCCTTCATGGCCGTCGACCGCGATCATCGGGATTTCTGCAGCGTTGCAGACGCCCTCGACGAAATGGTGGCAGCGGGGGCCGAAATTGCAGCCCTTCGGCCGCTCATGCGGCAGCGGCAATTGCCCTGGGATTGAGATCAGAGGCCGCGAATTCTTGTCGGCGCCGGGCAGCGGGATCGAGCGGAACAGGCCTTGCGTGTAGGGATGGCGCATCCGGTCGAAGACGTCCTTGATCTTGCCGGTCTCCACCGCTTCGCCCGAATACATCACCGTGATGCGGTCGCAGGTTTCCAGGATCAGGCCGAGATTGTGCGACACGAAGATCATCGAGGTGCCGAACTTCTCGCCGAGCCCCTTGACCAGGTCGACGATGCCGGCTTCGACCGTCACGTCGAGCGCCGTCGTCGGCTCGTCGAGCAGCAGCAGCGCCGGCTTCGACAGCAGCGCCATGGCGATGACGATGCGCTGTTGCTGGCCGCCGGAAAGCTGGTGCGGAAAGGAGCGCATCATGCGCTCCGGATCGGGCAGCCTGACCGCGCGCACCATTTCCAGCGCGCGCCTGTAAGCCTCTTCCTTCGACACCTTGTCGTGGATCAGCGGCACTTCCATCAGTTGCTGGCCGACCTTCATCGCCGGGTTCAGGCTGGCCATCGGCTCCTGGTAGATCATCGCGATCTTGTTGCCGCGGATGGCGCGCAGTTCCTCGTCGGACAGCTCGCCCATGTCCTTGCCCTGGAATTTTATCCGGCCGCCGACGATCTTTCCGATGTTGGAGAGGTCGCGCATGATGCCGAGCGACACGGTCGACTTGCCGCAGCCGGATTCGCCGACGATGCCCATCGCTTCGCCAGGCATGACCGTGCAGGAAAAATCCATGACGGCCGGTATCTCGCCCTTGCGGGTGAAGAAGGAGATCGACAGGTTCTCGATCTCGATGATCGGCCCGTTGGTCGGCCCGTTGGTCGGCTTGGGGGGATTTCGAACTGCCTCATTCATGGGTCGCTCCAATCCTTGTTCTTTCAGCATATCGGGTCGAGAACCCGTCCATCAATCTTTCATCGATTGCTCACGCAGCGAGTCGGCCAGCAGGTTAAGGCCCAGCACGAACGACATCAGCGCGATCGTCGGCGGCAGCGCCGGATGGATGAAGGAGCGCAGCAGCCGGCTGGCATCCTTGATCGCAGTGCCCCAGTCCGGGCTCTCGGGCGCCAGCCCCAGGCCGAAATAGCCGAGCGTGCCGAGCAGGATCGTGGTGTAGCCGATACGCAGGCAGGCATCGACGATCAGCGGCCCGCGTGCGTTGGGAAGGATCTCCCACAGCATGATGTACCAGGGCGATTCACCGCGCGTCTGCGCCGCCGCCACATAGTCGCGCGTTTTGATGTCCATGACCAGGCCGCGCACGATGCGGAACACGCCGGGGCTGGAGGCGAACACCACCGCCACGAAGATGTTGAGCTGGTTGGGATCGATATGGATGATCCTGAACGGATCGGCATCGAAGACCAGGCCGGCATAGACCCAGCCGCCAACGATCAGAGTCAGCCCCAGGAGGATGTAAAGCCGGTCGGGCCGTTTCTTGTAGCGCGTCCAGAACAGCACGCTGAAGAAGATGATCGGAAACATGAAGAACAGGCCGGCCATCGCATAGGGAATCGGTGTCTCCATGATGCCCGGCGTCACCAGGAGGTAGAACAGCAGGATCACCGGGAAGGCGAGCACCAGATTGGCGAGGAATGACAGCACCGTATCGATCCTGCCGCCATAATAGCCGGCCGGCAGGCCGAGCGTGATGCCGACCATCAGCGCAAAACCGGTCGCCGCCGGCGCGATGATCAGCACGATCTGGCTGCCGTAGACCATGCGGCTGAACACGTCGCGGGCAAGCTTGTCGCCGCCGAACAGGTAGACAAGTCCCGATTGCGGCTCGACCGCGCCCGGCAGCGCGTCCTTCATGATCGGGATCTGGACAAGCGGATTGAAGGGCGAGACGGTCGACGAGAAGATCGCCGTGAACAGCCAGAACAGGCAGATGCCGACGCCGACGATGCCGACGCTGCTGTCGAAGAGCTGACCGTAGAGGCCAAGCCTCTTCTTGTAGGCGAAGCTCGCCCCCATCACCAGGACGAGAGCGATCCAGACCGGCCAGAAACGCGCAAGCACGCCGAGCACGACATTGAAGGCGCCGATGTATTCAAGCTGCATCCGCTCGATCCCCTATTGAACTCTGATACGCGGATTGAGAAACGCGTAGCCGACATCGGAAATGAGCTGCGTGATCAGGACGATGAACACCGAGACCAGGGAGCAGCCGAGCAAAAGATCGATATCGTTGTTGCCGGCCGCCTCGACCAGCGTGTAGCCAAACCCCTGGTAGCGGAACATCACCTCGACGATGACGACGCCGGTGAGCAGCCAGGGAAATTGCAGCATGATGACGGTGAATGGCGCGATCAGCGCGTTGCGCAGCGCGTGCTTGACCACGACGCTGCCGAAGGAGAGGCCCTTCAACCGGGCGGTGCGGATATATTGCTGCGTCATCACCTCGACCATCGAGGCGCGGGTCATGCGGGCGATATAGCCGATGCCATAGATCGCCAGCGTCATCACAGGCAAGGTGAAGTTGTAGAAGGTGATGCCCCGGCTGGCGGAAGCCGCCGAACCGTTCAGCAGGCCGAGCCATGAGGCGAAGATGACGGTGAAAATGACGCCCGAGACATATTCGGGCGTCGCCGTCGAGGCGATCGAGGCGACCGACAAGGTCCGGTCGGTTCGCGAGCCTTCGCGCATGCCGGCGAGGATGCCGATCAGCAGCGAGATCGGCACCATCACCACAAGCACCCAGAACATCAGGATTCCGGTAGCACCAAGCGCCGGGAATAGCTTCGACGCGACCGTCGTCTTGAACTTGGTCGAGCAGCCGAAGTCACCCTGCAGAACGCCGGAGAATGTCGGCTCGACAGGATCGTTGCAGAAGGCAAAACGTCGCGTGGGTTTGCCGGTTGCCGGGTCTGTGACTGGCTGCTTGGGCACGATGCCTAGCCATTGGCCATAGCGGGAAAAGAAATTCTGGCGGTAGCCATGGTTGACAAGCCAGTTTTCGAGCTGCTCGGCCGAGGTGTGCATTTCGGTCTGGCTGATCGCCAGCTTTTTCAGATTGGGATCGAGATTGATCAGGAAGAACACGACCATCGTCAGGCACAGCATCGTCAATGCCATGGTGACGAGGCGTCGAAGGATGAAAGAAAGCATGGCGGTCCCCTGCCGGCTGGTTGGGGTTGAGGCCGGCTCGGAGCCAGCTCAGCCGCAATCGGCAGAGCTGGCTGTCAAACGGACCCTCAGAATGCGATCAACCCTGTCTTATTGCACGCCCCTTTCCGAAGAGTCTGCGCTTTTTTTCTGCGCCGATCTGCGGTTGTGGGATCATGCATGGCGTGGGTGGAAGGGGCGAACCGCCCCTTCCACGATCGATCCGATCAGGCCTCCTCGTCGAGCCAGACCTTGCCGTAGTCGCGCTCGAAGGTCGGGTGCATGCCGTAGTTCTTAACGGAAGCGACCGAATGGCTGTAGAGCTTGCGCCAGTAGGGCTGGATGATGATGCCGGCATCTTGCAGGATCTGCTCGATGTCCTTCATCATTTCCTTGCGCTTGGCGGGGTCGGCAACGGCGAGCGCCGCGTTGAGCTTGGCATCCCACTCCGCATTCGCCCAGCCCGTCTCGTTCCAGGCTTCACCGGTGCGATAGCCGATCGCCAGAACCTGGACGCCGAGCGGCCGCATGTTCCAGTTGGTCATCGACAGCGGGTATTTGGTCCAGTCGTTCCAGAAGGTCGAGCCCGGCAGCACCGTACGCTTGACCTTGATGCCGGCGTCGCGCATCTGCGCGGCGATCGCATCGCCGGTGTTCTTGTGCCAGTCTTCGTCGACCGTGATCAGCTCGTGCTCGAAGTCGGCCTGGCCGGCTTCAGCCATCAGCGCCTTAGCCTTGGCCGGATCGCGGGCAATCTTCGCCAGCTCGAAGTATTCCGGGTGGATCGGCGAGACATGGTGGTTTTCGGCAACTGTGCCGGCATTGCCGTAGCCGAGCTGCAGGACGACAGCGTTGTCGACCGCAAGCTGCAGCGCGTTGCGAACCTTCTGATCGTCATACGGCTTGTTGGTCACATTGGTGCGGCAGACGATCGTCGAAGCGGTGACCACCTCGGACTTGACCAGGTCGACACCATCGAGGATCGACACATAGTCGGCCGACGTCTCGAAATTGGTATGAACTTCGCCGGCTTCGAAAGCGCTGACCATCGCCGCCGGATCGGTGCCATAGTCGATGAACTCGACGCCGTCGAGAAACACCTCACCGTCCCACCACTTGTTGTCTTCGCGGCGTTTGTAGACGACCTTCTGGCCGACATCGTAGGAGACCAGTTCAAATGGGCCGGTGCCGATCGGGCAGGCTTTGAAATCGCCGCCCTTTTCGTCGAAGGTCTTGTGGACGACGAGACCGGGATAGTCGCACACGTTGGGGATGAGCGCGATATCCGGCGAGCTGAGCGTCAACTTGACCGTGTGTTCGTCGACCTTGGTTACGGCGCTCTCATCCAGCTTGTCGTCCTTGACCAGCGAGCCGAGACGACCGGGCATGGAATTGCCTTCGGCCTTCTTGTCGGCCCAACGCTTGAAGTTGAAGATGACATCGTCGGCGGTGAACGGATCGCCGTTGTTCCAGGTGACGCCCTTGCGCACATGCAGCGTGTATTCGGTGGCGTCGTCGTTGACGTCCCAGCTCTCGAGCAGGTAGGGGCGGAACGTGTATTCGTTCGTGTACTTGACCAGCGGCTCGAGCGCCTGGCGCTCGGCATTGGCGATCTCCGACCAGTCGGCCTTGCGCGGATCCTTCGGATCCTTGATCCACATAGCGACCTTCAGTATGCCGCCTTTCTTGCCCTGCGCGTCCTGCGCTCTCGCCGGCGTCGGGTCGGCGAGGCCGAGCATGCCATAGGCCATCGCCGTGGACGCGCCGAAGACGCTGGCCAAAGCGAGAAACTCGCGGCGATCGACACGTCCGGCCCTGGCTTCCTGGGCCATCGCATGGATGTGATCCGGAACGCGGTCGCCATTACTCTTGTAGATTGTCATCGAGAACTCCCATTGTTGGCTTTCTGCCTTTTACCATTCCGCATCCGGGCCGTGATGTCAAAAACGGCACCGGATTGGGAACATGCCAAGGAATGTGCAACTTTGGAAGGGAAGCAGTTCGCGTGATAACGACAGTCTTGGCGCAAAATTGCTATTGCCCGGCAGATTTCGTTCGAATCTCCGGCATCGATCAAACTGAGACATTCACTACCGCGCCGCACGTCCCGTCGGGCGCGCAACGGACGCTGTAGCGGTTTGATTTTGCGCCGAAATCGATTTCGATTCTCGCGGTCATGCGCGAAGCTTTGCACCGCGCCGGCCGATCTCGGATGAGTGCCGATACGGCGACGAGGGCTGTCGGACTGCCGGACCCTATCTCGCCGGCCGGCTTCAGTACTCGCGTTCGTAGAAAATGCCACCCTTGGCTTCGCCGGCATCGGTGGCTTCGCCGCGCAATTTGACGCCGCGGCCGACGTCGAGATCGATCGCCGCCTTGCCCGAACCCGGCTTGTCGCCCTTCTGGATCGTCACATAGGTGCGGTCGTTGAGATATTTGCCGGCCGAGACCGCGGTGCCGCCCTCCTCGTCGGTGACGACGTCGAGATCGTCGACGCCGATGGCGCTGCGCAGGTTCTGGAGCAGCGAGGTCGAGCCGCCGATGCCGGCCAGTTGCGCGGCGGCTTCGGCAAGCTGGGCGATCTGCAGGGGCGACAGGTTCGACATCGAGCGGCCGAAAATCAGTTGCGCCAGGACCTCGTCCTCTGGCAATGCCGGCACCGACGAGAAGTTGAATTTCGGATTGGTCGCCTCGCCCGACACCACGATGGTGACGGTGGTGCTGCTCGTCGTCGATGTCGCCGTGAGATTGAGATAGGGCACCAGCGACCCCGAAAAGCCGACCGTGCCTTCGGTGAAGGTCAGCCGCTTGGCCAGGATCGACAGCCGACCGCGCTGCAAGTCAAAGGTGCCGACCGCTTGCGGCGACGATGCCGGGCCGGTCAGCCGCAGCGAACCGCCAAGCTCGGCATCGACGCCCCTGCCCTGGATGAAGATCTGGCTGGGCGCGTTGACCGTGACATCGAGGTTGAGGCCGCCACCACCGCTGCTGCTGCTCGCCGTCGCCGGACGCAACGCCTTGTCTTGCGCGCGCACGGCGGCCGGTGCGTTCTTGTGCCTGATGTTGAGCGCCGCCAGCGAGCCCGGCAACTTTTCGGGAACGGTGATGACGGTCTTGGCCAGGTTGATCGTACCCGAGATCAACGGCGCCGATGCGAGTGGCCCCTTGATGGTCAGGTCGCCGCCGAGATTGGCGGTGACCACCCTGCCGTCGGTGTAGCGACCGTCGACGAGCTTGACCGACAGGTCGGCCGGAAAGCCTTGCGCCGGATTGATGCCGACCGTGCCGCTGGCCGACAGGCTGCCGCGCGTCGACAAATTGCCGGTCAGGCGGTTGATCCTGGCGACGCCATCGCCGATCGCCACATCGGCGGTGATGTCGTTGATTGCAAGTCCCGAGCGTGCATCGATCAGGCGGGCACCTGACGTGCGGACCGTGCCTGTGATCACCGGCGCCGTCGCGGGGCCGCGCACCTTCAGATTGACGTCGGCCGTGCCGCTCAACGACAAGCCTTGTGCGGCCAGTGTCCGGGTCAGGAAGGCGAACGGCACCTTGCCGGAAAAGTCGAGATCAACCGTCGGCGTGCCTGATGTCGTCATCGTGCCGCCGCCCTTGAGGCCGAGACCGGCGGCATCGCTCATGTTGGCCTCGAAGGTCAGTCGGTTGCCGGAAAACGTGCCGGAGGACGAAACGCCCATGCCGCCGAAACCGGCGCCGCGGGTCTGCGACGTCTGGACGCCTGCGGCGTCGACCTTGAAGGCGACGGCCGGATTGGCCGGCGCGCCCGTCACCTTCACCGTGCCCGAGATCGTGCCGGCGGCATCGAGACCGGGCGAGAAACTGTTTGCGAGCGACATCGGCACCCGCGCCAGCGTCGCGTTGAGATTGAGCGCCTCCCCGACCTTGCCCGAAACCGTCGCCGTGCCGCCGCCGAGGTTGAGTGCGAGCCTGTCCAGGCTAGTGGTGCCGTTGGCGATGGTGATGGTCGAGGTCTGGGCGATCGCCGCCTTGATGCCGCGCATCGTCGCCTGGCCGGAGGCGAGCTCAACCGTCGTCGTGCCATTGGCGACCCTGACGCGGCCGGCCGCCGTGGCCGGAATGTCCTTGACGGTGGCGCCGCCGGAAAAGCCGGTCCAGTCGCCGTCACGGGTAAGATCGACATCGATGCCGCGAATGACGGTGTCGCCGGAGGTGACGCTGTCGGCCCGGATTTTTCCGGAGATCACCGGTGCCGCGAGATAGTTGACCATCGATGCATCGATGGTCACCGTCTTCGCCGAAACATCACCGCGTGTAATCGACGCCGTCGAAGCCTTGACGGTGACGCCAGGCGCATTGCCGGTCTTCGAGAACACGATCGTGCCGCGCACGTCGCCTTCCGCCTTTTCCAGCGCAAGCGCTGCCAGCGGTCCGATGTCAGGTAGGTCGAGCGCCACGGTGCCTTCAGGCACGAACGCCTCGTCAAGCGCCAGGTCGCCTGATATCCGGTTCTTGCCGAGCGACAGCAAAAGCCCGTCGATGGCGCGCTTGCCGTCTGACGTGGCCAGCACGGCGCTGCCTCGCAGGGGCTGGCCCGCGACGTTTCCGGTCAGTTGGACATTGGCCGCCGGGTTGGCGGCATCGGCCTTGCCGGTGGCGGTGAGGCTCAACCCGGTGATCTCGCGTTCGGCAACCGAAAGCCGCTCGCTGTTGACCGTCAGCGACAGGTCGGGCGCGGTGCTGGCGCCTTGCGCGTTCAGCGCAAAGGTGATGGCGCCGTTGGCGTCCCCTGACAGAAGCGAGATGTCGGCCAGCGCGCCTTTGATGTCGACGGTGAGCTTGTTGTCGGCAAGGCTGGCCTGCCCGTCGGCGGTCAGCGCGCCGGATACCAGCCTGATCGCATCGGCGGTGACATTGCCATTGGCGTCGCGCTTCAGCGCGGCACTGAGTTCCGTCCGCTGCGCGAGCACGCCGCGCGCTGCCGCCGGCAGCGCCGCGGAAACGGCGTCGGTCTTGAGGTTGAGGTCGATGGCGCCGTCGGCCAGCGAGATCCTTCCATTAAAGCCGCTGTCCAGTACCTCGCTCGTTACCGAGCCGCTGTCGATGACGATGGTATCGGTAGCGAGATCGCCGGCGACCTTGGCAGTAATCNCCTCGCTCGTTACCGAGCCGCTGTCGATGACGATGGTATCGGTAGCGAGATCGCCGGCGACCTTGGCAGTAATCTTTCCGGCGAGCAGCGGCGCGATGGTCGGATTGTCCAGGCCGATTTTGCCCGCCGTCACCGTACCGGAGATCGGCCCTGTTCGGCCCTTCAGATCGAAGGCGTCGGAATGGAGCGCAAGCGCGATGCCTTCGGCCTTGGCGAGGTTGGTGGCGACCGACGGCAGTCTCGCGGAGATATTCAGCGTCGATTGCGTGCCCTGCCCCGCGANCTCCACCGACAGCGCCTGCAACTCGAGCTTGATCGGGCTCTCGGTGCTGCCAAGCGCCAGCGGCAGGCTCGGGCCGGTCGAGGCCAGGTCGAGCGAAAAATCGCTGGCGCCGTTCGGATTGATGGTGCCGGCAGCCTTGCCGGAAATCTTGTCCCCGGCAAGCGTCGCGTTGTCGATGGCGACGCCGCCGGCGGAGGAGAAGCTGCCTGCGGCATCGAGGTTGAGCTGCCCAAGCCCCGCCTGGCGGGTCTGGCTGGTCTCGGCGCCGTTGAGCTGCGCATTGAAACGAATGTCAGGGGCTGCCGACGGTCCCGTCACTTGCGCCGTTCCACCGAGTGTGCCCGCGGCGTCGAGGCCGGGTGAAAAATCATTGGCCAGGGCGGCCGGCAGCCCGGAAAACTCTGCCGCGAGATCGAGCCTCTGGCCGGCGGTGCCGGACACTGTCACCGATCCGCCGCCGACATCGAGCATCAGCTTCTCGATGCTGGCGTTGCCATTGGCGATGCTCAGGGTTGACGGCTGCGCGATCGCCGCCCTGATGCCGCGAATGGTCGCATCGCCGGAGGCGATTTCGACGCTTGTCGTGCCGTCCGCGATCTTCACCCTGCCTTCGGCCCTGGCCGGAATGCCGGCGACGGTGGCGCCGCCGGAAAACCCGGTCCAGTCGCCGTCGCGCTTCAAATCGACACCGATGCCGCTGATCACGGTGGCGCCTGATGTGACCGTATCGGCCTTGATCGTGCCGGAGATCGCCGGCGCCTTGAGAAAGTTGGCGACCAGCGCGTTGACGGCGATGGTCTTCGCCGCCAGATCGCCGCGGGAAATAGACCCGCTCGTCATATCGATGACTACCGTCGGCGCGCCACCATCATTCGAGAGGCGGATGCTGCCCTGCACGTCGCCGGCCGCCGTCTGCCCGGCAAGCGCGGCCAGCGGGCCGATATCGGGCGCTTCGAGGGTCAGCGTGCCGAGCGGCAGCAAGCTGTCGTCGAGCACGAGATCGCCCGAGACCTTGTTGTCGGCCAGCGACAGGCTAAGCCCGTTGAGGGAACGCGTTCCGTCACGCGTCACCAAAGATGCCCTGAGATCGAGCGGCTGGTCGTCGACGGACCCTGTCAGTGCGACATCGGCAGCGGGATTGACGATGTCGGCCTTGCCCGTCGCTGTCAGCTTGATCGTCTTGACCGTCCGGCCCGACGCGGTCAGGCTGTCGCTGTCGGCCGAGACCGAGAAATCCGGCGCCGAACGCGCGCCGCTCGCCGTCAGCGCGAAATTGACGGCCCCGCCGACCGGTACGCCAACCATCGGCGACAGCACCGAGACATCGCCGAGCGTGCCCCTGATGTCGGCCTGGATGTCGGTGCCCGTCGCGCTGGCGGTGCCGCTGGCGCTGAGCGAGCCCGAATTGAGTTGCAGCGCATTGGCGGCAAACAAGCCTTGCGGGTCGCGGGTCGCGGTCGCCGAGAATGTCACACGCTCGCCGAGAACCGGGCGGATCTGCGGCGGCAGCGCAGTCGAGACGGCATCGGCATTCATCTTGAGCGTCATCGCCAGATCGGCCAGCGTCACCTTGGATGTCACCGAGGCATTGAGCGCATCGCTGCGCAGCGTGCCTTGATCGACGACGATCTCGTCCTTGCTGACCGACCCGGCGAGGTCGGCGGTGACCCTGCCGGTCACCAGCGGCGCCAGCGTCGCCACGTCGGTGTTCAGGCCGCCGGCGATAAGCTTGATGGTGACCGGTCCGCTGCGGTCCTGGATGTCAAAGCCGTCGGAATGGATTTCGGCCACCAGATCGTCCACCCGCGTGCCGCCCGCCACCACCGAGACCAGGGACGCGCCGATGTCGATTATCGGCGCCTTGCCACCGCCGAACGCGCGAGCCGTGGCGCCGGTGATCGCGACCGTCACCGGCTGCGCCGCGGCGCCGAGGCTGAGCACGACTGGTGGACCCTTGGCGGCGAGTTCCACCGAAAGGTCGCTGGCGCCGTTGGGGTCGATGATGCCCGCGGCGGTGCCATGCACGGCATCGCTGTCGATGCTGGCGCGCTCGACCTCGACGCCGCCCGTCACAATCGCGGTTCCGGCGAGGTCGAAGCTGGTCTTGCCGGCAAACAAGGATTTCAGATTGTCGGGCAAGAAGCGCTGGAAGTCGCCGTCGCCCTTGGCCTCGACATAGTTGCCCTTGTCGGTGAGCTGGTGGCGACCTGTGAGCTGGGTGACGATCTGGCCGTCGACGACGAAGGTACCGATGCCGCTCCAATTGGCGACCGGCCCGGTGCCGGTGACGACGATGTTGACCGGCGGCGCATCCGGCAATTTGAGCAGATTGGCGATGATGCCGCCGGCCGGCTCCGACGCCTTCAGATCGAGGTCCAGCTTGTTGTCGGCGGGCGCGAAATGGATGTTGGCGTCGAGCTTGCCTTGCTTGCCGTCGCGGCGGGTGATGTTGAGGCTGGTTGCGAGCGCCAATGGCGCCGCATCGGCCTTGAACGATCCCTTGGCGGCGAGCTCGGCGATACCGCTGCCGACCAGCGCCTGCCCGAGCGCGATTTCCGGCAGGTCGATCTGCTTGATGTCGAGCGACACCGGCAGCGTGGTGGCGCCACCTTGGCTCGGCTGCGTGCCGGCCGCCGGCAGCCGCGCCAGTTCGATGCGATCGGCGCCGATGCGGCCGGCGCTGAAGTTTTTCGACAGAAGCGCCAGCGGCGACCAGTCGACGGCCACCTTGCGCGCCACCAGCCAGGCGCCCTGGCGATCCTCCAGCACCACATGGTCGACCGTCAGCGCGCCGGACCAGATGCCGTCGATGCCGCTGACCGTGACCTTCTGGTCATCGGTCGACGCCACGGTCGAGATGATGCCGGCGAGATTGGCGCGGCCGCGCTCGGTCTTGGTCAGCACGACGAGCGCACCGACCACCGCCGCCACCAGGACGAGCAGCGTGTAAAGGGCAATGCGAAGGATGCGCTTGAACATTGTCATCAAAACGCCTGGCCGATACCGGCATAGATGCCGAAATCCGGGTCGTCGGGATCCGGGTTGAGCGGCACCGCCGCATCGATGCGCAACGGTCCGAACGGCGTAATATAGCGCAAGCCGACGCCGGCGCCGACCTTCATGCCGGAAAAATCCGGGAATTGATCGGTCGAGACGGTGCCGGCATCGACGAACGGCACGACGCCGATCGTGTCGTTGATGGCGATGCGCATCTCGAACGAGGTCTCGAAGAAGGACAGCCCGCCGATCGGCTCTCCGTCGGCGTCCTTCGGACCGATGCCCTGATAGGCATAACCGCGGACCGAGCCGCCGCCGCCGGAATAGAAGCGCCGGTCGGCCGGAACATCCTGAAGGCCGGCGCCGATGATCGAGCCGATGACGACGCGTTCGGCCAGGACGAACTTCGAGGCCGCGTCGAGCGACTGATAGGCCGATCCTTCGCCCCTAAGCTTGACGAAGGCGGCACCGTTCAAAATGTCGTAGCTCGGCTCGGCATAGGCCAGCGCCCTGAATCCGGTCGTCGGGTTGAGCCGGTTGTCGCGGTTGTCGTAGACATAGCGCAGCGGAATGCTGGCGATCAGAAAAGTGTGCTTGCCGAAGGAATCGGTGATCTTCGAATAGTCGAGCGCGACTTCCGCCGAAACCGTCTGCTGCCGGTCGAGGTCATACGACAGGCCGGTGTTGCCCTTGACCGAGAAACGGTCGTAGGCGTCGGGATGCTCCAGCACGGTGTTGGCGCCGGCGAAGAATTTAGACGCCGGCCCGACCACGCCCGGCTTTTCGAACATGATGCCGGCATTGTAGTTGAGCTCGGTCAGTTCGTTGCTGCCGATGCCGCTGATTTCACCCTCGATGCGCAGTTTTTCGGCACGGCCGAACAGATTGCGGTGACCCCAATAGCCTTCGAGGCCGAGCCCCTCGGTGTTGGAGAAGGTACCGCCAAGGCCGAAATAGCGCGGCTTGCGCTCGCTTACTTCGACGCCGATCGGGATGTTGCCGCCGGCGTCGAGACTGTCGGCCTCCTTCAGCGTGACGCTGTTGAAGACTTCCAGCCGGAGCAGCCGGTCGCGCGCCTCATCGACCTCTTCCGGCGAATATTGGCGGCCGCGCTTCAGGCCGGTCATGTATTCGGTGAAATCGCGGTCGACCTTTTCGGTGCCTTCGACCGTGGTGTCGCCATAGCCGGCAACCGGCCCGGCGGCCACGGTCAGCGCCACGTCGAGCGTCGAGGTGGCGTGATCGGCAACGATCTCGCGGGCGGTCACCTTGGCCAGCGGCCTGCCGTCCTCCTTGAGCGCCCGCACGATCGACGCCTCGGCCTTGAGCACGGCACCGGAACCTGCATCGCCGCCGGCGATCAGGCCGAAATCGGCGCCCGACAGCCCCGCCGCATCGCCCTCCAGCCTGATGTCGCCAAGCGTGAACTTCGGCCCGGCCGCAATGTTGATCACCACCGGAATCGGCTGCGGACCCGAGAATTCGGCGTCCGGCGGCAAATCGTCGAGCGGCTTGCCTTCGATGGTAATGGTGACGACGCCCTCGTAGCGGGCGTCCGCATAAAGGGCGGCGACAAGCTGATCGCGGTCGGCACGCGCCTTGGCCAGCAGGCCGAGCGGACCGGAGACCGGACGTTCTTCGTCGTCCTTCAGCGCCGAGGCGTTTTCGAGCTTTTCGGCGAGATCCTCGTCGGCGTCGGGCGCCTCGATGGTCACCGCATAGCGCAGCGGATCGACGATGTCGGCATCTTCATCCTCCGACGATCCCCACAGCTTGATGCCGAAGATCTCGAAAGCGGCCGCATTTCCGCTCGCGCCAATCAGTGCAGTCGAGCATAGCAAGGCGGAAAGCAAGGCGAGCGAAAACACGCGCCGTGGCGCGGTTCCTCCCGACATCTGCCTTTCATACGCCGACATTACAACTCTACACTAGCGGCCAAAGCTAAAATTGGAATGAAGTTCTGAATTGCTCGTAAACGGGCCACAATCCAAATGCCACAATCCAACTGTCTGAAATGGACAGGGCTTGGAATTCACACCTTCTGCGTCGCCGCGAGAAAGCGTGATCCCTGTCCTGTGGAGGTACTACCGGTCATCGGCCGGAAAGGAAACCGTTGGCAGGCGGGAACCTGCCGCGTCCTTGTGTTGACAAGCTGGACCGAAGCTTGAACATGTCTGGGCGTAACGTGGACGTAACGTAAGCAGTGTCCGGAGGGGTGTCATGGCAATGCGCGCGGCTCGTGGTCTGTCGATTCTTTTTCTTCTCTTTTTCGCTTGGGGCAGTGTCGCGCAAGCGGCCGAAGCGCGCCGGGTGGTGACATCGGACAATTCCGATTATTTCGGCTTCGATCTCAGATCCGACCAGAACGTCAGCCTCGATCAGTGCACGACGACATGTCTCGGCGATCCCGCCTGCCGCGCCTTCACCTACAACCCCAAGGCCAAATGGTGTTTTCTCAAATCCGATTATAACACGCTGAAGCCCTTCAAGGGCGCCGTCGCCGGCAAGGTCGTCAACGTCGAAGGCGACCCCGACATCGGCGCGCCGCCGGCGCTCGCCTTCTTCCCCGCCTGGATGGCCGACCAGGCCCAGCAATACCGCAACAGGCTCACCGGCCCGGCCTACACCAAGCCCACCGAAGGACTGACGGCGCTGCGGGAGGCGGCAAGGCAAGCGTCGCAGACCGGCGACCACCGCTTGGCCGTTCAAAAATACGAGGCTTTGGTTTCGGTATTGCCCGACGATGGCCAACTCTGGCTTGAACTGGCGCGGGAAACATTTGCCGTGCAGCCGACCGCCAACAGCGCCGAGGCGTCGACCCTGCCGGCGAACGCCACCTCCGCCGGCTTCAACGCCTACAAATTGCTGCGCACCACAAAAACCCGTGCCGAAGCGCTGGCACTGCTTGGCGACGGGCTCGATCGCCGCGACCTCGCTCGGCCGGCCCTGCAGGCCTACGAAGCGAGCCTCGCGCTGGTCAGTTCGCCCTGGGTCACGGCCGCCTACCACGACCTCAAGGCGCGCAAGGGCTTCCGCGTCGTCGATCACACGGTCGACGCCGACACCAGCGCGCCACGCATCTGCGCGCAATTTTCAGAAGACCTGGTCAAGACCGGCGTCGACTACGCGCAATTCGTCACTGTCGACAACGCCGCCCCCAAGGGCGTCGAGGCCAAGGACAAGCAGATCTGCGTCGAGGGGCTCGAGCACGGCCAGCATTACGACGTGACCTTCCGTCCCGGCCTGCCGGCCGCCATCGGCGAGGTGATCTCCACCCCTGTGGTGCTGTCGATCTATGTGCAGGACCGCGCCCCGTCCGCCCGTTTCACCGGCGACAGCTTCGTGCTGCCGGCCGGCGCCCGCCGAGGCATCCCGGTCGTCACCGTCAACATGAGCGCCGCCGAAATGAAGCTTTTTCGCATCGGCGATCGCTCGCTGACCCAGCTTCTGTCCGGCTACCAGTTCCTGCGCCAGCTTGACGGCTACGACATCTCCAACATTTCCGACCAGATGGGCGAGCCGGTCTGGCAGGGCCTGATCGACATCGCCAACGACCTGAACAAGGAAGTCACAACCTCCTTCCCGGTCGACGAAGCGCTGCCGCAACGCAAGCCCGGCGTCTATGTGCTGACCGCGCAACCGGTCGACGAGAACGACGACGACTATGATTCGCGCGCCACGCAATGGTTCGTCATCTCCGATATCGGCCTGTCGACCTATACCGGGCAGGACGGGCTGAACGTCTTTGCCCGTTCGCTCGCAACCGCCAAGCCGATATCAGGTGCTGAACTGACGCTGCTGGCCAGGAACAACGAGATCCTCGGCACCGCGACCACGGATGGTGAAGGCCGCGCCGTCTTCAACCCCGGACTGACGCGCGGCGACGGCGGCATGGTGCCGGCCGTGCTGACAGCCAGGCAGGGTGACAGCGACTTCGTCTTCCTCGACATGGGCCGCGCCGGCTTCGATCTTTCCGATCGCGGCGTCACCGGGCGTCCGGCGCCGGGCGCGCTCGACGTCTATGCCTGGACCGAACGCGGCATCTACCGCGCCGGCGAGGACGTCCATGTCGCAGCACTTGCCCGCGACAGCGCCGCCAAGGCGGTCGAGAACCTGCCGCTGACCTTCATCTTCACCCGTCCCGATGGCGTCGAGAACCGCCGCATCATCAGCGACGGCGCATCGGCCGGCGGCCATGCCGTCGACCTGCCGCTCGAACCCAACGCCATGCGCGGCACCTGGACGGTGGCGATCCACACCGACCCCAAGCAGGCGGCGGTCGCCAGCCAGATGTTTTTGGTCGAGGATTTCGTGCCGGATCGCATCGAGTTCGACCTGTCCTCCGACAAGCAGGAGATCGCGCAGGGCGAAACCGCTAACGTTACCGTCGACGGCCGCTTCCTTTATGGCGCGCCGGCCGCCGGGCTGGCGCTCGAAGGCGAACTGACGCTGTCGACCACCCGCGCCTGGGACCGCTTCAAGGGCTATTCCTTCGGCCTCGCCGACGAGCAGTCGGCGGAACCGTCAGTGACCCCGTTCACCGGCCTGTCGGTGGTCGGCGACGACGGCAAGGCGACCTTCCCGGTTTCCGTCGACCAGTTGCCCTCGACCACCAGGCTGGTCGACGCCAAGGTTACGGTCAGGATGCGCGAGACCGGCGGCCGCGCCGTCGAACGCTCGCTCAACATCGCCATCCGGCCGCAGGGCCAGATGATCGGCATCCGCCCGGATTTCGACGGCGACGAGGTGCCGCAAGGCGGCACGGCGAAGTTCGGCCTGATTGCCGTCGACCCCGACGGCAAGCGCGAGGCGCTCCAGGGCGCGCAATGGTCGCTGGTCAAGGTCGAACGCAATTACCAATGGTACCGCTCCAGCAATTCCTGGAATTATGAGCCGGTGGCCTTCACCAAGTCGGTGGCCAGCGGCCAGGTCGACATGACCGCCGACGGCGAGGCCACCGTCTCGCTGCCGGTCGACTGGGGCCGCTACCGGCTCGAGATCGAGACGTCTGACCCGGAGGGCCCGGCGACCAGCTACGAGTTCGACGCCGGCTGGTATGTCAGCTCCACCACCACCGAAACGCCCGACGGCCTCGAAATCGCCCTCGACAAGGACAGCTATGCGGCCGGCGAAGTGGCCAAGCTCAAAGTGTCGCCGCATTTTGCCGGCGAGCTGCTCGTCACCATCGGCGCCGACAAGCTCTTGAAGACCGTCACCGCCAGCGTGCCGGCCGGCGGCAGCACCATCGACATCCCGGTCGGCGACGACTGGGGCGCCGGCGCCTATGTCACGGCAACGCTGTTCAGGCCGGGTGATGCGCAGCAAACCCGCATGCCGGCGCGCGCCATCGGCGTCAAATGGCTGAAGGTCGATCCGGGCTCGAAAAAACTCGCCGTCAGCCTGACGCCGCCGGACAAGACCATGCCGCGCCAGCAGCTGTCGATCCCGGTTTCGGTGGCCGGCGTGCAGCCGGGCGCCAACGCCTATGTCATGGTCGCGGCCGTCGACGTCGGCATCCTCAACCTGACCAACTACAAGGTGCCGGATCCGGAGACCTGGTTCTTCGGCCAGCGCATGCTCGGCCTTGAAGTACGCGACCTCTACGGCCGCCTGATCGACGGCTCGCTGGGCACGATCGGCAAGCTGCGCAGTGGCGGCGACGGCGCCAACATCCAGTCGCAAGGCAGCCCGCCGACCGAAAAGCTGGTCGCCTTCTTCTCCGGTCCGGTCCAGCTCGACGCCGACGGCAAGGCGCGGGTCGACTTCGACATCCCACAGTTCAACGGCACCGTGCGCGTCATGGCCGTCGCCTGGACCGAGGACGGGGTCGGCCACGCCCAGTCCGACGTGATCGTGCGCGATCCGGTGGTGATCACAGCCGGCCTGCCGCGCTTCCTGGCGCCCGGCGATTCGGCCGTCATGCGGCTCGACGTCACCGACGCCGACGGTCCGGAGGGCGACTATGCGCTGTCGATCGACACCACAGGCGATCTTTCGACCGGCAGTGCCGCCCTGCCCGAAAAGCTGACACTGGCCAAGGGCAAGCGGCGGACGCTGACCGTGCCGCTGATCGCTGAGGCACCGGGCAACGCCTCGATCACCATCAAGCTCGCCCATGCCGACGGCACCGCTGTCGAGCAGACGCTCTATGTCCCGGTGCGCCCGGCGCAATTGCCGGTGACCACCCGCATGGTGGTCGACCTCAAGGGCAATGGCGGCTCGCTGCGCGTCGACAAGGAGCTCTTGGCGGCAAGCCTGCTCGACGGCGCTTCGGTCAGCGTCGGCGTTTCACAGGCGGCGGCCTTCGACGTGCCGTCGCTGCTGATGACGCTCGACCGCTACCCCTATGGCTGCGCCGAGCAGACCACCAGCCGCGCCATGCCGCTGCTCTATGTCAACGAGATGGCGTCGGGCGCCGGCATGGCCAGCGACGCCGATCTGCACGGCCGCATCCAGGACGCCATCTACAAGGTGCTGAGCTACCAGGCCTCGGCCGGCAGCTTCGGCCTGTGGGGCCCGGGCTCCGGCGATTTGTGGCTCGACGCCTATGTCACCGACTTCCTGACCCGGGCGCGCGAGCAGAAATACGACGTGCCGGCGCTGGCGATGAACCAGGCGCTGAGCAATCTGCAAAACGCGATCGGCTATGACCAGGACGTCAAGGATCGCGGCAGCGAGATCGCCTATGCGCTCTATGTGCTGGCCCGCAACAAGAAGGCCTCGATCGGCGATCTGCGCTACTATGCCGACACCCAGCTCGAAGCCTTTACCAGCCCGATGGCCGTCGCCCAACTGGCGGCGGGCCTGGCGCTCTATGGCGACACGCAGCGCTCGGAAGCCACCTTCCAGGCCGCCCTGCAAATGGCCAATTCGACCTCGGCATACGACCACTACAGGTCCGATTATGGCTCGCCGCTGCGTGACGGCGCGGCGATGCTGGCGCTTGCCGCCGAATCCAAGCCGGTGCCGACGATCGTGCCGGTGCTGATCAAGCGGGTGACGCAGGAACGCGCCGCCGTCAGATGGACCAGCACGCAGGACGAGTCCTGGATGCTGCTGGCGGCGCGTGCCCTAAAGGCCGGCAATGATGCGATCGCGCTGACCATCAATGGCGCGCCGCATGCCGGCGCCTATTCGAACCAGATCGCCGGCAGCGACATTGCCGACAGTCCGCTGACCGTCGCCAACACCGGCAGCAACCCGTTGCAGGCGGTCGTCACCACGGTGGCCTCGCCGATCCAGCCGCTGCCGGCCAGCGGCGACGGCTTCACCATCGGCCGCACCTACTACAAGCTCGACGGCACCGAAGCCAATGTCACGCAGGCGACCCAGAACGAACGCTATGTCGTCGTGCTCAATATCTATGAGCAGAACAAATGGCCGTCGCGGCTGGTGATCACCGATCTGCTGCCGGCCGGCTTCGAGATCGATAATCCGGGCCTGGTTTCCAGCGCCCAATTGTCGAATTTTTCCTGGCTGGCCCAGACCGACGCCGCCCATCTCGAATTCCGCGACGACCGTTTCGTCGCCGCTTTCAATCCGAACGACGGCGAAGGCGACCGCAACATCACGCTCGCCTATGTCGTGCGTGCGGTGACGCCGGGCACCTATGCCCACCCGGCGGCAACCGTCGAGGACATGTACCGGCCGCAATATTCGGCCCGCACCGCAACCGGCATGATTGAGGTCAAGGCGCCGTAAGGCAAAGATGGCGAACCATGGCGATGGCGCTGCCCCTCATTGCCCTGCCGGGCATTTCTCCCCGTATAGTGACGGGGAGAAAGAGGCCTGCGCCGAAGTTTTCGCCAAATTCGAACGCTGCAGAAAANTTTCTCCCCGTATAGTGACGGGGAGAAAGAGGCCTGCGCCGAAGTTTTCGCCAAATTCGAACGCTGCAGAAAAGCCGCCGTGGGCCGTGACAGCCCCCTTCTCCCCGTCGCTATACGGGGAGAAGGTGCCGGCAGGCGGATGAGGGGCAGCGCCGTGCTCTCCAAAAAATTCCTGCGCCGTTCAGCCATCGCCGCCGCCTCCCTCTCCGGCTTCGCAGCAATCGCCGCCGCCACCCTTTGGCAGCTCGACCGCGCCTTTCCGCCGCCGCTGCCGGCGGCGCTGACGGTATCGACCGAAGTCCAGGACCGCGACGGCCAACTGTTGCGGGCCTTCGCCACGCCGGACGGCTATTGGCGGCTCGCCACCCGCCTCGACCAGGTCGACAGACAGTTCGTCGACATGCTGGTGACTTACGAGGACAAGCGCTTCTGGGATCATGAAGGCGTCGACGTGCTGGCGCTGGCCCGCGCCGCCGGCCAGTTCGCGACCAATGGCCGTATCGTCTCCGGCGGCTCGACGCTGTCGATGCAGCTCGCCCGGCTGACCGAACCGCGCGACAGCCGCAGCCTCGGCTCCAAGCTCAAGCAGCTGCTGCGCGCCCTGCAGATCGAGCGGCGGCTCAGCAAGGGCGAGATCCTCGAACGCTATCTGACGCTGGCGCCCTATGGCGGCAATCTCGAAGGCGTGCGCGCCGCCTCGCTGGCCTATTTCGGCAAGGAGCCGAAGCGGCTGGACGTCTCGGAGGCGGCGCTGCTCGTCGCGCTGCCGCAACTGCCGGAAAAGCGCCGGCCCGACCGCAACCTGGCAATCGCTTACGCCGCCCGCGACCGGGTGCTGACGCGAATGGTCACATCAGGCCTGCTCGGCGAGCCCGAGGCCGCACGTGCCGCGCTCGACGATGTTCCCGCCAGCCGCCGCCCGCTGCCGGCACTCGCCGCCCATGCCGCTTATGCAGTGCTGCCCCGGGCCGTCCCCGGCCACAAGCTGCGGCTGACGATCCGCAAGAGTGTCCAGGAAGGGCTGGAACAGGTGGCCAGGGATGCCGCCGCCAGGCTCGGCCCTCGCCTGTCCGTCGCCATGGTGCTGGCCGACGCCCGCACCGGCGACATCCTCGGCGAAGTCGGCTCTGCCGACTATTTCGACGCCAGCCGCTCTGGTTGGATCGATATGACCAGGATCGCCCGCTCGCCCGGTTCAACGCTGAAACCGTTCATCTACGGGCTCGCCTTCGAGCAGGGATTGGTGGCGCAGGAAACGCTGATCGATGACAGGCCGACGGATTTCTCCGGCTATCGGCCGAAGAATTTCGACATGGGCTATCAGGGCGACGTCAGCATCAGGCAGGCGCTGCAGCTGTCGCTCAACGTGCCGGCGATCAGTGTGCTCGACGCGGTCGGGCCGGCGCGGCTGCTCGCGCGCTTCCGGCAGGCCGGCGTCACGCCGATCCTGCCCGTCAACAAGGCGCCGGGTCTCGCCATCGGCCTTGGCGGCGTCGGCGTGACGTTGCGCGACCTCGTCCAGCTCTATGCCGGGCTCGCCAATGGCGGCAAGGCACACACGCTGCATGACGGCACCGAGCCGGCGAATGGCGAGCGCTCGACCGCTACCATCCTCGACGATCAGGCGAACTGGCAGATCACCGACATATTGTCGGGCGTCAAGCCGCCTGAGGGCGCCGCCCAGCGCGGCATCGCCTACAAGACCGGCACCTCCTACGGCTACCGCGATGCCTGGTCGGTCGGCTTCGACGGGCGCTATGTGCTGGGCGTCTGGGTTGGCCGCCCCGACGCCGGCGCGGTGCCCGGCCTGTCCGGCTATGTCTCGGCCGCACCGATCCTGTTCGAGGGCTTTGTCCGCTCCGGCCTGGCTGCCGTGCCGCTGCCAGGCCAGCTGGCCGGCGTCACCAGACCCAGGCGCGACGATCTGCCGGTGACATTGGCGCGCTTCGGTTCTGGCGCCGACGGCCTGGTCCAGGCGATGCCGACCGAGCCCGCGCCGACGATCATCTTTCCGCCCGACGGCGCCCACGTCGATCTCGCCGCTACCACCGCCGACGCCACGCCACTGGTGCTGAAGCTGCAAGGCGGCCGCGCCCCGTTCCGCTGGCTGGCCAATGGCAAGCCGCTGGTCGGGATCGACCGGCGGCGCACCGCGACCTGGCAGCCGGACGGCGCCGGCTATTCGACCCTGACCGTGATCGACGCGGCCGGGCGCGCGGCCAGCGTGAAAGTGTTCGTTGAATAGAATGCGCCAAGCGATTCAGGGAATTGGCTTTCCATTAGGTCGGCGAGTAAGCAGGACACGCTCGACTCCTCAGGCCACTGCCGAGGCGCGACCTGTCTCTAGATCGATTGCTTCATGTGCCCGGATTCGGCACTGCAGCGTTGCGAGGAAAGAATTTCTTCGTGATGCCGAAAGCCGGCGAAAAATTGCTTCATAAGGCCAAAAAAAACAACATTGATTGCATCTAATTTCTACCAATTCAGTAGATTGAGGTGATCTCAACGGAGGCGGAAATGACCAATCCTCATTTCACGAAACTGCTCGGCGCACTGGTCGCCACATCTGTCCAGTTCGGCACGCTCGGTTTCGCGTTCGCCGATACCACCATCCTCAATGTGTCGTATGACCCGACGCGTGAGCTTTACAAGCGATTCGACGAAGCGTTCGCCGCCCACTGGCAGGCCGAGACCGGCGAGACGGTAACCGTCCAGCAATCGCATGGCGGGTCGGGCGCACAGGCCCGTGCCGTGATCGACGGCCTCGACGCCGACGTGGTGACGCTGGCGCTAGAAGGCGACATCAACGCCATCGTCGAGAAATCGAAGAAGATCAATCCCAACTGGCGGACCAAATTCGAGAACAATTCGGCGCCCTACACCTCGACCATCATCTTCCTCGTCCGCAAGGGCAATCCGAAAGGCATCCAGGACTGGGGCGATCTGGTCAAGGACGACGTCCAGGTGATCACGCCCAACCCCAAGACTTCGGGCGGCGCACGCTGGAACTATCTCGCCGCCTGGGCCTATGCCAACGCCAAGGATGGCGGCGACGAGGCCAAGACAAAGGAATTCGTCGGCAATCTGTACTCTCATGTTCCGGTGCTCGACACCGGTGCGCGCGGCGCAACCGTGACCTTCGCGCAAAAAGGCCTCGGCGACGTGCTGCTGGCCTGGGAAAACGAGGCCTATCTGGCGCTCGACGAATTCGGCGCCGACAATTTCGATATCGTCTACCCGCCGACCTCGATCCTGGCCGAGCCGCCGGTCGCCGTGGTCGACGCCAATGTCGATGCCAAGGGCACGCGAAAAGTCGCCGAAGCCTATCTGAGCTACCTCTACTCCAAGGAAGGCCAGACGCTGATCGCCAAGAACCACTATCGCCCGTCGAAGCCGGATTTGGTACCGCCCGAGGACCTCGCCAAACTGCCTGAGATCAAGCTGATCACCATCGACGATCCGCTTTTTGGCGGTTGGAAGAAAGCACAGCCTTACCATTTCGGCGACGGTGGTATATTCGACCAGATCTACAAGCCGGCCCAGTAGACCCAGTTAGCTAGACTCTAGATCAGGACGACATGACCACAGCACCCGCCAAGGCGGGGTGGCGGTTCAGACAGCCGAGCGTCATTCCGGGTTTCGGATTGACGCTCGGCTTCTCGCTTGCCTACCTCACGCTCATCATCCTCATTCCCCTGTCAGGGCTGATCTGGCGATCGGCCGCGCTTGGCTGGGCCGATTTCTGGGCGATCGCCACCGACCGCCGCACCATCAACGCGCTTGAAATCAGCTTTGGCACCGCCTTCATTGCCGCCATGGTCAATGTCGTCTTCGGCACGATCGTTGCCTGGGTGCTGGTGCGCTACAGCTTTCCTGGCCGCCGCATCGTCGATGCCATGGTCGACCTGCCCTTCGCCTTGCCGACGGCGGTCGCCGGCATCGCGCTGACCACGCTCTACGCGCCGAACGGCTGGCTCGGCAGCCTGCTGGCGCCGCTCGGCGTCAAGGTCGCCTATACGCCGCTCGGCATCGTCATCGCGCTGATCTTCATCGGCCTGCCTTTTGTCGTGCGCACCGTCCAGCCGATCATGGAGGAGATCGACAAGGAGGTCGAGGAAGTGGCTGCCACGCTCGGCGCCAATCGCTTCCAGACAATCGCCCGGGTTCTGCTTCCGGGCCTGGCGCCGGCCATCGTCACCGGTTTCGCGCTGGCTTTCGCGCGCGGTGTCGGCGAGTACGGCTCCGTCATCTTCATCGCCGGCAACCTGCCCTACAAATCCGAGATTGCGCCGCTTCTGATCGTCATCCGGCTGGAGGAATACAATTATGCGGCGGCGACCGCGACCGCGGCGATCATGCTCGCTTTGTCGTTCGTGATGCTGCTGGTCATCAATCTGGTGCAGACGTGGAGCCGCAAGCGCTATGGCTGATCCGGAGATCAAATCCTACGCACCGCACCACGAAAGCCAGTCGGCGGCAGTGACCGAGAGCCGCCCGGCGAAAGCCGTGCTGATGATCGTGACCTTTGCCTTCCTCGGCATTTTCCTGCTGTTGCCGCTGATCGTCGTCTTCAACGAGGCTTTCGCAAAGGGCATCGGTGCCTATACCGAGGCGCTGACCAATCCCGACACGCGTTCGGCGATCCACCTGACGCTGCTGGTGGCGGCGATCTCGGTGCCGCTCAACATCGTCTTCGGCGTCTCCGCCGCCTGGGCGATCGCCAAGTTCGAGTTCAAGGGCAAGGCCTTCCTGACCACGCTGATCGACCTGCCGTTTTCGGTATCGCCGGTCATTTCCGGCCTGGTCTATGTGCTGTTATTCGGCGCGCAAGGCCTGTTCGGCGCCTGGCTGAAGGCGCATGGCATCGTCATCCTGTTTGCCGTGCCGGGCATCGTGCTGGCCACCATCTTCGTCACCTTCCCGTTCGTCGCTCGCGAACTGATCCCCTTGATGCAGGAACAGGGCAATGGCGACGAGGAGGCGGCGCTGTCGCTCGGCGCCAATGGCTGGCAGGCGTTCTGGTACGTGACGCTGCCCAACGTCAAATGGGGGCTGCTCTACGGGGTCTTGTTGTGCAATGCCCGCGCAATGGGCGAGTTCGGCGCGGTCTCCGTCGTGTCGGGCCACATACGCGGACTGACCAACACCATGCCGCTGCATGTCGAAATCCTCTATAACGAATACAATGCCGCAGCCGCCTTCGCCGTCGCTTCACTGCTTGCCGGCCTGGCGCTGGTCACGCTGGTCTTGAAAACACTTCTCGAGATGCGCTACGGCGCCGAGCTCGCCGCGACGCGCGGACACTGAAAAAAGGGACGGTTGATGGAAGTTCGCGTTGCCAACGTGCGTAAGGAGTTTGAGCGGTTTCCGGCCCTCCACGACGTTTCGCTCGACATCAAGTCCGGCGAACTGATCGCGCTGCTCGGGCCGTCCGGCTCCGGCAAGACGACGCTGCTCAGGCTGATCGCCGGGCTGGAGCGGCCGACGAAAGGAAAGATCTTCTTTGGCGAGGAGGATGCGTCGCAAAAGTCGATCCAGCAGCGCAATGTCGGCTTCGTTTTCCAGCATTATGCGCTGTTTCGCCATATGACGGTCGCCGACAATATCGGCTTTGGCTTAAAAGTTCGGCATGGCGCGTCACGGCCGTCGGCGCAGGAAATCCGCCGCCGTGCCTCAGAGCTTCTCGACCTCGTCCAGCTTTCCGGCCTGGAAAAGCGCTATCCGGCGCAGCTTTCGGGCGGCCAGCGCCAGCGCGTGGCGCTGGCCCGCGCGATGGCGATCGAACCGGCCGTGC
Organism: Mesorhizobium sp. L48C026A00; assembly: GCF_000502375.1. NCBI lineage: Bacteria > Pseudomonadati > Pseudomonadota > Alphaproteobacteria > Hyphomicrobiales > Phyllobacteriaceae > Mesorhizobium > Mesorhizobium sp. L48C026A00. The sequence goes on along the minus strand of NZ_AYWU01000006.1, from coordinate 219,162 downwards.
TTTTGCTGGACGAGCCGTTCGGCGCGCTCGACGCCCAGGTCCGTCGCGAATTGCGCCGCTGGCTGCGCGACATCCACGACGCCACCGGCCACACCACGGTCTTTGTCACCCATGACCAGGAAGAAGCGCTCGAGCTTGCCGACCGCGTCGTGGTGATGAGCCAGGGCAGCATAGAGCAGGTCGGCACCGCCGACGAAATCTACGACACGCCGAATTCGCCCTTTGTCTACGGCTTCATCGGTGAATCGAGCGCGCTTCCGGTCAAGGTCGAGGACGGCCAGGTCTGGATCGCCGATCGCCCGATCGGGCTGTCGGCGCCGCAGGCGCCGCGGGGCGAAGCAACGCTGTTCTTCCGCCCGCACGATGTCGACCTGGTGGACGAATGCAATGGCTGCATCGCCGGCACCGTCGCCGCCAGCCGCCGCGTCGCCGGCACCAGACGGGTGGAGCTCGAAATCGGCGGCGAGCGCCAGCGGGTCGAGATCGAGCTGCCGGTCGACCATCCGGCGGCGCAGAAGAGCCGGGTAGCGTTCAGGCCGCGGCGCTGGAAGCTTTTTCCGGCCGCTTGATCCCTTCCGGCGCTACTCAGCCAGTTCTCGACCTTCAGGCCCTTGATCCGGTTGAACTCTCCCATGTTGGCGGTTACCAGGGTGGTGTCCAGCGCGTAGGCGTGGGCAGCAATAAAAAGGTCGTTTTGGCCAATAGTGGCTCTGCCCGCCGGGTTTCGGATCATGTCGCTGACAAGTTGGTGTCCAGCATGAGCCGCATTAAAAAATTCTTTCGGATTTGACAGGCATATCGTCGGTTCCGGGGAAGTCGTCCTCGGGACCGAGTGGTGGCTCTTGCGCCCATTGCGCGAGCCGCGCCGAGAGGCCAGGTTTGCGGACCGGCTCGATGACCAGGCGGTCGCCTTCACGGCTGATCAAGACCTTTTCGCCGGGGAGCTCGAACTCGACAGGAATGCGCACCGCCTGGCTGCGATTGTTGCGAAACAGCTTCGCCTCTTTCGGCGGAGTCTTGGAATGGCGGTCGCTGGGGCATAGCGATGGCTCCTTTGTTTATACTATTTGTAAAATGCCAGGCAGTGTCGCGATGCAATCGTTTTGCCAACGCATGGGGACCGCTGCCCAGGTGCCTCGCAAGACTCCGGGTGAAAGAAAATCCTAGCAACGGCCTGGAATGGGAACATTTTTCTCGCGATGGCGTGGTGAAGCCGCTCTGCGTGTCTCGTCGCCCACCATGCCTTGCCGCTATGGTTCGGCAATAAGCGCACTGCATCGGAGTCCTGTTTTCATGAAGCGATTTTTGCTTGGCGTCGCCACATTGGCCGGCCTGTTCCTCGCATCCTCCCAAGCCTGGTCGGCCGACAAATTGCTGAACGCGTCCTATGATGTCGGCCGCGAACTGTTTGCGCAGATCAACAAGGCCTTCGTCGCAGAGCACCCCGGCGTGACCGTCGACCAGTCGCATGCCGGGACGTCGGCGCAGGCGCGTGCCATCGCCGAAGGCCTCGGCGCCGATGTCGTCACCTTCAACCAGGTCCTCGACATCGACTTCCTGGTCTCGAAGGGGCTTATCTCCGCCGACTGGCAGAAGGACTTCCCCGACAACGCCTCGCCTTTCTATTCGCTGCCGTCCTTTTTGGTGCGCGCCGGCAACCCGAAGAACATCAAGGATTGGAACGATCTCGTGCGCGACGACGTCCAGGTGATCTTCCCCAACCCGAAAACGTCGGGCAATGCGCGCTACACCTATCTCGCGGCCACCGCCTACGCCAAGGAGGCCTTCAAGGGCGACGACGCCAAGGTCAAGGAATTCGTCACCAAGCTGTTCAACAACGTGCCGATCTTCGACTCTGGCGGGCGCGCCGCCACCACCACCTTCGTGCAGCGTGAGATCGGCGACGTGCTGATCACCTTCGAGTCGGAAACGCGCGGCGTCCGCAGGGAGTATGGCGATGACAAGTTCGAGCAGGTGACGCCCTCGGTCAGCCTGCTGGCGGAGTTTCCGGTGGCGATCGTCGACACGGTCGCCGACGAGCATGGCACGCGNCTATCTCGACTTCCTCTACACGCCGCAGGGCCAGGACATCGCCGCCCGCAACGGCCTGCGGGCTCGCGACGCGGCGGTCGCCGCCAAATACAAGGCCGAGTTTCCCGATGTCCGGCTGCTGACGGTCGAAGATGTCTTCGGCGGCTGGGCCAAGGTCCAGGCCGAGCACTTTGCTGCCGGCGGACTGCTCGACCAGACCTATGGCAGCCGCTGAGCCAAGCGATCTTCGACATTGATTGAAAGCCGGCTTTGCCGGCTTTCTTCGTTTTTCGCGCTCCGGACAGGTGATTTCCCGCAGGTTCCCAGCGCGCCGTCCAAAACGTCACGAACAATCAACGTGTTTGTGCCTACTGTGCCCTCGGACGGCTTGTTTCGCGAAACTGCATCGCGCGACAAAACGTCATGATTTGCACACAAACAACCGCCAGATGCGGGCGGTTGGGGTTTTCATGAACTGAATCGGCATGCTTACCAAAAAAGGCAAATACGGCCTCAAGGCCCTCGTGCATCTGTCAGGCTTGCCGGTCGGCCAGCTGGCGTTGGTCAACGACATTGCCGTCGCCAACAACATCCCGAAGAAATTCCTGGATGCCATTCTGGGCGAATTGCGCAATGCCGGCTTCGTCCAGAGCCGCAAGGGCAAGGAAGGCGGCTATCGCCTCGCCCGCCCGGCCTCCGAGATCAAGATCGGCCATGTCGTGCGCGTCCTCGACGGGCCGCTGGCGCCGATCCCTTGCGCCAGCCGTACCCAATATCAGCGCTGCGATGATTGCGACGAGGCGACATGCCAGGTCCGGAACATGATGCTGGAGGTGCGCCATGCGATCGCCGAGGTGCTGGACAATCGCAGCCTCGCCGCCATGCGCGACGCCGACAATGACGATTTTCCAGTCGAACTGACGTCACAGATCTGATCTGGCGTCTTGAAGTGGAATCGGCGCCAGCGAACCCTCATGAATTCGCCTCGAACAGGCTTGTGACGTCAGCCACAATATCGGCGATCGGGCGCGTCGCATCGAGCGTCAATACCTTCTCGTCGGCTGCCGGCGGTTCGAGCGTCGCGAACTGGCTGTCGACCAGGCTTGCCGGCATGAAATGGCCCTGGCGGGAGCCGACTCGCTGCTTTGCGGTCGCCGGGTCGATTTCCAGGTAGAGGAACAAAATGTCCTGGCAAAAACCGCGCAGACGCTCGCGATAACTGCGCTTGAGCGCCGAGCAGGCGGCGACGACGCTCTGCCCATCGCCGACCGGTCCGGCAATGCGCCGGCCGATCGCGTCGAGCCAACCTTCGCGCAATGCGTCGGTCAGCGGCTCGCCGCTTGCCATGCGCGCGACGTTTTCCGGTGGATGCAGCCAGTCGCCCTCGACGAAGACAGCGCCCAGCGCCGCCGCCAGCGCTTCGCCGACCGCCGACTTGCCACAGCCGGCGACGCCCATCACCACGACGGCCGGTGCGGGCCGAATGCGATCGCTCTGCATTTGTGCTGTCTTTTCGTCCACGATGCGGGTCAGCGGCTAGCCGGCGCGCGGCCGTAAAGCAGGAGCATGGCGACGATGACGACGCCATAGATGATCTGCCGCCCCGCCTCCGGCATCTGCATGACGGAAAGAATGGATTGCAAAAGCGTGATCAGGATGACGCCCGCGACCGTGCCGAGATAGGAGCCGCGGCCGCCGAGGATCGAGGTGCCACCAAGCACCACCGCAGCGATCGACGGCAGCAGATAGGCGTCGCCCATCGACTGCGCCGCCTTGGAGGCATAACCGGCCAGAAGCACGCCGCCGAAGGCGGAGAGCCCGCCGGATACGGCGAAGGCGATCAGCACCACGCGCCGCGTGTCGATGCCGGAGAGGTAGGCGGCGCGCTCGCGGTTGCCGATGCCGTAGACCGTGCGGCCGAAGCCGGTGCGGGTCAGCACGAAAACCATCGCAGCGCCGATCAGCGCCCAGATGACGACGGCATTGGGCACACCCGGAATGGCAAAGCCGGTCGCCAGATAGCGCATCGCCCGGGTCGCCGAATCCTGTGGCGAGAAGCCGCCGGTATAGACCACCATCAGCCCTTGCGCGACGGCATTGGTGGCGAGCGTGATGATCATCGAGGGAATGCGCAGATAAGCGACGCCAATGCCGTTGACGATGCCGATCGCGACGCCGCAGAAAATGCCGAACGGGATCGCCAGCGCCACGCCGAGCGGGCCGTAGGCGGCGGCCGCACAGGCCATCATCGCGCCCGTCGCCACCGACCACGGCACCGACAGGTCGATCTGGCCAAGCAGGATGACCAGCATCATTCCGGTGGCGATGACGCCGAGAAACGACGCCACCTTGAGCTGCTGCAGCAGATATTCCGGCGACAGGAAGCTGCGCGAATAAAGGCTGCCGACAAACAGCAGCAGCACGATGCAGGCAAAGGCGGTCAGCACCGCAGGGTCGGCGCGGCGGATGAATTTCGGCATGCGGCCGGCGATGCCGGCGATGGTCGTTTCGCTCACAGGAACCACTCCAGCCGGTTGCGGACCCTGAACAGGGCGAAGGCGCCGAGGCTGACGGCGATCAGCAGGATGACGCCCTGGAACAGCGGCTGCCAGAGCGGATCGAAATCGAAGACGAAGAGCAGGTCGCCGATGGTGCGGAAGGCGAGCGCGCCGAAAATCGCGCCGATGGCGCTGCCCTTGCCGCCGAACAATGAGACGCCGCCGAGCACCACGGCGGCGATCGAGAACAGCGTATAGGCATTGCCGCTGGCATAGGCCGCCTCGCCCGTATAGGTGAAGAAGGTCAGGAACAGCCCGCCGATCGCGGCCAGCAGGCCGGCCAGCGCATAGGCGGCGAATTTTCCCCGGCGGATCGGCACGCCGGACATGTAGGCTGCCATCTCCGACGATCCGGCCGCGTAAGCGGCGCGGCCGAGCACCGACCGGCTGAACGGCACCCAGACGACGAGCACGATGGCCAGCAGCGCCACCAGGCTCGCCGGCACCACGCCGAACAGCCGCCCGGTCAGCGCGTCGGCAAGATCCTCGTTGACCGAACCGCCCGGGAACGGTCGCAGCAGCAGCGCGATGCCGAAATAGACCGCGCCGGTGGCAATGGTGGTGACGATCGGCTGCAGCCGTCCGTAGATGACGATGGCGCCGTTGATCGCCCCGCACAGCAGTCCGGTGCCGAGCACCGCGACGACGCCGAAGGCGGTCTCGATGCCGGTGCCGATGACCAGCCATGAGGCCAGGCAATTGGTCAGCAGAAAGATCATGCCGACGGAAAGGTCGATGCCGGCGGTGATCACCACCAGCGTCTGCGCCATGGCGACGAAGGCAAGCAGCACGCCTTTGTTGGAAGCCGTCTGCACGACATTGGCGGTAAAGCCGGCCGGATGGTTCGAGGTGTAGATCGTGAACATCACGATGAAGATACCGAACGCCAGCAGCGTTCCGCGTTGTTCGGCAAGCCAGTAGCGCCAATCCTTCACACGTCCGCTCCTCGGGCTGGCGTCTTCGCCATGCCTCTGACGGGCATCTCTTCGCCATGGATGTTGAGCGCGCTGGCGATCAGCGCCCGCTCGGTGATTTCGGCGCCGACCAGCTCGCGCTTGACCGCTCCGTCATAGAGCACCAGCACCCGGTCGCAGCAGCCGATCAGCTCGTCATAGTCGGTCGAGTAAAACAGGATCGCCGCGCCCTGGTCGGCAAGCTTACGCATCAGCTGATACAGTTCCTGCTTGGTGCCGACGTCGATGCCGCGCGTCGGGTCGTTGAGCAGGATGATGCGCGGCTGCCGCATCAGCCATTTGGCGATGACCACCTTCTGCTGGTTGCCGCCGGACAGCGCGCCAACCGGGATGTCGAGGCCGGCCGTCTTGATCGCCAGCAGGGCGACCATTTCGTCGATCAGCCGCTGCTCGGCGGCACGGTCGATGATGCCGGCCCTGGATAACCGGTCGAGTGCGGCAAAGGAGAGGTTTTCGCGCACCGTCATCGGCAGCATCAGGCCTTCGGTCTTGCGGTCCTCCGGGATCAGCGCCATGCCGATCCGGTCACCGCGGGCCTTGGCCGGGCTGGCGATCGCCACCGGTTTGCCGTCGATCAGTATCTGGCCGCTGAGGCCGCGCAGCACGCCGAAGAAGGCGAGCAGCAATTCGCGCTGGCCCTGGCCGTCGAGACCGCCGAGGCCGACGACCTCTCCTGCCCCGACCGTGAGCGAGATATTGTCCAGCCGGTCGGTCCACGACAGTTTTCGCGCCTCAAGCACCGGAGCGGTTATAGCCGGGGCGCGCACCGGCTTCGGTGGAAAAATATGGCTGTATTCGCGGCCGATCATCAGCTCGACGACTTCATTGTCGCTCTTCGAGCCCGCAGCATAGCTGGCGACGTTGCGGCCGTTGCGGTACACCGTGCACTGGTCGGCCAGTTCGGCGATCTCGTTCATCCGATGCGAGATGTAGAGCAGCGCCAACCCTTCCGAGCGCAGCCGCTTCAAGACGCCAAAAATCTTGGCGACGTCGGCCGCGGTCAGCGCCGAGGTCGCCTCGTCGAGGATCAAGATGCGCGGCTTCCTGGCAAGTGCTTTGGCGATCTCGACCATCTGCCGTCTTGAAAGCGGAAGGTCCTTGACCAGCGCCAGCGGGTGGATGTCGGCGGCGCCTGCACGAGCCAGGGCTTCTTCCGCGATGCGCCGCTGCGCCTTGCGGTCGATCATGCCGAACCGTTTCGGCGGATCGGAAATGACGATGTTGTCGGCGACGCTGAGTTCGGGGACGAGCGACAATTCCTGGAAGATGCAGACGATGCCGGCCTGGTTGGCCGCGGCCGGCGACGCGAAGCTCACCTCGCTTCCGTCCAGCATCATGCGGCCTTCGTCAGGCGCGACGACGCCGGCCATGACCTTGATCAGCGTCGATTTGCCGGCGCCGTTTTCGCCGAGGATGGCGTGGATGCTGCCTGGCGTGACCGAAAGCTCGGCCTTTTCCAGCGCCCGCACACCGCCATAGCGCTTGGATATGCCCTCCATGCGGAAGAGCGGAACCGCACCGTCCATCGGCCCCTCCCAAGGCGCTTGTTCTTCGGGACCGGCGCCGCGGAATACCCGCGGCGCCGAGCGACCAGCCTACTGGTTCTCCTTGCTCTGGCCCATGATTTCCTGCGCGGTGAAATTGATGCCGCAGGTCGGGAAGGAATTGCCGACGAAGAAATTGTCGGACTGGTCGGGGAAATAGTCCTCGCCCTCCTTCAAGTTCGGATCCTCGACGATCGCCAGCGGCAGCTTCACCGCCTGCGGGACGACCTGGCCTTCGAGCGCGGCGATCGCCGTCTTGATGGCGACCGCCACCTGGGCGGGTCCGGTTCCGGCCGACGAGCATTTCAGCCCTTCTGAGGCAAACTTGGCGCAGAATTTGCGAAAGCCATTCTCCGTTTCGCCGCCGAACGGCACGAACGGATGCTTGGCGTCGATCATCGCCTGGACGATGCCGGTGTCGCCGCCCTGCCCGGTGACGCCGTCGAAGGGACCGTTAGTGGCGATCGCGTCGGCCGTAGCCTTTTGCGCCACGCCATCGTCCCATTTGCCGACGACTTCGGTGACCTCCCACTTCTTGCCTGAAGCGTCGAGGGCCTCATGGATGCCGTTGTGGCGGTCGGTGTCGACCGACGTGCCGGCAACGCCGCGCACCTCGAGGAGCTTGCCGCCATTGGGGATATGCTTGATCAGCCAGTTGGCCCACAATTCGCCAAGGCCTTTCTGGTCGACGTTGACGTTGATGGCGTCCTTGGTGTCGAGGATGTTGTCGAAGGCGACCAGCACCACGCCGGCTTGCTTGGCGCGCTTGATGACCGGACCGAACGCCGTCGGATTCTGCGCGTTGACAACGATCGCGTCATAGCCGGAATCGATGAAATTATTGATCGCCGAAATCTGCGCCGGCACGTCTTCGCCGGTCGAGACGACCTTGAATTCCTTGAGCTTGGCCGCGACTTCCGGCTGCGCCGCATAGGCTTTTGCCGTCTGCACCATCTGGATGCGCCAGGTGTTGGCGATGTAGCCATTGGCGAGCGCGATGCGGTACGGGCCTTCCTTCTTGGGGAACTTGAAGAACTGCGTGTCGGCGGCCCATGGCGCGAAGCATTCCGGCTCGGCGGATGGGCCTGCGACGATTTCCGGTTCGGCGAGCGCCGACGAACTCAGCATGACGAATGCAGTGGCGGCGACGACGCCACCTACGAGTGACTTGATCATCGATATTCCTCCCAGTTGCAGTTTCTGATTGTTCTTACGCGTCTCGCGTGCCTGGCTCGGCACCTCCTGCCTTGCCGTCGCGCTTTCAGGGTGGCCGAATGCCAACCCGATCTCCTCCCTCGTGGCTCAGTAAACCGGAATAAAAACTATCATATTATACATAATAAACAAGCATCAGCTGTCGCTTATATATAATAAACAGACTTTCGCTGTTTCGCGAGCTTTCGCCTGGATATAACTGGTAGCGCTACCATGACGTAGAGTAAAGCGGCATTTGGCGATGCCTGCAAGCGCTTTCAGCGGGCAGTGCTCTCACGGCGCTTGAGTTCGAAGCCAAGGTCTACGACCGGTTGTTGCGGCCGCTTGCCTGCAATCGCCGCGAGCGCCATGGCGACCGACAGCCGGCCGATCTCGTAGCGAGGCGTCCGGACGCTGGTGACCGAGGGGAAAGCCACTTCCATCATGTCGAGATCGTTGAAGCCTGTGATGCCGATCGTCTTCGGCACGGCGATCGAGGCGCGGTGGCACTCGAACAGCGCGCCGAGCGCGATGTCGTCGTTGTTGCAGAAAATCCCGTCCAGCGTCGGCATCTTGGCCAGCGCGTCGCGAAACAATTCGCGCCCGAGCGTCACGCTGGACGGCACCGGCGTGGTGGTGACAAGCCGCGAGTTGAACAGGCCGGCCGCCTCCATCGCCGCGCGATAGCCGGCCAGACGCCGCTGCGAGCGCGGGTCCATGCGCGCGCCGATGAAGCCGATGCAGCGATAGCCCATTTCGATCATGTGCTCAGTCGCCGCCCTGCCGCCATCGAAATGCGAGAAGCCGACCATCATGTCGACCGGATCGGGGCCGGTCTCCATGACCTGCACCACCGGGCAGCCGGCCGTCTCGAGCAGTCTTCGCGAAACTGGCGTCTGGTCGATGCCCGCCACGATCAGCGCCGCCGGGCGCTGCGGGCCGAACACCTGCAGCAGCCGTTCCTCCTCGAGGCCGGAATAATGGGTGTTGCCGAACTGGATGCGGTAGGAGCTGTCGGACAGGCTGTCATAGATGCCGCGCAGCACTTCGGCAAAGACGCTGTTGGTGAGCGACGGCACCAGCACGCCAAAGACCTCGGCGCGCGCCGAAGCCAATGCTCGCGCATTCGGATCGGGCAGATAGCCGAGCTCATCGACAGCAGCCTGGATCTGGCGGCGCAGATCCTCCGAAACGCGCTCCGGCTCGCGCAAGGCACGGGAGACGGTAATGGCGCCGACGCCGGCCTTGCGCGCGACATCGGCGATCGTCGGACGGCCGCCGCCACGGCGCGAGCGCGGTTTGGTCATAGCCTGGTCCCGAACGCGGCGCCCTCGCCGAAGCGCGACCGCGAAATGCTGTTCAGCGTCTTTGCCACTGTCGCCATGCCAATCCGACTTTGCCGCACCCGACTTGCCACACCCCTCTGGCGTCGCGCAGCCTTACCCCATTGTCAAGCGAACCGGGCAGGACGCTACCCGAACTCGGGTAGCGCCACTGTTTGAATTTCGGCTGTGGGTGGTGAGCGGGCGTCTTGTCGTCCACCGTGCTCAGTCTTCTACGCCGTGCGTCGTCCGCTGCGCCAGTTCGTGGCATAGGGCAACGCGAACAGATAGAGACCGCTGAGCATGAGCAAGCCGAGCGGGATCAGCGGCATGAGATATACCCAATAGGCCGGCTCGACACCTACGCCCAGGGTGATGAAGATGGCAGCGACGACCGCCGTAAAAATGATCGACAGCCAGCGGTGGAATTGCCGGATCCACGTGTTCCAGTTCATTTGGGACCTCCTCTGAAGACGAGCCGCACGACCCGCTTGGCGGCTTTTTTGCTACCTTGTTTCGTTGACAGACGTCTTGTTGGGCATTGCGTTTCGCCCGCAGATGCCTATGGCGCCGGCACGCCTATTCTATTCGCGCCAGGACCTGCTCCAGCTTCGCAAAGAACCGCTGCCATCCGTGTTGGGCGCCCTGATAGTACTGCTGCTGATCCGGCCGGAAGCCCAACTGCTCCATGCGCAGATGGGTCCCCGTGCTCGTAGGGGTGAGCGTCCACGTGACGACACTTCTGAGATCCTTGGTATCCCACGTGTAAGACAGCGTCTTGTTGGGCTCAACTGCCTGGACCTGACAGTCGACCGTCCCCCAGTCCGCGCTCAGATTGAAACGGTGCCCCTCGTCTGGCTTGAAATCGTTCTTCATCAGCCACTCCTCGATCAAATGTGATTGGGTGAGCGCGCGCCAGATTTTTTCCGGCGGAAAAGCGACCTCCCGTTCGACAATGACGGCGCGCGTTTCGGTCTCGGTATTGGTCATTGGTCCATCCTTTTGAGCAGATCTTCGAGGTTGTCGAACCGGCTTTGCCAGAACCCAGCCATTTGGTTTGTCCAGTCGATCAGCGGCGCCAGGGCGCCGAGTTCCGCGCTGTAGTGCGTGTTGCGGCCTTCGTGGCGATCGCGCACCAACCCGGCCTGCTTCAGCACCCCAAGATGCTTTGACACGGCCGGTTGCGAGACCCCGGCCCGAGCGGTCAGGGCCGCGACGGTTTGGTCTCCGTCGCGACACAGCCGCTCGAAAATGGCCCGTCGCGTCGGATCGGCAAGCGTTTTGAAGAGGATCTCGTGGGGCTGTGACATGGCGATCGATAACTCTCTGGCTATTGGAAACCAATAACCGCCGAGATATGTGTCCGTCAAGCAGGAACCTGGACCGGGCTCCGCGTCACGGGGGCCTACCCCATGTCGCTGCCATCGCTCTGGCCAGCGGGGTCAGTGCTCAGGCCATCGCCGCGGCGCTGCGCCGTGCCTTCCACAGCACCAGCACCATGGCCGCTATGTTCAGCAGGTTCCAGGCGATGCCATTGAGGAACGCAGCGGCGTAGGAGCCGGTCAGATCGTAGATCCAGCCCGACATCCAGCCGCCGATTGCCATGCCGAAGATCGTTGCCATGATTACGACGCCGACGCGCTGGCCGGCCTCTTTGGCGGGCATGTATTCGCGCACGATGATGGCATAGCAAGGCACGATGCCGCCCTGCGACAGGCCGAAGACCAGCGAGACGACGTAAAGCGACGCGAGCCCGTCGAAGGGGATGTAGAACAACAGCGACAGGGCTTGCAGCACCGAGCCGATCAGCAGGGTTTTCACGCCGCCGATACGATCGGCAAGGAAGCCGGACGCCAGCCGGCTGACGACGCCCGCCGCCATCATGATCGACAGCATGTCGGCGCCTCGCGCCACGCCGTAGCCGAGATCCATGCAATAGGCGACGATATGGACCTGCGGCATCGACATCGCCACGCAGCAGCCAAGGCCGGCGACGACGAGCAACACCTGCAGCGCTGCCGGTGACAGCGTGATCGGCTGGACCGGCCGGCTGCCAGGTGAACCGGGAGCGGCGGCATGTGGTGCGCCGCGCCTGAGCAGCGTGATCAGCGGCAGCATGGTGGCGAGGCAGACGACGCCGATCGCGGCATAGGTGAAGCGCCAGCCCTCGCTCTGTATGACGTAGGGCATTGCCAACGGCCAGATCACCCCGGCGAGATAGCTGCCGGCGGCGGCAGCCGTCACCGCGACGCCGCGGCGGCGGTTGAACCAGTGCGAGATGTCGGCGATCAGCGGCCCGAAAATCGCCGACGTGCCGACGCCGATCAAAAGTCCCTGGACAAGGGTGAACTGCAGGATCGAAGTGGTCAGCGACGCCAGCAGGAACCCGGTACCGAGCGTCACCGAGGCAATGAGCGCCGGTATCCAGTAGCCGATGCGGTCGATGGCGCGGCCGACCAGCACATTGCCGACGGCGAAACCGGCCATGGTCGCGGTATAGGGCATCGAAGCGGCGGCGCGATCGACGCCGAATTCGGCCTGCATGGCGGGCAGCACCACGACCACCGCCCACATGCCGACACCGCCGATCGTCGCCAGCAGCATCGAGATGCCGAGCCGCAGCCAGGCATAGGCGCTGTCTATGCCGGGGCTGCTCGGCCGGCTGGAGGCGGTTGTGGTCAAGGCGTTTCCTGTCCGCGGTTGTGCGCAAGTCGACGGGTTCGGCACCACTATCGGGACATTGGCGGCGCCGTGCAGCGCCACATCGCGCAATTCCGTGGCTCCAGGGATTTGAGCTGCAGTGGAACGGTGGCCGCCGTCCCGGAGTTTTTCATCAAACTTAGCAATGGAAGGAGCTTGTCATGACCGCGAAAAGGAAATGGTCGGCCGAGGTCACCGAGCACAGCGATGCGCTGGACCTCGAGGACCATATCTTCGAATCCCACGACCCCAAGAAGATCGCAGCCTCGTTGAAGCGATCGGCCGAGCACAGCGACCGGCGCAAGGCCGAGCCGTTCCAGTCCGCCATGTCGATGCTGAATTTTTACATCAACCGCGCCGGCACGAACCTGCCGGCCAAGCAGAAGAAAGTGCTGGAGGACGCCAAGGACGAACTGCGCGCCGCGTTTGGGCGCCCGAGAGAACACTGAGCAAGGAGCGAAGCGACGCGGCGCAGACCCTGGGAGCCATTCCGTGACAGCCGCCGAAGAATGCAACGGCTCAGAATAAAAGCGCTCTGTAGCGATCCTTCGCGCCCCCCTCTGTCCTGCCCTCTTTGCCAAGACTCGACATCTCCCCCACTTGGGGGAGATCGGCAGCTTCGCGGATAGCGTCCGCAAGGTTGGTGATTGGCGAAATCAGTGATGAAGCCAATCTCCCTCCTTGTGGGGGAGATGTCCGGCAGGACAGAGGGGGGCGCTGTCCCTCCCGCGATCAAAGGTCCTGCACCGCAGCAGTGCTCCAAGGTAACGGCATGGATCCTGGGGTCTGCGCGGCGTCGCTTCGCTCCTTGCTTCGCCCCAGGATGACGAAGGCATGGGACCCTGCGGCTAATCTCAAATCTTGGAGATTGGCGGCTGTGGCCCGGCGGCGATCGCGGACGGGGAGATTGCAAACGGCGAGATTGCGAACGGCGGAGAAAGATCGAGATGAAGCGATGCAGGGGTCCGGCGCGCTATATCAGCGCGACTTGATGACGCTATCGGTATTGGCCAACAGCTTGCGCACCGCGTTGCGTGCCGCATCCGGCCGCTGCAGGCGGATGTTCTTTTCGATCGCCTCGTGCAGCTTCTGCGCGTGCTGCAGATCGTCCAGTTCCCGCGTCGTATAGGCGAACAGATGATCGAACGCCGATTCGATCAGCACGCCGAGCGGCACCAGGAGGTCGTTGCCGGAGGCGCGCAGGATCGCCAGATGAAAACGCGTGTCGGCACGGGTCCGCTCCTGCAGCGTCGCCGCCGCGCCCATCTCCCGGCAGGCCCGGCTGATCTCGGCCATCTGCTCGTCTGTGCGCCGCATCGCAGCAAAGGCGGTCGCTTCCGGCTCGATGATGTGGCGGAACTCCTGCACCGTCTTCAGGAACACCTCGCGGTCGGGCGAGGTCGCGTACCAGGCCAGCACGTCGCGGTCGAGCAGGTTCCAGCGCTCTTTCGGCTCGACCCAGCTGCCGATCTTTGGACGCGACGCCAAAAGGCTCTTGGCCATCAGCATTTTGATCGCTTCGCGCACCGCCGAGCGGCTGACGTCGAAAGTCTCGGACCATTTGGCCTCGTTGGGCAGGATGGTTCCCGGCGGATAGTCGCCGCGCACGATCCTGAGACCGATTTCGTTGGCCAGCGACGCATGCACGCTCGCCCCGGGCATACGCGCCGTATCGGCACGGCGAACGACAGCCGGGCGCTCGGCCGACGCCGCCTTGGCCGGTGTTTTTCGCTTATTCGGCTTGCCGTCCCGCATGCGTTCACAAAGTCCCGATTGCGAAAGCTGTCAAGCACCGGAACAGCCTCGGGCGGCAAAGCCCTGCTTCTGTGCACAGATCAGCCGGGAGGCAGCGGCCTCGTCATGCCGTCCTGACGTATTTCCGCCAGCTGTGTTCCGGGCGGAACCCGAGCATATCCCGCGCCTTGCGGTTCGAAAGCAGCGTCTCGTATTCGCCCAGCTCACCCTTGACCGGCACGCCGGGATAAAACCGCCTCAAGAGTTCGGCCGTCGGCAGGTCGGACGAGGTGTCGTCATTGGCGGCGTTGAACACCTGATAGCCGAGCCCATCATTCTCGATGGCGCGCAGCGTGATCTGGCCGAGGTCGCGCGCGTCGATATAGCTCCAGGCGATCCGTTTGCGGAAACCCGGATCGGCGAACCATTTCGGGAACAGCGAATATTCATGCGGCTCGATGACGTTGCCGATGCGCAAGGCGTAGATGTCGATGCCGCTGCGCAGCGCGAAGGCGCGCGCCGTCTTCTCGTTGACGATCTTCGACAGCGCATAGCTGTCCATTGGATCGACGTCATAATCCTCGTCGAGCGGGAAATGCGTCGGATCGCGCGGCTCGTTGGCGAAAACCAGCCCATAGGTCGTCTCGCTGGAGGCGATCACCACCTTGCGGATGCCGAGTTTCACCGCCGCCTCGATGACATTGTAGGTGCCGAGCGCGTTGATGCGGAACACCTCGTTGTCGGGCGTGATCATGATGCGCGGGATCGCAGCGAAGTGCACCACGGCATCGACGGGCTGCGCGCGCAGCGACGGGTCGAATTCATGCAGGCCCATATAGCTCGACAGCGCATTGAACACCTGCCCGCTGTCGGTGATGTCGGTGATCAAGGTGCGCACCTTGGGATTGTCGAGCGGCTTGGTGTCGATGTTGAGCACCTGGCAGCCCTGCTCGACCAGATACTGCACGACATGACGCCCAGCCTTGCCGCTGCCGCCGGTGAACATGATCCGCTTCGTCATTTTGCTCTCCACATTCCCTGGAATTCAGGTGTATTGTCAGACAATATCGAACTCTGCAATCGTCCGCCAACCGCTTTTGGCAAAACCCGCTTCAACAATTCGCCTGCCGAAGTGCGGCGCCGTCATCGAGACCGCAACAGGGGTTACACGACATGAACACCACCGCCGCGAGCGAAAAGATCGGCTTCATCGGCCTTGGCCTGATGGGACATGGGATCGCCAAGAACATCGTCGACAAGGGCTATTCCCTGACGTTTCTCGGCCGCAAGAACCGCGCACCGGCGCAAGACATGCTCGACCGCGGTGCGAAGGAAGCCGCAACCTCGCGCGACGTGGCAGCGGCATCCGATATCGTCTTCATCTGCGTCACCGGCTCACGCGAGGTCGAGGCCATCATCCGCGGGCCGGGCGGCCTCAAGGAGGGCCTGAACAAGGGTTCGGTGATCGTCGATTGCTCGACCTCCGACCCGACCTCGACGGTGGCGCTTGCCGCCGAACTCAAGGCGATCGGCGTCGACTATGTCGATGCCCCGCTCAGCCGCACGCCGAAGGAGGCCTGGGAAGGCACGCTGGACGCCATGGTCGGTGCATCCGACGCGGTCTTTGCCCGGCTGAAGCCAGTGCTCGACACCTGGGCCGGACGTATCGTCCATATCGGTGACACCGGCGACGGCCACCGTATGAAGCTGCTCAACAATTTCATCTCGCTGGGCTATGCGGCGATCTATTCCGAGGCGCTGGCGCTGGCCGAAAAGGTCGGCATCTCGCCGCCGCGCTTCGACAGCGTCATCCGCAACGGCCGCATGGATTGCGGCTTCTACCAGACTTTTATGCGCTGGACGCTTGAAGGCGACCGTGACGCGCACAAATTCACCATCGCCAACGCCTTCAAGGACCTCACCTATCTCGAATCGATGGCCGGTGCCGCCGGCATCGCCAACCCGCTCGGCAATGCCACCAAGAACGCCTTCGCCGGCGCATTCGCCGCTGGGCCCGCCGATCAGTATGTGCCGATGCTGGCGACGCATATCGGCAAGGTCAACGGCGTCGATTTGACGCCGACGAAGGATGGGAAGAAACAGACGATTTGAGGCGATCGGCTCGCTGTATCTGATCAAAGTTGGCGCTGCCCCTCATCCGGCTGCCGCCACCTTCTCCCCGTGAAAACGGGGAGAAGGGACAAGCTCCAGCGCTGGCGTCCCCCCTCTCCCCGTTCTTCACGGGGAGAGGGTAAGGGTGAGGGGCAGCGCCGACTCTGCGGTATAAATCACCGCCGCGACCGCTCGATAACCTCGTCATTATTGGTGAGCAGCCTGTGCACGGCACTCCTTGCAGCCGCCGGACGCCGGAGACGGATGTTCTTCTCGATTGCCTCATGCAGCGCCTGCGCCCGAGGCTGGTCGCTGGTTTCGCGCGTGACGATGGCGGCAACCTGCACCCATATCAGTCGTCGACAACGACGATGCAGACTACCTCTTTTTGGGGAATTTCCCGAACGCCGTCTCACTGTCATCGTTCGAGGAGAAGGTGCGGGAATAAACAAGAATTTTGAGGCGACCCATGACGCGAGAGCGTGAACCTACGCTTGACGATCTCCTGAGCGAGCCGATCATCCTGACGATCATGGCAATCTACGGTCATACTGCAGATGACATCCGACATCTAATACACCAAGTGGGCGCTCGGAAAACGCCATCAATGCTTCAGAAGCCCTCTTCGATGGCTCACGCGCCCCAGCGGATTTCCAGTCCCGCCTTGACGGCCACTTGATGGCGGATCGGTTGGTGACAGTGGCTTTTCCACGGGACGTCGTTGAGAACCGCGATCCGTGTCAATCGGCGTTTAGGCGTGACATCCGCCGACAGCAGATCGCCCAGGAAACGCAAACAGGTCAGGTTTCTCTATCCCAGACCCAGTCCGCCGGCAGCCAGCGAAAGCCATCGCCCTCCTTCACGACATGGCCAACGCCCGGGAACGGATAGTGGTAGCCGTTGAAACTTTGCTGGGGTCGGATTGTGCGAGGTTCAGACTTCCCTAGTCTCAAAGAGCATTAGCTCCACTCCGCCATCTGCAAAATTGCCAAGATCAGCCGCCGTGGCCCGACCCTCGGGGGACGCTAAGGCCGCTTGAATATCCGCAACGGAATCGAAGTAGAGCGTAGCAACAAGATGATAGCCTGAGGCCCCACCCGGTGAATGGACGCCGCCATCACTGATTTCGTATTTCCTCAAGCCGGGAATGGCTTTGGCCAGAGGAATGTGGGTCGAAACATAGTAACGGTCGAAGGCGGCCACATCTTTCGGAGTCTTGTAGAGTGCGACAAGTCTGGCCATGCTCCCCCTCTCAACCGACACTCACCGCCAGCTTTGCGCAAAAGGATACTCCTCAGCAAGAGTGCTGGCAAATGGGTTCGTTCCTCGCTCTGACGAGGTCAACGAAGCATATGGGGTTTCAGGCCCGACGTGAGTCTTCCAAGTCGCCGCTCCCTGGCCGTTCAGAGCGATTGCGTTTGACCTTACCGCCGCGACCGCCCGATAACCTCGTCGGTGTTGGCGAGCAGTCGGTGCACCGCGGTGCGGGCTGCCGCCGGCCGCCGGAGGCGGATGTTCTTCTCGATCGCCTCATGCAGCGCCTGCGCCCGAGGCTGGTCGCTGGTTTCGCGCGTGACGAAAACGAAGAGATGATCGAGCGCCGATTCGATCAGCACGCCGAGCGGCACCAGGAGGTCATTGCCCGAGGCGCGCAGGATAGCCAGGTGAAAACGCGTGTCGGCGCGGGTGCGCTCCGGCAATGTCGCCGCCTCGCCCATCTCCCGGCAGGCCTGGCTGATCTCGGCCATCTGCTCGTCGCTGCGCCGGATCGCCGCAAAAGCGCTGGCTTCCGGCTCGATGATGTGACGGAATTCCTGGACAGTGCGCAGGAACATTTCGCGATCTGGCGCCGTCGCATACCAGGCCAGCACGTCGCGATCGAGCAGGTTCCAGCGCTCTTTCGGCTCGACCCAGCTGCCGATCTTGGGGCGTGAGGCCAGCAGGCTCTTGGCCATCAGCATCTTGATCGCTTCGCGCACCGCCGAGCGGCTGACGTCGAAGGTTTCGGACCATTTGGCTTCGTTGGGCAGGATGGTTCCCGGCGGATAGTCGCCGCGCACGATCCTGAGGCCGATCTCGTTGGCCAGCGACGCATGCACGCTCGATCCGGGGATCAGCGCCGCGTCGGTCCGGCGGGCGCCGGTTGGACGGACGGCCGGCGGCTTGACTTGGGCCCGTGCCTTGACCGTGACCCGTGCCTTGACCGTAGCCCGTCCCTTGACCGTGGTAAGTCGCTTTTTCGATCTGGCGTCCGACATCCATGTTCCCCGGCACAGGCTGAACTCAAGGCGCGGCAAAGCAGGAGCGGTTCGCCCCAGCACTGTCGCCTCGCAGGTTTTCGTGAACCGGTGTGACGGGGCGCCCGTCGAGCGGACGCCCCGAAACTGCGAACCTACTTCTGGATGCAGGTATCGACCGTATCCTTGGTGCACTCGTCGAGACCGGTGAAGACCGGATCGGCGACGGGCTTGCCTTCGACCAGGTCGATCATCACCGAGGGCGCCTTGTAGCCCATCTCGAACGGCCGCTGGCCGACCAGCGCGGTCACCAGACCCTCCTTGGCAATGGCCACTTCGTCGCCGATCGTATCGGCAGCGCCGATGACGAACTCGTTCTTGGCGATCTTGTCGGCCATCGGCTTGAACAGGTCGCGATAGGGCTGCGGCGCGCCGAACAGCGGCCAGCCGCCCATGATGCCGAAGGCATCGAGGTCGGGATTGGCGGCGAGGATATCGGTCATCGCCTGCACGCCCTTGGCGCCGTCGTCATTGGTGAACACCGGGCAGCCGGCGACCTCGGTCCAGCCGCCCTCGCCCTTGAGCGCCGGGAGATCCTTCTGGCCTGAAAGCGCGTCGCGCATGCCCTGGGCGCGGCGCAGGATGTTGTCAGCCGCCGGATTGCCTTCAATGGTGCAGATCTTGCCGCCATCCGGCTTGCCCTTCTTGATGTACTCGCCGATCTTGTAGCCCATCAGGTAGTTGTCGGTGCCGAGATAGGTCTTGCGCAGCCCCGCATCTTCCTTGCTGAGGTCGGCGTCGAGCGTCATGATCGGGATCGACGGATTGGCGCTCTTGATCGTCTGGGCGATCAGCGGTGCGTTGGACGGCGAAATCGCCATCGCCACCGTGTCCGGCTTGCTCAGCATGTCCTGGACGATCTGGGCTTCGCCGGCTTCGTCCGAGGTCGATGCCGGACCGGTGTAGAAGCACTCATACTCCGAGTCGGCGTTTTCCTTGTTCCATTTCTGGCAACCCTGGTTGATGGCCTCGAAGAACGGATTGTCGAGCCCCTTGACCACGATGACGAGCTGTTTCTTGGCCATGGCCGGCCCGGCGCCCAACGCCAGCATGGCGACGGCAGCGAGCAATAGTGATTTCCTCATTTCAGTCCTCCCTTGAAACAGACGGACACGGCGTGCCCGCCACACAGACCAGCCCAGATGCGCGATGACAGAGGTTCGTTTCGCGAGCGCTCGTGTCGTCAAGCCGGGCCGATAAGAATTTCCAGATGCGGTTGCAGACCAGCGCGATGGACGCTGCCAGATCCTCGACCGATAAACCTCCGCCTGCTCAGCCCCGGCGAGCCGGGGCAGGAGATCGGCATAATCTCCTCCGACGCTTAGCTAATATCGGCTTGCGACGGACGTCAATTGCTATTTGTCCTACAAAACGGATTTTTCGAAAGAAGCCGCTGTTGACGGCAAGGGGGCATATGCGTAAATGGGCCAAAGCGCGGTTCCCGGGAGGAGCTGGGAAGAGCGAGGCCGCGGCAGGACCGCAGGCCGAAAGCACGGAGGAAGCAGACTGGTGCCGGTTCTCGAACTCGCCAACATCTCAAAACATTTCGGCGCCATCCAGGCCGTCAACGACGTTTCGCTGTCGATCGAGGCCGGACAGGTGGTCGGGCTGATGGGCGACAACGGCGCCGGCAAGTCGACGCTGGTCAAGATGATCGCCGGCAATTTCCGCCCGAGCCATGGCACGATGCAGATGGACGGCAAGGAGCTGATCCTGCACAAGCCGGTGGAGGCGCGCCAGCACGGCATCGAGATCGTCCACCAGGATCTGGCGCTGTGCAACAATCTGACGGCCGCCGCCAATGTCTATCTCGGCCGNCGGCATCGAGATCGTCCACCAGGATCTGGCGCTGTGCAACAATCTGACGGCCGCCGCCAATGTCTATCTCGGCCGCGAGCTGCGCCGCGGCGTCGGGCCGTTTCGCATCCTCGACTACGCCGCCATGTACAAGCGCGCCGGCCAGATCTTTGCCGTGCTGAAATCCGAAACCCGCCCGCGCGATCTGGTCAAGCAGATGTCGGGCGGCCAGCGCCAGGCGGTGGCAATCGCCCGCACCATGCTTTCGCAGGCCAAGATCGTGCTGATGGACGAGCCGACGGCGGCGATCTCGGTCCGGCAGGTCGCCGAGGTGCTGAACCTGATACGCCATCTGCGCGACCAGGGCATTGCCGTCGTGCTGATCAGCCACCGCATGCCCGACGTCTTTGACGTTGCCGACCGCGTCATCGTCATGCGGCGCGGCCGCAAGGTCGCCGACAAGACGATCGCGTCGAGTTCGCCCGAGGAAGTCACCGGGCTCATCACCGGCGCCATCGAACAGGTTTGATGCCAGCCGGTTTCACCACCAAGCAGATAAAGGTCGACGATGGCAGTAACTCTTGACCAGACGATCGCACAGAAACAGCACACTTTGCTGACCAGGGTGTTTGCCAGCCAGACCTTCTGGGTGGTGATCGCGGTCATCCTCGCCTGCCTGTTTCTGTCCGTCGCCACCGATTCCTTCGCCACGACGAAGAACCTCTACAACATCACCCGCAACATCACCTTCGTCGCCATCGTCGCGCTCGGCATGACCTTCGTCATCATCACCGGCGGCATCGACCTGTCGGTCGGCTCGGTGCTTTGCCTGTGTTCGATGGTGCTCGCCGTGACCATGCATGCCGGCTACGGCATCGAGGCCGGCATTGCCGCTGCGATCGCGACGGCGCTGATCATCGGCGCCTTCAACGGCATCCTGATCGCCTATCTCGGGTTTCCGCCGTTCGTGGTGACGCTTGGCATGCTGTCGATCGCGCGCAGCCTGGCCATGGTCGCCTCCAACAACACCGTCGTCTTCCAGTTCGGGCCCGACCACGACAAGCTTCTGGCGCTGGGCGGCGGCGCCTTTGTGTTCGGCATCGCCAATCCGGTGCTCTACATGATCGTGCTGGCGCTGATCACCGGCTTCGTCCTGCGCTGGACGAAATTCGGCCGGCACATCTTCGCCATCGGCGGCAACGAGCATGCGGCGACGCTGACCGGCGTTCCGGTGCGCCAGATCAAGGTCGCGGTCTACATGATCTCGGCGCTGGCGGCAGGCCTTGCCGGCATCATCCAGACCGGCTGGCTGGGCGCCGTCACCACCAATCTCGGCAACGGCATGGAGCTTCAGGTCATCGCCGCCACCGTCATCGGCGGCGCCAACCTGGCCGGCGGCATGGGCACGGCCTTTGGCGCCGTCGTCGGCGCGGCGCTGATCGAAGTGATCCGCAACAGCCTTGGCCTGCTCGGCATCAACGCCTTCTGGCAGGGGGTGTTCATCGGCGGCGCCATTCTGATGGCGGTCCTGTTCGACCGGCTCCGCAATTTCCGGCGCAACGAGTAGGGCCGCAGGTCACGCGCGCAATTCGTTGTCGTTGCTATCGCTCAGTCTGAAAATCGGCCGGCACGCCGCGTGGCCGGCGCCAGGCGCGCACATGCGCCTTGACGCAGGCCCGGACTGAGCCGCACTATCCCGATTGCAGGCGAAGGGAGGCCAGTCGCCTGCGGGAGGATATACCCATGACGGAAGCGATCAGGCTCTACTGGGGCCGGTTCGGACATGTTTCTGTCCTGAACGTCGCCAGCGACTTCGTCACCCATGCCCATGTCGAGGCGCATATCATCATCTGGCTGGAAGGCACGGCCGGCGAGATGACCATCGGCCGCGAGACGGTGCGGCTTGGGCCCGGCACCGCCGCCGGCATCAATTCCTTCCAGCCGCACAGCCACGCTTTGTCCCGCGACGGCCGGCCCGGCCTGTTCCTCGCCTTCTACATCGATCCGGACTGGGCGCGCCGGCGCCGCGACCTGCGGTCGACCGCGCCGCTGTTTTCGGCACCGGCGATCACGCTGGAGCCGTGGCTGCACAAGGCGGCAGCCAATCTTCTCGACCATCTCAGCGACAATGAGAGCATCGACGACATCGCCAATTACGAGATCGAGCGCTTCATCGACAGCGTGCTCGACGCCGCCGACGCCTCGGCGCCACAAGTGGCGCGCGCCCGCGTCCACTGCGTGCAGGATTTCCGTGTCCGCAAGGCGATCCAGCTGATGAAGGCCAATGTCTGCGAACGCATCTGCTTCGACGAGGTGGCGCGCAGCGTCGGCCTGTCGCGGCCGCATTTCTTCGCGCTGTTCAAGGAGCAGACCAATCTGACGCCCAATGTCTACTGGAACACGCTGCGCATGGAGGAAGCGGTGCGGCAGTTGCAGTGGTCGCAGGAACCGCTGATCTCGGTCGCCTGCANCTACACGACGCTCTTCCGATCTCATTTTCACACTGCCCGTTTTTTTCAGATTGCCGGTTTTTTCAGACTTATTGATAGGCGTTCAAGACGCATTGATAAGTGCTGCCGGGCTCGCCGCCCTACCCTCGCGACACAGATATCTGCAAGGGAAGCATCATATGGCGAAAGTCACCGTCTCCAGCGTCATCGACGCACCGGTCGAAAAGGTCTGGGCGCGCATACGCGATTTCAACGGGCTGCCGAGCTGGCACCCGCGCATGGTCGAAAGCCATATCGAGGACGGCAAGGACGCCGGCACGATCGGCTGCGTGCGCAACTTTCAGCTCGCCAGCGGCGCCCGCATCCGCGAGAAGCTGCTCGACTTCTCCGACGATAATTTCCTCGTCAGCTACTCCATCCTGGAGACGCCGCAGCCGCTGACCAACCACCAGGCGAGGCTGCAGCTGCGCCGGGTGACCGATGGCGACCGCACCTATGCCGAATGGACCGCCAGCTTCGACGCGGCTCCAGAGGAAGCCGACAAGCTGGCCGAGGGCATGGGCGCCAATGTCTTCCAGGGCGGCTTTAACGCCCTGAAGACCCATTTCGCCGGCCAGGGTTGAGCTGAATGGGGCTCACAAAAAGGAGCGTTCCATGGCGTTTGCACTGCAGACTTTCTCGACGGTCAAGGACGCCAATGCGGCGCTGAAAGCCGCCGGCACCCGCTATCTCGGCGGCGGCACGCTGGTCGTGCGCGCCGCCAATGAAGGCGACGTTTCGGTCTCCGGCCTCATCAGGTCGACTGAGCCGGCGCTGTCGGCCATCACCGTTTCCGGCAGGGAGGTCCGCATCGGCGCTTCGGTGACCATGGCGGCGATCGCCCGTCACCCGGATCTGTCTTCCCTTGCCCGCGCCGCGCGCGCCGTCGGCGGCCCGGCGATCCGCAACATGGCGACCGTCGGCGGCAATCTCTTCGCTCCGGCGCCCTATGGCGATTTCACCGTCGCGCTGCTGGCATTGGGCGCAACCGTCGGCACCGATGACGGCGAGGTGCCGATCGAAACCTTCCTGGCAAAACGCGAAGACAATCACGCCATCGTCACTTCGGTCGGCTTCAGCTTGCCACTGGAAGGCGGCTTTCGCTTCCTGAAAATATCGAGGGTCAAGCCGAAGGGCGTCTCGGTGCTAAGCATCGCCGCCGTGCTGGAACAAGCGCCGGACGGAACCGTGTCATCGGCGCACATCGCGCTTGGCTGCCTGGCCGACCGGCCGATGCGCGCCAAGGCGGCGGAGAAGGCGCTGCTCGGCAGGAAACTCACCAGCGATGGCATCGCGCCGGCGCTGGCCGTCGCGAGCGACGGCACCTCGCCGATTACCGATGCGGTCGCCAGTGCCTGGTATCGCAACGAAGTCCTGCCGGTCCATCTCGGCCGGCTTCTGCTCGCCTGAAGGCCGATGGCGCGCATGTCCGCCTGGCTGCGGCGCAAGGAGTAAAAGATGGCAAAGATCCCGGTTCAGTTCACGCTCAACGGCGCGGAGAAGGCCGAATTCATCGACAGCGGCACGACGCTGCTCAATGCGCTGCGCGACAAGGTCGGCGACACCTCGCCGAAAGGCGGCTGCCATCAGGGCACATGCGGCGCCTGCTCGGTCATCATCGACGGCGAGTTGCGGCTGTCCTGCCTGACGCTCGCCGAAACCTGCAACGGTGCGGCGATCACCACGACGTCAGGGCTTTCGCAAGGCGGCGTGCTGCATCCTTTGCAGCGCGCCTTCCTCGACGCCTTCGCCACCCAATGCGGCTTCTGCACGCCGGGCATGATCATGGCCGCCAAGGTTCTGCTCGACCACACGCCGGACCCCAGCCGCGACGAGGTGGTCGAGGCGCTGTCGGGCAATATCTGCCGCTGCACCGGCTACGAGCCGATCATCCAGGCGGTGCTGACCGCCGCGCGGTCCAATTCGCAGAACGCAGCTTGAGGGGAGTCGAAAAAATGGAACTCCGCAAGAGCTATTTCGCCGACCAGCGCACGGACGATCTGCACGAGATCGGCCAGCCACGGCCGCGCTCCGATTCGCCCGGTCATGTCACCGGCAAGACCGCCTATTTCGCCGACCGCAATTTTCCAGGCATGCTGCATCTGAAGATGGTGCGCAGCCCGCATCATCACGCCCGCATCCGCAGCATCGACACTTCAGAGGCGGAAAAGCATCCGGGCGTGGTGAAAATCCTGACCGCCAAGGACGTGCCGCACAATGTCTACACCATCCTGATCCTGATCCAGATCGGGCCGGAGGACGAGACGGTGCTGGCCGACGGCAAGGTGCGCTGGAAGGGCGAAGCCGTGGTGGCGGTGCTGGCCGAGACCGAGCGTGCCGCCCAGGAGGCGGCGGCCAAGGTCAAGGTCGACTACGAGGTGCTGCCGGCCGTCTTCGACATGGAAGAAGCGCTGAAGCCCGGCGCGCCTGTTGTCAACGAATATCACGGCCGGAATTATTACCTCTATGACAGCGGCGAATGCCGCAAGGTGCGCTTCGGCGATGTCGAGGCCGGTTTCGCCGGCGCCGATCACGTGCTCGAGCAGACCTATCAATCGTCGCCGATCGAGCACGCGCCGACCGAGACGACCGGCTGCATCGTCGCGCCGGAGGGCAACGACCGCTTTACCTGCTACACCAACACGCAGGCGATGTTCTTCACCCTCGACAACGCCTCGATCATCCTGCAGATGCCGGGCAACAGACTGCATTTCGTCGGCGGCACCGTCGGCGGCGGCTTTGGCGGCAAGGTCGACGTTATCGTCGAGCCGATCGCCATCCTCGGCGCCAAGCTGACCGGGCGGCCGGTCTCCTTCATCTACAGCCGTGAGGAGGAGATGCAGATTTCCTCGCCGCGCGCCGCCGAAAAGGTCGTCATCAAGGACGGCGTCATGAAGGATGGCCGCATCGTCGCCAGAAAAGTCACCGGCTACACCGATGCCGGGGCCTATTCGCGCCATTCGCCCTATGGCGCGCAGAAGGGCGCCGGCCACTATCCCGGCCCCTACACCATCCCGAATGTCTGGATCGACACCTACTGCGTCTACACCAACCGCACCCCCTCCTCCGCCATGCGCGGCTTCGGCGTCACCATCGGCGATTTCGCGCTTGAGGTGCAGATGGACAAGCTCGCCCGGCTGATCGGCATGGACCCGCTCGAGTTCCGCTTCATCAATGCCTACCGCGACGGCGACATGAAGGCGCACCGCCAGCCGACCGAGGGCGCGGCTCTGATCGAGTGCATGCAGGAAGCCTCGCGCGCCGCCAACTGGCCGGTGTCGGACAAATTCATGGCGATGTCGTCCTACGCGAAGGGAGCTTGAAATGGCGATCAGGCGCGGGTGCGGCGTCGCCGCAATCAACTATCCGACCGGCATGAACCTCGGCGGCGACCCAACCCAGGCGCTGGTCCATTCGACGCCGACCGGCAATTTCATGGTGACGCTGTCGAGCGTCGATCTCGGCCAGGGGATGAAGCAGATCATGGCACAGATCTGTGCCGAGACGATCGGTGTGCCGACCGACCGCGTCGTCGTCGACACCGCCGACACCGACACCGGCCCGCACTGCATGGGCACCTTCGCCTCGCGCGGCACCCACCGCGCCGGCAACGCCGTCATCCAGGCGGCCAGGGAAGCCCGCCAGGTGATGCTGGAAGTGGCGGCAGAGGAACTGGAAGTGAACGCCTCGGATCTCGAGACCGACGGCCAGGGCAACATCCTGGTCAAGGGCGCGCCGCAAAGATCGATCTCGATCTTCGATGTCGCGCTGTCGGCGCATTTCAAGCGCGGCCGCTCGATTTCCGGCCGCGGCATGTTCTTGATCCCGCGCTCCTATCCGGAAAAAGAAACCGGCGCGATGAAACCGTCGACCTGCTACGCGCATGCCTGCACGGTGGTCGAGGTCGAGGTCGACGACGAAACCGGCGAGGTCACCGTGCTGACGGTCAAGAACGTCTTCGAGATCGGCCGCGCGCTGAACCCGAAAATGGTCGAGCAGCAGCTCGTCGGCGGCTCGTGGATGGGCATCAGCCACGCGCTCTACGAGACGACGGAACCCTATTACCCCGACCGCGATCATGGCGGCATCGACTTCAACCAATATCTGATGCCGGGACCAGGCGATCTTGCGCAAACCGAGATCATCGTGCTGGAGAGGCCCTCGGCCGACGGGCCGTACGGCGCCAAGGGGCCGGGCGAAATGTGCGCCAACCCGCAAATCCCGGCGGTCGCCAACGCGGTCTTCGACGCCGTCGGCGTCCGCATCGACACGCTGCCGATCACGCCGGAACGCATCCTGCGGGCGCTGAAGGCGCAAGCCTCGAACTGAGTGCTGGAAATGCCCAAAAGAAGCGCCCGGACTGGAAGCGCCGACACTGTCGTGATCTCGCCGGAGGCGGTGGCATCGCGCCTCGCCGCCTCGCGCTATCTGGCCGATGAAAGCCTGGCCACCGCCATTTTCCTGGCGATCCGGCTGGGCAAGCCGCTGCTGCTCGAAGGCGCGCCGGGCGTCGGCAAGACCGAGGCGGCCAAGGCGATAGCCGAACTGCTCGGGCGCGACCTGGTGCGGCTGCAATGTTATGAGGGCATCGACGCAGCACACGCGCTTTACGAATGGAACTACCAGCGCCAGTTGCTCGCCATCCGCCACGCCGGCGAGCGTGAGGTCGACATCTATGACGACCGCTTTTTGATCGCACGGCCGCTGCTGCAGGTGCTGAAGGCGCCGGAAAAGCGCGTGCTGCTGGTCGACGAGATCGACCGTTCCGATCATGAGTTCGAAGCGCTGCTCCTGGAATTCCTTTCCGATTTCCAGATCAGCATTCCCGAGCGCGGCACCATTCGCGCCAAATCGCAGCCGATCGTCATCCTGACCTCGAACCGCACCCGCGAACTGGCGGAAGCGCTGCGGCGGCGCTGCGTCTACCACTGGATCACTTATCCCGACGCCGAGCGCGAGGCCGCCATCATCATGCTGCGCGCCGGTGACGTCGCCGGGGCGACCGCACACGCCGTGGCATCTGCCGTGCGCGACATCCGCGCCCGCCCGCTGGCCAAGCCGCCGGGCATCGCCGAAGCGGTCGAATGGGCCAACGCCGCGACGATCCTCGAAAAGGGCGGCAGCCCGTGGCCGGAAGCTTTTCGCCGCGCCATCGGCGTGCTGATCAAGGACGAGGAGGACCTGTCCTACATCGCCCCCGAGCTTGGCCGGATCGTCGAGGAGGCATTGGCGTGAGCCCCGCGGCCCTACCCCGGGCGGCTGCACCCTTGCTCGGCTTTGGCCGGCTGCTGCGCCGCTACGGCTTTCCGGTGGCGCCCGAGCAGGTGTCAGGCTTCATGCAGGCGGTGACGCTGCTCGGGCCCCGCTCGATGGCCGATATCCACGAGGCGGCGCTTGCCACGCTGGCGCCGCCGCCCGACCGCCGCGACGAATTCGAGGCGCATTTCCGGAGCTATTTCTACGGCAACACCGCGGCCGTCATCGAAGGCGAGGCCGACGAGGAAACCCGCATCAAGGACGACGGCGGCGCCAGCGACGAGGACAACGAGGTGGCGCGTCAGGCGGAAGGCGGCGCGCTGTCGTCCGGCGCCGAACAGTTGAGCGCCCGCGACTTCCAGCGCGTCGGCGACGGGCTTGCCGCTTTCCGCCGCAAGCTCGCTAGCGCCCTGCCCGCCCGCCGCTCCTTCCGAACCGTGCGCACGCACGCACGCGGCAAGCTCGATCTGCGCCGCTCGCTGCGCGAAATCGTCAGTGCCGACGGCGATATTCCGTCGCCGCTGCTGCGCCGCCGGCAGACCGTGTCGCGCAAGCTTTTGCTGCTGATCGACGTGTCCGGCTCGATGAAGCTCTACACATCGGACTATCTCAAGCTGGCGCATGCGGCGGTGCAAGGCGCGGACCGGGCTGAAATTTTCACCTTCGGCACGCGGCTGACCCGCATCACCACGGCGCTGCGTATTCGCGACCGCGACCCGGCGCTCGCCCGCGTGGCAGCATTGGTCGACGACTGGGATGGCGGCACCCGCATGGGACCGACGCTGCTCGCCTTCCTGTCGGTGCCGCGGTTCTCCTCACTTGCGCGCGGGGCGGCGGTGGTAATCCTGTCGGATGCCCTGGAGCGCGGCGACCATGCCGAGCTTGAAATGGCGATGCGCCGGCTGAGCGCCCGCGCCTTCCGCCTGTCGCTGGCGACGCCGCTGGCCGGCGATCCGCGTTTCCGGCCGGCGACGGCAGCACTTCGCGCCATCCTGCCGGTGCTCGACGATCTCGTCGACGGTTCTTCGATCGCCGGTCTCACCGATTTCATCCTGTCGCTCGCCCGCCCCGCTCCGGCGGCGGCAGCAATCTGGAAAAGGGTTTCATGATGAAAAAGGCGATCGACGCGCATTTCCATATCTGGCGCCAGGAGGATCAGCCCTGGCTGCGCGGGCCGATGGTGCCGCGCATCTTCGGTCCCTACGAGCCGATCCGACGCGACTACCCGATCGAGGAATTCCTCGCCGACCAGCAAGGCTCTGATGTCGAGAAGGCGGTCTATGTCCAGACCAACTGGGCCAAGGAGGATTTCGAGAAAGAAGTCGCCTTCCTGCAGACGACGGCTGACGAAACCGGTTGGCCGCACGCCATCGTCGGCTATGCCGACATGACGGTGGACGATGTACGCCATCAGATCGACCGACTGATCAAGTACCCCCTGCTGCGCGGCGTGCGCATGCAATTGCACTGGCACGAAACGCCGGCCTTCCGCTTTGCCGCGTCCGCCGATCAGGTCGTCGACCCGAAGGTGCGGGCCAATGTGGCGCGGCTGAAGGACTATGGCCTGTCCTTCGACCTGCAGCTTTTCCCGGCCCAGATGAAGGACGGGCTGACGCTTGTCGGCGAAAATCCCGAGACCAACTTCATCCTCACCCATGCCGGCATGCTGACCGACATGTCGGAGGAAACCACGCAAGCCTGGAAGGCCGGCCTGCGCTCGCTTTCAGCAGCGCCAAACCTCTACGCCAAGCTGTCCGGCCTCGGCACCTTCGACCACCGCAACGACCCGGCGCTGATCGCCTACATCGTCGACAACGCAATCGACATCCTCGGCAGCGACCGTCTGATGTTCGGCTCCAACTTCCCGATCGAAAAGCTATGGACCAGCCATGCCGAACTGATCAAGGCGCACCGGGAGGCGGCAGCCAAGCATGGTGCGGCGGCAGAGGCGGATATTTTTTGGAACACGGCGGAGAAGGTTTATCGGCCGGTGTAGCGCGGCGCCCTTTCCTTCTCCCCTTGTGGGAGAAGGTGGNAACACGGCGGAGAAGGTTTATCGGCCGGGGTAGCGCGGCGCCCTTTCCTTCTCCCCTTGTGGGAGAAGGTGGCCTCGCGAAGCGAGGTCGGATGAGGGTTGCTGGAAGGATCGCTACCTCGAAGCTAAGCACCTAAAATTCCTCAATTTTGCGCGCCGCGTTTCTTCCAGCACCCCTCATCCGTCTCGGCGCTACGCGCCGATCCACCACCCGGGGCGAGTCACGGGCCTCGCCCGCCCTTCGGGCCCCACAAGGGGAGAAGGTCACGCCCGATGACCCGAAACCTCGGCGCCGGCGGCCGGCGGCAGCGCCAGGAAGCGGAACGAGGCCACGAGCCCGATGGCGCCGATCGCCAGGAAGGCGAGGCGGAAGTCGACCAGGTCGGGCGCCGCCCCGGCCCTGGCGATCTGCGACAGGTTGAGCAGCGCCGCGGCGACCGCCACGCCGAACACCATCGCCACCTGCTGCAGCATGCTGGACAACGTCGCCGCCGAGCTGCGCTGCGCCGAAGCGATATCGGCGAAGGCCAGCGTGTTGAGCGCGGTGAACTGCATCGACCGCGTCAGCCCGGCAATCAGCATCAGCGCCACCACCAGCGCTTGC
Source organism: Mesorhizobium sp. L48C026A00 (assembly GCF_000502375.1). Classification (NCBI taxonomy): domain Bacteria; kingdom Pseudomonadati; phylum Pseudomonadota; class Alphaproteobacteria; order Hyphomicrobiales; family Phyllobacteriaceae; genus Mesorhizobium; species Mesorhizobium sp. L48C026A00. Next base: position 188,515 of record NZ_AYWU01000006.1, on the reverse strand, counting down.
GGGGTCTGCGGCGATATCGCCGCGCAGGCCATGATCGACAGCGATGCGATCACGCCGTTGACGACCAGCACCGAACGGAAACCGAAGCGCTTCAGCGTCGGCGTCGTCACCGTCTTCATGCCGAGATTGCCGAGGAAATAAGCCAGGATCAGCATGCCGGCATCGACGGGTCTCAGGCCGAATCCGACCTGGAACATCAGCGGCAGCAGGAACGGCGTGGCGTTGATGGAGACCCGGAAAATGGTGCCGGCCGACAGTGTCGATATGGCGAAAGTCTGCACTTTGAATGCAGCAAGGTCGAGCAGCGGATTTTTGGCGCGCGCCAGGTGCCGCACGGCCAGCCAGCCGATCAGGACGCCCGCGCCAAGCAGCGCCACGGTCGGCAATGCGCCATCTTGCGGATGGGCGATGCGCTCGAGGCCGTAGAGCATCGAGGCGAGCCCGACCGAGGTCACAAGGAAGCCCGGCCAGTCGAGCGGCCTGGTTTCGGAAGCGCGGTCGCCGGGAATGAAGCGGGCGACCAGCGCCAGGCCGGCCGCGCCGAGCGGAATGTTGATGAAGAAATTCCAGTGCCAGGACAGATAGGTGGTGATGAAGCCGCCAAGCACCGGCCCGATCACCGGCGCAAATAGCGCCGGCCATGTGATCAGCGCGGTAGCGTTGAGAAGCTCGGACTTCGAGGCGTTGCGCAGCACCAGGATGCGGCCGACCGGTGTCATCAGCGCACTGCCCAGGCCCTGCACGGCACGCGCGGCGACGAACTGGGTCAGGTTCTGCGAGATGCCGCAGGCGATCGAGGCCAGCGTGAACAGGGCGATCGCCACGAGGAAGATGTTGCGCGCGCCGAAGCGGTCGGCGAGCCAGCCGGACAGCGGCACGAACACCGCCATGGTCAGCATGTAGACGGTGATGCCGATGCTCATCGTCACTGCCGGCACGCCGAAGGATTCTCCCATCTGCGGCAGCGATGTCGAGATGATCGTCGAATCCAGAAGCTGCATGAAGAAGGCGACGGCGACGATCAATGCCACGCGCCGCGCCTGCCGCGCCGCCGTCGCGGTTTCGGGCAAGGCTTTGTTTTCGGGAATGGCGGTCATGCGCAGAACTGTACGAAAGTTTTTCCCGCGCCACTGGGAACCAGGCGATTGTCCGGCAAATCGATGACGCACCGGTTTGAACAGCATTTGGGCGACGACGTCCAGACATGGCCCAACAAACTTTCGTGTCGTTTCGCGACCTGTTATGCGATGACTGAACCTCGCCATCGAACCAGCTTTTGCCGCCTCGCGATTTCGTTTCGCCTGTTCGGATCAGGATATCTGTTGGAACACGGCGGAGAAGGTATATCGGCCGGTGTAGCGCGGCGCCCTCTCCTTCTCCCCTTGTGGGAGAAGGTGGCCTCGCGAAGCGAGGTCGGATGAGGGGTGCTGGAAGGATCGCTATATCGAGGAAGTAAGCACCTAAAATTCCACGACATTTTCCTCGCCGCGTTTCTTCCAGCACCCCTCATCCGTCTCGGCGCTACGCGCCGATCCACCTTCTCCCACAACAAGGGGAGAAGGTCACCAGCAGGTCCTGGCCGGCGCGGCTCATCCGGCGTCGATCTTCTCCATGAACTGACCGAGCTGGTCCGGGTCCATATGCACCACATGCTTGTCTTCGGGATAGGCTAGGCTGTTGACGTCGGCGACATATTCGGAAAAAGCAGCGATGCGTTCCGCCTGCAGGCGGTCATATTCGGCGGCGAAATTGCGATAGACCTTGGAATGGCGCGGCATGTGGCCACAGTTCTGGCCAAGGATGTCGTCGGCGAACAGATATTGCGCGTCGCAGCCGGTGCCGGCCCCCATCGACAGCATGATCAGCGAGGTGCGTTCCGAAATCGCCTTGGCTACCTCGACCGGCACGACTTCGATCTCGGCGCCGATCGCGCCGGCCGCTTCGTATTGCTTGACTGCCTCGAAAATCTGCATGGCGCTGTCGGCGGTTTTGCCGACAGCCTTGAAGCCGCCGGTCCAGGTGGCGCGCGACGGGATCAGGCCGACATGGCCGATCACCGGGATATTGTCATCGGCCAGCCGTTTGACAGTGGCAAAGCCGGCGCTGCAATAAACCGCGTCGGCGCTCGCCTTGTAGAGCCGGAACGCCCAGCGGACGAAATCGTCGGCTGTGCCGATCTCGTAGAAATTGTCGCCCGGCATGGTGAACAGGCTGGGTGCGGCATCGCGATATTGCGGATCGAGCACCAGTTCCGGCGGCACCGAGACAATGTCGACCCCGGCTCGTTCGGCGGCCTCGGCCTCGTCCATCGTCAGCACCCGCAGCATGGTCAATTGCCGCTTGCCCTTCATGGCACGCAGGTCTGCCACCGTCGGTCTTTTCCGGCTCATCGATTTGGTCCCTTTTGTTACGTGAATGGAAGGCCGGTCAGGCGATCTGGATCATCACCTTGCCAGCTTCGACCTTCACCGGATAGGTCTGCAGATTGACGCAGACCGGCGCGCCCTTGGCCTGGCCGGTCTTGTAGTTGAAGCGGCCATTGTGCTTGGGACATTCGATGATGTCGTCCATGACAAGCCCATCGGCCAGATGCGCCTTTTCATGTGTGCAAAAGCCGTCGGTGGCGAAGAATTCGTCATCCGGCGAACGGTAGATTGCGAAGCTGCGGCCGCCATGGTCGAAGCGGATGACATCCTCTTCGTCGACATCGTCCACGGCGCACGCCTCGACCCAATCGGCCATCTCTATTTCTCCCGAAATTTCGCCTTGCTGTGCTGCGCAGTGCTATTCAGCTGCTGCCGACATGTTCACTTCGTGGAACTCGCCACGATAGGGCCGGGCCCTCGGCGGCAGTTCGCGCTTGAGGAAATAGTCCTCGTATTTGAGCTGCCTGAGCAGGACCGGCCAAACCTCGCGATAGGCATGCCACATCGATGGGTTCGGCTCCGGCAGATCGTGTCTGNTAGGGCACCATCGGAAACATGTGATGCTCGACGTGGTAGTTCATGTTCCAGTAGATGAACCGGCTGATCGGGTTCATGTAGACGGTCCTGGAGTTGAGCCGGTGATCGACGACATTGTCGGCGAGGCCGATGTGCTGCAGCAGGCCGGTCAGCACCATATGCCAGGTGCCGTAGAGGCGCGGCCCGCCGATCAGCATCAGCGGTATCCACGACTGCATGAAAACCGCGAGCACGATTGTGGCGATGTAGATGGCGACATGCCAGCGTGCGGCGATGACGGCCTTGTGCTGTTCCATCTCGGGCACGTAGCTTTTCTCGTCCGGCGACAGCTTGCCGAACGCCTGGCGTGCCAGTGCCGGAAGCGAATTGCGAAAGTCGAGGATACCGGTGAAGGCGAGTGCGGTGCGCAGCAGGTCCGGCGGGCGCATCACGGCGATCTCGGCATCGCGCCCGACAATGATCGTGTCGGTGTGGTGGCGGGCATGGCTCCAGCGCCAGGTCATCGGGTTGCGCATCAGCATGAAGCTGGCGATCTGGTAGACGACATCATTCATCCAGCGCGTGCGGAAAGCCGTGCCGTGGCCGCATTCGTGCCAGCGCGAATCGCTGGCGGACGCATAGAGCACGCCATAGACGAAGAAGAACGGCACNCGTGCCGTGGCCGCATTCGTGCCAGCGCGAATCGCTGGCGGACGCATAGAGCACGCCATAGACGAAGAAGAACGGCACGCACCACCAGGTGCCCCAGAAGTAAACGCCGCCGGCGGCGGAGACCAGGATGGCGCCCAGCCAGATGGCCGTGTCGCGGATTGCCGGACTGTCGGAACGTTGCATCAGTTCCTTCATCGTCTTGCGCGGCACATCGGTATGGTACCACTCTGCCGAGGCTAGCCCGGTCTCGATCGCAATCCGCGTGCTTTCGCCGACCAGGCTGTAATCGCGCTTCACCTTGCCAGCCATTGTGACCTCCAATTTCCGAACCGCCGCGAGCCCTCTCCACCCCGGCCAAGGCCAGCCAACCAACTGGTGTTTCGCATCGCCTTCGCCATTGTCACGACCTGCCTCCGAGAACAGGAAAATGACCCGATGGCCGCGGATAATCCTCCCGCGGCTGCCTGGCAATCGCTGCGATCCGGCTCTCGGCACCGGCGATCTCGCCGGCGCCGTCGAGAACCCGAAACACCGCATCGTACGAACGGCTTTCGCCGTGCTGCAGCCAGATCATCTCGCCGCGTTCGCGCGCTGCCAGATTGCCCAGCACATGATGCGTCGACGGCTCGATGCCGAGCGCATAATGCCCAGCCTGGAAATTCTGCCACTCATAGGCGCAAGGCAACTGGTGCTTGCGCGTGACGACTTCGAGACCGAGGCCGAGACGGTCGTTGACCACCGCCACCGGCACGTCGCCGTTGGCGTCGGCGCCGAGTTCGTGCTGCCAGACCTGTTCCGTGAAGCCCGATTGCGGTGCCGGCGCTGTGCGGTAGCCGACCTTCTGCGCCTCATAGCGCTCGCCGGCATGGCCCGCCCAGACGACGTCGCGGATCGGCGCCAGGTAGCGCGAGCCCTCGTCGAGCACCGGATGGCTGACATTGATGTGATAAAAGTACATATGCGGCGTGAGGCTAAAACCGTGATTGACGACGCGGTCCGAAAGCCGGATCTCGTTGCTGCCGACATCGGCCTCGATCCGCCGCAGCAGATGCAGATCCTCGCCGAACACCGTCGACTGCTGGACGATGCCTTCGGCCCACAGCACGCAGCGGTCGCCGTCCCATGTCTCGCCATAGCCGGTCAATCGCGCCGGGATGGTGCTGACGCGGCCATGCAGCGAATGGCGCACCGTCTTCTTCGGTGGATAGTTGTAGCTGTCGGCGGGGACCTCGTTCATGAACAATATATGGTCAAGGCCGCAGGTCAGCAGCAGGCCGGAAAACGACCGCGCCCAGGCCAGCCCCTCCTCGCCTTCATATTCGTGCAGGCCGGGATGGCGAAAGCCGCTCGGCGAATGCCAGCCGATCGCCTGGCCCTTGAAATCGCAATCGGCGATGTCGAGCGCCCGGTCGACCAGCGCGGTGAAGCGCAGGCCGGAGCCGGTGCGGAATTCGAGCATGCGGATGCCGCGCTCCACCCCGTCGCCGAGCGTCATCAGCCGCACGCCGGCGAATTGCGACAGCATGCCGGACCGCTCCGAGACCTGCCGGCGCGAAAGCGTCTTGCCGTAAAGCTCTACCATGTGACGGCCAGTTCCTTCACTTCGCTCTCGTCTCCTTGAGCAGGGCCGACATGTCGGCGCCGGTGATGATGCTCTCCACCGTCAGCAGGTCGGTATCGGCGACCGTCTGCTCGGCGACGATCTCGCCGCGGCGCATGACGATGACACGGTCGGCGACCTGGAAGACGTGGTGGATGTTGTGGGTGATCAAAAGCACCGAATGGCCGGCGGCGCGCATCTCCTTGACGAAACGCAGCACACCGTGCGTTTCCTCGACGCCGAGATTGTTGGTCGGCTCGTCGAGGATGATGACCTTGGCGGCAAACTGCATGGCCCGCGAAATGGCGATCGACTGGCGCTCACCGCCCGATAGCGTGCTGACCAGCGCATCGGCGTCGAGTTTTTTCGAGATGCCGACGCGCTTCAAAAGCGCCGCGGCGGCATCGCGCAATTTGGCGAGGTCGAGCGGCGCGAACACGCCCAGCCATTTCAGATTGACCGGCTCGCGGCCGAGAAAGAGATTGCGCGCGATGCTCAGATCCGGCGCCAGCGAGGTATCCTGGTGGATGGTCTCGATGCCGAGATCCATCGCGTCGCGCGTCGAGCGGATCGAGACTTTTAGGCCGCGCACATAGATGTCACCGCGGTCGACGGGGAAGACGCCGGAGATCGCCTTGATCAACGTCGATTTGCCGGCGCCGTTGTCGCCGAGCAAGGCCACCACCTCGCCCTCGTTGAGCGTGAAGGAGGCGCTCTTCAGGGCGCGGACGCTGCCGAAGGATTTTTGCAGATTGTGCAGCCGAAGCACTTCCATGGTCAGCTCCTGGCGGCGTTCTTCTGCAGCAAAGCGTGCAGGATGAGCATGGCAAGGATGATGACGCCGACGAAGATATTGTAGGCGAGGCCGGGCACGCCGATCAGCACGATGCCGTTGCGGATGCTGCGCAGCATCAGCGCGCCGACGATGGTGCCCAGGATGGTGCCGCGCCCGCCGGTCAGCGCCGTGCCGCCGACCACCACCATGGCGATCACTTCGAGCTCGTATCCGGTACCGGCTACCGGCGAGGCGGCCGAGATGCGGAACGCACTGATCATGCCGGCCAGACCCGCCAGCACTGAGGTCAGGATGAACAGCCAGACCTTGACCGCATCGGCCGGCACGCCGCGCGCCACCGCAGCGTTGCGGTTCGAACCGATGGCGCTGATCCAGTTGCCGAGCTTGGCGTAGCGCAGCACGTAGATCGCCAGCAGCGACAGGCCGATGAACCACCACAGCGAGGTATAGAAACGGAACGTTCCGATATTGAAGCTGCCGGCCAGCAGTGTCACGAAAAAGCCAGGCTGGTCCCAGGATTTCAGCGGAAAGCCTTGCGTGATGTAGAGCGCAGCACCTCGCACGACGAGCAGCATCGAAAGCGTCACCAGGAACGAGGAGATGCCGATCTTGGTGACGATCAGCCCGTTGACCGCACCGATCGCTATGCAGAGCAGCAGGCCGGCAAGCAGCGCGATGCCGATATCGAACCCGCCGTTCTGCACCAGCAGCATGACGACGACCGGCGCCAGACCGAACACGGCGCCGACCGAAAGGTCGAACTCGCCCGCCGTCAGAAGCAGCGTCATGCCGAGCGCTATGATGCCGAGTTCGGGCAGGAACGCCATCATGTTGGAGATGTTGAGCGGCGACAGGAAGTTCGCATCGGCGATCGCGAACACCGCCAGCAGGACAATCAGGATGACGAGCGAAGAGAATTGCGGCGAGCGGATCAGGCTCGACCTGCGTTTGGAGCGCGGCATTTCCTGTTCTGCGGCAATAGTCATGACTGCTTGGACCATATCTCGGGGTGACGCCCGCCGCCTGCGCAACGGGCGTCAGTTTCAATCACTTGTCGTAGAGTTTCAGGATCGGTTCGACGCTCGATGCGTCGTAGAGGCTGAAAGTGTGGATATCGTAGCCGATCGGTTCGCCCGCGGCGGCAAGCCCGAGCAGCGCCACCGGCATGAAGCCCTGCGCCGACGGGAACTGCCAGGCAGCCGCGTTGACGAACCCGGTCTTGACGGCTTCGGCGGTTTCCCTGGAATTGCCCCAGCCGACGACCGGGATCTTGCCAGCCGGCACGCCGGCGCCGTCGAACACCCGCTTGACGCTGGCCGCCACGGAATCGCCTAGCGCGATGATTGCCGGCGGATTGTTGGCGACCATGTAGTCGGTCATCTTGGCGATGATGCCGGCCGGATCGGTACCGCAATCGACCACGTCGTACTTGATGCCGAGCGGATCGAAGACGCTGGCGATGCCTTCGGTCTCGAGCTGCTGATAGCTGGCGCCCGGCACCTCGACCGGCAGGAACACCTTGTCGCCCTGCTTCACCATCTTGTGGTCGACCAGATATTTCGCCCAGATGACGCCGGCTTGCCTGAGGTCGGCGCCGACATAGGCCTGCCGGCCGGTCGCCGGATCGTCGGTATTGAAGAACACGATCGGGATGCCGGCCGCCTTGGCTGCCTTGACCTCATCGGTCCACAGGCCGGGCTGCGCCGAGGTGGTGGCGATGCCGTCCGGCTTGGCGGCAAGTGCGGAGTTGAAGGCCTCCTTCTGCGCGGCCATGTCGCCGCCGCTGAACGAGATCTTGCAGGTCACCTTGAGCTGGTCGCAGGCCTTGGTCGCGCCTGCATTCCAGTCGATCCAGAAGGCGTCCGACGGGCCGCCATGCGACAGCAGGTAGAACGTCTTCTGAGCATCCTGCGCCAGCGCCGGTGCAGCCAGTGCAACACCGGCGAACACGGTCGCCGCAGCCGCGATTTTCGATACGAATCTCAACATTCTCTTCCTCCCTTTTTTGTGGCCGTCACAGTCCGTTGGCGCGGAATTTCTCGTCGAGGAATTTCTTGGCGCGCGGCACGTCGTCCTCCGAAAGGTGCTCGATGATGACCGGGATGTTCGGGTGCTTTTCGGCCAAACGCTTGAGATAGAGGTCGTAGTTCAGCGAACCGAGGCCGGGCGCCGGCAGCTCGATCTCGCCGACACCGCGAAAAGTGTGGCTTTCCAGCGCGTCCTCGTCGCCGATATCGGCGTGCTTCTCCGACTTGTCGCCGCCCGAGCGCTTGACGTCCTTGGCGTGGGCTATTTTGATCTTGTCGGTCAGGGTGTCGAATACCTGGTTCAGGATCTGGTCCATCCTGTCGATGTTATGGGTCTCGAAATAGTTGGTCGGATCCATCAACAGGCCGAGGCCGGGATGGTCGACCTGCGCGAACATCTTCACCGTCTCCTCGACCGAGCCGACGACATTGTTGACATAGGTTTCGAGCAGGAACACCGCGCCGTGGTCGTAGGCGGTCTGGGCAAGGTCGGCGATGACCTTGCGGCATTCCTCAAAACCTTCCTCGGTCTTGTTCTTGGGATGGTGCACCCAGTCGGATTCGGTGTTGTAGGTGCCGGTTTCCGAGATCACGTAAGGCGTGCCGAATTCGCGCGCATTGCGGATGATCTCCTTGAGATAGCCGACGCGCCTCTCGCGCTCGCCCATGTCCGGATGAATGATGTTGGTGTAGCCCGACACGCAGCACACCGGCAGGTTATGGTCGCGAAACGTGTCGCGAACTGTCCTGGCCTTTTCCTTGGTGATCTGCCCGACCGACAGGTCGATATCCCTGAAATGCAGGTCGAGCTGCACCGTGTTGAAATCGAGCGCGCGGATCTTCTGCGCGGTTTCCTTGAGGCCGTACGGGAAATAGCCCGTGAAGATACCTGCCTGCATCATGATATGAAATCCTCCCTGTAAGCGATTCAGTTGATTGGGTTTATCGAGATTTCGGACAGCTTGACCGTGCGGCGCTCGTCGATCGAGCGATAGCCGGCTTCGATCAGCGCCATGGTCTTGGCGTTGTCGGCGACGGAAAGTGCCGGCGGCTCACCCGTCTTGACCGCATGCTGGAGTTGCTCCATCACGCCGATGAAGGCATGCGGGAACCACATCGTCTCCCAGCTGGGTGTCACCCATTCGCCGCCGGTGGTCTCGGTCGAGGCATAGGTCAGCGTTGAGGCCGAACCCGTCGGCCAGCCGATCGTGCCCTTGGCGACGCCCTTGGTGCCGTCAACGCGCCAGTTGATGTGCTGGTCGTCCCTGTAGCCGTCCTGGCGCGGGCCGGACCAGACATCCTCCAGCGATACGGCGAGCACGCCGGACGGAAATCGCATCGTCGAGACGGTGATGCCGTCGGAATGGTCGAAACGCGTGCGCGGGTCCTTGCGGGTCAGCGTGGTGATCTCGTCGGGATCGCCGAACAGGAAACGCAGCACGTCGAGATGATGGACGCTCATGTTGGCGAGCGTCAGCCGGTCATAGTCCTCGAGAAATGTCTGCCAGTGCGGGATCGCATGCATGTCGATCTGCGCGAAGACGATGTCGCCGAGCGCGCCGCTGTCGATGATCTGCTTCAGCACCCGCATCGACTGGTCGTAGCGCATGTTCTGGTTGACCGAGAGGATCTTGCCGGCCCTGGCCGCCTCGTCACGCAGTTTGACCGCTTCATCGAGCGACAGCGCCAGCGGCTTTTGCGCCAGGATCGCCTTGATATGCTGCTGCTTCAGCGCATGGCGGATCAGTGCCGGCTGCTGGTCCGGCGGAAACGCAAGGTCGATGATCTCGACATTTTTGTCCTCGATCAATTGTTCCGGCGTGTCGTGGACGGTCGGTATCTCCCAGCGCCTGGCGACCTTCTCGGCGCTGGCCTTGGTCCTGGAGGCGATCGACACCACGGGAAAACCAGCTTCCTGGTAGGCCGCAAGGTGACATTCGGCCATGATCATGCCGGCGCCGACGCAGCCGATCCTGTATTCCCTGGTGCGGACTTTAACGTCCGGCTCGAAGTCCTTGCCCGCTATTCCTTCGCCAGCCATCTGATCCTCCCGAAGCTCGTTTCTTAGAACCGCTGTCATCGTGCCAGCGCTGCCCCGCTTTGCCCAAAATAATGCACCCTGCCCGGCTCGCAGGATATCGCCACCATCGCGTCCGGCCTGATGTCGGGCTGGCCGCGCAGCAGTGCCCGCAGACGCGCCTGCCCGGCGGCGAGTGTCACCACGGTGTAGCCGCCGAGCGGCTCGACCTCGAACACTCGCGCCGGGCGGCCCGCGCGCCCAACCGACATTCCATCATCCGATATTTCCCCATCCTGCCAGGGCCTGACCTTGATGTCTTCCGGCCTGAGCCCAATCTCGACGGCATCGGCCGGCGCCGCCTTGTCCGCGATGCGGATCGTGCCTTCGGCCGCCTCCATGCCTTCCGCGCCGCGCACCGACTTCAAGATGTTCATCATCGGCGAACCGAGCAGCCGCGCGACATAGGTGCTGGCCGGCCGATCATAGATCTCGGCCGGCGCGCCGGTCTGCCTGATCCTGCCGTTTTCCAGAATGGCGATACGGTCGGCGACAGACATCGCCTCTTCCTGGTCATGCGTGACATAAATCAGCGTCTTGCCGAGCTCACGCTGGATGCGCTTCAGCTCGACGCGAGTCTCCTCGCGAAGCCTGGCGTCGAGCGCCGAGATCGGATCGTCCATCAGATAGGCATTGGGGTCGCGCACCAGCGCCCGAGCGATCGCCACGCGCTGCCGCTCGCCGCCCGAAAGCTGCGCCGGCGGCTTATGCAGGATGTGGCCGATATGCAGCTTGGCCGCGACGTCTGCGACACGCTTTTCGATTTCGGCCTCGGCGACCCGGCGTTCGACGAGGGGAAAGCGGACATTGTCGCGCGCGCTCATATGCGGAAACAGCGCCAGGTTCTGGAACACCATGGCGACATTGCGTTCGGCCGGCGACACCGTGTTGACCGGCCTGCCGCCGATCAGGATTTCGCCGGCGTCCGGCGTCTCCAGCCCGAGCACCAGACGCAGCACCGTCGACTTGCCCGATAGCGGCGGGCCGAAGAAGCAGAAGAACTCATTGTCGTTGACAGTGAACGAGGCGTCGTCGACGGCGAGCGTTTCGCCATAGCGTTTCGTCACATTGCGGAAGATGATATCGGCCATGGTCTCAGCCCGCCTTCATGGCAAGGCCGGTGGCGGCGTCGAACACACGCACGGACGCCTGGGCCGGCGCGACAACCGCTGTCTGCCCGATCGCCAGCCCGACGTCATTGTCGAACACCGCCTTCACCGTGCTCTCGCCCTGGCCGAAATGGACGATGGTGCGCGCGCCGATGCGCTCGACGAACGTTACCGGCATAGACAGGCCGCGGTCTGAGAGAATCACCTGCTCAGGCCGAAAGCCGTAGAGCACATCTTCGCGCGCGGCCCTCACCGCCGGGGCGAGATTGTCCGGCAGCGGCGGCGTGACACCGATCGGCCCGAGATCGATGACCAGGTCACGGTCGCTTTCCGCCGGCCTGCCCTTGAGCAGGTTCATGCCCGGCGCACCGATGAAGCGGGCAACAAAGACATTGGCCGGATCGTTGTATACCTCGAGCGGCGTGCCGACCTGCTGCAGCACGCCATGGTCCATCACCGCGATGCGATCAGCCATGGTCATCGCTTCGAGCTGGTCGTGGGTGACATAGACCATGGTCTGCCGGAACTGACGCTGCAGCTGTTTCAATTCGGTCCGCATGACAGCCCGGAAGGCGGCGTCGACATTGGACAGCGGCTCGTCCAGCAGGAAAATCGCCGGCTCCATGATCGCCGAACGGCCGATCGCCACGCGCTGCAATATGTTGACCGACAGCCTGTCGGCCTTGCGGTCGAGCAGCGGAGTCAGTTGCAGCATCTCGGCGATCGCGCCCACGCGGTGGTCGATCTCTGCCCTCGGAGCGCCGCGCATTTTTGGGCCGTAGGCGAGGTTCTGCCGCACGCTCATATGGGTGAAGATCGCATAGTTCTGGAAGACGAAGCCGACGCCGCGCCGCCCCATCGGCACGCCGGCCATGTCGCGCTCGCCGAACACGATCTTGCCGCTGGTCGGCTCTTCCATGCCGGCGATCATGTTCATCGTCGTCGACTTGCCGCAGCCCGACGGCCCAAGCAGCGCCATGAACTCGCCGTCGGCGATGGCAAGATCCATCGTCTTCAAGGCGGTAAAGTCGCCGAACTTCTTGACCAGGTTCTGCAGATGGATCGCGCTCATGCCGGCACCTCCCGCGCCCGGGCCATGCGCTTCATGGCAAACACCGCGGCGATGGACAGCACGATCAGGATGGCCAGCGCGATCGCCGCGACATAGCCCCAGATCAGGTCCTGGGTGGTGAGCTTGTAGATGTAGACGGAAATGGTCTCGGTGGCGACGCCGGGACCGCCGCCCGTCATGATGTAGAGCGTGTCGAAGATCTTGAAGTTCTCGATGACCCTGATTGCCAGTGCGATGATGATGATCGTCTTCATCTTCGGCAGCACGATGGTGACGAAGCGCTGCCAGGGATTGGCGCCAAGCAGCGTCGCCGCTTTGATCTGGTCCTCGGGCACGCCGACCAGGCCGGCAAGCAGGATGAGGAACATCAGCGGCGTCCATTGCCAAATGTCGGCGAGCATGACGGCGATGAGCGCCAGCGTCGGGTCCGACAGCCAGGCGATGGTGACGGGAAAGCCTGATAGCGCCGACAGGATGTCGTTGACCGGTCCGCCTGACTGGAACAGCATGAAGAACATGTAGCCGGCCACCGCCGGCACCACCATCATCGGCATCAGCAGGATCGAATAGAAGATCCGCTTGCCCGGGAACTCGTCGGCAAACAGCGTGGCGAGTGCCAAGCCGAGCAGGAATTCCGCCGGCACGCAGACGATCATGACGATGGCCGTTCTCTTGAGCGCGCTCCAGAAGCGCGCGTCGGCGGCAACGTCGGTGTAGTTGGCGAAGTTGTTCCACAGCGACCAGGCGCTCCACCAGCCGAGGCCGGACAGCGGCGACCAGTCGGTCAGGCTGATATAGAGCTGCATCAACAGCGGAAACACCGCGATGAACAGCACCAGGATCTGCGCCGGCAGTGTCAGCCGGAAACCGAGCTTTACCCCTTCGTCCCGAAGGGGCGGCTTTGCCTGGACGGTTTTCATCACGTCCTCCGGAATCGTGGCAGTGACCGCGCTCATTGCTTGAGCGCCCCGAAGGTCAGCCCGCGCACCAGATGGCGCTGGATCGCGATGCCCAGGATGACAGGCGGCACCGCCGCGATCAGGCCGAGTGCCGCCTTGGCACCGTAGAGCTGGCCGGTCATCGAAGACGACAGCGAGGCCATGTAGACCGGCACCGTCACCCATTCGCGTGTCGTCAAAAGCAGCGCGATCAGATAGTCCGACCAGTTGAGGATGAAGACGAACAGCGCGGCACTGGCCAGCGGCGCGCGCATCATCGGCAGCGTGATGCGGGTGAAGACGCGCAATCGCGAGCAGCCCTCGACCAGCGCCGCTTCCTCGATCTCGCGCGGCATGTCGTCGAAGAACGTCTTCATCAGCCAGAACGCAAAGGGCAGCGTGACGATGCCGTAGATCAGCGACAGCCCCCACCAGCTGTCGGTAAAGTTGAGAAAGGCCCACATGATCATCACCGGGGTCATCACCGCCATCGGCGGAAACAGGCGGAGCTGGATCAGCGCCAGCGGCAGGTTCTGGCCCGAGCCGAAGCGCGACAGCCCGTAGGCCGCCGCGGTGCCCGCCAACATGGCGATCGCCGTTCCGAACACCGCCGACAGCAGCGATGACAGGATCGGTTTTAGGGCGGTACGGTCGAGCGCGACGATCAGGTTGTTGGTCGATTCACCGAAGACGAAGCGGAAATTGCTGAGCGTCGGGTTCTTCGGCCACCAGGTTAGGTCGGCGCCGGTCGCCGACCATTCGGCAATCGGCTTGAAGGCCATCGAGACCATCCACAGGATCGGCACCAGCGTCACCGCCATAGCAGCAAGGATCGCTGCATAGCGGAATATTTCGAAAGGAACGGAACGCTTCATTTTGCAGCTTTGCTGGTACCATCGTTTGCGGAGGGGAAGAGCAAACTCCTCCCCTCCATTCGTATGCTGGGAGGAGGATCAGCTGATCGGATCGAGAACGGTGGGCCAGGCCTCCTTGTTGGTCTTGATGGCTTCGAGAAGCTTCTCCTCGCCGGTGCGGCGGGCGATCTTCTTCCATTCGGCCTCAGTGTCGACCATCGCCTGCTCGGGGGTCTTGGCCTTGGTCAGCGCGGCGACGAGGTTCTCGTCCAGCGCGTTGTGGAAGGCGGTGGCGCCGGGATAGTTAATGGTCGGGACGGTGCGGGCAACCGTCTCGCGCACCACATCCATGTGGTAGGCGTGATAGGTCTGGCGGACCAGCGGGTCGGAGAAATCCGACAGCCGGAACGGATCGAAATAGCCGCCCGGATTGGCGGTCATCCAGGCATAGATGCGGCTCGAACCGAGCCACTGCAGGAACAGGTAACAGGCCTCCGGATTCTTGGCCTGCGACGAGACCGAGGCCGACAGATTGAGCCACAGCACCGAGCGGCTGATCAGCTTGCCGTCGATCTCGCGGCCGGGCGGCAGCATCGAGCCGATCTTGCCGGTGACGGCTGAATCCTTGTTGCCGGCATTGTCCAAAAATTTCGGCAGGTTGGAGAAGGCGCAGGTCATCGCGGCGCCGCCCTTGGCAAAATTTCCGTACTGCTCCGGCCAGCCCCAAGAGATCGCATCCGGCGAATGGTGGGCCAGCGACGCGATGTACTCGTTAACAGCGGCAATGCCTTGCTGCGAATTGATCAGCGGCTTGCCGGTATCGTCGAACAGGAACTGATTTGGCGAAGCCATTGAAACATAACGCTGATACCAGTTAGTGTAGCCCCAGCCCTGGTTGCGCAGATCGGTCGAACCGAACAGGCCCTTGTCCGGGCGATGGAAGAAGGCGGCGATCTCGTCATGCTGCTTCCAGGTCTTCGGCGGTGCCAGTCCATAGCCATGCTTGTCGGAGAAGGCTTTCTTCTCGGCCGCGTCACCGAACAGATCGGTGCGATAGACCCAAGTCTGGAAATCGCCGTCCAGCGACACGCCATAGGTCGAGCCGCGATACTGGTTGAGGAGCGAGACGCCCTTGGCGCCGTCGACATAGCCGCGCTCGGGGTCGTCCCATTCCGGCTTGTACTGGGCGACGAAGTCGTCGAGCTTCAGGATGCCGCCGGTTTCGGCGAGGTCGCCGAGACGGTTCCATTCCACCGCGTAGATGTCATAGGCCCCACCCTTGGTGGAGATGTCCTGCATCGTCTTGGTGAATTCCTGGCCGTTCGGCACGCCGACGATCTCGATCGGAATGCCGGTTTCCTTCTCCCACAGATCCTTGATCGAGGGCGCGCCGGCGGGAAATTGCTGCGTCAGTTGGCCGATCGAGCCGTCGGACAGGCCAAGCACAATCTTGGCCGGGGCCTTGCCGGCCCCCTTCATCGCCTTGGCCGCCTCGATGGCGCGGCCTTCCGGCGTGTCGGGCCCATATTGATAGCGCTCCGAGCCGTCGAAGCCGGTCGGGCCGCCGATCATGCCCGGCGCCAGCGCATCGGCCGCGTAGGCGCGGCTGGGGCGGATGAATTTCGGTGCGATACCTGCGGCGGCAACAAGCACGGCCGCCTTTCCACCGGACGCCAGCAGACGGCGCCGCGACATGCGGATCATATCAGACATTGGAAGTCCTCCCTCGAGGGCTTGTTCCTCCACGGCCCTCATGATGGATATTGACGGCAGTATGGGAAGGCTGTCAACATCATAAATAATCAAAACACATCATAACATCGCAATTGAGGGGAGAGGATGCAGTCCAGCGAGGTCAGCCAACGGCACCTAGTGCTTGAATTTGAGGGACCGAGCGCCGCGCCGATCCTTTTCGGCCCGGCTCGACGATTTGGTGTAGCGCGCCGGCTTGCGCATCGGCTCAGGCCGGATACATCATTTCCCATCAGAATCGCGGATGGCATGAAGCCGTCGTCCGGCATTCGAACCATTGAGCGCGCGATTTTGATGCGCGTAGCGCGCAAGCAGTGAGGTGATCGACTGTGCGGTCCACCCTGACAGACATAGCCCGGGAAGCCGGCGTTTCAGCCGCGACGGTCGATCGTGTGCTCAACAACCGCGCCGGGGTCAGGGCGCGCACCCGCGAGGTCGTGCTGGAAACGGCGCAGCGGCTGGGCTACATCGCTGAGAATTCGAACAGCCCCACCACGCGCCACGCGCTGTCCGGTGATGTGATACGGCTCGACTTCGCCCTGCCCGCCGGCACCAATTCCTTCATCAAGATGCTGCACCGGCACATCGAGGCGCAGGCGCAATCGCGGCCAGACCTCGATGTTCGCGTCGCCACGATCGAAGGCTTCAATCCCGACCGGCTTGCCCGCCTGCTGCAGGAATTGCGCGGCCAGACGCAGGGCGTCGGCGTCATCGCGCTCGATCACCCGACGGTCCGCGAGGCGATCCGTTCGCTGTCGGCCAGCGGCGTCAAGGTCGTCACGATAGCGTCCGACATCCTGCACGTGCCGAGGGTCGCCTATATCGGCATCGACAACCGCGCCGCCGGCCGGCTCGCCGGCTATCTGCTCAACCGCTTCATGGGCGCCGGTCGTCCGGGCAAGGTCGCGCTGTTCGCCGGCTCGCTCTCCTATCGCGGCCATGAGGAACGCGAGATGGGGTTCCGCCACATATTGACGGAAGAATCGCCCAATCTGCAGATCGTCGAGATGCGCGAGATGCTCGACGACCGGGAAAAGGCCTATGCGGAGGCCTCCGCCCTGCTGGACCGGCATCCGGACCTGGCCGCGATCTACAATGTCGGCGCCGGCAACACCGGCATCGCCCGCGCGCTCAAGGAGCGAGTGCGGGCGCTGTCGACCGTGTTTCTCGGCCATGAAGTGACCGAAGGCACCAAGGAGCTTTTGCTCGACGGCACGCTCGATGCAGTGATCGACCAGAACCCGCGCGTCGAGGCCCGCGAAGCGCTCAACACCTTGACCCACGCGATCAGGGGCTTGCCCTACGAGTTGCACCAGCCGAGGCTGCAGGTGATCTTCAGGGAAAGCATCCCGGAGATCTGAACGGAAGGGTCCCGGGATTACCCGGGAAAGAGAGGCAGCGCCAGCAGGTGCAGGCTGTGGCGCTGCGGCGATCAAGGTAATCTTGAGCTCAATGCGTGCGGACTGTTGTCTTCGGGACGACGACGACCGGGATCGCCTCCGCATGGCCGACCGGCTCGGCGTTCGGCTGGTTCGCGGCGGAAGCAGCTGCCGCCAGGATCGTTCGCGAACACTGGCGCGGCACGCTCGGACTTGGCCGCGACGAGACGCTGGCGGCGGCCTACTGGCGACGTGGCACGGCAGGACTGATGGCCGGCTGAAAAAGACTGTTTTGATGGCGAATGCAACGCAGGCGATCCCCCTCTCCCCGTTCTTCACGGGGAGAGGGTAAGGGTGAGGGGCAGCGCGAACGTTGAGTAGAAATTCCGACGCTGGTGCTGCCCCTCATCTGCCTGCCGGCATCTTCTCCCCGTGGAAAACGGGGAGAAGGGGCTAGCCGCGACCCGACGCGACAATTCCCAATCACTCACTTTAGATCATTGCCCAATATTGACGATCGCCCGGTCATCCTCGCCGAGGCCGATCGCGATCCGGTCGCCGGAGACAATGCCCGATATGTCGCAGACGACCAGCGGCATGCTGATTTCGTAGAGGAACTCGGCGACGATGGCGCCGACGGCCAGGATCGGATCGGGCCGCTGCAGGATGATGCCGGCCGGCGCCGTGCCCCGGCGGATCGCCTCGGCCAGGACCGAAGACGAGGACGACGATCCCCGCCCGGATGCCATCACCAGGATCTTACCGGCGACGTTGCCGCCCGGGTGCGAACGGTCGATGATGTCGCCCGTTTCGGCATCGACGCCGCCCCAGAAGCTGAGCGCATGCGACAGCACCAGCGCCGATCCCTGCGCCTCGCCGGCAAGCTGGAACGTGCCAACTCTGTTCTGCGCTCGACTGTCCTGTTGGCTCATCGCGCGCCTCGCACGACGCGGCCGGCAGCGGCCGAGCGAACGCAGTCTTCCAGGTCGCCGAAGGCCACCGACACGCCGATATTGCCCGGCGCATAGTGCGCCCATTTGCCGGAATTGGTCATCACCACGCCGTCGAGACGCTCGAGCACCGAGGTGACATAGGTGCAGGTATCTGTAACCGGAATGAGGCCGAACGCATCCATGCCGGCAAGTTCGCCCTCGTCCTGCAATCTCTTGAAAGTGGCGCGCCCGGTGTTGACGTAGATCGGAATGCCGCTGCCCGGCGCCACCTCGCGCAGCATCGCCAGCAGGCGCTTCCACTCCTCGTGCGAAAAATGCGGCGTGCCGAGCGATACGGCCGCAAGCGGCGCGCCGTCGGGGACGCTCGACAGTTTTGCCAGCGCCTGGTCGATGTCGGCGCGACAGATCCGGATCGTCGCCTCCGGCGCCACGCCGCGAAATGCCTCGTCGAGCGTCCTTGCTTCCGGCGTGATGCCGACCGCATGAAACAGCGCCACCGCACCCGTCGTTGCCGCCGCCGCGCCAAGCGCCTTCAGCTGATCCTCGTCGCGCGGCTGCGGCAGGCCCGATATCACAGGAATGCGGTCGCCACTCGCTTGCCCGATGACCAGCCCGACGCCGACGAACAGGGCATCGGCAGGTTCGAAAGAACCGGTCAGCTCGAACAGGATCTGGCCGCGCCGATTATCGGTCAAGTGCAGTCCCCAGGCCGGCGCGCGACCGGTCATCGCGCAGCACAGATCGATGAAATCGCCATAGCGGTTGGTCCGCGCACCGATCACCGAATTGGCAAAGACGATGGCGTTGGACTCGCCCCAGGCGATCTGCTCGCCAAAGCCCGGCCGGAACCGCGTCTGATAGGGCGCGCAGGTGAAGGTCGCCTCGCAGCCGAGTTTTAGATGCGCCTTCATCAGCCGCCGCGCCGGCACCTCTTGCGCGGCCGGCATCTTCACCAGCCCGGGATGGATGAGGTCGAAGGAACCGACATTGAGTGTTGTTGGCACGCGGACGCGGCCGCCGCCCTCGACCAGCCTTTCGACGAAATCGAGGCTGGCCTGGCCGTGATAGAGGCAGCCGTCGATATGCGCGCCGGCAATGTCCAACAATTTGCGCGCGCCGACGGCGTTGGAAAAGGCGACCAGTATCTTCATCGCTGCGGCCACGGCCCGACCGTGTTCGCCGCCGAGCATCGACTGGTCGCCCGCACTGAGTTCAAGCGTCATCGGGTGTTCCGCTTTCCCGCACTATGCCCGACCATGCTCTCACTGATTGCGGCCCGCCTGGCAAGATCAGTTTGCCGCGATCAGCACCGTGCTCTCCGGCGACCAGCGCAGCACCACTTTTTGCCCCTCCGCCAACCTTTCAACGCCGGTGTTCTGCACGATGACCTTGAGCGTTTGCCCGTCGCGATCGACGAAATAGGTGCTGTTGTTGCCGGCGAAGATGCGCTTGGATACCTGGCCGCGGAGCATATTGGCGTTCGGATCGGACGTCCCCGAATCGGTGGCGATGCGGATGCGTTCGGGCCGCACCGCGCAGCTGGCCCTGACGCCGGCGGCAAGCGTCGCGCCTGCCGCGGCGGCGATCGCCGTGCCGTCCGGCAGCCGGATGCCGGCGCCGGGGGTCTCGCCGNTCTTCCTGGTCGTGGGTGACGAAGATGGTGGTGATGCCGATCTCGCGCTGGATGCGTTTCAGCTCGATCTGCATGTCGACGCGCAGCGCCTTGTCGAGCGCGCCCAGCGGCTCGTCGAGCAGAAGCACGCGCGGCTTGGTGACGATGGCGCGGGCCAGCGCGACGCGCTGGCGCTGGCCGCCCGACAGCTGGTGCGGGCGGCGGCCGCCGAGCTTGCCGAGCTGCACCAGGTCGAGCGCGCGCTGCACCTCGCTGGCTATCGTTGCCTTGGCTTGCCCGCGCACCGACAGGCCGAAGCCGACATTGTCGGCGACGCTCATATTGGGAAACAGCGCATAGTTCTGGAACACCATGCCGATGCGCCGCTTCTCGACCGGCACCCGCTCGACGCTCTCGCCGCCGATGGCGATGCGGCCGGAGTCGGGGAAATCGAAGCCGGCGATCTGGCGCAGGAGCGTGGTCTTGCCGCTGCCCGACGGCCCGAGCAGCGCGTAGAAACCGCCGTCGGCGAAATCGATCGAGACATCGTCCAGCGCCTTGTGCGCGCCAAAACTGCGCGACAAATTCGCTACCTGCACGCCGGCCATTATTTCTCTCCGCCGAATTTGAAGAATTTTGCCGTGAGCAGCATCAGCGCCATCGAGACGACGATGATGATCGTCGAGACGGCATTGATCTCCGGCGTGAAACCCTTGCGGATCGCGGCGTAGATCTCGACCGGCAAGGTCGTCTGGCCCGGCGTCGACAGGAAGTACGAGACCACGAACTGGTCGAACGACACGGCGAAGGCGAACAGCCCGCCGGCGATGACGCCCGGCATGATCCAGGGCAGCGTGACCCGCGAAGTCACCTGCCACTGGTTGGCGCCGAGCGATCGCGCCGCCTCTTCCAGCTCCGGCGCAAAGGTCTGCAGCCGGGCTGAGACGACGACGATGACATAGGGCAGCGCCAGCGCCACATGGCCGAGCAGGATCGCGAACAGCCCACGGCCGATGCCGACGCCGAAGAAGAAGATCAGCATCGCCGTGCCGGTGATCAGCCACGGAATGGCGATCGGTGGAAACAGCAGCGCTTGCAGGACTTTCTTGCCGCGAAATTCATGGCGATAGAGCGCCAGCGATGCCGCCGAGCCGAGCACCGTGGAGATGATGGTGGTGATGATGGCGATCTCCACGCTGTTCCAGGTGGCCGAGATCAGCTGGTCGTTCTGCCACAACGACGCGTACCACTCGGTCGTCCATTCGAACGGCAACTGGTAGAAGGGCGAGACGTTGAACGACATCAGCGCCATGATGATGATCGGGAGGTAGAGAAAGGCGAGCAGCAGCCAGATGTAGAGGCGCCCACACCATTCCAGGATACGCGTCGTCGCCATCACGCGGCCCTCTTCAACACCGGCGACGCCAATGCCAGGATGACCAGCACGACGGCCAGCAGGATAAAGGACAGCGCCGCACCCAGCGGCCAGTTGAACACGGCGACGAACTGGTCCTCGATGACCGTGCCGTAGAAAGTGCCGGTGCGGCCACCGAGAATACGCGGTTCCATGAAGGAGCCGACGACGGGAACGAAGATCAGCGCCGCACCGGCGACCAGCCCCGGCATCGACAGCGGAATGATCACCCGTTTCAGCATTTGCAGCCGCGAGGCGCCGAGCGAGCGCCCTGCCTCGATCAGCGAATCGTCGATGGCCTGCAGCGTCAGGTAACAGGTCAGCACTATGTAGGGCACGTAGGAGTGGACCAGGCCGATGATGACGGCCGGGTAGGAATACATCAGGTCGATGTTGATCTTGAACGGCAGCACGGCGTTGAGTGCGGTGTCGAGAATGCCGCCCTCGCGCAGCACCATCGCCCAGGAGAAGATGCGCACCAGGCCGTTCGACCAGAACGGCAGGATGACGAGCAGGAAGATCGCCTCGCGGCTGCGTCCCCTAAACACCTTGGCCAGCACATAGGCCGCGGGATAGCCGATGACGACGCACCACAGCGTCACCTCGAGCCCGAGCCTGAGCGAGGCCAGCAGCAGCGTCCGGTAGAGGCCTTGCGCAAAGAAGGTGGCATAATTGTCCAGCGTGAACGACCACGCCTTTCCCGACAGCGGCAGCTCGGTCATGAAGGAGAAAAACACCATGGCCGACAGCGGCAAGAAGATCGCCACCGTCAGCCAGAGATAGGCCGGCACAAGCAGCGGCAAAGCCGATCGCAATCCGCTCCTCGAACCGGTTGCGACCTGTCCAGCCATATGTTCCTCCCGAAAGCTTGCCGTTACTTTCACCCCGCCCGTTACTTCACATTGACCTTCAGCTCCTGCCACAGCGCCAGATAAGCCTCGCGCTGCGCGTCGCTGACCGGCGCCTGGAACTGGATGCGCTTGGCGACGTCGGGGTCGCCCATCACCTTGCGGTTGAAGGCGTCTTCGGGAAGGGCGGCGACCGCCTTGGCGTTGGCCGACACCGGCGCGCCGACCTTGGTGACCCATTCGACGTAGAATTTCGGGTCGATCATGTAGTTGATGAAGGCCTCGGCGCCGGCGAAGTTTTTGGAACCGACCGGGATGGAGAAGGCGTCGAGCCAGGCGACGGCGCCTTCCCTGGGGATGACCAGCGAGACCGGCAGCTTGAAATGCGTCTTGGCGCGGTCGGCCGAGCCGCTCCAATAGGTGCCGATGTCGATCTGATTGGAGGCGACCATCTGGTTCCAGTCGTTTTCCGAGCTCCAGAACGTCTTGATCTGCGGCATCAGCGAGGCCAGCTTCGCCTTGATCGCCTCCATATCCTTGATGTCGTTGATGTTCTGGCCGGTGGCGATGGCGCCGAACTGGACCGCCTCGACCGCGTCGTCGCGGATGGTGACGCGGCCCTTATGCGCCTCGTTCCACATCTCGGCGATGCTGGTCGGCGGCGTCTCGAAGGCTTTCTCGTTGATGGCGAGCGCGGTCAAGCCCCACACCCATGGCACGCCATAGACCTTGCCATCGCGGGCGAGCATCGGCGAGCCTGCCTTGTCCGCGCTGATGTCGGCATAGTTGGGGATTTTCGAGACGTCGATCGGCTGGATCAGCTTTTCCGCCATCGCCTGGTCGTTGAAGGCGGCGTTGATCATGACGACGTCGTAGAGGCCGGGATTGGTCCTCAGCTTGGTCAGCATTTCCTGTTCGGAATTGAAAAAATCGTTGACGACCTTGTTGCCGGTCGCCTTCTCGAAAGCGGCGATGGCCCAGGGCTCGTCGGCGCCGTAGCCCTTCCAGTTGAGCACATGCACCTCGTCGGCGCTGGCGACCAGTGCGGAAGCGAAGACGGCGGTTGCCGTCACAAAAGCAGTCAGTTTGGGCATGCGCATGTTCGTTCCTCTCATTGTTTGCCCGGTTGGCGGGCTTGTTGCGTCATTTAGGCTGTCATAAATGGGCCTTTTGCTTCCGGCCGTGCACGGATCGATCGTCATGGCTGAGGAATGTCTGGATCTCCTCGTCGGTCGGCGCCGACGATCCGCCATGGCGGGTGACCGAGAGCGCCGCCGCCGCATTGGCGTAACTTGCCGCTTCGAAGGGCGGCACGCCGCGCGACAGCGCGCTGACGAAGGCGCCGATATGGGTGTCGCCGGCGCCGTTGGTATCGACGGCGGCGACCTTGAAACCGGGCACGGCCTGCGCGGTGCCGTCAGCCAGTCGCACGAAGCAGCCTTCCGCCCCGGCGCGGATGATGACCGCCTCGGCGGTCGGGCAGTGATTGGACAGAAGCCGGGCGGCAATGGCCTCGACAGCGCCGGGGCCGGCGATCTCGCCCGCTTCCGTTGTGTTGCAGCTCAGCCAGTTCGTGCGCGCCAGCACCCGGTCGAGAATGGCGCGCGGAATCTCCGATATGACAGGTGTCGGATCGAAGACGAAGGGAATTTCCGCCGGCAGCGCCTCGATCCAGTCGGCCAGCGCGTCGCGGCTCCCGACATAGCTCAGCGTATAGCCGGAGGCGAACACCCAATCATCAGGCGCAACCCGGACGGCCGCCATCATGCCGTGGCTGAGCACGCTCTCGGCGCCAGGCCATGACACGAAGGTGCGCTCGGCGTCGCCGCTGATCATGGCGACGCAATTGCCGCTGTCCATCAAAGGCGATGGGTGCGTCAGCGTTGCGATGCCCTTGGCGGCAAAAGCGGCACGCAGGAAATCGCCATTCGGTCCGCTGCCGAGCTGGCCGCCGAAGACGACCTTCATGCCGGTACGACTGGCCGCAACCATCATGTTGAAGCCGCCGCCGGCGACCTGGGCAAAGCTCGATGCGGTCTTTTCGGTGCCGGGCGCCGGCAAGGCGTCGATCCGGTAGACATAGTCGACCACCGCGCTGCCGATATGGACGAGACGCCGGCTCATGCCGTCGCATCCTTGCCCGAACCGCGTTTCGCCATCCGCACCGCGACCAGATCGGCGGCGAGCGCGCGCACCTGCGCCATGTCGAGCCCTTTGAGCCGGGCGATGTATTCCCTTGGCAATCGGCAAAAGCCGGCGCAGGCGCCTGCCATGCCGGCGGCGATGGCGCCGATCGTGTCGGTGTCGCCGCCGAGATTGGCGCTGATGACGGCCGCCCGCCAGGGATCGCCGCCGGCGATTTCCAGCACGGCGAAAGCCGCCGGAACCGATTCCTGGCTGGCGACGCCTGTGCCGACCAGGTCGACGATCAGCCGGATGCCGTCGGTGACAGCCTTGCCGCGAACCAGGCCCCTCGCCCAGTCGATGCGCGCGGCGATATCGCCGCCGGTGGTCCAGTGACCGCGTTCTGCGCCCTGCCTTGCCGCCACGACCGCGCGATCCGAGGCGGCGCGCCAATCGCCGCCGGCAACGCCACAGCTGACAGCGGCGGCAACGGCAGCCGCCGCGGCAATGGCGATCGAGGTGTTGTGCGTCGCCCGGCAGGTTTCCGCAACCTTGGCGACCAGCGCGTCGAGCGGCTCCGGCGGCATCATGATGCCGACCGGCGCGATGCGCATCGCCGCGCCATTGGTGTCGCCGCTGCGCCCAGCCTCCTCGGCCGGCACGCCATCATTGATGGCGTCGATGGCGCGCTTGGTCGAAGGTCCGAGCAGATCGTAGCTGCCGCGCGCCTTGACCTCGCGCTCCCAGTCGAGCAGCGCCTTGACCCAGCGCGTGTGGTCGAAGCCGTCGCCTGAAGCGACCAGGATGCGGCCGAGCAGCAGCGCCTGTTCGGTGTCGTCGGTGACAGTGCCGGCGGACAGGCCCTTCGACACCGGATGGTCGGCGGCGGGCGCGACGAAACCCTCGACAGGACCGTAGAGCTCGACGATGCGGGCCGGCGACAAAAGCTGCGTCGGCATGCCGAGCGCATCGCCCAGCGCCCCGCCGACAAGCGCACCCATCGCCCGGTCGATCGCCGCGGCCATCTCCATGCTCAGAACTCCAGGTGAAGCGCGAAATGCGCCGGATTGAGCAGGCTGGTGACATATTCGATGGCGCGGCCGTCGGCGGCCCGCGTCAGGCGCCGTGTGCGCAGGAACGGCGCGCCCGGCGCGCAGTCAAGAATGGCCGCGTCCTTAGCGCTCAGCATCTCGATATCGACCCACTCCTCGCCGTGATCGGGGACGAGCCCCGCCGCGCGCAGCGTCTGGTGCAGCGAGCCCTCGCGCAGTCCGCGCAGCGGCACGTCCTCCAGTTCGGGCGACAGCGGCAGGCGGCTGCGCTCGATCGAGATGGCATGGCCGTCATCGGCGTTTGAGCGCACCCGGTCGACGGCGATGAAGAACGGGCTTACGACGCCGAGTGTGGCGGCGAGCTCGGCATCCTGCATGACTTCGAGCCTGAGCGTGCGCGTCTCGGCATTGGCGCCGGCATTGGCCAGTGCCCGCGACCAGCCGACGGCGTCGTCGACCGGCATGCCGTCGAAGGTGACGAACGAGCCGATGCCGACCTTGGTGGTGATCAGCCCGCGGCTCGACAGTTCCTCGAGACCCTTGCGGATGGTGTTGCGGCTGACGGAGAAGCGCTGGACAAGCTCGTTCTCGCTCTGCAGGCGGTCGCCGAAGCCGAGCACGCCGGAGCGGATCTCGTGCTCGAGGACGGTGGCGATCCGTTCCGGCTTGCCGGTTCCGGGAGACGACAGGATCGTGCGACGCGCCATGGAATACCTGTTCAGTAAACCTGTATAATCCTGTTCAATAACGCGATAGGGCAAGTCATGTCAACGGCTCGCGGCCGGCACGTTTTGGGATCCCGGCATCCCGGGCAAGATTGCCCTGCTGATCACGACGGCCCCTCCCGATCACGACGGCCCCTGCTGATCACGACGGTTCGTCGCAGGCTGCAATTTCACGGGAACCTTCACCACCCCCGAGCGGTTTTTTCTGTAGTCGCGATGCGGCGACGACCAAAAAATTAGACAAATGGAGGCAAACCATGCTTACGAAGTTACTCGCGGCGTCCGTGCTCGCCGCTGGTCTGGCCACTTCTGCGATGGCCCAGAGCACAGCCGACACAGAGGCTGGCATGGCTCCCGGCAGCGGCAGAAGCGTCGTCATCGACCCGGCCCCGACCGATCCGAACCTGGCCGAGCCGGATGCTGTCGATACCGGGATTACCGGTAGCATCATTGCGGGCCCCGACGGCACGAATTCCAATGCCGATCGGAACTGCCCGCCAAGCCCGCAGGGCGCGATGCCTGATGCCACGCACAAGGCTCCCGGCACGGTTTCACCGACCGTCAACGACAGGCACTGCGGCATGTAGCCGTGATCGATTTCGGGACCAGCGCTTCGGCCGCGGGACAGAAGCGTTATGTGCGAAACCTTTGATGGCAGAGCGAGGCGCCCCCCTCTGTCCTGCCGGACATCTCCCCCACTTGGGGGAGATTGGCTGTCACTGATTTCGCCAATCACAAAAGTCGCAAGAAGAGTGCCGTCGTCGAAGCTGCCAATCTCCCCCCTCGTGGGGGAGATGTCCGGCGACAGAGGGGGGCGCCGTAGAGCACTACATCAGATGGCGGCTAGCCCTTGCGCGGCCGGGCAGTCTTTGAACTGGTCACCTTGCCGGCCGCCGGCTCCTTCGGCCGAGCCGGCGCCTTCGGCCGAGCCGGCGCCTTTGGCCGAGCAATCCTGGCTTTGGGTCCGCTTTCCCCACCACCGTCGATCTCGGCCGCGGCCTGATCCCAGTGCTGCTGATGCGCGCCGTCGGGCCGGCCGGCCCGCTCCCAGATCGCGTGAGCCCGCCGGCGAATGCGTTCCTGCCTGTCGTCCGTCACTGTTGCCTCCTCGGCTCAAATCGGTGAGCGACAACTTCTAGCTGAATTTTCGACCGGCGTCTTGGGGGCTTCGGCCCAGATTGGGTCGGCCAGGGTCGGGTCGGCCCGGGTCTGGCCCGCCTAAATCGGACAGGACCACGACCCCGAGGAGTGCCGCCTTTTTGGTGATCAGCCCTGCCAGATCCGCGTCCGAGCGCTCCGTTCCGGTTTGCTCACGCACGGCTGCAATCAACGCCTTCATCGACAACAGGGCAGAGCCCCGTTCGGCAAGCAGCTTGTCGACGGATGCGGCCACATCGCGTGATTCGACATGCGGCAACATGGAAATGGCTCCTTCCGTCCCGCCACGAAGACGATCGACAGCCGGCTGCCTGCCGGCGAGCCGCTCTTCCCGCGTCTTCCCGGGAGAGCGGCGGGTGAAGGTCAGTCGATGACCTGCACGATCCTGCGGGTGCCGGGATCGACCAGCACGGTGCGATCGTCGACGACTACGTATCTGTATTCGACGTCGGGAACCTCGTGAAGTTCAACCGTGTCGGGCAACGTGGAACCGACGTTGAGTTCCACGCCCAAGAGGCTGATCGACGCCAGCGGGTGCCTCTCCACATATTGGCGGACGACCGTCTGCTGCTCGGGCGTGATAATCACCTGGTCTGCGGTGGCGGCGCCGACACCGGTCAGCAAAGCCAGCCCGGCGGCGGCAGGAACAAGGTGGATTTTCATCGTCTTCTCCTGTCTGGTTTGCGGGCTCTGCTGTCCACACTCGGGACGACTCAGCCCAAAAGCCAACGTTTGACGAAACCGTCTTGTTCCGTGAGCGGCGACTAATTGATCGCCGCGTTGGCTGGCAGTGGCCCGCGATCTTGGTCGCCCAAGCGCGCGGGCCGATCGGTTTTGCCCGATCAGCAGCGATACCGGAGGGGGGTGATATCGACTGCTTCGAAAAGAACATTTAGCGATAACTAATGTTCCGCCCTACGGCAAAAATCCCTGCCGGCGCCAGCACCGTCAGGCGCGAGACCGGCAAATGCTCCCAATCTATGGTTTCGGCGGCTGCGCCGGGACCTCGCCGGGCTTGAGCACCGGTGTCCTGCCCTGGTCTGGCGGCGGTGCGGCCATGCCCTGATCGCCGGTCGGCGGCGGCAGCAGCACGCCGTTGCAGGGGTCAAGCGTGTCGGTCAGGCTGTTGCTGTCACCGTTGTTGACGGGCGGCTGCTGCTGGCCGTTCTGCGGCTGCGCCTGGCAGTGGTCGGCAGGCGCCTGGTCTTGTGTCTCGTCATCCGTCTGGGCGGCAACCGGCGCCGCCAACGCCAGTGCGCCGAGCAGCGTGATTGGCAGGAATGCGAAAGGTTTCATGTCGAACTCCTCCGCGCGAACGATCGCCTCCTTGCCAAAGCCGGTTGGCGGCGATTGGTTCCCGCCTGCAGCAAGCCGCCCGGCTCCATCGCGCCGGCGCGGCATGTTGGGGAATCGTTAATCAGCGATTGCTACTATAGCGGAATGACCAAGAACCTCGGAAACGCCGAAAGAAGCGCTCCAAAGGAGCCGGCAAGCAACTCCGCCCTGAGCCGGCTGGCGCCAGCCTTGTTTCCCCTGGCGGTCGTCGCGCTTGGCTACCTGGTCGGCTGGCAGTTCTTCGGCTTCTAGAAGCGATCTCCCCCCTTGAGGGGGAGATGCCCGGCAGGGCAGAGGGGTCGGTTCGACTAGGCGCGGCCTTCTCTCTTGCGACAGTGGAGGTTGGCGCTCGACGCGCGGCGACCCACTCTGGCCTGCCGGCCATCTCCCCCTCAAGGGGGGAGATCAGCAGCTTCGGCCTCGGCACTCATCCCGCAACGCTGACGAAGTCGTAAGCCCCACTAGTCCGGGAAATCGAACACCGGTTCCTCGCATCGATGGACCCGGCATTGACCGTCAAGCGTCCTGACATAGGCGGCGACAGGCACTTCGGGCCAGTCGCACTCATTGCCGTATTGGCGGACATATCGATCATAGGTGTTGCGGCCGGTGGTCAGGACGATCGCGCGCCGGCTCTGGATCAGCTGCTGCGCCTCGTCGCATGTCATGGTGCGCGCATCCGGCCGGCCGTAAGCCATGCTTGTGGCGGCGAGCAGGATCCCTGCGGCTGTCGAGACGATTGGGCGAGCTGGCATGGTAGATCCTCTCAAGGGTCGTGCCCAACGCGCACCTTCGCCCNGCGGCTGTCGAGACGATTGGGCGAGCTGGCATGGTAGATCCTCTCAAGGGTCGTGCCCAACGCGCACCTTCGCCCGTGGTTCCGCAACCTTCGGCTTTTAGCGCATCGGCCCACCTTGGTGGTCGCGGGAAGAGACCTTGGATCAGGCGTCGGCTGCTTCTAGCACCAATCTCCAACGCTGGCGATTAGCCATACGCTACTACACCTTCGTCATCCTGGGGCGAAGCAAGGAGCGAAGCGACGCGGCGCAGACCCTAGGTGTTTGATCCCGGACTTTAATGGCGCATCATCGCAATCCGAGAACCGGTTCCTCGCATCGATGGACCCGACATTGACCCTCAAGCGTCCTGATGTAGGAGGTGACGGGCGCTTCGGGCCAGTCGCACTCATTGCCGTATTGGCGGACATATCGATCATAGGTGTTGCGGCCGGTGGACAGGACGACGGCGCGCCGGCTCTGGATCAGCTGCTGCGTCTGTTCGCATGTCATGGTGCGCGCATCCGGCCGGCCGTAAGCCATGCTTGTGGCGGCGAGCAGGATCGCTGCGGCTGTCGAGACGATTGGGCGAGCTGGCATGGTAGATCCTCTCAAGGGTCGTGCCCAACGCGCACCTTNTCGCTGCGGCTGTCGAGACGATTGGGCGAGCTGGCATGGTAGATCCTCTCAAGGGTCGTGCCCAACGCGCACCTTCGCCAGTGGTTCCGCAACCTTCACCCGGGTCTCCCGCAAGAGGCTGTTGCTGCGGCGCAATAATGCATGTCGCGCAAAAGCATGCCCTCGGGCCTGAACCGAGGGTGTGCAGCGGTTTTGCGATAACGACATGCATAAAACAACAACCTAAAGCGCGTCGCATGCGGCCGGTCAAACGCGACGCGCTTTAAGACAGGCGCGATCTCACTCCTCCTTCTCGGGCTTGAACCGCCTGACCACCACTTCGAAGACGATGTCCGAGATCCACATCGCCGAGACGCCGATGAGGAACGCCGCGGCCAGCGTCGTGGTGTCGTCGTTGGCTGGAATCGCCAGGCCGGTGGCGCGGAAATAATGCACCACCGGCAAGGTCAGGTAGGCCGCCGCCAGCGCGCCGCAGATCGGCGACGCCACCATCTCGCGAACCTTGTAGCGGTGGCGCGACAGGGCTCGCAAAATCCCGCCGGAAAGGCCGGCGACCACCACCGGCGCCTTGATGCCGAGCGCGTCGAGAAGTTCCTGTATCATGGCTTCCAGCCGCACCATCTGGCGCCCTTGCCGTTGTAGGCATTGATTTCGTCGAGCTCCGGCCGCGTCATTGCGGCGACGACGGCGGCGGACGCACGACGCGGCTGGTTGTGGTCGCACCAGACCTGGCGCGCCGGCGAAACCGGCGTTGCGCACCCGGCGAGCAGCAGGCCGCCAAACAGCAGGCACTTGGGCAACAGGCACCCGAGCAGCAGCATCAGCGCTTTGACCATCGCATCGCCTCCCGCCGTGCGGCTTCGTCCGGCAGGTCGCGCGCCAGGCGTTCGGCATCGGTCGCCTCGCGGTCCATTTCGAGGCGCTCCTCGACGGCAACGAGTTTTTCTGCCGCTCGCCTGGCCGCATCCTTGTTGGCCCGACCGCCGGCGACAAACAGGCCGATGCCGCCGGCGAGCGCGGCAAAAATCGCCAAGATCGTCGTGTTGCCGGCGAGCGCGCCCAGCATGGAAAGCACCCACATCTCAATTGCCCTCCACGGCAGGCTGGTTTCTGACGAGGCCGGCGACGCCGTCGCGCACGACATTGATCAGGATCTTGAGCAGGGCCAGCACCCCGGTGATTTTTAGCGCCAGGGCGGCGTCGATGCCGAACAGCGTCCAGTCGAAGCCGACCAGGCCGGTGAGCAGCAGGATCAGCACATTGATCAGATTGTGCGCGGCGTTGGTATTGAACCAGTTCATGGCTTTGCCTTTCGAAACCAGGAGGGGGCCTTTCGAAACAGGGAGAGGATTGCGGCGACCAACGGAGCCAGCACTGCGGCCCATAATCCGGACAACGATCCGGAAAACGGTCCGGACAACGGTCCGCGCCGCACTCCGGCTTTGCCCGGCTCTGCCTTGGCGGGCGTGAAACCGTTCGGTTGCGGCGGCTGCGGGATCGGAACCGGCGCCGGAGGCTGCGTAGCGGGCGGCGTGTCCCTGATCCCGGACCATTTGCGGAACGCCTCGGCAAGCCGGATATCGTAGGCGTTCTTCGCATAGGATGCGCCATTGTAGCCCTTGGCGAAGCCGGCCCAGTCATGCTTGCGCAATTTGCCGTCGAGCCGGTTGGCGGCGATGAAATTGACCGCCGCCGCCAGCTGCAGCGCCTCGTCCGCCATCATGGCTTCGATCATGGCCTGCACGGTGGGGAAGCCGGCCGCCCTGAAATTCTCGCCGAGCACCTGGCCGAGCCCCCATGACGCCGATCTGAGCGCCGCCGTCTCGTCGATGGCGCAGGCGGCTTTCAGGCGCGGATAGCTGTCGCGGGGATAAGGCTTTTCGCCCCATTTGGCATAGGCAAGGCCGGCCGCTACCGCCCTTGCCCGAGCGGCGCCCGCCAGATTGCGGTAAAACACATGTGGCTCGAACAGGATGACCGGCCGGCCCTGGGCGTCGAAGCCATGCCCGCTGGTTTCGACATCGAGAAAGGCGTGGATCTCGTCTTCGCCGACGCCGATGCTGGCGCCAAGTCTTGGCAGATCGAGATCGTCGAGGCGCCTGGCGGCGCCCTTGAACGTCATGTCCATCGTCTTGTCCTTTCCCAGGTTGATGTTTGCAGGCGCCAGCTTGATGTTTGCAGGCGCCCGGTTGATGTTTGCAGGCGATTGTGTGAAATGGCCCCAGGCTGAGGGGATTGGCCGAATGTCGCAACACGAAGGAACGGCGCGCTGGACAGTGAAGGCCGAGCTCTGCGCGGTCGGCCGCGACAAGCCGCTGCTTGTGGCGCTGGCGGTGATCCTGTGCCTCTATTGCGGGCTGATAGCCGGGCCGATCGTCTATGCGTTCCTCGCCTTCCAGGGCATGGCGAATTTCTTCAACTGACGGCATTGACCAATTGAGAACAGCTCGATCCGTCTTGCCATCGGGATGGAAACCGCTTAGCCGGAATAAACTGCTCCCATGAACCGTTCATACCCCATGGGGACAGGTGCGGGAGGGCGCGTGACAATCAGGATCAGGCTTCCGGGCGGGACACTGAAGATCAAGAAAAAGGACGAGCTGCGCCGCCGCGAGCAGAAGCGCCAAGTCCCGGTCTGGCGGCTTGGAGACTATTTCATCGTCTGGTGGCCGAGCAGCATTTCGGATCGTCCGTCCGGACGCCCGCCAAAGGGAGTGGGTGAATAGTGAATAGTGAATAGTGAAGAAGGTGCTCTCACTCTACTCACCACTCACCACTCACTACTCACTACTCACTACTACCATTCACCATTCACCCGCCCGGACCGTTCTTGGAACCGGTCCCGGAAAACAGCCGCAGAAAGAATCAACGATCAGCCCTTGACTCTTCCGCCACGGAAGCTCTCTAAGTCGCTGCATTGCACAACGGGGGTTGGGAGCAATGGCAGTGCGTATCAGGTTGCCGGGCGGCACCTTGAAGATGAAGGTATCGGGAGTTGCGCGAGCGTGAGCGCGCCCGCCGCATCCCGGTTCTGAAGCTGGGCTCGCTGTATTTCAGCTGGTGGTCGAACCGGCCGCGTCCGTTGAACGACCAGCCCGACGACGATCCAAACCGATCTCAGGCAGCGCCTTGACGGCCCGAAAAAAGCCGTCCTCGGGCGGCTGCGCTTGAACCCTTCCGGTCAAGCCAGCAAACGCGCGCATCGGCGGTTGACTCTTCGGCTGGGGAAGTTCTCTGATTGCTGCATCGCACATCATCATTGAATTGCACAGCGGAGTTGAACCGATGGCCGTGCGCATCAAACTGCCGGGCGGCACCTTGAAGGTAAAAGTCTATCGCGAATTGCGGGGGCGCGAACGCGAGCGCCGCGTACCAGTCATGAAGGTGGGTTCGCTGTATTTTGTCTGGTGGTCGAACAGCCAGCCTCACAACAAGCCGCAAGACAGCCGTCATTAGCCCGTTGCCATTCGCCCGCGCCTTGGCGCAAGCGAATGGTTGGCGCTCTATGATGGGACGACGCTCATTGATGAGCGAAGGCATCATTTCATTTCACCAGGTCGCGGTCCGGCCGCACCAAAGCGTCGGCCGGAACGTCCGACCGTACGATTGAGCCGGCTGAAATTATCGCCCGGTCGCCGATCGTGACACCCTTCATTATCATGGCACTGTTGCCGATCCAGACATCATCTCCGATTGTGATCGGTGCTGAGCGGATGCCTGGGTCGACGCGCGGGTGGCCTTCGCGAAAGATGGCCTGCATCTGCGCAAAACGCTTCTGCGGGTCCATGGGATGCGAGTTGGTATCGTGGATCGCCATCCCCCACGAGACGTGGACATGTTTGCCGATCTTGATCCCCACCGGATCCGATGACCAAATCGTCGAGCCTGGACCAAGGTAGAACCAGTCATCGATATTGATCCGACCCTCATGGGCAAAGACCTGCAGATGTCCGTCCAGATGGCTGTCCGCGCCGATTGAGACCCGGGACCTGTCGCCATGAATATTGAAGATCTCCGCCCCGGCACCGAACTTCGTGCGCGGCCCGATGACGGCATTCTCCCTTGCGGCGCCTGTGGCGATCCAAGACGAAAAGCGGCGGCGACCAGCGAGAATAGTGGAGAAGATACGCATCAGCGAACATCTGCCACACGCCACCATTTCAGTCTAGGCATCGAAGAGACCCCGACGCACCATTTGACGCAGGCATTCGGCGTCATAGGTGGCATGGCGCCGGCTGCCGGTTGCATTCGGATGCAGCTCGTCCGACATGTACAGTGCCGACGTGAGGTAGCCCATGTCGCTCTGGGAAATGTCGATGAACGGGATTCCGAGCGCGCGTGCCACATAGCGCTCCGCCTCGAAGAACTGATCCATCGTGTTGCCCTGACCGTTGACACGTCCGATTCGATGGGTCGCGTGGCTGGGACCGCCGCTGTACGTTCCGATCATGACGATTTTAGCGCTCGGTGCCTGCAAGCGGATAGCGACGCAGCCCGCCCACAGCGACCCATAGTGAGTGCCATAGGTCGTGTCGCCGAAGGCACCCAGAGGCGTCTCTTGCGCGCCGAAGGCGTTCGGGCCGGGCTCCAGAGTGACGATCTCCGTATCGGCCGGAATGTCGACGATTTGTTGGACATTCCGTAGCTCGGGTAGCCAGTCGTGCTCAGCCCCAGCGCAGAGCCGCTGACGCCAAGATTGGTAAGTATCATCCCCGTCTGTCCGGCGAGGAAAGGCGCGCATAGTAGGCGCCGATCGTGATGCTTGAGCCAAGCGCTGCCCATTTTTTGTCGACAAGAGCAGCCGAGCCGTCATCATACAGGTCCCCGCCGAGGCTGGTCGGGTCGGACAGGACACCCAAGTATAGCCCGTCATTAGGGATAGCTGTTGCGCCTGCACTGTGCGCCCACGGCAAAACCGAAAGGTCTTCCGAAAATAAATTGAGGTTCGGGCCGCCGTTGATCCTTATAGTCGAGGACTGCACGTGCAGGCCGGACACCCCGTCACCAACGTAGGGGCGGGCCCTGTGGCAGAGAATATCCGGTGCTGCGGGTTCATGCCGCCGGCAACATCTGCCTCTTGATTTATCTTGATCTTGTACCAGCCGCCACCTAGCGGAGCGATCAAGGCTGTAGCCGGCAACGGAAACGTCGAGTTGGTTGCGACGGACCCCACTTCGAGATTGGCCGTAACGTCGTACCGAGCGCCTGAATTGGAGAACAGGTTGAGCCGGAGGCGTTCATCACGCTTCGCGATAACCTCGATCTCGACGTCATCGCCGATAACAAGTCCGGTACGGGGTTGCCAGAAGGCCGGGCTTCCCGAACCCACTGGTTCCACTAGCTTGGTGGCCGTGAGCCTGCCGTTGATTAGTACGTCCAGCCGGTTCACGGTATCTTCAAGTGCCGGGACAACAAGCGCCTCCGGCGCGGCCGTGTTGATCACGTCAGCAAGGTTCTGCCTAGTGAACGTCAGGCTCGTCGGGTCGCTGCTCGGGAACAGGTTGACGGTCGTTCCCTGCTTCTGCATGACATGCTTCCGGACGTATATCCCGGACACGCCATCGCCTGTATAGGCGGCAGGAGATATGCGGCACTGTGCATTGCCCGGCCCAGTTGCGGTTATCTGGGCAGTCACCTTGAACTTATACCACCCGACGCCCAAGGCCGTCGCGACGGCGCTGGATTAGATTAGCCCCACCAGAAGCAATGACGGTCCCTTCCAATAGATTGAGCGTAGCATTGTACGCCGCCCCCGCTGAGGTGTTGATAAGCTGGACAGTCCCGCCTTCATCCGCCTTAGCTTCAACAATGTGCTCAAGAGTATCGCCGCTGACATATGGGAAGGCGGCTCTATAGAGGGACGGGTTGATGCCCGCCCCGGCTGCCTCAATGAGCTTTGCAGTTGGACACTGGCACGCTCGAGGATACGGTCCACGTCAGACAACAGCGAGGAAGTTGCCGCCCGAACGCCCGTGTCGGTCGCCGCCGGCCCCAACGTCACATTGTAGAGGCCCAGAACGCCGGCTGAAACCTCGGTCCAAAAGTACTCACCACCTCGACATTCCGGCCCAAAACCGCCGCCGCACTTGCGCCGGCCAATCCCGCAGAGGCCGCGAAGCTGGAAGCTGGCGCCGCCGTGTAGGAGCCGGGGGCGGTGATCAGGATCATCGTCACTGCACCGTCAGCGACAACGAAGCGGCCAGCGCCGCCAGAACCGGCGCCGCCGGTAAACGCCACATCGAAAGTGCCGTCCGTGCCGCCGGCGCCGCCGACCAGGGCACTAAAGCCAGCCACACCAAAAGCCGACCGCGGCGGCCGTCGTCGGGAAGATGCCCTTGCCATACAGCGACGCGTCGCGTGCCGCCTGGGCGCCGGCCAGGTTGGCCGCCGTGGAAGCGACATCGGCGGCGGTCTGTCCGGCATTGGCAGCGGACGTGGACGCGCTGGCGGCGGCTTGGCCGGCACTGGCCTCGGTGGCATGCTTCGGCACCTGCGTTTCAACGCGCAGCGTCACCACCGCACCGACCACCTCCGCAATGTCGGGCGGCACGAACGGCGCAAAGGCGATGGCATCGCGGCCCACCACCGGCGCGTCGGCGCTGAATTCAAACACCCGGCCGGCATTGATTGTCCCAACCTGGGTGTGGACCGTCGTTCCCTTCTGCAAGGTGCGGGCGGTGCGGGCGTCGGCGGCGCGGAACCATTCGCCTTCGCTCACCGTGTAGATGCCGTTCTGCGTCGGGTCGGCCTGGTCCTTGACCAGCACGCGGTCGCCGACCTCAGCCGGCACGCCGTCGATGGTCTGCAGGCGATGGAGCAGGATGCTGGCCGTGGTCGCCAGGCGCACGGGTTCGCGTTCGCCGGTCAGAAATCGAACGGCGGCAGTTGCGGGTCGGGCCATCAGGCTTGCTCCATGAAAAAAGCCCCGCGAAGCGAGGCTTGAAAGTGATTTCAGCGGGCGCGGGACGCGCGGTCCATGGCACGTCGGCGATTGGCCGAACCCCCGCGCCTTCGTCATCCCAGTGCGGAGCAAGGAGCGAAGCGACGCAGCGCAGACCCTGGGATCCGTTCCGTTACCTTGGAGCGCTGCTGCGGTGCAGAACCTTTGATCGCCGAGGGACAGCGCCCGGACAGCGCCCCCCTCTGCCCTACCGGACATCTCCCCCTTGTGGGGACCACACGGGGGGAGATTGGCAGCTTCGCCGACACCTCACCCCTTACCCCTACCTCCCCTCCAGCCGCGCCGCCTTCTCCAGCGCCGCCAGTTGCGCTTCGTCGAGTGTCAAAAACCCCATGATGTGCTGCACCACTTCGGCGCGCGCATTGCTCAGCGCGCTGTGCAGCTCGAAGCCGTTCGGCGTCCTGGTCTTGGCCAGCCACTCGCCATAGGATGGACGGCGGTAATAGCCGGTCGCCGCCGTCAGGTCGGCCAGCACCATCTCGCCGTCCTGGCCCGAGAACACCCTGAGATAGGCCCTGGTCAGCGCATCCTGCGCCTTGGCCGGGCCGCCGGCCTGGCGCGAATGGGCGAAGCGTTTGCCGCTCATGCGCCGCCCTCGCCGCCCTGCGGCATCAGCCCGCTGAGACTGTCGAGCAGGCCGCTGTCGCGCGCCTGGACCGCCGCCGGCACGGCATCCCTGGCAACCTTGCCGGCGGCGGCGATCGCCGCCATGCCGGCCTGCGCTTGTTGCGCCCTGGCTCGGGCATCGCGAATATCAGCCACCTCGTCCTGGCGGCGAAAGATGCGCTGCGGGCTGCGGCCGGCGCTCTGCACGATCTTCAGCGCCTCGTCGCCGTCGATATTGTCCATCACGCCGGGGTCGAACTGCGCCATCTGCATGGCCGTGGTCACGACCTGGATGGTGTCGCGCGCCTCGGCCGAGCGGCGCAGCACGTCGAGCGGGCCGGTGAAGGTCGGCCGCACCGCCTTGCCGGCGAGGCTCGCCGGCGGCAGGAACCGGCTGTCTTCCTCATACAATCCCTTGTCCTCGAGGATACCGAGCTCGCGGTCGAGATTGGCGGCAAAGCCGGCCTGGATGATCGAGCCGGAGGGCCCGAGCAGCGCGCCCTTCTCCTCCTGCCGGATCAAGGCCTCGGTGGCCGTCATCTGCGGGTTCTGCACCAGCGTCTGGAACAGGTTGACGAACATCATGTCGCGGATCTCCTCGGCCCGGCTTTCCGCGTAGTCGAATGCATAGGTCGGGTTCTGGCCCACAGCGATCGGCGCAATCAGCGGCCGGCCATTGTCGTCGATGAGGCCGGGATAATTCTCGCCGGGATTGAGCACCGGCACATAGTCGAGCCGTGCCTTCGAGGCGGTCGCCGGGTCGGTGATCTGCTGCAGCGCCCTGAGACCCGAGCGGCGCACGGCGTTTTCCTCGCGCACCGTGGTCAGCGCCTCGATGGTCGGCGAGATGCCATAGGGGTCGCCCTCATGGCGGCGCCAGTTGAAGCAGGACACCGGGAAGGAGCGGAAACCACTCTCCCTGACGATGACCTCCTCGTCCTCGACGACGTGATAGGAGGCGAACGCCGTGTCGAGATACTGGTAGGTGCCGGAAAGCCGGTACATCTTGCGCTCGTCGCGCGGCTGGATGCACTGGATCAGTGAAATCTTGGTCTCGCATTTGGCCGGGTCGTCGACCAGCATCTTGATCCGCGCCGGCAGCTTGTCATAGCCGAGCAGCTGCGCCGCCTGCCGTGCCGTGCGCTCATAGCGGCGGTGGAAAATGTCGACCTGGCCCCAGCGGTTGCGGCAGAGATAGCCCTCGACCACCGGGATCGAGGCATAGCGGATCAGCGTGCCGCCAAAGCCCTCCTCGGCGTAGAGATAGGCCGGGCCATAGCGCACGACGTTGCGCAGGCAGGCCTGCGTCGCCGGCACGAAATTCGAATTGGCCGAATAGCGCAGCGCAAACAGGAAATCGCGAAGCGCCTCCGCCCATTCCTTCTCCTCCTCGCTCTCCTCGTCATTCACGGCGGCGGTCGACAGCCCGTGCCATTTCTCCGACTGCGGAATGATCAGGCTTTCCAGCCCCGCAGCCAGCCGGTTGGCGGCCGAGTTGATGGTGTTGGCGTAGACTCGGGCGCCGCGCCGCTCGTGCCGCTCGGCCTGCGGTTCCGCGCCCCGGCGCCCACTCCAGACATCGGGCGCGTCGGGGTCGCAGAATTCCGACACCGCCTCCCAGACAGCCTCATACTGGCTGCGCTCGCTCTCCAGTTCCGCCTGTCGCGACAGGATATCGTGGGCACGGGAATCGCTCGCCATGGCATTTCCTTGTTCTGATGTATCAGCTTGTTCGAAGCCCAGATATTGCCAAGGCCAGGTCGAATTTTGTTCTCTTTTGCGATGTTCAAGGGGCGCGGGGCGGCGACTCAAGGAGATCGATTTGATAGTGACGGAAAGCCTACCCGGCGCCCTGAAGCGGCGAAGCAAGCAGGTTGCAAAGCGGCTGATCGGCTACGATTCCCGCAACTGGCTGCGCATCAGGCAGATCGAGGCGTTCACCGCGTTTCTCGAGGCCGACGGCCGCAAATCCTCAGACGTGATCGAGATCTCGCCCGGCTGGAACCGCCACTGGAAGACGATATGCTCGAACTACACCTCCGTCGATTTCTCCGACTTCGACATCTGCAAGGACCGCACCGACCGGCAATATTCCGTCGTCATCGCCGACCAGGTGCTGGAGCATGTGCAGCGCCCGTTTGCCGCGGCACAGAATATCCACGCCATGACCCGGCCGGGCGGCTGGGCGATGGTGGCGACGCCGTTCCTGTTCAGGGTGCATGCCAGGCCGCACGACTACAACCGCTGGACCGCCGCCGGCCTCAAGCAGGTCCTGGTCGAGGGCGGCTTCCCCCAGGCAAACATTGAAGTGTTTAGCTGGGGCAACAAAGCCTGCGCAAAAGCCCATATCGGCGGGCCGGTGCGCGCCTACGGCCTATGGCGCGACCTCAGCAACGACGAGGAGTACCCGCTGATGGTCTGGGCCTTCGCGCGCAAGCCGGGGTGAGAGCGCGCAGAGTTCGACGTCGGTGCTTGAATACCCCCCTCTGTCCTGCCGGACATCTCCCCCTCAAGGGGGGAGATTGGATG
This sequence comes from Mesorhizobium sp. L48C026A00, assembly GCF_000502375.1. Lineage (NCBI taxonomy): Bacteria > Pseudomonadati > Pseudomonadota > Alphaproteobacteria > Hyphomicrobiales > Phyllobacteriaceae > Mesorhizobium > Mesorhizobium sp. L48C026A00. The sequence goes on along the minus strand of NZ_AYWU01000006.1, from coordinate 148,565 downwards.
TCACCTCGGCTTTCGCCAACCACCAACGCTGGAAGGCCGGCGGGACGCAGAAGCTGCCAATCTCCCCCTTGAGGGGGAGATGTCCGGCAGGACAGAGGGGGGTGCTGCCAGGCGCTACCCTTGTCGCCACGTCACACCCCCAACAGCACGCGGCGCTGGCCGCTGAGTTTGCTCGGCGACAGATCGGTCTTGACCGTGCCGGCGGTGCCCTGGCGCTGCTCGAGCTCAGCCCGGAGCGCTGTTTCGCGCGCCTGCACGTCCTTGTCGGCAATGGTCGGTGTCGGTGGCAGCGGCTTCAGCGCCGGCGGCTTTTGAAAAAGGCACATGGTTCCAGCTTTCTCCAAAGTCAGACGACCCAAAGTCAGACGACCTTGTCCAGTCGTAGAGCAAAAAATCTTCGCCGTTGCGACCGTAACCCGGCAGGCGGCAGCGTTGCGTGGCGCCAAGCCGGGCCAGCCAGCGCAGCGCCAATTCATTGGTGGCCAGCGCCCGCGCCTCGACCCGCCAGGCGCCGTGCGCGGCAACCTGCGGACCGAGCACGGCGTGAAAGAACTCGGTCATGCCAGGCACGCAGCGCTTCATGCGGCGCGTGCCCCAGCTCCAGGCGATCCATAGGCCGCCGCGCTGCTCGGCGGCGCCAAAGCCGGCCTCCGGATTGCCGTTCAGCTCGGCGACATAGGCAAACCCCTGCAGCGCCGTCAGCGCCAGCAGCGCCGGCGACCATTCGTCGAACTGGCAGTCGATCTCCGTCCGGTCCTCGGTCCGCAGATTGGCGGCGATGTAGGAGAGGTCGCGCAGCGTAGCGCTGACAATGCGAACGGTCATCGGCGGGGTCCCCTCACCGGAACGCCCCCAGCGGATCGCTCTGCCCTGCCTTTCGCCGTGCCATCTTGAACTCGGCCGGGTCGACCACCGCTTCCCTCAGCATCATCACGCCATAGCGTGTCGCCGCCATCAGATCGTCGCGCAGCTTCACCACCTGGCCGTCTTTGCGGTGGTAGAGCCGAAACTCCTCGAACCAGGGCAGAAGCGTCGAGAACACCTTGAAGCGGCCGCTCTGCATGCGGTCGAGCATCTCCATCAGCCCGGCCTCGACCGACACCGAACCGTCGGCGAACTGCGCATGGCTGGAAAGCATGTTCAGCCCATGCGCGCCATATTGCCGGGCAAGTGCCACGCCCGCACCTTCCAGCGTCTCGCGGCGGCCGTCGCGCGGCCACGCCCAGGGCAACCATTCGCCCCACGGTTTCAGGGTCAGCGCCTGCATGGCCGGCGTTTGCTGCGAGGCTCGGCAGGCTTTGGCGACATAGACGACGTCGGCCTCGGTATCCCAGGCGAGTTCGACAGCAGCGGAAGGGTGATCCCAGCCGAAATCCAGCGCCCCGAGCCGCGGCCAGTAGCGCGGCAGCCGGAACGGCTCGCAGGCGATCAGCTCCTCCGCCACCGGAAAGATGCGGCCGGAACCCAGGACCGGAATGCCCCTGGCCCGCGCCTCGCGCTCATGCGCCGGATAGGCCGATACGATCGCGGCGCGCTGCTACGGCGTGTAATGCTCGGCATCGTCGATGGTCATGAAGGTGACATGGCGGGTCAATTCTTCGCCCTCGCACTTGAATCATGTTGGCAGGTGCCGGCCGTATGGTATTGTTTGGGCGTGACTTTCCGAGCTAGTGTCGCGCCGCCCCTCATTGCCCTGCCGGGCATTTCTCCCCGTAAACGGGGNGCGCTGCGGCGGACAAGCTTCATGCGCCTGGTGTCGAGGATGCCGAGCGGGTGGGCATGGAAGCTGAGCGCCCATTGACCATCCTCGGTTTCGATGGCGGCGACCGCTTCGCCGGCCAGCGCCTTGGAAACGTAGACGAAACCACCGTTCCACCTGATCTCGCCATTGTGGCGCACGCTGCGCACCGCCGCCTCGGCCGGATAGTCGGGCTCGGGCGGTGTCGCAGGCATGGCGCGCGACGAGGAGCGGTAATGCTGCGCCGGGGTGTCCATGGCCAGCGCCTCATGCGGACGCTCCTCATTGTAGCTGCGCCGGAAGGCTTCGAAAGCCTGGCCCTGGGCGGTTCTGTCGGCCTCCGGCGCCTTGGCCAGCGGCAGCATGGTCAGGTGGAAGCGCTCGTGGCATCCGTTCTGCTGCGGCTTGCCGGGTGCGATCCGCTCCAGCGTGATGCCGAGCTTGATAAAGCGCACCGACAGCGGCGTCAGCCCGGTGACGCCGGCCGACGCGAAAGGCGAGCCATTGTCGCTTCTGAACCGATCCGGCAAGCCATGTTCCTCAAACAGCCGCTCGAACACCGGCCAGGCCTCGTCGTCCGCCGTCGAGCCCGTCGCTTCGAGCGCCAAAAGGAAGCGGCACGACGCATCCATCACCGTCAACGGTTCGCAGCGCCACCCGTCACGGGTGCGGAACCAGCCCTTGTGGTCGCCCGTCCACACCGCGTTCGGCTCCTCGGCTGGCGGCCATGGTCCGTTGCCCGCCGCCTTCCAGCGGGCGCGCCGCCGACCGACAAGCCCATGCCGCTCAAGGATCGCGCCAGCCGTCGAGGCCGACGGCCAGGCCAACTCGGGAGCGGTGCGCTTGAGCCGCGCCATGATCTTCTTCGGCCCCCACAGNGTCGAGGCCGACGGCCAGGCCAACTCGGGAGCGGTGCGCTTGAGCCGCGCCATGATCTTCTTCGGCCCCCACAGTGGATGTGCCTCCTTCGAAGCAACGATCCGCTCCACCAGATCCACCGCCGTCGCCCGGCCATGATTGAGCGGCGCCCGCGGCCGGTCATGCAGACCTTCCGGGCCGAACTCCCGGTACCGTCCCAGCCATTTGTAGCCGATCTTGCGCGATATGCCGAAGTCAGCACAAAGCTGCGTCATCGTCTCATCACCCGCCAGGCACTCCACAACAAACCGAAGCCGCTCATCCATGATGCCAGTCTCTCGCCAAACCATCGCCGGTCCTCCCGGCGAAGGAGAAAACTGTCACCCATGCAATCAGTCCATTCTGTTACCTATCTATCCGGTTCGGACACCNTTCTCCCCGTCACTATACGGGGAGAAGGTGCCGGCAGGCGGATGAGGGGCGGCGCTGACATCGACACCCCAGGACAACTCCACCTCCGGGAAATCGCCTCAGGTGGCGCTGCCCCTCATTGCCCTGCCGGGCATTTCTCCCCGTATAGAGACGGGGAGAAAGACGCCTTCGCAAAAGATTTCGCCAATGATCGCGTTTCGGAATGGCCTGTTCTCCGGGAAGTGTCCACTTGTAATAGACGATGGATTTTGCTAAATGTAGTTGCGTGCAACCACAAGGGAGGCAACAGCAGTGAAACACATCAACATTCGCGAAGCCAAGGCCACTTTGACGGCTCTCGTCGATGCCGCCGAGGCCGGCGAACCGATCACGATCACGAGGCACGGCAAGCCAGTGGCCGCTATCGTTCCGATCGAAGAAGCGAGGAAGATTTACCCCGAGAAGCCCAGCCTTGCGGAATACCTGCTGTCGTTCCCCGGTTGGCCCGAGGGCTTCGAACCGGAGCGCGACCGCACCCAGCAAAGCCGCGAGGTTAACCTTTGACCGCATACCTTTTCGACACCTCGGTGCTGTCGGCGACCGCGCCGGGAAAGCCTCCGCTGCCCCCGAATGCGGCAGCTTGGCTATTGCAGCAGACGGGCAACTTGTTTGTGCCTGCCTTTGCCCTCCACGAACTTCGGAGAGGCATCGCCAAGCTCGACCGCTCGGGAGCAACAGCGAAGGCTCTGACGCTAATGGCGTGGCTGCAGGGCATCACGACGGACTACAGCGCGGAAATCTTGCCGATCGATGCGGCGGTGGCGTTGGAGGCAGGCCTCATGGAAGACGCCGCCACAGCCGCAGGGAGTCATCCAGGGCTGGCTGACATTCTCATCGCCGCGACCGCTAAAGCGAACTCCTTGACGCTCCTGACTGGGAACCTGAGACACTTCCAGCCCTTAGGAGTTCCTTGCCTCAATCCACTGACGCTTTGACTGAGAAGAGATCCCAAAGGGGTCTGCTGCGGCTAGCCAAATCCGGCTGCGTAATCCGCATACCTCAAATGCGGGATGAGCGCGTCCAGGCTCCGTCTCGGGATAATTGAAGTCCCAGTGCGGCGGCGGGCAACGGTTCGTCACATGTTTGTCACGTTTGGTGATTCGATTTCGGTCGAGTGATGTGAAAGACTTCGTTTTTGGCCCGAGTTTTTTCATCATCGGGTTCTGTTTGCCGGAAACACATGGTCAGCAGCAAGTTCAAAAGGTTCGATCAGGCACATAACGATCGACCGGGAGGAAACAATGGATCGCCTGCAATTCTTTACGCCTGTGCGTATTTCGCGCGGGCAGGAAAGTCCTGCCGAAGAGATTGATAGCGTAGCCGAAGCGATGGAGTTCTTGCGTAGATGGCCAGTCGGCCGGCGTGGGCCAGTCTACCAATGCGCGGTGAATTGCTGCTCCGCGGCTCTGGCGGGCGGGATGTCGGCAGAGGAAGCAAGGAAGGCTTTTACCGGCTTCGCCCGCATCACGCGCTTGCTCGACGACGACATGGCTCTGCCGATAGGCGGCGGCAATGTTGATAGCGTGCATGCGCTGAGGCGATGAACGTTCCTGTTTGACCCCTGCCAGTAACTTGACCCTGCCAAGAACTCGGCAAAGTCACGGCACCTCGAAAGGTCACTGCACCTCGACCCCGGGTAGCGAAGACGTAGCCGGCGCCCCGCTCGGTGACAATGAGTTTCGGCTCGCTCGGGTTGACCTCGAGCTTGCGGCGCAGTCGCAATATCTGCACATCGATACTGCGGTCAAACACCTCTTCGTCGTGACTCCTGCTGGCGGCGAGAAGCTGCTCGCGGCTCATCTTTCACTGACCCCCTGATTTGGACTGCACCGGTATACGAGGCGCGGTGAATTTGCTGCTCCGCGGCTTGCGGACTCTGCGGCTCACGGGCCTGATTCGAGGAAAGCCCGGGCAAACCCGGGTTGCGCTGCTTCTATCGTTCCATCGGGCAGCTTCAAAAGCCGGTCGATCGCGATGCCGTAGAGCCGCAGCCGATCGTCGAGCAGCCGCGCCGCTTCGTCGATATTGCCCTGCTCGGCTTTCAGCAGGGCGCGGTGCATTACATCCCGAAAGATCAGCCGCAGCTGCAAGAACATCTCGGCGAAGGCTTCCGGGTCGGGCACGTCGAAGATGCCTTCGTCGCTGCCTTTCCTGAGCAGATCGGTGATTATCGGCATGGCCAATTCCCTGGCCGCCTGGTCGACCCGATGGAAGAGGGCAAGGTTCTCGGGCCGGAACAGGACGAAAAATGTCTTGCGCATTTGCGGGGCAAGCTCGACGTTCAGCCGCCGCGAGCCGGCAAACAGGGCATTGAGCCGGCCAAGCCCATCGAGTGAGGGATCGTTGAGCAAGGGCTGCAACTCGGTGAAGCTGTCGCGGGCGAGACGTGTGGCGAGCGCCTCCAGCAGGGCCTCTTTCGATGCGAAATAGTGGTAGAACGCGCCCTTCGACAGGCCGGCCTCGCGGATGATGTCGTTCACCGTCGTGTTGTCGTAGCCGCGCTCGAAGAAAAGCCGCTGGGCGCAGTCGAGGAGCTCGGCGGATCGTATCTCCGGCGGCTTTATCACTCGGGGCAAATCGAACCTCACAAAGTGCAGGTGGAGCAAGAGGAGCACGAACCGGAGCTTTATGCAACTTTTATAGACCGACGGTCGGTCTAGTGTTATTATCTGTCACCGCAGGACATTCGGATTCGATCATGAAGGAGAGTCTCTTGCGACGGATACGCTGGACGGCCAGCATCGTTGTTGTCGCGGCCGCGGCTGCTTTCGGCGCCTGGTATCTGTGGCAACCGGCCAAGGTTTCGCTGGTGACGCCACAACGCGGCGACGCGGCGGAAGTCGTTTACGCGAGTGGCTCCGTCGAGCCGCGAACCTGGGCCAAGGTAACTCCGGTGGTTCGCGAAAGGATCGTCGAGCAATGCAATTGCGAGGGATCGAGGGTTGCACAAGGCGACGTGCTCGCCAGGCTCGACGACGACAGCGAGGCCCGGGCCGTGCTTGGCGAACTCGAGGCGCGTCAAGCGCTTGCCCAGGAAGAGCTCCGGCGGCTGACGGTGCTTGCCGAAAGGCGTGCGGCGAGCCAGCAGGCTCTCGATCGTGCGCAGAGCGAGCTCGGCCAGATCGAAGCGCTGGTCGCCGGACAGAAGGCGCGACTTGACACCTACGTGTTACGCGCGCCGAGCGCCGGCGTCGTGCTCAGGCAGGACGGCGAGGTGGGTGAGGTCGCCGAACTCGGCACGGTGTTATTCTGGGTCGGCGAGCCGAAGCCGCTCCTGGTGGTCGCCGAGGTCAACGAGGAGGACATACCCCGGGTCGAGGTCGGCCAGCGCGCGTTGCTTAAATCCGACGCGTTCCGCCAGCAGAACCTGGAAGCGGTGGTCGACAGCATCACACCCAAGGGCGATCCGGTGACGAAGACCTATCGCGTCCGTTTCCGCCTGCCGGACGATACGCCGCTTCGTATCGGCATGTCGACCGACGTGAACATCGTCATCCGCGTTTCGAAAAACGCGCTGTTGATCCCATCCGTTGCTGTGGACGGGAGTAAGGTGTTCGTCGTCGAAGGCGACAAGGCCTGGCAACGTGAAATCCGAACCGGCATTCGCGCCACCAATGGCATCGAGGTTCTCTCGAGTGTCGAGGAGAGGGCTCGCGTCATCTCGCCCTATCCCGCCGACCTCGCCAACGGCGCGCGCGTGAGCATCACCGGCGCCCAGGAGCGATGAAGCAGGATGCCGCTCATCTTCGACATCGCCCTCACGCACATTGCCGGCCGCGGTCGCCAGACGCTGGTTGCCGTGATCGGCGTTGCGGTGGGTGTCGGATTCTCCATTGCCATGGCGGCGCTGATGCAGGGTGGGCAGGACGATTTCGTCAGGCAACTCGTCGACACGATGCCGCATGTCGACATCACCGACGAGCAGCGCACAGCCCGCCGTCAACCGGCCGAGGATGCTTTTGCGACTGTCGCGATTTCCGGGCTCAGGCCGCGCGACGATCGCCGCGGCATCATCAACCCGACCGCCGCGACCTCCTGGCTGGAGAGCTGGATTCCCGGTCGGTTCGCGGCAAGCCTCAAAACGCAGGGTGTGATCCGCTTTTCCAGCCGCGAAGTCGGCGCGGCGATCATTGGCATCGAACCGGAGCGCGAGTCCGGCGTGTCGCCGACTGTCGGAAATTTCGTCGAAGGCAGCTTTTCGGCGCTTGCCGCGGGCGGCAACAACGTGCTCATCGGCGACACGATGGCGAGCCGGCTCGGCGCCGGGTTCGGCGACACGATAACGGCGGTTTCTTCCGAGGGACTGTCGCGCAACTTCAAGATCGCCGGCCTGTTCCACACCGGCACCACCGCGCGCGACGAAGGCGAGGCCTATGTGCTTCTGAAAAACGCGCAGATCCTCTCGGCGCGTCCGAACGCCATCAACGAGATCCGCATCAAGCTCGACGATCCTGACCGCGCTCCGGCGGTGGCGCAGCGTGCCGAGGCCGAACTGGGCTACAAGGCGGTGGCGTGGCAGGAGGCCAATGAATCGATCCTCGAAGCGCTCGTCGTACGCAACGTCATCATGTACACCGTTGTCGGCGCGATCATGCTGGTCGCTGGCTTCGGCATCTACAACATCATCTCCACCATCACGCACGAAAAGGCGCGCGACATCGCCATCATGAAGTCGCTTGGCTTCCCGGAGTCCGACATGCGCCGGCTCTTTCTGCTGGAAGGCGTCGCGATCGGCGCTGCCGGCTCCGTGCTCGGCGGGCTGCTCGGCGTCTCCATGACCTATGCGCTGTCGCTGGTGCGTTTCGAGATCGCCGCGACCGGCCAGGAGATGACCCGGCTGCCGATCGCCTGGAGCTTGATGCACTACGTCATCGCGTCGGCCTTCGCGCTGGGCTCGGCGGCAGTGGCCGGCTACCTGCCGGCGCGTCGTGCGGCGCGCCTGAACCCCGTCGAGATCATCAGAGGCGCGTCATGAGCGCACTCATCGAGACCGAGAAACTGACCCGCGTGTTGCCCGAGACGGTTCCCGTCACGCTGGTCAAGGACATCACGCTGGCGATCAACAAAAGGGAATTCGTCGCCGTCACCGGTCCCTCCGGCTCCGGAAAATCGTCATTGCTCTACCTGCTCGGTCTGCTCGACCGGCCGACCGCCGGGACGTTGACAATAGGCGGCCGCGATGCCGAGCCGATGAATGAAAGGGAGCGCGCGCGGACCAGGCTTTCGATGCTGGGCTTCGTGTTCCAGTTTCATTTTCTGCTGCCGGAGTTCACGGCGCGCGAAAATGTCGAAATCCCAATGCGCAAGCTTGGCCGGCTGGCGCGGCCTCAGATGCGGGAACGGGCCGGGGAACTGCTTTCATCCCTGGGGCTCGGCGAACATCTCGACAAGCGGCCCGACCAGCTCTCTGGCGGCCAGCGTCAGCGCGTCGCGGTGGCGCGCTCGCTCGCCAACGACCCGCCGCTTATCCTCGCCGATGAGCCGACGGGGAGCCTCGACAGCAAGAGCTCGGAGCAAGTCTTCGCAATTCTTGAGAATCTGGTGCGCGAGCGCGGCAAGACCGTCGTGGCAGTTACGCATGATCTCGACATGGCGGCGCGCATGGATCGCCGCATTCACATCGTGGACGGGAAGATCGGCTGAACCGGAACCAATCGGCGTTGATGGGATTAGCCATGGCGCGAGCCTGTCTGATGATCACCGGGATCGCGATCAGGACACCCACGCCGCGCCGAAATTGGCCTCGAGCCAGGCTATTGCCTGGGTCACGTCGTCCAGAACATAGCTTGCAGCCGTCGGTCCGCGCGCCTTCACGCGGATAGAGATGCCGTTGCCCTCGTTTATTGCCTCGAAACCGTTTTCGTCCGAAGTGTCATCTCCGAGGAATACGGGTCGCCGGCCGGCAAAGGGCTGGATTTCCATGAAACGCCGGATGGCAGCTCCTTTGACGGCTTCCAGCGGCATGAGTTCCACGCCAGCGTTTCCGGCAATCACGCGGTACCCCCGCGGAAGCTGCGTCAATGCTTGTTCGACAAGCTGCGTTGCCCGGGCAAGCAGTTGCGGCGCAGCGCGGGTATGGATGGCCAAGACTGGCCCCTTGCGCTCGACATAGACCTTGCGTCCACCCAGTTCGGCCTCAATCTCGTCGGCAAGAGCCGCGATATCCGCCGGAGCGTCGGCAAGGTCGACTTGACCGTCCGCCGTTAACCGATGCTCGAGGCCGTATAGCCCGGCAACGCGCAGTTTCAGGGGATGAAACAATCTGTCCGCGGCAGAGACCGAACGCCCGGTGATGAAGGCGAGGGCGCCGCCCAGCCTTCGCTCTATATTTCCGAGAAGCTGACGCAGTTCATCACCGACGAACACAGCGTCGGGATGAGCGGCATGTTCCAGCAAGGTGCCGTCGATATCGAGAAAAAGCGCCCATTGCCCTTCCGGCAGGTCGGGGGCCAGCGGCAGTCGTAGGTCCGTCACGACGCCGCCTTTCGTGCCCGCTCGAAGATGGAAACGACGTTGTTGCTGTTGGATGGCCGCTCGCCGTTGCCGGTCACCCCGCGTTTGCGAAGGCGCGCAGCGTCCAAGAGCATGCTGCCGGCCCAGCGATACACATTATTGTCGCGGATCATCTCGCGCATGGGCCGCATGCGCTCGCGCTGCTCGTCCGGCGTCATGGTCAGCGCCTGCAGCAGCGCCTCGCCCATCATGGTCGCATCATAGGGGTTGACGATCAGTGCCTCCAGCAGTTCGCGCGAAGCGCCGGCAAAGGTGCTGAGCAGCAGCACGCCCTGTTCGTCGTCGCGCGCCGCGACGAATTCCTTGGCCACCAGGTTCATGCCGTCATGCAGGCTGGTGACCATGCATATGTCGGCGGCGCGATAGATCTCGTAGACCTGCTCCTGCGAATGATGTTCGGCGAGCATCAGGACGGGACTGTAGTTGTCGCTGCCGTAGCGCTGGTTGAGCTCTTCGGCAGAGCGATGGCATTCGTCATGAAGTTGCTGGTAGGCCGGCAATGTGCCCCGGCTCGGCGCCGCGACCTGCAGGAAAACCACTTTGCCTACCCATTCGGGATATCGCGTGAACAATTCGTCCAAGGCGTGAAAGCGATCGGGAATGCCTTTGGTGTAGTCGAGGCGCTCGACGCCGACGCACAGTTTGACGTTCGCAGGCAGCCCGAATCTTTGGCGCACACGGGCACGGCATTCCTCGACGGCCGGCAATCTTGCCAGCAGTTCGGCCGGCCATTCTATGGAGATGGGGTAAGCGTGGACCAGAGTCGTTTGCCCGCCATAGGAGATCGCCGCGTCCGCCCGTTCTATCCGGCTTTCCAGGATGCGATCGACGCTCTCGGTGAAATTATTGGCATGAAACTGCGTATGGAAGCCGATGATGGAGCTGCCGAGCAAACCTTCCAGGATCCGTTCACGCCATGGACAGATGCTGTACACTTCCGAGTTCGGCCATGGGATATGCCAGAAAGTAATGATGATCGCCTCGGGCAGGCGCTCACGGATCATGCGCGGCAAGAGCGCGAAATGGTAGTCCTGGACCAGCACGATCGGCCGCTCGTTGCGCGCTTCGGCAACCACCGTGTCGGCGAACTTCCGGTTGACGGCTTCATAGGCCTGCCAGTCCGACGCCCGAAAAATCGGGCGGGTGAAGGCGATATGACAAAGCGGCCACAGGCCTTCATTGGCGAAGCCTAGATAATAGGCCTGGTATTCTTCCTCGCTCAGCCAGACCCTGCGCAGCGTGTAGGACGGATTGCCGGGCGGCACTTCAACCCGGTCGTTCTCATCGACGGTAAGACGGTCCGCTGTTCCGCCGCCATACGCAATCCAGGTGCCGGCACAGGCGCGGGTGATCGGCTCAAGTGCCGAAACCAGCCCGCTGGCCGGCACCAGGAGCTCGATGCCATCATTCCTGGTGTTGTGGATGTAGGGCTCGCGGTTGGATACGACGATCACCTGCGTCTCCGGCAGATCGTCGGCCAGGATCTTGCGCAAGGTGTCGGGCGACCATGTGATCAGCGCTGCATCGGCCGAGTGGCCATTCTTTTCAAACTCCCGCAGCACCGTGCGAGCCGCTTCCGAAGCCAGGTCATCGCCTGGGGAGGATGCGGCCGCAGGTATGTGGCGCCGGCGGGATATCGAGAACACCAGGGCAACAGCGGAAAGGCCAAGGCTTGCAATGATTAGAACCCAGAGTACCTCTGTGCCAAAGTCTGACATGGGAACAACGATCTTCTCCGGCCGGTCGGTGGCCCTTTTGATTGTTTTTCGAAACTCGCAGCCGCCAATCAGCTGCCGTGCGTCGGAACGCTCGGACGGGCCATCGGTTCCGCTAATTGCAGCCCGGCAGCTGGTTCCATGCGAAAAGCCAAACTAGGTCCGCACGATGAGCGGCACCAATCCCTCGTGCCGGTCGGCGAGAAAGGCGACCACCCTGTCGCCGACACGCTGGAATGTCAGATCCACCTTCCTGGTGCCAACGCCAAGATGCCTCAGCGTCAGCGTGTCGATGCCGATCGGCAGCCTGGGACGGGTGACGTGGATTTCGCCGTCCCAGCCATCGATCTCGAGACCGAGGCAGGCCTGCATCAGCATGAAGGCAGACCCAGCCGACCATGCCTGCGGCAGGCAGGCGACGGGATAGGCGATCGGCGCCTCGCCCGGCGCGCGGGTAAAGCCGCAGAACAGTTCGGGCAACCGCATGTTGAAGTGGACCGCCGATTCGAAGGTGCTGCTCATCAGCCGGATCACGTGTTCACGCTCGCCAAAGCGTGCCAGACCGGCGCCGCAAATGGCGGTGTCATGCGGCCAGATCGAGCCGTTGTGGTATGACATCGGGTTGAAGAACACAGCATCGTCGGCGAGCGTCCTCAGCCCCCAGCCCGAATGGAAGGACGCCGAAAGCAGCTGGTCGGCGACCATCTGCGCCCGTGCCGGCGCGGGGAGGCCGACATAGAGAAGGTGCCCGACATTAGACGTCCGCACCTTGCAGGGCTCGCCGGCGCCGTCGATCGCCAAGGCATAGAAGCCGAGATCGTCCAGCCAGAAATGGCGCTCCACAGCGGCGCGCATGGCTTCGGCGCTGCTCTCCCAATGATAGGCCCTGTCGATCTCGCCGCGGCGGCGGGCGAGCGCCGCCAACCCCCGGAACGCGGCAAAGGCATAGCCTTGCACCTCCACCAGGGCGATCGGTCCCCTGGGGGTTCGGCCGTCGGCATGGAAGACGGAATCGTGGCTGTCCTTCCATCCCTGGTTGGCGAGGCCGGACTCGGCGGCACGCTGATAGGTGACGAAGCCGGTCGGCCGGCTTGCCTCCTCGGTCCATTCAGCCGCAGCGCAGAGCGACGGCCACAGGCTGTCGACGAACGCCATGTCACCTGTACGGTCCGCATAGGCGCAGGCGAGGTGGATGTAGAGTGGCGTCGTGTCGACACCGCCATAGTAACGGCCGAAGGGGAGCTCCCGCAGCGCCGCCATTTCGCCTTTGCGGGTCTCGTGCATGATCTTGCCCGGCTGCGAATCGCTGAACGGCGATGTCTCAGTCGCCTGGTGCTGGGCAAGGAAGGCCAGCACGCCTCGCGCCAGGCCCGGGTTGAGCCACAGCATCTGCAAGGCGGAGATCACGCCGTCGCGGCCGAACGCCGTCGAAAACCAGGGGATGCCCGCATAGGGGTAGGGTCCGGTCGAAAGCTCGGTGGTCAGCAGCGCCACATCGGCGCGGGCACGCTCGACCCAATCGTTGAAGACGCGCCCGGAACTGTGCACCGTAGCACCGTGGCGGCGCTTGGCCCGCATGCCGAAGCGAGCCCGGGCCGCGGCGGCGCGGAAACGATCGCGGTTCGGCGTTTCCGCCATTTCGGGACCGACTTCGACATACAGCATCTTGCGGCTGCGCCTCGTCACGGCAATCAGGAAATCCGCACGGTCGCCCGTCAGCTGGTCTGGCGCCTGCGAGAACGATATCGCCGACATCCGCGCCAGCCCATCCAACCCGTCGTAGCGAAGCAGCACGCAGGTCGCATCCGTCTTGGCAGCATGGGCCATGCCGCGCTTCGGCCTTGTCGAGCCGCGCACTTCGAACATGTCGCGGAAATCGGCGGCAAAATGCAGCGAAACGCGGATGGTCGACTGTTCCTGGCTGTAGTTGGAAAGGGTGATGCGTTCAAACAGCCGGTCCTGCCAAAGCAGCCTGACGCGCTCGATATGGATCGCGCCCTGCGGAATGTCCCGGCCGCGGACGCTCTGCATCGGCAGATTGGTCAGGTTGGAGGTGAAGAGCACATTGTCCTGGCTGAGCGACGCACCGAGCAGCGATGTCTGCCGGTCGCCGACGGTCAGCCGGAATTCGGAAAGCACTCGCGTGTCGTCACGGAAGAAACCGTCGCCGGCGCCGCGGATATCGCCGTAGGCGTCGGACACGGCAAAACAATCGCCTTGCTTGAGGGCGAACAGCCGATGCGGCTCTCGAGGTGCGGTAGCGTCCAGGGACGCAAGCGCTACCGAGGGATCAAGCCTGCGCTCGTCGAGTTGGGCCATTCTCTACATATCCCTCTCGTTTCGCCCCCCCGAGGTAAAGCCGCTCACGACGCTCTTGCTTCGGTCGAGGCGCCGATCAGGCGCGCATAAACGGAAACATAGTCGCGGGTCATTCTTTTGGCAGAAAACCGCCTTTCGAAGACAGCTCGCACCCTCCGCCTGTCGAGCCGCAGCAAGTCGGGCACCGAGGCGACCGCCCCTTGCATGGAATCCACGATAAAACCGGTCACGCGTTGATCGACGATTTCCGGCAAGGCGCCGGATTTCCAGGCGATCACCGGCGTGCCGCAGGCCATCGCTTCTATAACGGCAAGACCAAACGGCTCCGGCCAGTCGATCGGGAATACGAGGCCGGCCGCGTTGCCGAGGAATTCCGCCTTCTTGTCTTCCTCGATCTCGCCGACATAGTCGACACGATCGCCGTCGACCAGCGGCTCGACCATGTTGCGGAAATATGCCCGGTCGTCGTCGCCGATCTTTGCTGCAAGCTTCAGTTTCAGCCCCGAGCGCAGCGCGATCTCAATGGCACGATCCGGACGCTTGTCGCGCGACATCCGGCCAAGGAAGGCGAGGTAGGGCTCGCCTGGGCTCGGCTCGAAAACCGCCTTGTAGAGTTCGGTCGGCAGCCCGTGGTGGATCGTCGCCAGCCAGTTGGCGTCGGCCAGCCCCGTCCTTTGGCTGCCGGACACGGAGATCATCGGAAAGCGCGGAAAACGCTCATAGGCCGGTGCCAGATCGACATAGTCGAGCCTGCCATGCGGCGTCGTCACCGTCCGCTGATGGATGTGCTCGAAGAAGGAAAAATGCAGGAAATGGCTGAGGTGGAAGTGAATGATATCAAATTCGTGAGCTCGTTTCCTCACCTCGGAAAGCATCGAAAGGTGCGCGGCTGTCTCGGACTTCAGCGGGCTTGGGTCAAGACGCAGCGCACGCTCGCGGCACGGCACCAATTTTGCCGAGGTCTTTGTATCGCCACTGGCGAACAAAGTTACGTCATGGCCCAGCTCGACCAACCCTTCGGTCAGATAGGAGACAATGCGCTCCGTGCCTCCATAGAGCCGAGGCGGCACGGATTCGTGGAGCGGCGCCACATGGGCTATTTTCATAGACTGGCATTTCCCAGAAAGATCATCGCTGATGTCGAAATGCACCACTCCCCCGAACGTTCCGCAACGGCAAGAAGTCGGGCGATGACTGGCGATTCACCCAGCCGGCGTTTTTGCCGGGAACCAATTGGCTGGCCGTGAATTTAACTAGGTTCGATCGAACGCATCGCGATCGACGGGAGGAAAAGATGAATCGCCTGGAATTCTTTACGCCGGTGCGAATTGCGCGCGGGCACAGAGAGCCTGTGGAAGAAATCGACAATGTCAGCGAAGCGATGACGTTTTTGCGCCACTGGCCGAAGGGTAGGCGCGGCCCGGTGTATCAATGCGCGCTGAACTGCTGCGCTGCGGCACTGGCAGGTCGGATGTCTGCCGAGGAAGCAAGAAAGGCTTTTAAGGGCTTTGCCCGGATCACCCGGCTCCTGGATGATGACATAGCGCTGCCGATACGCGGCGAAAAGATGGACAGCGCATACACGCCTCGGCGATAGACGCCAGCGCTCCCAGGTGCCAGTTTGCCGACCGGCCCAGTTGGCGAGCAGCGTCACCGCGACAGCGGCGATCTGCGTCGGTGCGCAGGATGCCTGGGCGCCTGGATCCAGGCCGACCCCAAAATCATGGCAAGACCGAAATCCGCCCCAGAAGAGCCACCAGTTCCGCCTGACGTCTCGTTTCGGTCTTGGCGAACAGCGAGGCAAGCTGTGAGCGGATCGTGGTGCGGCTGAGCCGCCAGCTGCGGGCGATCTCCAACGGCGCATCGCCCTGAGCCAAACGCAGAGCCAGATGCGTTTCCGCGCTCGTCAGGCCAAACATCCTTTGCAGTGTCTGAGGGTTTGGCCCCGACCTGTTCACACGGCCAAGCAATGCCACGATGCTCGTTCCATCGGGGGCGATAAGACCGTTCTCTTTCAGTACCACCGGCCTGTCACCTGTGCTGCGGATCACCACCCAGGAAAGGGAGCCGGGCAGGAAAGGCGCCGGGACGTTTGCGACCAGCCGCCTTAGGGCTGCCGAAAGCACACTGGCTGTATCAGCCGCTTCGCCTTTGTGCTCCAGAGTGGGGCGCTCCGGCGTGGGGCGCTCCAGCGTGGTTAGAGCGGCCGCGTTCCATTCGATTACTTTTCTATCGCGGTCTAGTACGAGATAGCCACAGCCGAGGCGATCAAGCATGCCGGTGACGGATTCCAGGCTGCGTCTCCTTGGTTCGTCGCCCTCTGTCTCCGGCCGATCGGATGCACGAGCTGAAGGATAAGCATAGGAGGGCCGCGTCACCTGCGCGTCAGGGTTATACTTGGTTCCTGTCGTGATGTACCGGTCGCCCACAACGGCATCACTGTATCTATCGATCATAGCCATTTTCCAACCTCCCCAAAGGTCCATCAGCCCGTAGTAACTTGCCCGGGATTTACGAACAGTCTTCTTGCGCAGGGCTCGCAAAAAATGCGCTCCCTACTGTCTTGAAACTCGTTATATTCTGATGAGTTCTGTTCGCCCCTGTTTGATAAAATGCGCGCTGTGATAGTGGTATGGCAATCCCGCAGTCGGACTAGGTTGTACGTTTTTTGCTCTAGTCTCGATGGCCTAGTCAAAAGGTAGTAGTCTATGTCGATGAACTGGCAGTCGCGCAGGTCGGATTTGAACCCAACAGGCAGACTGCTAACTCACATTGCCTCCGCATCGGTGCTGGCTGCTACGCTGATATTTGAAACAAAAGCGTCAGCATACATCGGAGAAGGGTCGAGTTTCCTGGAATTTATTCCAGCTATTATTATCATTTCCTACCTTGAAGACCGTGGTCCTGCGCTTGCGGCGACGGTCCTGATGGTGGCTGCCGGCTTGTGGACACGAAGCACCCTGCATGGTCAGATCTCCGGAGAAGATTGGGCGCGCGCCATCCTGCTTCTGATTTCCGGTGGCGTGATTGCCATGACATTCCATCGGCTGCGGCAGGACGTGCGTGAGCTTCTGGAGGTAGCCGAAGCCAGGCTCGCTGCCGTCGAAGCAACCGAAAGCCGCTATCGTTGGGCTTTCGAGCGCGCCGCCATGGGGTTCGCAAACATCAACGAGAAAGGTGAGCTGCTGCAATCCAACAGACGCCTCAGCGAGATGACAGGCTACGAGGAGGACGAGCTTGCCCAATTGCAGCTGGAGACACTCGTTCACCCGGACGACCGTGATGCCTTGGCGCAATTGCTGGCTGGCCTGGGCAAAGACTCCGCTTCGTTCGCTTCGGAGGTGCGTCTGTCAAGAAAGAACGGTTCGGCATTCTGGGCGCGGCTAACGCTGTCTTTGTCCGTGCCCGACGGGGTTCTCTCAGAGACCATTTTCGTGGTGGTCGACGATATCTCGGGACGACGAGCCGTGCACGAAGCGCTTCGGGCTCAGAAGGAGTGGCTGGATCTCGCTTTGTCTGCTGGACGCCTGGCCACGTGGCGGATCGACCTTAAAGACGGCATCGTCACCGGTTCGGGCGCGTTCTGGGACATTCTCGGACTGCCTCCGGCCGGCAGCCGCCGGTTGGAGGAACTGTCGGCCGTCGTTCATCCGGCGGACTGGCCAAAGCTGGCCGTATCGAGAAAGCTCGCATCGGTCACCAACTACGACGTCGAGATTCGCGTCCGACGCCCGGACGGACATATCCGCTGGGTTGCTCTGCGCGGAAGGGAAGAGAAATACGATGATCGTCTACAGCGGCTCGGCGTGGCCGCCGACCTGACCGAGCGACGGCAAACCACGCTGCTGCGTGCCGCGGCAAAGAAGCGGGAGCGCATCATGCTCGAGCAACGCCACAGGTTCATCAACCTGTTCCCGGTGATCACGGCACTGGTGAACATGGTCAATGATCCCGAGAACAATCTCGCCAGGTACAAGGAGACGCTCATCGACAGGATTCGTTCGCTCGAGGCAACGCATCTGCTCCTTTCGGGCAACAGCAGCGGGTCGGGGATGCTTCACGATCTCGTTGTCCAGGAGCTGCAACCGTATATGGGGACACGCGAAATATCTGTCGGCGGTCCTTCGGTTACGATGTCGGGAGGCGCCGCCGAGAGCTTTGCGATGATTGTTCACGAGCTTGCGACCAATTCCTTGAAACATGGAGCGCTTGGCGATTCAAAGGGCCGGGTCGAGGTAAATTGGACGTTCGCATCGGAAGATGCGGGCGGTGACATCGTGTTCGATTGGGTGGAATCAGGGCGGCGGCGGCCACCTTCAAAAGTTGTCCGCCATGGTTTCGGTTCAATGATAATCGGAGTGGATGGGGCGCCGCTTGTCGGTCACTCCCCCAAGCTGGAAATGACGGATCACGGGCTGCGCTATTCGCTGCGGCTGTCGCGCAAGGAAATCGGCCCTTGACGCCAGCGGGCCAAGATCGGAAGCGTTAACAACGCCCTCGCGTATCAAAAGAACGTAGCGCTCTAATTAATTGATATCCCTAGTTAACCATGTCTTCAGCATAACGGCAGCCTCCGTCCGATTCCGCACCCCAAGCTCACGCAAAACCGCAGCGGCATGGATTTTCGTGGTCGCTTCGGCGATCTCCAGATCGCGCGCGATTTCCTTGTTCGAATACCCTTCCGCCATCAGCTTGAGGACCTCCTTTTGCCTCGAGGTCAGCCTGCCAAGATTGCTGGTGGTGGTACGTCGCTGCGGGACAGGCTCGACGGGAGCAGCTACGTGAGTTGTTTGCGCAGCACCGGGGCGCGACAGAAGTGCAGGGACGTAGATGCGGCCCGAGAGGATTTCGTTGACGGCCATGACGACCTCCTCGTCTTTTTGCGACTTTACGATATAGCCGTGGAGACCGATCGACAGAGCCGTGAGTATCTCCGAGCGTGAATCGTTTCCGGAAACGATGGCAAATCGCGTATCCGGATAAGCCGATAGAATACCGCTGAGCACTTCCTGATTGAACAATCCCGGCATGTTCAGGTCCAGGATCGCAAGATCAACGGACTCCTGCTCGGCCAGCAGACTGAGCGCGGCGTCGAAACACGACGCCTCAAATATCTCCACACCTGGAATGCCTGCGCTCAGAGCCAAGCGCAGGCCACGACGATACAGGCCGTGATCGTCGGCGATGACGATTCGATACATTGAACTACCCCAACGAAACCTGAATGGATTGAACGGTCACCGGCCTTTGGAGTCGTGGCCAATCACTCGTCAATTCATCCAGTCAACGCCAGCGGTGCCCCAACACCGCAAGCCCAGCTTGCTAATATAATCCTAAAAGGCGGGTAAGGCTCCTCTTTTTTTGAACCCTGTCAACGGGAGCCGCTGGACACGTTGAATCATCCGCTCCTATCCTCCAGGACGATGTGCCAACGCCTTGAGACGATGCCGATAGCTCGCGATCGCCAATGCCCATGGCGAGGCGTGTTTTTCGATTGTCGATCGGGAACTTAGTGATTTAACTTCCACTCAATTGTCGGGCACTGCGACCGGCAAGACAGGGAGGGAGCTGTCGTGAGCGAAGAGATCAGTGTCGCCGAAGCCTACCGCAAAGGCCGCACCATCTTCATGGGGCTGGAGTTGCTCATCGCGCCCGGTGCGCTCGTTCCCCGGCCGGAGACGGAGTTGCTCGGCACGACAGCACTTGATGTTCTGCGGCGAATGAACCTGTCGACGCCGCGGGTTGTCGACATGTGCTGCGGAGCCGGCAATCTGGCCTGCGCCATCGCGCATTACGCTCCTGCCGCGCAAGTCTGGGCAAGCGATCTCACCGATGGATGCGTCGAGGTCGCGCGCCGCAACGTCGCCCATCACGACATGGCAGATCGCGTGTCGGTGCTGAGGGGTGACTTGTTCAGTGCTTTCTCGGGTTTGCAGCTTGATGACACGATCGACGTGATCGTCTGCAACCCGCCTTACATTTCGGAAAAGCGGCTCGAGGGCGACCGCGCGCATCTGACCGAGCTCGAGCCGCGTGAAGCGTTTGCAGCCGGCCCCTACGGCCTGAGCATCCATATGCGGGTGATCAAGGACGCGCCGCGCTACTTGCGGCGCGGAGGCATCCTGCTCTTCGAGGTCGGTCTCGGCCAGGACCGGCAGGTCATGCGTTTGCTGGAGCGCTCCAAGTCCTTCCACGGGATCCGGGCGGTCACGAACGAAGCCGGCGAGGGAAGGGTGGTTGTGGGACATACCACGCCGTGAGCGTCAGCCATGCCGCAACGGCTGGCTCAATTCGCAGTGTTCACGCTTCTGGCGCGCTCCAGCAAAAAGCAAAAAAGGTGGCGCTTACTCGCGTCCCTGATCGGCTTTTTGGGCTTTTCTTGATTTATTCGGTGCTATTACAAGCCCGCTGTTGTCCGGGTTTGCGTCGGAGACAAAGCTGTATGCAAAGATGTGTCCCCGGTTCTCGTCGGTTACTCGGATCCAATCCTTTTCCCACCTTCGCAGCGTAACATGTCGATCTGTCGACATGGCGGCGGCTTTGAAGGGGCTCGGCGCGTTGATGACACGCACCGTGATCACGTCATCGCCCTCCATTTGTTCGACGAGGTACGTCTGCATAAAGGCCTCCCCAGCGCCCGTTGCAACCTTAACGTCAGCCAAAAAGTTCGGTTGCAGCGTAGCAAAGAGATTTTCGACAAATGTGACGAACCGACGAAGCGCGCGGGCGAGGGTTAGCCCTGGATCGACCAAGCGGCGCGCAGGTCGCTGGCTTGGGCGATCCTGACGCCGCAAGCAGTCAGAGCGCCTTTGGTCGCTGTCACGAGCGCGGCATTGTCCTTGGCAGTCGTGCCGTCGGCCAGGGTAAAATTGTTCTCGAAGCCGACGCGGGCATGACCGCCCAGGAGCGCACCGGCCGTAACGCAAGCGGTTTCCTGCCGACCGAAGGCACAGACCATCCAGTGCGCGAAGCGCGGGCGGTCATGCGCAAGGAAGGGCAGCAGATCGGCCGGTCGCGAAACCTGTCCCGGGGTGTAGCGGCCGAGCACATAGAGCACCGGGATGTCGTCGAAAGGCACCAGCCCGCGCTGCTGCATGGCGGCCAACGCCGACGCCTCTTCGGGCGCGTAAAGGATGATCTGAGGGGCGATCCGCTCGCTCTTCAACCACGACAGGAACTGCGCGAAATTGGTCTCATGGGCGGCGTCCGGCACCAGTTCACGCAGCGCCAGCGAAACCGCCTCAGGGCGGGCAGCGCGTACCACCGCCATCTGCTCGGCCGGCCGGTAGCGGCCGATCGCTTCGCTGGTGATCTGGATGATCAGCCGCTCGCCCACCGCATCACGTATCGCTTTCGTCGTCTCGCGATAGGCGTGCGCGTCGAGCAAATGGCCGCCGTCGCGGTCGCGGACATGGGTATGGATCATGGCGGCGCCCGCCTCGAGGCAGGCGGCGGCGGTCCGGGCCAATTCCCAGGGGCCGATCGGCAGGGCAGGGT
Organism: Mesorhizobium sp. L48C026A00; assembly: GCF_000502375.1. NCBI lineage: Bacteria > Pseudomonadati > Pseudomonadota > Alphaproteobacteria > Hyphomicrobiales > Phyllobacteriaceae > Mesorhizobium > Mesorhizobium sp. L48C026A00. The sequence goes on along the minus strand of NZ_AYWU01000006.1, from coordinate 127,454 downwards.
GGTCTTGCTTGCCACGCCGTCCACCATTCGGCGCAACGGCGATTGCCGTCGGTGCGATAAGTCCGGGGCCGGTCGCGTCCCTGTCGGCGGTCATAGGCTCAGTCCAATTGTTTCAGTATTGCGCAGTGTGTAACATATGTTGCATGATAGGTTCGCTGCAAATCGCGCCATCGTCAATCGGGGAAGGCATGACACACATCCTGCACCGCCAGATCCACGCGAGCCTGCCCGTCGCGGCTGGCGGCAAGGGCATCGAACTGTTCGACCGCGATGGCCGCGCCTATATCGACGCGTCAGGTGGCGCGGCGGTTTCCTGCCTCGGCCACGGCCATCCCGAGGTGACAGCCGCGCTCCATGCGCAGGCCGACAAGCTCGCCTATGCCCACACCAGCTTCTTCACCAACGAGCCGGCCGAGACATTGGCCGACAAGCTCGCCGCCGGCGCGCCACAAGGTATCAGCCACGCCTACTTCGTGTCCGGCGGCTCCGAAGCGGTGGAGGCGGCGCTCAAGATGGCCCGCCAGTTTTTCGTCGAGACCGGCAGGCCAGAGCGGCGAAACGTCATCGCCCGCCGCCAGAGCTATCACGGCAACACGCTCGGCGCTCTCGCTGCCGGGGGCAATGAGTGGCGCCGCGCCCAATTCCGCCCTTTGCTGATCGACACGCATCACATCGACCCATGCTATGCCTACCGCTACCAGAAAGCCGGTGAGAGCGAGGCGGCCTACGGACTGCGCGCCGCCCAGGCGCTCGAGGATAGAATTCTCGAACTCGGTCCGGACACTGTCATGGCCTTCGTCGCGGAACCTGTGGTCGGCGCGACAGCAGGAGCTGTGCCCGCGGTTCCCGGCTATTTCAGGCGCGTTCGCGAAATCTGCGACCGCTACGGTGTGCTCCTCATCCTCGATGAGGTGATGTGCGGCATGGGCCGCACCGGCACGCTGCACGCCTGCGAGCAGGACGGCGTCGCGCCCGACCTGATAACAATCGCCAAAGGCCTCGGTGGCGGCTACCAACCCATCGGTGCGGTGCTGCTTTCGCGCCGCATCTTCGACGCTTTCGCCGAAGGCTCCGGCTTCTTCCAGCACGGCCACACCTATATGTGCCACCCGATGGCCTGCGCGGCGGCGCTCGCCGTCCAGGAGGTGATTGCTCGCGACGATCTGCTCGCCAATGTCCGGGCGATGGGAGAGCATCTTTCGCGGCGACTGGTCGAACGGCTCGGCAACCATGCCCATATCGGCGACATTCGCGGCCGTGGCCTTTTCATGGGTGTAGAGCTGGTCGAGGATCGCTCGACCAAGGCGCCCTTCGAACCGAAGCGGAAGCTCAATGCGAAGATCAAGCGCGAGGCGATGGCGCGCGGCCTGCTGGTCTATCCCGCAGGGGGCACGATCGACGGCGTGCGCGGCGATCATGTGTTGCTGGCGCCGCCCTTCATCATAGACGCCGCGGCAATCGACGCGGTTGTTGAACGGCTCGGCGACGCGATAGACGCGGCGGTGGCATAGCCAGCGCTCCTCATTCCGGCAGATAGGCCCCGAACGCCTGTAACTCCAATTCCGTCTCCCTGACACGAGCCGCGGCGGCCGGCCCGCTGCGCGCCAGCATCGTTGCGGCCAGCGCTTCCACGATAGCCATGGCTGCGGCTACCGACGGGAAGAAGGACGGGCTGTCGGTAGAGAATCGCAAGACAACCTGCGCATGCCGCGCGATCGGAGCAGCCATGCTGTCGACGATCGCGACAATCGGAACGCTGTGTCGTTGCGCAGCTTCCACCACGGGCCCGAGTTCACGCGAATAGGGCGAAAAGCCGATCGCGACGACCGCTTCCTTCTTTCCAAGCGCTGCGAGTTCCGCCTCGATCGCACCGCCGTCGCCGCCGAGCAGCGTGATCTCGCGCCGAAACATCCGGCAGAGATAGACAAGCGCGTGGGCGGGCGCGCGGCAGCTTCGGAACCCGGCGACACGTATGCGCTGAGCCTTCTCCAGTATCGCGCAGGCCCTTGCGATTTCTTCGCTGCCGTTGACGGCTTCGGCCGTCGCCAGATTGGCCACCGTCGTCCTCAGCGATTCGGCGAAGATCGTCTCCGACCTGCGCCTGACAAGCGCATCGGCCCTTGCCGCGAAAGGCGCCTTGCCGGAGCGCAGCCGGTCTTCGAACGGCTTGCGCAGCGCCGCCCAGTCGCCAAAACCCAGTCGCCGTGCCAGTCGCACGAAGGTCGTCGGTGTCACCTCTGATCTCGAGGCCAGCACCCGCATGGACACCAGCGCCACCTCGTCGGGGTGATCGACCAGGAAACGCGCCGCCTTGCGCAGTTCCGAGCTCAATTTTGGGAGTTCGGTCAGTATGCGCGCCAAAAGCGCGTCGAAACCCATCTCCCGACTGTCCATTGTAACAAGCATTTCCCTTGATTGATAAAGCGCAACAATCGTAGCATGCATCGACGTGCCTTGACACCAAAACACCGGACGGCCGCGACGGCACGCAAAGTACCAAGGGAGAACCAGATGAAACATGCCCGGACTGCACGCCTCGGAGCGCAGATCGCCGCCTTGTCGGCGGCGCTGCTGTTTTCTGCCAGCGCAATGGCGCAGCAGAATTTCGTTACCATCGGGACCGGTGGCGTCACCGGCGTCTACTATGCCGCCGGCGGCGCTATCTGCCGGTTGCTCAACAAGGATCGCAAGACACACGGCATCCGCTGCTCGGTCGAATCGACCGGCGGATCGGCATTCAACGTGAACACGATCAAGGAAGGCGAACTCGACTTCGGCATGGCCCAGTCGGACGTCCAGTACAACGCCTACAAGGGGCTGGAATCATTCAAGGACGGTGGCCCCCATACCGATCTGCGCGCGGTCTTCTCGATCCATCCGGAGCCGTTCACGGTGCTGGCGCATCCCAATGCCGGCGTGACGAAATTCGAGGATTTTAAGGGCAAGCGTTTCAACGTCGGCAATCCCGGTTCCGGGACGCGCGCTTCCATGGAGCGTCTGCTCGGTGCGATGGGCTGGACGTTGGCCGACTTTTCGCTCGCATCGGAGCTGAAGGCTGACGAGCACGGGCCGGCGCTCTGCGACGGCAAGATCGACGGGTTCTTCTACGGCGTCGGCCATCCTTCAGCGAACATCCAGGATCCGACGACCACCTGCGCCGCCAAGCTGGTGCCGTTGACTGGAGAAGTCGTGGACAAGCTTGTCGCCGAGAATCCGTACTACGCCAAGGCGATCATTCCGGGCGGACTCTACGCAAACAATCCCGACGATACCGGGACTTTCGGCGTGCTCGCCACGCTGGTCACTTCGGCCAAGGTTCCCGATGAGAGCGTCTATCAATTGACCAGGGCGGTGTTCGAGAACTTCGACGAGTTCAAGTCGCTGCATCCGGCCTTCGCCAATCTCGATCCCGCCAAGATGGTGGCGGAAGGAAATTCCGCGCCGCTGCATCCGGGCGCTGAAAAATACTTCAAGGAGAAGGGCTGGTTGAAGTAGGCTTCGTGACCTGACGACGGTCAGGCGGGTCCAGCTGATCCGCCGGGGCCATCCGCAACAGGAGACGACGTCATGAGCGAAGTGAAGGCACAACCGGCCGGCGTCGATCTCGAAGAGCTCGAACAACTTGTCGCGGAGGCCGACACGGGTGGCCGGCATCCGGTTGGCACGGTCGGGCGAATCCTGCTCTGGGTTGCAGTCGCGTGGTCGCTTTTCCAGCTCTGGTACGCTTCGCCTTTGCCGTTCGTGTTCGGCTTCGGCATTCTCAACGACACGGAAGCGCGCGCTATCCATCTCGGCTTCGCGCTGTTCTTGACCTTTCTCGCCTATCCGGCGCTGAGATCCTCGCCCCGCGATCACGTGCCGCTGCTCGACTGGGTGCTGGCCGTGGTCGGCGGATTTGCCGGCGCCTACCTTTTTCTCTTTTACGTCGTGCTTTCCGGACGGCCGGGCCAGCCGACCACGCTCGATCTGGTGACCGGCACCGTTGGCATCCTGTTGCTGCTCGAGGCGACGCGCCGTGCGCTCGGCCTTCCGATGGTGGTCGTGGCGTGTGTCTTCATCTTCTACACCTTTGCCGGCCAGTACATGCCGGACGTGATTCAGCATCGCGGCGCATCGCTCACCAAGTTTCTCAACCATCAATGGCTGACAACCGAAGGCGTCTTCGGGATTGCACTTGGCGTGTCGACGAGCTTCGTCTTTCTGTTCGTCCTGTTCGGCACGCTTCTGGAAAAGGCAGGCGCCGGCAACTGGATGATGCAGATTTCCATCGCGCTGCTCGGCCACCTGCGCGGCGGCCCGGCGAAAGTCGCCGTGGTCTCGTCGGCCCTCAACGGCGTCGTGTCCGGCTCATCCGTCTCCAACGTGGTTTCAGGCGGCATCTTCACCATCCCGCTGATGAAGCGCACCGGCCTTTCCGGCGTCAAGGCGGGCGCCATTGAGGCTTCAGCCTCGATCAACGGCCAGATCATGCCGCCGGTCATGGGCGCGGCCGCCTTCCTGATGGTCGAATATGTCGGCATTCCCTATTCGGAGATCGTCAAGCATGCGCTGCTGCCGGCGGTCTTCTCCTATATCGCGCTGCTCTACATGGTTCATCTCGAAGCGATCAAGATGGGCCTGAAGACGATCCCGCAGCGTCCGACGCCGGCAAGAGAACGGATGCTGCGGATGGGACTGGGACTGTCCGGCAGCGTTCTCGCCGTCTGTATCGTCTATTACGGCATCGTTGCTATCCAGGCTGTCTTCGGTGGGGCCGCGCCGCCGCTGCTCGCGCTCGCCGGCGTCGCTCTCTACGTCGCCTCGGTCTGGTATTCCTCGCGCTATCCTGACCTCGCACTCGACGATCCGAACGCGCCGATCCTCGAACTGCCGCGCGCCTGGGACGTCACGCGGACCGGGCTCGATTTCCTCATCCCGATCGCGGTGCTTCTGTGGTGCCTGATGGTCGAGCAGATGTCGCCCGGCCTTTCGGCGTTCTGGGCGACCGTTTCAATCCTCGCTATTGTCGCCACCCGCAAGCCGCTGATGGCGCTGTTCCGCAAAGAAAATCTCGCCGCCTCAGTGCGGGCTGCCTGGGACGACCTGATCGACGGGCTGGCGCTCGGCGCCCGCAACATGATCGGCATCGGTATCGCCACGGCCACCGCCGGCATCGTCGTCGGCACGATCACACTGACCGGTCTCGGCCTGATGATGACGGAACTCGTCGAGTTCATTTCCGGCGGCAATGTCATCCTGATGCTGATCCTCATCGCCGCGATCAGCCTGGTGCTCGGCATGGGCATCCCGACCACCGCAAACTACATCCTGGTCGCCACGCTGATGGCGCCGGTCGTGGTCGATCTCGGCGCCCAGGCCGGACTGCCGATCCCGCTGATCGCGGTCCACCTGTTCGTCTTCTACTTCGGCATCATGGCCGACATCACCCCGCCCGTTGGGCTGGCCGCGTTCGCGGCGGCGGCGATTTCCAAGGAGGATCCGATCGCCACCGGCTTCCAGGGCGCGCTCTATTCGCTGCGCACGGCGATCCTGCCGTTCGTTTTCATCTTCAACCCGGCGATGCTGCTGATCGGAGTCGACACCTGGCCGCAGACGATCTGGGTGGCGACTGTCTCGTTGATCGCCATCCTGCTGTTTTCAGCCGCGACAATGAACTGGTTCGTGACCAAAAGCCGACTTTGGGAAAGTGCGGCGCTGCTGCTCATCTGCTTCACGCTGTTTCGGCCGGACTGGTGGCTCAACCAGGTGTCACCGCCTTACGAGGAGTTGCCGGCAAGCGAGTTCCTGTCGGCGGTGGCGCAGACGCCGGCGGATGGCCGCATCAATTTCGTCGTCGAGGGCGTCGACCTCATGGGCGAAGATGTCCGCAAGACGGTCAACGTGCCGCTTGGCGAACCGGGCGAGCCACTGGAGCGGCTGCGCGGCATCGGCCTTACCATCACGCAAGCGGGCGACGCGCTGATGATCAGCAATGTCGATTTCGGATCCTACGCCAAGCGCATCGGGCTGGATGTCGGGTATGACGTGGTGGCGGTACTCAGAAAGGCCGACCAGCCCTCGAGCCTCATTCCGATCGGCTTGGCGCTGGCTGCGACCGCCGGCGTTTCCGGGCTGCAATTTGCGCGGGCGCGCAAGCAGGCCGACACGAAGGAAACCGGGCCGGCAGGCTGAGACTGGAGCGGTTGACAACAGCTGGCGGGGGTCGATTCCGGTAGGGCGCGAATGACACCCCAAGCGCCATGGCAACGTTCACACGACGGGATTGGCCGGTTTCCGCCATACGACGGTGATTGGACAGGCACCTAGTAGACGGCATCGACTTATTGCTGTCGTCCGGGACGTTCCCATTCAGAGCGCTTTTAAGTGCATTCCGGGTCATTCGCGTTCGTGCATGCTATACTTCCACCGTGGCTCCAAAGCAGCCATTGATGGCCAGGATTTCTGTTCGTCTCCGGAACCAACGCCGATGGGCAGGTCAGATCGACAGCAATTCAACAGCGGGTCCTTGGACGAGACGGATCAGCTCGCCCTCGGTCGTGAAGCTTACGAAGAAAGGGCGTGGGACGACGCCTATCGGTTCCTCGCGCGCGCCGGCGAAGCGGCTCCGCTCGCAGTAGACGATCTCGAACGGCTGGCGATGTCGGCCTATTTGACCGGGCGCGACGAGGAGTACCTGCGGGCCCTGGAGCGAACCCATCGTGCATATCTCGACGCTGGCAAGTGTCATCGCGCCGCCCGTTGCGCCTTCTGGCTTGGCCTGCGCCTTGTCTTTCGCGGGGAGATGGCTCAGGCGGCCGGCTGGTTTGGGCGGGCGCATCGGCTGCTCGAACGCGAGCCAGATGATTGTGCCGAACACGGTTACCTGATGCTGCCCCACGTCGAACAGCATCTTGCTTCGGGCAACCTTGAAGCGGCATACGCTGCGGCGAGTGGCGCGGTCGAGATTGGCAAGCGCTTTGCGGACGCGGATCTGGTGGCCTGTGCACGGCATTTGCAGGGCCGTGTTCTGTTGCGACAGCGGCGAACCGCGGAAGGTTTCGCGCTCCTCGACGAGGCGATGGTTTCGGTCATGGCCGGTGAATTGTCGCCGCTGCTTACCGGCTTGATCTACTGGAGCGTGATCGAAGCGTGTCAGCAAGTCCATGATCTGGGCCGCGCGCGCGAATGGACCTCCGCCCTGGGGCGATGGTCGCCGAACAGCCCCAGCTGATCAGTTTCAGCGGCACCTGCCTGATGCATCGCGCCGATATCAAGCGGCTCAGTGGCGCATGGCAGGACGCGATCGACAAAGCGCAGCAGGCCGTGGAGCGTTTGACGCAGTCGAACAATCGGAAAGATACGGCTGGGGCGTGGTACCAGCTGGCGGAAGTACACCGCCTTCGCGGAGACTTTGATGCGGCCGAGCAGGCATATCGGAGTGCAAGCCAGTATGGCTTCGAACCGCAGCCGGGCCTTGCCCTGTTGCGGTTGGCTGAAAGGCACGTCGGTACGGCTGCGGCCGCAATCCGGCGCGTCATGGCCGCGACGACCGACCAAGTGAAGCGCATTCGGCTGCTGTCTGCTCACGTCGAGATCATGCTGGCGGCTGGCGACATCGAGGAAGCACGGCGTGCCTGCCACGAACTGGCGGACATTGCAGAAATGTACGGAACCGAACCGTTGCGCGCCCTTGCCTCTCACGCGCGGGGAGCGGTGGAACTGGCAGACGGCGAAGCGCAAGCCGCGGCGATTTGGCTGCGCCGGGCAATCGAGGCGTGGCAGCAAGTCGACGCGCCATACGAAGCAGCGCGCGTAGGTGTCATCATGGGCTTGGCTTGCCGCGCCCTCGGTGACAACGACGGTGCGGTACTGGAGCTGCAGGTAGCCCGGACAGTATTTCAGCAGCTTGGTGCCACGCCCGACGTTTCTCGCATCGATACACTGCTTGACACGCGGCCGGACGAAGCCCGCGGCCTCTCTGCCCGCGAACTGCAGGTTCTCCGCCGGATCGCTTCCGGTAAAACCAACAAGGAAATCGCCAACGAACTGCATTTGAGCGGGAAGACAGTGGACAGGCACGTCAGCAATATTTTCAACAAGCTTGACGTCCCCACTCGCACCGCCGCCACCGCCTGGGCCTACGAGCACCGCCTAGTCTGAGCGCGCCCGGCATGGGTGGAAACACCCATGCCGTCATCGGCGCCATTGGGTGGTTCGCCCGAAGCGCCGCCCTCCCTTCCGCCCTAAGCTTGCACCTGTCGGCTATGGATGCGCGGCGCCTCGGCGCAACTCGCCTGCAGACTGCAGGACGGACTCGGTGATCGCGCGGCAAACATCCGGCCACGATGAAAGGAGGAAGCGATGTCACATACCGATTCTGTGTGGCGCTTTGGACGTTGTGGTTCGGATTGGGGCTCGCGCGAGCCGAGAACAGCGTGTCAACCGCTCGCAGCGCGCGCTCCAGCGCGTGAGCAGCCCAAGCGGCCAGGCGGCACGTGCAAGACGAAATCTTACTATCAACAGGAGGGAGGCCATGATGTCTCACGTTGAAGGTTACACCACCACCCCGGCGGCAATTGAATCGAACCGCATATTCGGAGAAGCTGCCCGCAAGCGCCTGCTCACCGGGCTGCCGATCGCCGAACGGCGGCTCGAAATGGCCGGCATCTCAACCGAGCTACTGGAGGGCGGCGCGGGACCACCGATCGTGCTGTTGCACGGCCCAGGAGAACATGCAGCAAAGTGGCTGCGAATTCTCCCGGAGCTTGTGAGAACACATCACGTGATCGCGCCGGATCTGCCGGGCCATGGCGCGTCTGGGACAATCGAGGGTCCGGTCCATTCCGATCGTGTGCTCGCGTGGCTTGGCGAACTCATCGAACGCACCTGCCCGACACCGCCCATTCTTGTCGGCCAAATTCTCGGCGCCGCAATTGCCGCCCGCTTTGCCGCCAAGCATGGTAACAAGCTCCGCTGCATGGTGCTGTCGGATGCGCTCGGCTCGCGCCGTTTCAGCCGGCGCCTGAATTCGGTGCGGCGCTCGCCGCGTTCATCACGGAGCCAAGTCCGGAAAACCATGACCGCCTCTGGCAGCAGTGCGCCTTTGACCTCGACGCGCTGCGCAATCATATGGGCGAGAGCTGGGAGCGGCTGCAAGCCTACAATCTTGATCGCGCGCAGGCACCAGAGTTGAAGCCGACCCAGCAAAGCCTGATGGAGCAATTCGGATTTCCCGCAATCCCATCAGAAGAACTGGCACGCATCAGAATCCCGACCTTCCTGATCTGGGGGCGGCACGATCTTGCCACCCCATTGCCTGTAGCGGAAGCCGCGAGCGTCCGTTTTGGGTGGCCGCTCCACATTATCGACGGCGCGAGGCCGAATCCGCGGTTCCTCAGGCGCTGCCGGACACACGCGAGGCTTGGGACCGAATTGCCTCGGGTTACGATCGGACGAATACCGAAACACAGATCTGGCTTGGCAATGAGAGTCTGGTCAGGGCAGGGCTCCGCCCCGGCAGGCGCTTTCTCGACATTGCATCCGGCAGCGGCGCGCTCAGTATTCCGGCAGCTCGGATCGGTGCCGAGGTGGTCGCTGTCGACCAGTCTCCCGTCATGCTCCGCCTGCTGCGAGAGCGCGCCAGCCGGGAAAGCCTGGAAATCGACACCCGCGTAATGGACGGGCATGCGCTTGCCTTTGACGAGGACAGCTTCGACGCCGCGGGATCTCAGTTTGGGGTCATGCTCTTTCCCGACATGCCGAGGAGCATTCGGGAGATGACGCGGGTTGTCAAACCTGGAGGGCGGGTGCTGGTCATTGCCTATGGCGACCCGCATCAAATCGACTTCCTCGCATTCTTGGTCGGGGCCGTTCAATCAGTACGCCCGGGGTTTAATGGTCCGCCGATGGACCCGCCGCCACTACCGTTTCAGCTCAGCGATCCGGAGCGGCTTGCCCGCGAGCTGGCGAAGGCCGGACTGAAGGACGTCACCGTCGAGACGATCACCCGAAAGCACGGCCTTCAACTCAGGTGCTGAGCTATGGGACTGGATCGTGTGGAGCAATCCAATTGTCGAGGAAGTGCTTGGCAGCCTCGCGTTGAGCGAAAGCGAGCGCGGAGTCATTCGCCAGACGCTCGACCGCATGGTGCGCGACCGGGCCGGCGATGACGGCTCGGCCATCCTGAGAAACCCCGTCAATATTGGCATCGGGACCAAGTGACCGCGCGGCCATTGATGGCGCGACGCTCGCGCCTCGGCCACGCCGTCGCGGGACGACGGAACGAGGTATACGATGTAGCGCCCGACCTTCTGGCGCACATCTCGCCGCTGGCCTGGGCGCACATTTTTTACTGACCGGCTAGTATCTGTGGCCGAAGGAGCAGAACGCTTAGAGGGCCATTTCGCCCCTACCGGAACCGACCCCTGGTGGGGAGGCGCCGGGAAAAACGCCTCAGTCGGCGGTCAGCACCACCTTGACGCTCTGCGAGCGGTCGGCGGCCAGGGCAAACGCATCGTAGGCCGAGGAGAGGGGGCGTTCGGCGGTCACCAGCTTCAGGACATCTATATCCCCGCTGACGATGAGGTCGACCGCTTCGTTGAATTCCGCGCCGAAACGAAACGTGCCGTTCAGATTGATTTCCTTGGCCATCACCGCATTGGCGGCCACCGGGATCTGACCACCCGGCAGATTGCCGACCTGAACGACCGTGCCGCCGCGCCGGACGCTGGCGATCGCAGCTGCGAGACCCGCGGCGGTGCCTGAAATCTCGAACGCGACATCGATCAACTTGTCGGCCGCGAGCGCCTTGAGTTCGTCATCGCCGCCGAACACGTTGACCGTCCTGTTTGCTCCAAGTTTGCTGGCGAAGGCGAGCGGCGCCTCGGCTATGTCGGCGACGGTGAGCTCGCCACAACCCTTGAGCCTGGCGGCGAGCATGGTCAGGAGCCCGATGGGGCCGGCGCCGATCAGGATGACGTTGCGGCCGGCGATGTCGCCGGCCCGCGCCACGGCATGCAGGCTGACGGCGAGCGGTTCGGCAAGTGCCGCCGCCTGGTAGGCAACAGCATGCGGGACTTTGATGCATTGCGCCGGCGTGGCATCGAACACGCTGGCAAAACCGCCTTGCATGTGCGGCGTTTTCGACGCCGAGCCCATGAAATAGATGTTTTCACAGAGATTGGCGCGGCCCTCTGCGCATCGGGCGCATTGTCCGCACCAGCGCGACGGGTTGACCGCCACGCGATCACCGACGGCAAGTCCTGGCGCGTCCGCGTTGATTTCGACGATCTCTCCGGCGACCTCGTGGCCGAGCACGAGCGGCGACGTGACGACAAAGTCGCCGGTCCGCGCGTGGCGGAAATAGTGCAGGTCGGAACCGCAGATGCCGCCGGCGCCGAAGCGCACGCGCACCATTCGGGGCGCGAGGGGGCCGAGCGGGTGCTCGACGACGCGCAGATCCTCAGGGCCGAACAGCGTCGCGGCGACTGGACTGTCGATCAACGGATCAGCCCCATTTGCGTCGGCAGCCACAGCGAGATGGCGGGGACAAAGGTGATCAGGATCAGCGCGACGATCAATGGCACGAGCCAGGGCAGAATTGCCATGGTCGTACGTTCGACCGACAGCTTGGCGACCCGCGAGAGGACGAACAGCACCATGCCGAGCGGCGGATGGAGCAGACCGATCATCAGGTTGAGCGTCATGATCAGACCGAAATGCACCGGATCGATGCCGTAGAGAACCACGATCGGCAGGAGGATCGGCACAAGGATCGTGATGGCGGCGATCGTGTCCAGAAAACAACCGACGACCAGCATCAGGATGTTGACCAGGATCAGGAACACCCATTTGTTTTCGGTCAGCGATGTGATGAAGACCGAGAACAGCTGCGCCGCCTGGCTGACCGTGAGCAACCAGGCGAAGATCGATGCTGCGGTGACGATGAAGAGGACCGACGCGGTCGTCTCGATCGTGTCGAAACTGGCCTTGGCGAGGGCTGAAAGTGTCATCGTCCGATAACGCACAAGCCCGAGAAACAACGACCAGATGACGGCGGCCATGGCCGCTTCGGTCGGCGTGAACCAGCCCATGGTCATGCCGCCGATCAGGATGATCGGTGTCATCAGCGCCATGACGGCGGAAAAGTCGAAATACCAGTCGCAGGCGATCAGGACGACGAGCACGATGCCAACAGCAATGTTGAGCGACAGTCCCGTCTGGACAAGGACATAAACGGCCAGCGGAAAGCAGCACACGACGGCGACCTCGATCGAGGCGGCGGCGAGCCGGTTCAGTTTGAACGGCGTGTCCGAACCCCAGCCCCGGCGGTGGGCGAAGATCGCGACCGTCACCATCATCAGCGCCGTCATGACGACGCCGGGCAGGATGCCGGCCATGAACAGCGCGCCGATCGAGACGTTGGCCATCATGCCGTAGATGACGAAGGGCAGCGACGGCGGGAAGATCGGGCCGAGCGTCGAGGAGGCGGCGGTGACGCCGACCGCCGCCTCGACGGGATAGCCGTGGTCCTTCATCGCCTTGATCTCGATGGTGCCGATGCCGGCGGCGTCGGCAAGGGCTGCGCCCGACATGCCGGCGAAGACCACCGATCCGATGATGTTCACCTGCGCGAGGCCGCCCTTCATCCAGCCGACAAGCGCCAGCGCGAAGGAATAGATCCGCCCGGTGACACCGGCGATGTTCATGAGGTTGCCGGCAAAGATGAAGAACGGCACGGCAAGCAGCGGAAAGCTCTCGACACCGGCGATCATGCGCTGCGCGGCGATGATGTCAGGCGCCACGCCATAGAAGACGAGATAGAGCAGCGACGACACCGCCATCGACACAGCGACAGGCACGCCGACCAGCATCAGGACGAGAAAGGCTCCGATCAGAAGCAGCATGGCCTATTCCCCCAATCCGTCGAACGCGGCGGGGCGCTCCAGCGCCGAGTAGCCACGGCGAATGTTGCCGATGAAGACCTGGATGGCGCGCAGCATCATCAGCACGAAACCGGCGAAGACGGCGTAGAAGACGACGTTGCGCGGCAGGTTGATGGTGACCATCCGCTCGCGGTGGACGATCCCGACATAGCGCCAGAGGAGCCAGGACATGTAGGCGAAGAAGCAAATGGTAATCACATTGACCGCGAGCGCCAGGTAGCGCCCGGCCCCAGCGGGGAGATAGTGATAGAGCACGTCGACGTGGATGTGGCGCGTGGTGCGCGTGCACATGACCGAGCCCAGGAAGACCACGACGACGAGGCAGTTGATGGCGATCTCCTCGGTCCAGGCAAAACTGTTGTTCATGACGTAGCGCGTAAAGAACTGCAGGAACACGCAGAACGACATGCCCCAGAACACGGCGAGCGTGACCCAGTCCTCCACCGCGTATCGCGACAGATCGATGGGCGGCGCTTCTTCCTCGAAGGCATGCGCCAGTTCTTCTGCTGTAACCTGGGTGTGGACCTCTTGGGTCATCGGCAAGCTCCGGGCACTGTTGGACAGCGGGCTCGACAGACCCGACGCGCTTGTCGCGCCGGGCCCGGATCGATGCGGGCTTACTTGACGGCGCGGATCGCCTCCCAATCCTCCTTGCGGTAGCCGAACTCCTCGAACGTCACCTTCTCCATCACGTTCTTTTCGAAATCGGCGCGATCGACTTCGGTGACGGTGAGACCGCGCTCCTTGAAGGTTTCGACCAAAGCCTTCTCGCGATCGACGATGATCTTGGTCGCTCGCGCGGCGGCTTCCTGCATCACCTCGGTGAAGATCGCCTTGTCCTCGTCCGACAATTGCGACCAGCGCGATTGCGACACGAGCGTGTTGAGATGATCGACGATGTGCCCGGTCAGGATAATGTGCTTTTGCACTTCGTAGAATTTTTTGGCGTCGATCGTCGTCAGCGGGTTTTCCTGCGCTTCCACCGTACCCTGCTGCAAGGCGAGATAGACCTCGGCGAAGGCGATCGGCGCGGTGTTGGCACCGCAGGCGCGCGGCATGGCGAGATAGGCCGGCACATCAGGCACGCGGATCTTCAGGCCCTGCATGTCGGCGCATTTCTCGATCGGCCGGTTGGAGGTCGTGTGACGCGTGCCGTAGTAGGTGGTCGCGGTGATGTGATGGCCGGAGGCCTCTTCGAAGCCGGCGGTCAACTCCTTGTATTTGGCGCTCTTGGTGTAAGCGAGCAGGTGATCCGCGTCGCGGAAAGTGAACGGGAAGTAGGTCACGCCGATCGGCGGGTATTCGCGGGCGGCGAAGCTCGATCCGGAGATGATGATGTCGACCGTGCCGAGGGTCAGCCCCTGGTTGATGTCGGCTTCCTTGCCGAGTTGCGAAGCCGGGAAGACGTCGATCGTATAGCGGCCGTCGGTGCGCTTCTTGATCTCCTCTGCCGCCCACACCGACTCGGTGTGGAAGGGTTCGGACGTTTCGTAGACATGGGCCCATTTCAGCGCGGTTTGTGCAGAGGCCGAAGCCATGGGCAGAGCGATTGCGGCGATCGTGCCGAGCAGAACGGCGTATTTCCTCAACATCATATTCCTCCCTGTGAATGGATTGACGGTGCCGACAGGACCCTCCCGGTCGGCTGACTCCTATCCCGCGACCTCCCTGGCCGCGGATTTCTCACCGAAATTGCGTGAGAATCTCAGTTGCGACTGACGCAGATGTTCTTGCATGGCGGCCTTGGCCCGTTCAGGGTCGCGCGCCGCGATCGCGTCGCGCACGGCGCGATGCTCCTCCGCGGCGGCCCGCCAGGACTCCCTGTTCTCGAAATAGCTCGACAGGCGTTCGAAATATGGGTTCATGCGCTGGTCGAAGAGCTCGCCAATGCAGCGCACCAGCACGGCGTTTCCGAGAATGCCCGCCACTATCGTATGGAACTCGCGGTCGAGCGCGATCGTCATCCTGGTCGGGCGAGGTATGTCCTCCATGCGGCGCAGCACGTCGTCCATATGTTCGATGTCGATCGGCCGGGCATGGAGGGCGGCTTCGGCGGCGATCGCGCCTTCGATGAACTCGCGCGCCCGCAACAGCTCGAACGGGCCTTCATCCATTTCTGCCGTCAAAATTTCGGCGCGCGGCGGTTCGGTGACGTAGATGCCCGAGCCGACGCGAATGCGTATGCGCCCCTCGACCTCGAGCGCGATCAGCGCTTCACGGACGGTTGGGCGGGAGATGCCAAGCTGATCGGCCAGCTCGCGCTCGGTCGGCAGCCGATCGCCGACTGCGAACTCACCCGCGTCGATCAGCTGCCTGAGCTGATCGGCGATCTGTCGGTAAAGTCGACGCGGTTCAACGGCCTGGATCGGCATTGTTACCCAGTTCTACTTCAACGGAATCATCTGGCAGATCCCGGATCGGTAAATTGGTCTGACCTATTGATCGAAACCTGCCGCGAAAAAGGCTGAGAGTCAAGTAGCAGAGAACGCCGATGGGAACCCATTCTCCGTGACTTTCTTGCAAACGACGGATCGGCCATGGCTGGACGGCAACTCTTGAACTTCCAGCAGCTGGAAGGATTATCGCGTGGTTTCCGCCGGCGGACAGCCGAATTATTTCACCATCAACGGCCGCGCCTATCCTTCGAGGGACACGATCAGGATGAAAGTCGGCGAAACTCTGAAAGTGCGCTTCATCGGCACCAATGTGCCACTTGTGGCAGCGGATCATGCAGAGGCGACTTCCGGCACCGTAGCATATCTCACCTGCGCAATGAGTATAGACTGAGAGGGGGCGCCAGGGCAGCTAGGGGAGCCGTGTCATCGAGCCAGTGGATAGGCCTGCGGCGACTTCCGATATGCCTCTTCACAACGCGGCGAACAAAACCATGGCCCTTCTGGGGCGGCCCGTCGATAGGATGCATACGGAGCATGCATCTTGCACACTGGATCGATCCAGGCCGGGTCAGGCGAGGGGGCAAGTTCGATCTCGTAAAGAGGGATTTCATCAGCTACCGACCGCAGCGCCACCTCTCCAAGATCCCGCACCAAGATGCCTTTGGCGGCAGCGGCGTCGGCAATGGGTTGAGTCGCAAGCAATTGACCGGGGGACGCAAGCGCAGCAATACGTGCCGCTATGTTGACGGTCGATCCAAACAGATCACCTGCCCTGCGGATGACCGGTCCATGGTTCAGCGCCGACCGGGTGAGCGGAAGGCGCGGTTCTTCCCGGCATGCCTGCAACAGCGTTCCAAGCGCCTGGATCGCTAACTCCGGCTCCGGAAACGAGAGCATCGCTTCATCCCCGATCCACTTGATCGGAGGCTCGTAGCCAGCAAGCGCCTCGCGGACCATGCTCTCGAAAATCTCGAGCACATCGATTGCCGCTGCATCTCCATAAACGTCCGCGATGGCGCTAAAGCCCGCAAGATCGATGAATGCCACCGTAGCCGAAGCGCCGACGGAACTCTGCGTCTGGCTCATATCCCTGTCCATGCGAAGTTATTTAGCGCCTGTAACACGGTTTCGCGAATCTCGGACGCGATCGTCAGAGCTCCAGGGCGTCGGTACGCCACACCGCAGACCTCCCTTCGAGTGAAATTGGAGAAGGCGTTAGCCGCCTGTTTCCTCGGGAACACTTTGGTCTCGCAACGTGTTTTGCCGCGTGGCAAAGGCGAAAGGGAGCGTGAACATGCGCGCAGTCATCATTGGTGCAGGCATCGCCGGACTTGCAGTTGCCAGGGGCCTGCGACTCCTCGGATGGGAGACCGAGATTTACGAGCAGGCGAGCGAACTGAAACCTCTGGGTGCGGGTCTCAGTCTCAGCGCCAATGCGCTTCGTGCCCTTCGTACGCTCGGCCTATATGAAGCGGTTGTGGCCGAGGCGCAGCCAATACACAGACTCGACCTTCTCGACGACAAGGGACAAGTTCTCCAATCCACGGATTTTCAGCGCTTCAGTCAGCTATATGGTCACCTCAGCATGGCCGTGCTGCACCGTGGCGATCTCCACAAGGCCCTTCTTTCGGAACTACCGCGTTCTGTCATCCGCACCGACATGGAATGCGTGGATGCACGGCAGGTTGGTGAGAATATTGCCCTGCGCTTCGCAAATGGGGAGATTGTGGAAAGCGAGCTGGTGCTCGCTTGCAATGGCATTCACTCCGCGGTTCGTAGGGCGCTGTTTCCGCAGTCGCGCGAGCATTTCGCCCGCTACACCTGCTGGCGCGCCATCGCGCCCGGTTTCCCGCAAGGAATGGACCCGACGCGTCTTACCGAAAGCTGGGGGGCCGGAAAACGCATCGGCCTGGCCGCGATCCCCGGCGAAAGGATCTACTGGTTTGCTTGCTGTGGCGCGAATCACCGGGACGACCCCAAGCTGGCTCAGGCCGATCTTGCAGAAGTGCAGGCGATGTTTTCCGGATTTCACCAGCCAGTCCCGGAGGTCCTTGATCGGACACCGGCGGACTCGCTGATCTGGACGGATATACTCGATCTCGATCCAATGCCCTCGTTTACGCACGGAAAGGCGGTTTTGCTTGGCGACGCCGCGCATGCGGTGACGCCCGATCTGGGACAAGGAGCCGGACTTGCGATCGAAGACGCGGCCGTTCTTGCAGCGTTGTTCGGGCGGCTTCCGACCGACCGGGCCATCCGCGAGTATGACAAGCGCCGTCTCAGCAGGGCACATAGGGTCGCGGCTGAATCGCGCCTCTATGCGAAAGTGGCGCAGTGGCAGAACCCGCTTGTCGTCCCGCTACGCAACTTGCTGGTAAAGAGCATACCGGAGCGTTTCATGGACCGGCAGCTCGAGGCGGTTCTCGATATAGATTTCGAGCCTGTCAGGGTCGCCGCCTAGCGCCGGCGATTCCAACGCTCAGCGGCGAGCGAAGAGGCGTCTATCTCGAAACCTCCGTGTAAGCGAAAGCTGCAGCCCCCTGCGGCAAACCTCGGAGACGCGGGCCGTGGCAGCAGAAGGCGGAATCATTTCGCAGAAAGCCACTTGACCTTCCAGTAACTGGAAACCGTAGTAGGTAGCGGAGTTGCCTGTTTAGGAGTGCTCCATGACCAACCATCACCATGATGCCGCCCACGCTGGCGCCTCCCATGGCTCGTGCTGTTCCTCACGCCCGCCGGCTGCTACGTCGGTCGCCGTCACCCGCGACCCTGTGTGCGGCATGACAGTCGATACGGCGGCGGGAAAGCCGTCGGCGACCTTCAACGGCCACAATTATCATTTCTGTTCGGAAGGCTGCCGGACGAAATTCTTGAAGGAGCCGGAAGCCTTTCTGACGGCGACCGATCCGGTTTGCGGCATGAAAGTCGAGCGGGCCACGGCAAAACACTTCGTGCGCCACGAAGGTAAGGGTTTCTACTTCTGCTCGCCTGGTTGCAAGGCCAAGTTCGACGCCGACCCCGGAAAATATCTGAGCGGCCAGCCGGCGCCGGAACCGATGCCGAAGGGCACGCAATATACCTGCCCGATGCATCCCGAGGTCGTCCGCGACAAGCCCGGCGCTTGCCCGATCTGCGGCATGGCGCTGGAGCCGATGGGTGTGCCGACCGGCGACGAAGGTCCCAATCCGGAACTCGTCGACTTCACCCGCCGCTTTTGGGTAAGTGCCGTCCTGTCGATCCCGCTGCTTCTGATCACCATGGGACCGATGCTGGGTCTGCCGTTCCGCGACTGGCTCGGCGAACATCCGGCAGCCTGGGTTGAGTTGGCGCTGGCGACCCCGGTGGTGCTCTGGGCGGCGATCCCCTTCTTCCATCGCGGCTGGGAGTCGATCGTCAACCGCAGTCCGAACATGTGGACGCTGATCTCGATCGGCGTCGGCACGGCCTATGTCTACAGCGTCGTGGCGACGTTGTTCCCGGATATCTTCCCGCACCAGTTCCGCGGCCATGGCGGCACGGTCCCGGTCTATTTCGAGGCAGCCGCGGTGATCGTTGCGCTGGTCTTTCTCGGCCAGGTGCTGGAGTTGAAGGCAAGGGAGCGCACCGGCTCGGCGATCCGCGCGCTTCTCGACTTGGCGCCGAAGACGGCCAGGCGAATTGCGGCGGACGGTTCGGAGGCAGACGTGCCGCTCGATGAAGTCAAGGCCGGCGAGCGGCTCCGCGTGCGCCCCGGCGACAGTGTGCCGGTCGACGGCACGGTGCTCGAAGGCCGCTCCTCGGTCGACGAATCGATGCTGAGCGGCGAACCTGTCCCCGTCGAGAAGACGCAAGGCGACTTTGTGACCGGCGGCACGCTCAACAAGAACGGAACGCTGGTCATGCGCGCCGAAAAGGTCGGCGCCGATACGATGCTGTCGCGCATCGTCGAAATGGTTGCCAAGGCGCAGCGCAGCAGAGCGCCCATCCAGGGACTTGCCGACCGCGTCTCCTATTACTTCGTGCCTACTGTCGTTCTGGTCGCCATCGTCGCCTTCATCGTCTGGGCCATCTATGGGCCTCAGCCGAGCATGGTCTTCGCCATCGTTTCGGCCGTCTCGGTGCTGATCATCGCCTGTCCCTGCGCGCTTGGGTTGGCGACGCCAATGTCGATTATGACCGCCACGGGACGCGGCGCGCAGGCTGGCGTGCTGATCAAGGAGGCCGAAGCGCTGGAGCGCTTCTCCAAGGTCGACACGCTGATCGTCGACAAGACCGGCACGCTGACCGAGGGCAAGCCCAAGTTGACCGACGTCGTCGGGTTCGATGGCTTTGACGAGGCCGAACTTCTCGGCCTTGCCGCCAGCCTCGAGAAGGGTTCGGAGCACCCGCTTGCCGAGGCGATCGTCGATGGCGCGCGGGAGCGCGGCGCGACCGTCGAAGACGCAGCGGATTTCGAGGCCGTCACGGGCAAGGGCGTCACGGGAACGGTCAAGGGCCGCGCCGTTTCGCTCGGCAATCAGGCGCTGATGGACGATCTGGGCATCGGCCTGGAGGTGGCGAAGGAGCGTGCCGACGCGCTGCGTTCCGACGGCAAGACGGTGATGTTCGTCGCGGCCGACGGCAGGCTTGCCGGTTTCGTCGCCGTGGCCGATCCGATCAAGGCGACGACGGTGGAAGCGATCCGCGCCCTGCATGACAGCGGACTCAGGATCATCATGGCGACAGGCGACAACGAGCGCACAGCGAAAGCGGTGGCGGCGAAGCTCGGCATCGACGAGGTGCGCGCCGACATGCTGCCGGAGAGCAAGAAGGCGCTGATCGACGAACTGCATGCGAAGGGCGCGGGCGTCGCGATGGCCGGCGACGGCGTCAACGACGCACCGGCGCTGGCGGCGGCCGATGTCGGCATCGCCATGGGAACCGGCGCCGATGTTGCGGTCGAGAGCGCCGGCATCACGCTGGTCAAGGGCGACCTCAACGGCATCGTCCGGGCGCGGCGGCTGTCGCAGGCGACGATCCGTAACATCAAGCAGAACCTGTTCTTCGCCTTCGTCTACAACGCACTCGGCGTGCCGGTAGCGGCGGGCATCCTCTACCCGATCTTCGGCACGCTGCTGTCACCGATGATCGCGGCAGCAGCAATGAGCCTTTCGTCGGTTTCCGTGATCGGAAACGCGCTGCGACTTCGTTCCTTGAAGCTTTGAGGTCAGACCATGAACATAGGAACTGCCGCAGAAAAGTCCGGCCTGCCGCCAAAGACCATCCGATACTACGAAGACATCGGTCTTCTTAGGCCTGATCGTGCCGACAACGGGTACAGGGATTATTCGACGGCCGACGTGCATCGACTGCGCTTCCTGCAGCGGTCCCGAAGCCTTGGCTTCTCTGTGGAGGAATGCCGACAACTCCTTTCGCTCTACCGCGACAAGGAGCGCGAGAGCGCGGATGTGAAGGCCATAGCGGAAGCCAAGCTCGCCGAAATCGACCGGAAACTTGCGGAACTCGCCGGGCTGCGGGACATGCTTCGGCATCTGGCCGACCATTGCAACGGCGATGACCGACCTGATTGCCCGATCATCGACGGGCTTGCTGGACACGGCACGGTTCAGTGAGGCGCGTCCCCATCATTGCAGCAGTCCTTGTCATCGCCGGGATCGCCGCCGGGACGGCGCTCCCGAAGACAGCCGTCGCCCCAGTCGTCGCCGAGCGCCAAGCGTCGATGAAGGCGATGGCGAGCGCCGCCAAGACCATCTCCGAAATTTTTGCCGGCAAGGTGGCCTACGATGCCGCAGCCTTCAAGGCGGCAACCGAAACCATTCGCCGCCGGTCCGGAAGTGCCATGGTGGACGCATTTCCAGCGGGCTCGCTTGGCGAACCCTCGGCCGCTAAGGCGGATATCGGTCAGTCCCAAGAAGAATTCGCCGCGCTCGCTCGCCATCTCGAAAGCCTGGCTGCGGCGCTGTCAGATGCGGCTGACGATGCGCCCGAAGGCATTACGGAAGCCATGAGGATGAAACCCGGAATGGCAATGGGCAGCAGCCTGCTCGGAAAACGGGCTGGCGCCGCGGCCGATTCCGATCCTTCGAAGATCCCAGCCGAACACGTATTCCATCTGATGCTGCAGAACTGCACGAACTGCCACGCCAAGTTCAGGGAGAAACGGCAGTAGGCAAGGCATCGACTTCACCCGATGCCGGAGGTGACATTGACGACAATCGACAGGAATCCTGCAATGTTCGTACAGCCCGTCGACTACTTCCTCGCAGTCTGGTTCGTTCTGGCGGGCCTGAGCACGGCCTATGTTGCGTGGGACCAGTTCCGCAACAACCCCGAACCCGTGGTGATGAAATGGGGTTTCATCCTGGTCACGCTTTATATGGGGCCGCTGGGGCTGCTGATCTACGTGCTGGCCGACAAGGAGCCTCGGCCAGGCGAACATGAGGCGTTCACCAAACCGCTCTGGAAGCAAGGCGTCGGCTCGACGATCCACTGCGTCGCCGGAGACGCCACCGGGATCATCCTTGCTGCGGCAATCACCGCCGCTCTCGGGCTGCCGATGTGGATCGATCTTGTTGTCGAGTACGTTGCCGGTTTCGCATTCGGCCTGTTCATCTTCCAGTCGCTGTTCATGAAATCGATGATGGGCGGCACCTACTGGGAGAATGTCCGCAAGAGCTTCATGCCGGAATTCATCAGCATGAATTTCATGATGGCGGGCATGGCGCCGATCATGAGCTTCCTGATGATGGGCAGCGACATGCGGGCCATGGAACCGACCGAGCTCCTGTTCTGGGGCGTGATGTCGTTCGGCGTGATCGTTGGATTCGTCACCGCATATCCCGCCAACATATGGATGGTGGCCCGTGGACTGAAGCACGGGCTGATGACCGAACGCGAACCGGAGCTCGACAAGGCAAGGGAAGGCAGGCGCGAGCACGCACATAGCGGCGCGAAAGCCGGGATGGTGGGGCAACACGCTTACGCGCGCCTCGATGAACATGCCAAGCCCAGACATGCCAACCCAGGCGGTAATCCCGGGCCTGGCCATCATGGATCCGGCCATGGCTCCTCCCACGGCGATGGGGGAGGAGGGTTGCGTGGTTCGCATGGCGGTCACAACGGTATGGAACCGGATGCAACTGTGCCGCAACTCGCGGCCTTCGGCGGCGTGTCCGTACTCGCGCTGGCGCTCGGCATGATCGCTCCGGCCAACTGGGTGAACCTCACCCTCAGCGCGCGAGACGTAGGCGGCGCCATCATGCCGCCCGGCATGATCATGGACCGCGACACGCCGGCTGCAGCGATGCTGGACATGGCCGCCGTGCATCCTCGCCTGATCACGGCCAGCCATGGCTTGGAGGTTCGCGGCGACCGGGAACTGGAAGCCAGGATGGAGAACGGGGTAAAGGTGTTCGACCTGGAAACCTCGGTCATCCGCTGGGCGATCCTGGCGGACGTGAAAGTCGACGCCTATGCGATCAACGGCCAGGTTCCCGGCCCACGGCTGCATATCCGGCAAGGCGACCGGGTGCGCATCAACGTCACGAATCGCCTGCCGGAGAGTACGACCATCCATTGGCACGGGTTGATCCTGCCGAACGAAATGGACGGCCCGGCCGAGATCACGCAGGAGCCGATCCCGCCCGGCGGCAGCTACCGATACGAATTTACGGCAGGCCAATCGGGAACCTACTTCTATCACTCGCATGACCATGTCGATCGCCAGCAGGCGCTCGGACTCTACGGTGCACTCATCATCGATCCCGCCAATCCCCAGGACGAGATTGCGGCAGACCACGACTATGTTATCCAGCTTCAGGAATGGCTGATGCGGGAGGGCCTGACTTTTCCGTCGATGCCGATGGACGGCGGGCAGCCGAATTATTTCACCATCAACGGCCGCGCCTATCCGTCGACGGACACGATCAGGATGAAGGTCGGCGAAACTCTGAAGGTGCGCTTCATCGGCACCAATAATGGGTTTATCCACCCTATGCACATCCACGGCGGTCCCTTCGAAGTTGTCGCCCGCGACGGCGAGACCATCCCGGCGTCGGCACGATTCCTTGCCGACACAGTCAACGTCGGACCAGGGCAACGCTACGATGTCGTCTGGCGGGCACGTCGGCCCGGAAAATGGCTGATCCATTGCCATATCGGGCATCATACGACCAACAACAATGTCGAAGATAAGGGCGGTGGCGGACTGATGGTCGTAATCGATGTGCAACCCTGAAGCCCGCTCCGCAAGGCGAAACGTAGATGGATATCCTTGCCATCTACGGCGGCCTGTTTGGTCTTGCCTTCGCTGCGGCGACCATCCTCCCGGCGCAGTCGGAGGCCGCCCTTGCAGGGCTCCTCGCCATGGATTCGTTCTCGCCCGCAATGCTGGTTCTTGTCGCCAGCCTGGGCAACGTCCTGGGTTCTGTGGTGAACTGGGGTCTTGGTCGAGGGATCGAACGCTTCCGGGACAGGCCCTGGTTTCCGCTGCGTCCCGCGACGCTCAACCGCGCCACGAACTGGTATCGCCGTTATGGAAGGTGGTCGCTCCTGTTAAGCTGGATGCCGATCGTCGGCGATCCACTGACCATGGTCGCTGGGGTTTTGCGCGAGCCGCTATGGAGCTTTGTCGTAATCGTCGCCCTCGCGAAGGTTTCGCGTTATCTGGTTGTCGCCGGAGCGGTGCTGGGCCTGATGTAAAACCGAAATTGCGGACATCGCAGCAGGCGTTGCGTTCACTTTTTGGTTGCAATGCAACAAAGCGGCCGCGGCGACCTTGACAAATCAGACGAACAATTGTCGGAAGGGTGCGATGAGGACTCTTGGTCGAACTACGATCCTAGGAAGCATACCGCTCCGAGCAATGCTGGCGGTCGTGTTCCTGGTCATGTCGGCTCTTCAGCCTGGTCTGTTCGCCGCAGCCAATGCCACGGGTTTTCATGCCGGGGCGGATATTCAGGCCGGGGTGGATCTCCAGGCCGAGACACCCGCACACGATATGGGCCATCAAGGCGCAACGGCGGACGACGCGGACACGTCGGAGCATCATCACGGCGACAAGCAATCCTCTGACAAAACCTGCGAAGTCCATTGTGCACCGGCACATGCGGTGCCGGTCGAATGCCCTGACTTGGAGCATGTTGTCTCCCGCTGCTTTGCGTCGGGCGTTGCCGTGACTTTGCCGCTTGGCGAATACGCAGCGCTGATAAGGCCCCCCAAACACATCTGAACTGACGCGCCCTCTTCGGGCGTTCGCGCGCAGCGTCGGGAATCCGTTCCCGCGCGGCCAAACGCATACGTCATGCTTCAGGTCTACAATGAAAATCGCAAGCTCCGCGATGCTCGCATCGCTGTTAGTTACCGGATGTGCGGCGACCACGCCGCCGGACATCCTTCCCACCTTCAATCCGGCCGATCCGGCAATGGGCGTCCGTGATGCGCACTACCATCCGGTCGTCGTCTATAGCCACCGGGAGCCAGTCGACCCGCAGAATTGGCGGCGTCTCAATGAAGAACGCTCCTCTGCGAACCCGGGAGCCGGATCATGAAGTGCCGGCCCCTGACCATAGCTGCGATGGTAACCATCCCGCTGATCGCTGCCGGATGCACGACAAGCGGGGCCCTTGATGGCATCTCAGCCCCCATGGCTGGTTTCACGACAGTCGCGGCACGTGCCGAATCCGTGACCGGCAAGAAAACCGTCTGGGTGCAATCCAGCGAGGAAGCGCGGACGGTTTCAGAGCGCGTGAAAAGCCTCGTCCAGAAGAAAACAATCGGTCCAGACACCGCGGTGCAGGTCGCCTTGCTCAACAACAAGGGCCTGCAGGCCGCCTACACCGAGATCGGCCTGTCGGCGGCCGACATGTGGCAGGAATCGATGCTCGTCAATCCGACGATCTCGATCGGCATGATCGGCGTCGATCCTGTGCGGACGATTGAAGGAGCGGTGGTCAGCAACATCCTTGCGCTGGCGACTCACAAGCGGCGCATCGCAGTCGCGGATGCACGTTTTCGTCAGGCCCAGCTCCGCGCCGCCGAAGAAACGTTACGACTGGCCGCGGACACGCGGCGGGCCTGGATCAACGCCGTCTCGGCCTGGGAGAGCGTTTCCTATCTGAGCAAGGCGCAAGCCGCCGCCGATGCTGCCTCCGAACTCGCTCAAAAACTTGGAGAGACGGGCGCCTTCACAAAGACCGGCCAAGCCCGCGAACACGTCTTCTATGCCGAGATCACCGGGCAGGCGGCGGAGGCGCGGCTCGCCGCCCGCACCGCCAAGGAAGAGCTCACCCGGCTGATGGGTCTATGGGGACCGGACGTCGATTACTCGGTTCCCAACATGCTTCCAGCCTTGCCCAAAGGCGCCAAGGCCAAACGCGCAATCGAGGCGGAGGCGCTAAGAAGTCGCGTCGACCTTGAGATCGCGAAACTAGAGCTGGAAGCGCTGGCGAAATCCTACGGTCTGACCGAGGCGACGCGCTACGTCAGCGATCTGGAGTTACTTTCCGGTGTGGAGGTGGAACGCGAGGAGTCGGAGGAGGGTGCGACGGAAACGAGTGTCTCACCCACTCTCGAGCTCGAGTTCGTCATTCCGATTTTTGACACCGGCGAGGCACGCATGCGCAAGGCCGAGCTTGGTTACATGCAAGCCGCAAATCGGATGGCCGAAAAGGCGGTCAACATCCGGTCGGAGGCCAGATCCGCCTATGACGCCTACCGTTCGACTTACGACATTGCCCGGCACTATCGGAACAATGTCGTGCCGCTGCGAACAAAGATCGAGGCGGAGTCGCTCCTCACCTACAACGGCATGATCACCAACACGTTCGAGCTGCTGGCGGACACACGCGCGAAAATCAGCTCGATCATGCTTTCCCTCAACGCCAAGCGCAATTTCTGGCTGGCCGACGTCGACCTCGGGACCGCCATCCACGGTGGCGGCGCAGGCTCGCCCGGCGGCGGCGACGCACCGGCAGCAGCCGAAGCGGGCGCCGAAGGCCACTGAACCTCAAGGAGAAGAAAATGCTTTCAAGACGTCAGTTGCTTGGCGCGGGAGCCCTGCTCGCCGGCGCCACTGCATGGACCAAAACGTCCGCGATGGGGCTGCCCGACGCTGCAATCATGGAGTCCCCCGACATGCAGCCTCCGATCTTCCCAACGAGCGGACCGGACTACCAGCCGGTCGTGACGCTCAACGGCTGGACCCTTCCGCAGCGCATGAACAACGGCGTGAAGGAGTTCCATCTGGTGGCCGAGCCGGTCGAGCGCGAGATGTCGCCCGGCATGACTGCCTATCTCTGGGGCTACAACGGTCAATCTCCCGGCCCGACCATAGAGGCGGTCGAGGGCGATCGAGTCCGCATCTTCGTAACAAACAAACTGCCGGAGCACACGACGATCCATTGGCACGGCATGATCCTGCCCAACGGCATGGACGGAGTGACCGGTCTAACCCAGCCCGGCATCCCGCCCGGCAAGACCTTCGTCTACGAGTTCGACCTCGTGAAGAGCGGCACATTCATGTACCACCCGCACGCCGACGAAATGGTCCAGATGGCCATGGGCATGATGGGCTTCTTCGTCATTCATCCCAAAGACCCGAAGTTCATGCGCGTGGACCGCGATTTCGTATTCCTGCTGAACGCCTTCGACATCGAACCGGGGTCGTACGTCCCGCGCATCATGGAGATGACGGATTTCAATCTCTGGGCATGGAACAGCCGCGTTTTTCCGGGGATCAGCCATCTTCCAGTGGCGAAAAACGACCGGGTCAGGGTCCGGGTGGGCAACCTGACCATGACCAATCATCCGATCCACATGCATGGCTACGATTTCGAGGTGACCTGCACCGATGGCGGCTGGGTCCGGCCGGAGGCGCGGTGGCCGGAGGTGTCGATCGACATCCCCGTCGGCGCCATGCGGGCATATGAGTTCGAAGCCAAATACGAGGGCGACTGGGCGATTCATTGCCATAAGTCGCACCACACAATGAACGCCATGGGCCACGACGTGCCCACGTTTATCGGCGTCGACAACTCGAAGGTCACCGACAAAATCCGCCGGGTCCAGCCCGAATACATGGCCATGGGTGACCGCGGCATGGCCGACATGGGCGAGATGGAGATGCCGCTTCCCGACAACACGATCCCGATGATGACCGGCTGGGGCCAATTCGGCGCCATCGAGATGGGCGGCATGTTCTCGGTGGTGAAGGTTCGCGAGGGTCTCGCCTCGAGCGATTACGCCGATCCGGGCTGGTACCAGCATCCGGAGGGAACCGTGGCTTACGAATGGAAGGGGGATGTCCCCGCTCCGACGAAATCAGGCGACGCAAAAACGATGGCCCCGGCAGCGCACGGCGGTCACGGCAAACAGGGATGAGAACCGAAACCCCTCAACCTCAACCATGAGAGAAAGTGCAGCATGAAATATATAATCGCAGCGACCGTTTTGATGGCGGTCAGTTCGGGAGCAGCTCTTGCCGGTGGAACCCACGCTGGAGGCCATGGCGACAAAGCCGCCACGATGCCGATCGGCAGCCCTGGCGAGGCTGGCAAGGCAAAGCGGACCATCAACATCTCAATGTCGGAGAAGGACGACGGAAAAATGTTGTTCCAGCCGGCCGTGCTCAAGGTGAAGAAGGGCGAGACCGTTCGCCTGGAGTTCGTCAACAAGGGCCAAGTCGACCACGAATTCGTCATGGACGTCCATGACGGGATCATGGAGCACAAGGCGCTGATGGAGAAATTCCCCGAGATGGAGCACGCCGATCCCAATTCGATCCGGCTGGCGCCCGGCGCCAGAGGCGAGATCATCTGGACGTTCGCCAACGCCGGCGAATTCGGCTTCGCCTGCCTGATCCCGGGTCACTACGATTCCGGCATGAAGGGCGATATCACCGTCGCCCACTAACCCCCAAATCGCAAAGGAAGCAGTCATGAAGATATTGATAAGAGCTTTCTCGACCCTCGCGCTCGCGCTCGCCATCGGCGGGAGCGCGCTTGCGCAGGAATACGTGAAGGGCGAAGTCGTCAAGGTCGACGCCAAACAGAAGAAGCTGACGATCAAGCATGAGCCGCTGACCAATCTCGACATGCCCGCGATGACGATGGTGTTCGTCGTCGCGGAGGACGGCATGATCGAGAAGGTCAAAGCGGGTCAAGCAATCGAGTTTGCAGCCGACCGCGTCAACGGGCGCATGACTGTGATAGCGATCAAGTAAATGCACGCCATCCGCCGCGGGCTGTGAGCAACGGCCCGCGGCTTGCTTGCCAGCATTCCACAGACTGCTCGAGAATGAACGTGCTGCCTTACATTCACACCGCCAACGTCAGGCAGCTGTTCATTAATTTGAACGAGATCGCCAGAAAGCTTCGCCGCGACCTGCGTATTCGCTTCATATCCCTTCGAATGGTGGCTGTATTTGCAGCAGTCGCAATCACCCTTATCGGTAGCGCTGGCCGCGACTCGATAATCTACGCAGCCATAGCGGCAATCTACTTAATCGTCGTCACGTTCTTGACGGGAATGTTTCTGGCTTTCCGCTTGACGCGGCCGCTCACCTGCTTCGCGGTGCTGGATGCGATCTTCGTAGCTTGTGTGTTGTACGAGCACATACTCGGTACCCCGATCACCAACGATCATGGCTTGACCACTGCAGGCCTGGTTATCCCGTTTATCCTTCTGAGCCATATCGGGATGAACCTGAGCGGTCGCCTAATCATCATCTTCTCGGCGATAGTCCTGACGGCCTGGGTGACAATGCTTGGCTTGATGGCTTTCCGCCACGAGATTGGCGAGCCTGGGACGTTCCTCGACGCGTTCTTCGACCTTGAGCTCGGTCTGGCATTGAGCTTCGGGTTTGCCGCGATCTCGACCTGCCTTCTGGCGGTGGATCACAGCCAAACCCGCAGAAGGGCACTGAAGATAGATCGGTGGCGGCATAATCTGGCGCGTTTTTTCTCTCCTCTCGTGGTCGCGCACCTGCAGGAGGCGGGTAACGCCCTTGATTTGAAGCGGCGTCCCGCCGCGATCATGTTTGTCGACCTGCGGGACTTTACCAGCTACGCCGAGACGACCCCCGCTTCGCAACTGGCTGGTGTGCTGGCGGAGTATCGGCGATTGGTCGCAGGTACAATATTTGCGTTTGGCGGATCGGTCGACAAGTTCATCGGCGATGGCGTCATGGCGGTGTTTGGCCAGCCGACCGCTGCAGAGGACGACGCCGAGCGAGCTCTGGCCTGCGCGGTGGAACTGATTGCGCTCTTGAACGAATGGAAGCCGCTTAGCGACCCCGATGGGTCGGTCTTTCAGGTAGGCATAGGCCTTCACTACGGGACCATCATCGGCGGGGTGCTCGAGAGCGGTTACCATGACGAATTCACTGTCATCGGCGACGCTGTCAACGTCGCGGAGCGACTGGAATCGCTGACCAAGGAGCTCGGCGCTTCGCTCGTCGTCTCTTCGGCGCTGTTGACCCAGACGCAAAAAGGCACCCTGACAGGGCCCTGGATATGGAAGAACGCGGTTGCGCTGAGCGGCCGCCGATTCCCGATAGACCTGGCCTATCTTCCTCGTGAAAAGTATCTTGCCTCGACCGATGCAGGCGCCGTCCGGATATCCGGAAATCGGCAATGGCGCGGCGAGAAACCTTCGGGCACGGCAGCATCCGTCCGGCAACCTGAGTCACCAAGTTGACGGCGGGCCTGAACGGAACCGCGCCCTGGCTGGCGCTGATTCATCGAAGGTTTCACGACGAAGGTACAGCGCAGAACGCTGTCCAGAGATCTTGCTTCCAATCCCTGCGTTGCGGGTCGCGCAGGGCAGCACCTACCGGGTACTTGCGCGTGCCAATGCTGACATAGGCCGGTGCCGCGCACCGTATCCGTGCATGGTGGCTTCCGCGATCCACATATTTGATCGCACCTTTCGCGTCGGTCTCGACCAGACCGATAGCCACCTCAAAGTCATACTCTTTCTCATGAAAGACAGTATCGTTCACGACGCTAAGCTGGACCGACGTCGCATCAGGAAAATGAGCAGTGTAGAAGATCAGTTGCTCCGCCGCCGTCAAGGGCGTAGCCGCCAACACGCCGGCAACAAATGCAATGGCGCGCATTTCGTCCTCCCGAGGACTGAGGAGAAGACTATCATCTCTTGCATCGATATTCGAATCGAATTTATGTTCCTGGTCGCGGGCCATGCGACGCCGATTGCTTGCGCGTCATATGCTGTCAGGCCGTGCAGGCGACGCGTGTGCATGGTTTCACAAGAAGGTCACAAATCCCGGAAACACTATCGCGCGGTGGCTTCCTGTGCCAAAATGTGATCGATGACGAATTCGTTCGGTTTCGGAAGGGTGCTCTTGCTGCTGGCCGTATTCGGGCTGGCCTTTGCACCTTTGGGAGCTTCGTCTTCGAACTCTGCTGTCGCCGGGCCGACATTGTCCATCATGCAGGACGACATGCCTTGCTGCCCGGACGGCAAGCCAATGGTGCCGGAGTGCGCCAAGGATTGCCCGTTGGCCGTTTTGTGCGTGTCGGGGTTGGTCAGCGCCTCCATTGCCGGAACGCTCTCCTTCCTTCTCCTTGCGCCGGTCGGAGACGACTTCCTGAACCGCCGAGACCTGATCCGACCCTCGCTTATCGGGGAACCGCCCCCGAGACCACCCAAAGCCTGACTGGCAAATAGGCGCGTTTAGCGCCGGGACCCGTGCGAACAATGCCGCACGGACCGTTCGCATGGCGTTTGTCATGCTCACGCCGTGCGCAGGCGCGGGACACTGTCAGTCGGAAACATCGATCATGAAGTCGAAACTCGTATTTCGCACCGCGATGCTTGCGCTTGCATCCGTCATTGTCGCTTCCCAAGCGGCCAAAGCAGCGCAAGAGGACTACGAATTCCAGCTCGTTGAGAACGAGATCAAGGAAGGGGGCGGCGCCGTCGTCGCCGTCAGGCTCCTCGACAAGAGGACAGGCTCTCCGGTGAACAACGCTGTCGTATTCGCCACCAGAATGGACATGGCTCCGGACGGAATGGAGACGATGACCGCGCCGGTCGAGGCGCTGCCGCCCGAAGAACTCGGCATCTATCGCTTCAAAACTAACCTCATCATGGCGGGAGGCTGGCGCTTCTCGATCGCTGCGAAGGTCCAGGGCGAGAGCGAAACGGTCGAGCGCCGCCTGGAATTCAAGGCCGTCCAATGAATAAGCTCGGCTCATTCCTGACCCTCGCCGTATCGGCGGCCGGGGCGGGCGCCGGCGGATACTCGGCCGGACAACAAGATCTGTCCGTCTCGGACGTCGTGCAAATGATTGAGACGACCATCCGGCGCCCGCTCGACGCGGGACCGAAGCCGACGACTGCCGATCCGACTCCCTCTGGTCCCGTCATCTACTACCGCCATCCCGACGGAGATCCCGCCTATTCGTCGACGCCAAAGAGCACCGAAGATGGCCGGGATTTCGTCGCGGTCCTGGCGAGCGAAGACGTTAGCTTCGAGGTTCGACCCGAGATGAAAGCAGGCGGCGAAGCGGTGGCGCCGAGCGACCGGAAGATCCTTTACTACCGAAACCCTATGGGACTGCCAGACACCTCGCAGACACCCAAGAAAGACTCCATGGGAATGGACTACATCCCCGTCTTAGACGGCGAGGCGGATGACGGGTCGATCGTCAAGGTATCG
Source organism: Mesorhizobium sp. L48C026A00 (assembly GCF_000502375.1). Classification (NCBI taxonomy): domain Bacteria; kingdom Pseudomonadati; phylum Pseudomonadota; class Alphaproteobacteria; order Hyphomicrobiales; family Phyllobacteriaceae; genus Mesorhizobium; species Mesorhizobium sp. L48C026A00. The sequence goes on along the minus strand of NZ_AYWU01000006.1, from coordinate 95,475 downwards.
GCAGGGAAGCTGCAACGCACAGGCGTGAAGACAGCGCTTGCCACCAAAGGCGCGATTGTGCGCCCGGTCCGTGTTCCCGGCACAGTCATGCTGGACGAACGCCGCGTGAGCGTCGTGTCGATCCGCACCGAGGCGTTCCTCGAGGAGGTGGCGGCCATCACCACAGGAGATGTAGTCGAGCAGGGTCAGCCGCTCGTGCGCTTTTATGCCAAAGAAATCGCCGCAGCCGGGGCGCTCTACGCTGCTGACCTGAAAAGCGGTGGCGGACGCAAAGCCGCCACCGGAAGTTTCCAACGCCTCGAAAATCTCGCCGTCCCGGTCGAGGCGATCGAGGAAATCGAGAAGACGAAGAAAGTGCCGATATCGGTCACGCTGACGGCCCCCCGAAGCGGCGTCGTCCTCGAACGGATGGCCGTCGACGGGATGATGGCCAACCCAGGAGAAACGCTGTTCCGGATTGCCGATGTGTCCGTCGTTTGGGTAGTGGCGGACGTGCCGGAATACGAGTTGAGCTCGGTTCGGGTCGGGGACAAGGCAGCTGTGCGCATTCGCAGCCTGCCGGGCAAGGTGTTCGAGGGCACGGTTAGCCTGATCTATCCCGAAATCCAGGGCCAGACGCGCACCGCGCGGCTGCGCATCGAGCTGCCCAATCCCGATCGGCTGCTAATGGCGAACATGTATGCCGAGGTCGAGGTCGCCACCGGCGCGACCGAGCCGGTCGTGACGGTTCCTGACGGTGCCGTCATCGACACGGGCGCGCGCCAGATCGTGATCGTCGACAAGGGTGACGGCCGCTTTGAGCCGCGCGACGTGAAGATCGGCCTGCGCGGCGAACGCATGACCGAAATCATGGAGGGCATTGTCGAGGGCGAACGCATCGTCGTCTCGGCGAACTTCCTGATCGATGCCGAAAGCAATTTGAAAGCAGCCCTCAGCGCTCTGACGCCTGCGGAGGCGCAGCCGTGATCGCGAATCTCATCGCCTGGTCGGCCCGCAATCTTGTTCTTGTCTTCTTTGGCACGACGCTCGCAGCTGCCGCAGGGATTTATGCGGTCCGGACCTTGCCGCTCGACGCCATACCGGATCTCTCCGACGTCCAGGTCATCGTCTTCACCGATCATCCGGGCCAAGCTCCGCAGGTGGTCGAAGATCAAGTCACCTATCCGCTGACGACCTCAATGCTCACCGTTCCAAGATCCAAGGTGGTCAGGGGCTTCTCCTTCTTCGGTGTGTCCTTCGTCTACGTGATCTTCGAAGACGGCACCGATCCCTATTGGGCGCGAAGCCGAGTGCTCGAATATCTGAACGCGGCCGCCAGCCGTCTGCCCGATGGCGTCTCCCCGGCGCTCGGACCGGACGCGACGGGCGTCGGCTGGGTTTACCAATACGCCGTCGTTGCCAAGGAATTGTCGCTCGCGGAACTCCGCTCCCTGCAGGACTGGGTCGTGCGCTTCGCAGTCTCGAAGGCGGACGGCGTGTCCGAGGTCGCGAGCGTCGGCGGCTTCGTCAAGCAATACTCGATCGTGGTCGATCCGGCGCGAATGCGGGCCCAGGGTGTGACGCTTTCGGAGATCGGCGAAGCGGTCCGCACCAGCAATATGGACACGGGCGGGCGCACGGTTGAGATTTCCGAGTTCGAGTTCATGGTGCGTGGACGTGGCTACCTGAAGAGTGTGTCCGACATCGAAAGCATCGTGTTGAAGTCGGTCAGCGGCGTACCGCTGCGATTGGGTGACGTCGCCAAGATCGAGATCGTGCCTGACGAACGGCGCGGCATCGCCGAGCTCAACGGCGAGGGCGAGGTTGCGAGCGGCATCGTGCTGCAGCGGGTCGGCGCCAATGCGCTGACCGTCATCGAGAACGCCAAGGAGAGCCTGGCCGAGATCGAAAAGAGCCTTCCAGGCGGGGCCGAGATAATGCCGGTCTACGATCGGTCGGAACTCATCGACGCTGCGATCGAGACTTTGAAGTCGACGCTGGTGGAAGAGAGCATTGTGGTCGCCCTCGTCACCATCGTCTTTCTGCTTCATGTGAGAAGCGCATTGGTCGCCATCATCATGTTGCCCGTCTGCATCCTGATGGCCTTTGCCGCTATGAAGCTGCTTGGTCTCGGCTCCAACATCATGAGCCTGGGCGGCATCGCGATCGCCATCGGCGCGATGATCGACGCGGCGATCGTCATGATCGAGAACGCCCACAAGCACCTGGAACGCGCGCCTCCGGGCAAGCCCCGCATCGAGGTGTTGATCAAGGCTGCAGCCGAGGTAGGCCCAGCGCTGTTCTTCAGCCTTCTCATCATCACCGTCTCGTTTCTGCCGATCTTCACGCTAGAAAGCCAGGAAGGCCGTCTGTTCGGTCCGCTCGCCTTCACCAAGACCTTCGCCATGGCGGCGGCCGCGCTGCTCTCGGTGACGCTGGTGCCGGCCCTGATGGTGATGCTCGTGCGCGGCCGCATCGTGCCAGAGCACAGAAATCCGCTCAACAGGCTGCTTATCGGGCTCTACCGGCCGATCATCGCCGGCGTGCTGAGGGCAAAGACGTTCACGATCCTGCTCGCGATTGCCGCCCTTGCTGTGACCGTCTGGCCGGCGCGCCAGCTCGGCAGCGAGTTCATGCCGAGTCTCGACGAAGGAACGCTGATGTACATGCCGACGACGCTGCCGGGCCTGTCCGTCACGAAAGCCGCCGAACTGATGCAGATGCAGGATCGGATCATCAAGTCATTCCCTGAGGTAGAGTCTGTCTTCGGCAAGGCGGGCCGGGCACAGACCGCGACCGACCCCGCGCCGACCGAGATGTTCGAAACGATAATCAACCTGAAACCGAAGTCGGAATGGCGGCCCGGAGTCACATCGGAAGGTCTGAAAACCGAGATGGACGCCGCGCTGCAGTTTCCAGGTGTTTCAAATGCCTGGACCATGCCGATCCGCGCCCGCATCGACATGCTGTCGACGGGCATACGCACGCCCGTTGGGGTCAAGGTCTACGGCACCGATCTCGCTCAAATGGAAAATGTCGCGCGCCAGATCGAGGCGGTACTGAGGGCCGTGCCCGGCACGTCCAGCGCCTATGCCGAGCGGGTGATCGGAGGTTACTATCTCGATATCGTTCCCGACCGGACCGCCCTCGGCCGCTATGGGCTGTCGGTCGGTGACGTGCAGGATGTGATCTCCATGGCGCTCGGCGCAAAGGTCATCACGTCAACTGTCGAGGGCCGTGAACGTTATGGCGTTGCGATCCGCTATCCACGCGCCCTCAGAAGCGATCCCGGCGCGATCGCCCGCGATGTGCAGATCGCGCTGCCTGGCGGCGGCTTCGTGCCCCTCGGGGAAGTCGCCAAGGTCGAACTCACGCGCGGCGCGACCTCGATCCGCACCGAGAACGGACAACTTGCAGTCTACATCTTCGTCGACATCGCCGGCCGTGATCTCGGCGGCTATGTTGGCGAGGCGCAACAGGCAGTCGCCGCAGAAGTAAAACTGCCGCCAGGTTATTTGGTCGCCTGGAGCGGGCAGTTCGAATATCTCGAACGTGCCCAGGCGCGGCTGAAGATCGTCGTCCCGCTAACGCTCGCGCTCATCTTCCTGCTGCTCTACCTCAACTTCCGCGCGCTGACCGAGACGCTGATCGTCATGCTGTCGCTGCCATTCGCAATCGTCGGCGGCATTTGGATGATGTGGTGGCTGGGCTTCAACATGTCGGTCGCGGTCGCGGTGGGCTTCATTGCGCTCGCTGGTGTGGCCGCCGAAACTGGGGTCATCATGCTGATCTACCTCGACAACGCGTGGAGCGAAGCGAGGGCCAGATGTGCGGCCGAGAAGCGGAGTTTGACTAGGATCGATCTCAACGAGGCGATCATGGTCGGTGCAGTGGAACGGGTGCGCCCGAAGATGATGACCGTCGTCGCCATCATGGCGGGCCTCCTGCCGATCCTGTGGAGCACGGGAACCGGATCGGAGGTCATGCAGCGCATCGCCGTCCCCATGATCGGCGGCATGATTTCTTCGACGATCCTGACGCTCGTCGTGATTCCCGCCGTCTACGGCATAGTCAAGGGCTGGCGGTTGCAGATCCGGAGTGCGGTCGAGGAGCCAAGAGCAGACTTTCGGGTGAAGTTGGCCGCGGAATAAGGGCGAAAAATGATGGATCAGATGATGTCGGGCGGAATGTGGGGAATGGGCTTGGCAGGCTTCATCCTCCTCGTCCTTGTCGCGCTGGCAATCGCCGTCTTGGTCAAGTTCGTGTTCTTCAGATGACATTCGCAGTAGCGAGGGCGCGCGGTCTGAACCGGGCGCCCTCTGATGAGATCTACGCCGCCATTTTCCGGCAACTCTCTGCACAGCGACGGCAGGTCTCTACGCATTCCTGCATGTCACCGAGACGCTCGCAGTCATCCGCACATTTGTTGCAGATCTCCGCGCATTCGCCGCAGGTATGCTTGTGGTGCTCGGAACCGATGAGCATGAAATGCGCCGACGTCCGGCAGATCTCGGCGCACGCCATCATCAACGTGAAGTGTTGTTTTTCGGTGTGTTGACCGCCCAGTTCCAGGCAGTGGCCCATCGCGGTCGAAAGGCACACGGAATAGCAGCGCAGGCATTCGTCGATGCAGCTTTTCATTTCGGGGCTAAGGTGATGCATGGGGGTGTCCTTTTTTCGATTCGAGGAGCGCGCTACAGGCGCCTCCTAACGATCACTTTGCGTTGGTTCTCAAGCCACTGCTTGAACTCGGCGATTTGGGAAATTGATGGTCGTGGTCCAGCGCGTTGGCGCTCCAGACAGAAGCAAACCGACAGCGAAGCAGATGAAAAAAGCTGCCTTCGCCCGCCGAAGTATCCGCAAGAGTGCAATGCATGACATGCTGCGTAACGGAAGCGCGAAAACTTTGTTCCGATGCGGCGGGCGCGGGTGTCGACGGAGCGGCTGCTTCTAACGCTGCGGAGCCGTCGACCCCTCATGCTGCTTCCGCCACCCGTACGGGGTCAGGCCCCGCGGCTTGTATAGCGACAGCGCCGCAGGCACGAGCAACACGAGCAGCCCTCCCGCGGCGTGGATCACAGGTGATATCCTCAGTTCCCGAAGATCAACGCTGGAAAACGTCGTCTCTGCTGCGATGTCTGACAGATAGCCAATCAGATTCAGCTGAAGCAGCAGGACGACGGTGACAAGAATATTCAGCAGAAGCTTCGCCACGACCCAGTAGTGCCGGAACAGGCCCCAATTGGTGCCCAGCGACACGACAAGCCCGGTGACCAATGAGGCGAGAACCAACGGGACGATGACATACCAGGCGGTCAACTCCATCGCGAGATAGGCTGCGCGCACCATCTGCGAATCCTTGGCTGCCAGGCCGGCGACGGCGAGAGCCAGGAAGCCTGCGACTGCGCCGAGCGTGCCGACAGAGGACGTGACATGCGCAGTGAGGGCTAACTTGCGAACGCCGGGTGCCATAATCATCGTTGTTGCACGCCGGTTTCTGTAACGCCGGAGGACGGCATGTGCCGGCCGGGACCGTGGGGCCCGCCGATACCGGTGAAGACCACAGCGACAACCAGCAGGACCAGAATGATCGCGACGATCCCCGACACTTTCACCCAGCGCGGTGCGCCGGGGTAGGGGGGCAGGTCGGCCATGTCCGTTCCTCTATCGTCTGTATCGACATATAATGGCGCTCGATTTTATCGAGACGCAATGTCTATATCAAGCCACGATGTCTCTTATCTCGACAAAGCTGCCACGTCAGGTATGTTGGGGTGATGCCGAAGCTATGGAATGAAACCATCGATGCGCACCGTCGGGCGGTGCGCGATGCGACCCTCGATGCCACCGCGGCGCTGGTGGCCAAGCATGGACTGCTGTCGGTGACGATGTCACAGATCGCCGAGGAGACGGGAATCGGTCGTGCGACGCTGTACAAGTACTACCCCGACGTTGAAGCGATCCTCGTCGCCTGGCATGAACGTCAGGTCGCCGGCCACCTCGAACATCTGATTGCCATCCGGGATGAGGCTGGCACCGCTGGCGAGAAGCTCAAAGCTGTGCTCGAGGCCTACGCGTTCATTTCTCACGAGCACCACAGCACCGAACTCGCGGCGCGCCTGCATCGAGGCGAGCACGTCGCCCAGGCGCAGCAGCAGCTCAGCAATTTCATCCGGGACCTGCTCGCTGAGGGTGCAAAGACCGGCGGCTTCCGGGATGATGTCGCGCCCGGCGAGCTTGCAATCTTTTGCCTCCACGCTCTCGCAGCGGCCAGCAGCCTGCCATCCAAAGCAGCGGTCCGCCGGCTCGTTGCGGTCACTCTGGCCGGGTTGCGGCCTCTATGCGCCAGCCACAGGTGAACGTGGAGCCGTCATCACATTGCCTCACGCCACGCGCTCCATGCTGACCATACGCACGAGGAATTGCGTAGGAGTTAGCTAATGCAGGATCTGGGCCAGAAATAGCTTGCTGCGCTCGTGGTGCGGGCTCGAGAAGAACTCGGCCGGTGTGTTGATCTCGACGATTTCACCCTGGTCCATGAAGACGACACGGTCGGCCACCTGTCGGGCGAAGCCCATCTCGTGGCTAACACACAACATGGTCATGCCCTCTTCGGCCAGCGAAACCATGGTGTCGAGCACTTCCTTGACCATTTCAGGGTCGAGCGCCGAGGTGGGCTCGTCGAACAGCATGATCTTCGGGCTCATGCAAAGCGAGCGCGCCATGGCCACCCGCTGCTGCTGGCCGCCTGAAAGCTGCCCGGGATATTTGTGCGCCTGATCCGGGATTTTCACGCGATCGAGATAGTGCATGGCGACCTGCTCGGCTTCCTTGCGGCGCATATTGCGCACCCAGATCGGCGCCAGCGTCAGGTTTTCCAAAATGGTCAGGTGCGGGAACAGATTGAAGTGCTGGAACACCATGCCGACATCGCGGCGGATTTCATCGATCTTGTTCAGGTCGCCGGTCAGTTCAATACCGTCCACGACGATGCGGCCCTGCTGGTGCTCTTCCAGTCTGTTGATGCAGCGGATCATGGTGGATTTGCCTGAACCAGACGGTCCGCAGATCACCAGTTTTTCACCGCGCTGGATGGTGAGATTTATATTTTTCAAGACGTGGAGGCCCCGTACCACTTGTTCACGCCGACCATCTCGACGGCGGTGGGATCGTTTGTCATGGGCAGGGATGGAACGTGCCGGATGGCAGATACGGAAGTCGACATTGCAGCATTCCTAGTGAGCGGCCGGGCCCCGCCGCTCCAGGAAATCGGCGAAGCGGGCGAAGGAGAAGGACAGCGCAAAGAAGATCGCGCCAATGAAGAGAAAGGTCTCGGCGGCCGGCGACGGCCATTCGGGGTCGGCCAGTGCAGCCTTGCCTGAACTGATCAGGTCGAACAGCCCGATGACCAGGACAAGGCTCGTATTTTTGATCATAACGATGATGGTGTTGGCGAGCGCAGGGATCACCACCCGGATGGCTTGGGGCAGGATGACGAGACGTTGTGTGCGCCAAAAGGGCAGGCCGAGCGACGCTGCTGCCTCATACTGCCCGTTCGGGATGGCCTGCAGGCCGCCGCGGATCACTTCGGCGAGATAGGCAGCCGCGAAGATGGTGAGCGCGACAAGCGCGCGCACGAATTTGTCGGGCAGCAGCGCCTCGGGCAGGAACAGCGGCATCATGATCGACGCCACGAACAGGATGGACAGCAATGGCAGTCCACGCACGGATTCGATCAGCACCACCGCGCCGACCCGGACGGCCGGCAGCGTCGAGCGCCTAGCCAGCGCGAGCAGGATGCCGACCGGAAAGGCGATGCCGATGGCGACGACGGTCAAAATCAGCGTCACCGGCAGGCCGCCCCAGGATGAAGTCGGCACTTCGGCCAGTCCGAAGCCTCCCCCCATCAGCCAGAAGATCAAAGCGAACGCCGCCACCCAGAGCGCCAGCAGTCGTGACGTCCAGCTCGCCGGACGCACTGACCAGCCGAGCAGCGCCAGAATGAGCAGGCAAACAATGGCTGGGCGCCAGCGTTCGTCGAACGGATAGATGCCGAACAGAAGTTGACCGGATTTGGCATAAATGAAGCTCCAGCAGGCTCCAGTGGCCGCTCGGCAGGCATTCGGGTCGGGGTCGAAGAGCACCGCATCGATCACCAGCCAGCGCAGCATGGGCGGCACGGTGACGAACAGCAGCGCGGCGAACAGCAGCGTGAGCGCGGCGTTGAGCGGTGTGCCGAACAACAGCTTGGCTAGGCGCCGCAGGCCGGCGAACCGGAAATGGTCCGGCGTTGCCTCGGAGGACATGGGAAGAGACATGGCCATGGTCACCGCTCCACGATGGCGATGCGGCGGTTGTACCAGTTGGCCGCGCTCGACAGGGTAAGATTGAGGGCGAGATAGGCGCCGAGGATGATGAAGACGCCTTCGATCGAGTGGCTGGATTTGCTGATGATGGTATTCATCACCGCGAGGAAGTCCGGGTAGCCGACGGCGATCGCCAGCGTCGAATTCTTGACGACATTGATGTACTGGCTGTTGAGCGGCGGGACGATCACCCGCAGCATCTGCGGGATGACAACCAGCCGCAGGATCTTGCCACGTGACAGGCCGAGAGAATGGCCGGCGTCCCACTGGCCACGACCGACCGACAAAACACCGCCGCGTACGATCTCGGCCACGAAACCGGTGGTGTAGATCGTGAGGCCGATGAGGATGGTGCTGAGCTCGGGCGTCAGTTCACCGCCGCCCTGGAAGTTCGAACCCGTGAAGACCGGGAAATCGACGGCGAAGCGAATATCGGCGAGCCACAGTCCCACGACGCCGGCAGCCAGGATCGCCGGCACAACCAAGGGCGGCAAGCGACCACTCCGGGCGAGACCGTAGCTGAGCGCGGCGAGCGTCAGGGCGAACAGGATGATCAGCGCGCCTGTCAGGCCGATGTCGATGCTGATGGCCGGCACGACGAAGCCGCGCATGGATGCGTAGACACCGGGCAGCGGATTCAGTGCTTCGCCGACCGGCGGCAGCACCTTCCACCACAACGAATAGAGGAAAATCAAAAGGACGATCGGCGGTGAGTTGCGGGCTATTTCAACCCAGACCCGGCAGGTACCCGCTGCCAGGGGATTGCTGCTCAGCCGGGTGATGCCGACGACGAGGCCAAGGGCGGAGGAGAAGAAGATGACAAGAGCGGAAATGAAGACCGTGTTGGCCAGCCCGACAACGATCGCCCAATAGTAGGGATCGCGCGATTTATAGGTGAGGATGGCCTCGGAAATGATGATCCTGGACGGCATCGTCAGGAAATCGAAGCCAATCGGGATACCGCGCGCCCTTAGATTGGCGAAGGTGGTCGAGACCAGCAGCGCAGCGAAAGCGATGACGGTCGTCACCAACACACCTTGAATGATGATCGATCTGGTCTTGGCTTCGCTTAGCATACCGGCCTCGGTTCATCAGTTGAAGGGAGGGGCGCGCGCTCGGCACGCCCCGACCAAGGCTCAATCCCATGGGAAGGGATAGTTGAGACCGCCGTCTTTCCACAGCGCATTCATGCCGCGTTCGACCTTGAGCGTGCTGTCCTTGCCCAGGTTCCGGTCCCAGATTTCGGCATAATTGCCCATCTGCTTGATGACGTTGTAGGCCCATTTGTCGTCCAGCCCGAGCGGCGCGCCAAAGCCGGGCTCTTCGCCAAGCACCCGTTTGATCTCCGGATTGCCCGCAGCGAGCTTTTCATCGACGTTCTGCGCGGTGATGCCGTTCGCTTCGGCCCAGAACAGGGCGTTCATTGTCCAGCGCACCACGTCGAAGAGCTGGTCGTCGCCGCGCGCGACAGCCACGCCATTGGGTTCAGCGGCGTGGCCGACCTTGAGGATGTCGTAGTCGTCCGGATTCTTGGCCACCGAGGCACGCTGGCCTGCCGCGGCGGTGCCGTCGGTTACGTAGGAGTCGCAACGACCACCGAAGAAAGCGTCGCGCGCCTGAATGGTCGAGTCGTAGTAGACCATCTTCATGGAAATCCCAAATTCGTCCTCGGTTTCCTCAATGGCCTTTTCGGTCAGGGAGCCGCCGCCCTGCAGGCAGACGGTCTTGCCGTCGAGCAGTTTCGGCTCAGTGATGTTGTCGGCCTTGCGCACCAGCACACCGTCCGTGTCGTAGAGGTTGATCCAGACGAAACGGACAACCGTATCCCGGGTAAATGTGATGGTGGATGTGCGCGACAGGATGTCGATCTCACCCGTCTGCAGTGCCGGGAAACGTTGGCCGGCGTTGAGCGGAACGTAGCGGATTTTGTCCTTGTCGCCGAGGATGGCGACCGCGAAAGTGCGGCAGATGTCGGAATCGAAACCGCGATAATAACCTTTCTCATCCGGTCGGGAGAGGCCCGGAACGCCCTGGCTAGCGCCGCAGCTGACATAACCGCGTTCCTTGATCTTGTTGACAACGGCCTGTGCCGCCACGTCACTGATGCCGGAAACCACGCCGGCTAGCCCGATTGCCACACTGGCGAGCCACTTTAAACTTCTGCGTTTCATCTTCATTCCCCTTGTTGTTGAGGTTCTTGTTATTCGGCAGCCTTGGCACCGGCCAAGGCAGCTCCGTTCCGCCGGGCTTCGGCAAAAAGGTCGAATGCTTGGGAAAGATCGGCCAGCAGGTCGTCCAATGCCTCGAGGCCGATCGACAGGCGCCAGACGGGACCTGGCTTCAGCCAGTCGAGGCTTGCCCGGTTTTTTCGCGGATCGCTAACGGCGATCAAAGAATGCACGCCACCCCAGCTCGCGCCGAGCCTGAACAGGCGCATGCGACCGAGAACCTTTGATTGGAGCGAGGCCAGTTCCGGCCGCAGTACGAAGGAAAACATACCTGCCGAACCGGCAAAGTCGCGTTTCCAGGCGGCGTGGCCGGGATGGTCCGGTAGGCTCGGGTGAAGGAGCTGGGCGATTTCGGTCCGCACCGACAGCCACTCCAAGATGCTGCGGGCTGTGGCGTCGGCGTGTCGCATGCGCACCGGCATGGTCATCAAGCCGCGCTCGCATAGCGCGCAGTCCTCTGGCGAAACGCCATAGCCGAGAAATCGCGCCGTATCCTTGAGGCGCCGGAAAAGAGGCTCATCACGCACGGCGAGCGAACCCATCAGCAGATCGCCATGGCCGCCGGCATGTTTGGAAAGCGCCTGCATAGAGATGTCGACGTTGTGGTCGAGCGGCTTGAACAGCAGGTGCGAGGCCCAGGTATTGTCCGCCGCCACCAATGCGCCTGCCTTGTGAGCTACTGCCACGATGGCCGGCACGTCCTGCACCTCCAAGGTGGACGAGCCCGGCGATTCCACCCACACCAGCCGTGTCGTGTCGTCAAGCAGCGCAGCTATTCCAGCGTCGAGCCGGGAATCGTAGGAAACGGCGTGGATGCCGAGCGGCCCCAGAAAACGGGCCATCAGGTCGCGCGCCGGACCGTACAGTGTTTCAGGCATAAGCACCCGGTCGCCGCCACGGCAGGTGGCCATGGTCGCCAGCACGATGGCGGCCATGCCGGACGGGACGACAAGCGCGCGCGTCGCGTGCTCCAGCATGGCGATATGATCTTCCAACTGACGGCTGGTCGGCGTGCCGTAGAGCCCGTAGCTGAAGCCGTCATACAGACGCTCGACGCGACGTTCGAAGGATTCCAGATCGTCGAAGACGACGGTCGACGCACGCTCGACAGGCATCGCGAGCGACTGGAACGGCTCTTGCGAACGCTTGGGAGGATGGACATGGGAGGTGTCGTCGCGCTGGGTCATAGGCAACCATAGCCATCTCGCCCATTGCTATCTATGACCGCAACGATAAAGTTCATCCGTTTTTGATATGGCTTATCCATGAACCTGCACGACGTCGATGTCTTCAACGCAATCATGATCACGCGCGGCGCTGGCGCTGCCGCAACGCTGCTCGACACCTCGCAGCCAGCGATCAGCCGCTCGCTCGCGAAGTTGGAGGCCGAACTCGGCTTCAAGTTGTTCGACCGCATCCGCGGCAGGCTGGTACCCACGCGCGAAGGCGAACTTTTCCATGCCGAAGTGAAGGCTAATCTGGTCGGTCTCGACCGGCTGAAGCTGCGAGCGGCCCAGATCAAGGAAGTGGGCACGGGGACGATCCGTGTCGCCAGCCTGTCGGCACTGGGGCACGGGCTGGTGCCGCGCGCCATCGTGGCCTTTTCGCGCAAGCATCCGCAGGTGCGCATCAGCTATCAGGTGCGCACCTCCAATGTGGTGCGCGATCTGGTGGCATCAGGCAGTTTCGACATCGGGCTCGCCGCTGACGAGGTGGACACGAGCGGTGTGCTCCACAGCGTCTTCAACACGCCGCGCGCGGTTTGCGTGATGCCAAAGAACCATCGACTGGCGGTGAAAGCGGTGATCACGTCGACCGATCTGGCCGACGAGGCGTTCCTGGCATTGTCGCCGGAGGACACGGTGCGGGTTGCGATGGACAAGGTCTTCGCGGCGCATGGCGTGCGCCCGCGCATCCTGATCGAGACCCCCTACGGCCTAACGATCGCCATTCTTGCTGCAAAAGGGATGGGAATCGGCCTGGTCAATCCGTCCGTTATCGCCGACCGCATGATCGCTGGCATTGTCGCAAGACCCTTCGAGCCGGCGGTTCATTTCCGAGCGCTGATCCTGCGACCGCCAGACGGCATCAACTCGGTTCTGACTACCGATTTCACGGCGGAGCTCTATGCCGCGCGCAATATGCTGTCGCCCAAAGAGTAGGCAAGGAAGCACGGTCCATAGGCGAGGCGGGCAATACCTGTCCCGCGTAAAGTAGTGCCCTTCTATCCACGGCCCTTTGCAGCATTCCAGACAGGATCGACATCACCGCTCAGGGAACGGGACCGAGAGGAGACTTTGTCACCGCCTCCTGACCTGTGAGAGGCTGTTTCGGTCAATTCTTCCGGTTCTCGAACTGGAGGGTTGCGGGGACTCGGTCGTTGGCCAAATCTCTGAATGGCTCGTTTCGGCGCAATGGCGCCGGGTGCATGTCTTTTCACGATGTTGCCGCCGACTCTACGATGAGAGCTTTGCAGGCCTAGGCGAGGGGAGAGTGCTACGCTAGCTTACCACTGACTTCGATCGGAATCTCTGCTGTTTGTACTATTCCAGCAGAACGAATCGGATCGATGCGTGGGGAAAAATCGCACGTCGGCGCGCAATATCGCGCCCTGGCGTAAAAGGCGGTGGCTCCCCGGGCCGAACGAAACTGCGAACTATGTGCTGCCGATTCCCCTCGAAACTACGCCACAGCCCACGATCAGGATTCGGAAGCGTGATCGCGATCGCGCCGAGCGGATCCGGCTTGCCGGTGGTCCGAAGCCGAAATTGAGGGAACGCGCCGTCCGGCTCGCTCTTGAGAATCTGGACGGGCCAGGGCCGCGGACATCGTCGCAGGCCCGCTGGCGACAGCGAAGAATCTACTGGAAGTCCCCTTTGCGCCCCTAAGCGGGCATTGGACATCACCCTTGCGCACGGCGCAGATTGCCGGGACGCCACCCTAGGCATTCAATCCCCGGTCGAGCGCGCGCTCTGAACGCTCGGTTTGTTCGAGCGCCTCGTCCATCGCTGAGGTCACCCGACTGATGTGACCCTCATAGCTGATATCGAGCTCGAAGCGCGCGAAGCGAGCGCCGCACAACTGGGAAGCAGGTGATCCCGCAACAGCAGGGCGAGCATGCAGGTCTCCGGAGCGATGGAAGGCTGGCCTGCTCGGGCGGAAACGCTTCGCTTCCGGAAGGAACCGCAGCTGATGCGGCCCCGTGAACGGATGGGCGATGCAGCGCAATGATTTGCGCATTTTTACAATCGCTTCCCCGCCGCGCCCTCTAGCCTCATCTCATCACAACACGCCTGAGTTGAGAGATGAACCGCCGTCTCTACTCAGTGGCTTCACCAGCAACTCCACCTTCTCACAGGAGACCTCTGCCATGACCAAACCGACAGCTTTCGAAATTGCTATACCCGAGGCCCAGCTTGCCGACCTGAGATATCGGCTCTAACACACGCGCTGGCCGGATGAGCCGACCGATGCGGGCTGGGCCATGGGAACCAATCTCGACTATATGAAGCGGCTGACCGATTACTGGATCAATGACTACGATTGGCGGCGGGCAGAGGCGGGCTTGAACGCGCTTGCCAAATTTCAAGGTCAGCATCGACGGGATCGAGCTGCATTTCGTCCACCAGCCCTCGAAGAAACCGGATGCGACTCCGCTCCTGCTGCTGCTTGGCTGGCCGGACTCGTTCTATCGCTACCACCGGGTGATCGAGCCGCTGTCCGAGGACTTTCATGTCATTGTCCCCTCCATTCCCGGCAGCGGCTTTTCCGGCAAGACCGCCCTCCCGATGGACACGGTCGCCGATCTGTTCGCGCGTCTGATGACCGAGACGCTCGGTTATGGAAAATTCATCGCTGCGGGCGGCGACGGCGGATCCATCATCTCGATGTCACTGGCCCAGCGTCACATCCGGAGGTGCTGCTCGGCTATCACGTGACCGATGTCGGCTATCCGGACCAGAATACCGATTTCGCCGCCCTGACTCCGCCTGAACAAGCTTAGCCGGCGCCATCCGGCAATGGTTCTTTACCCACGGCGCGTTCAATCTGATGCACGCGACCAAGCCACAAAGCCTGGCGTTCGCGATGAACGACTCGCCGGTGGGCATCGCGGCCTAGATTATGAGTTTCATGGCCGGAATGGGCGTCGGTGACGAGGCGGATGCGCGGTTTGGCCGTGACGACCTGCTCCCCAATATCATGATCTATTGGCTAACCGAGACGGCGCCCTCATCTTTCCGGGTCTATAACCAGAATGCGATGCAGCCGCCGACCATCAAGGGCAAGAACACCAACGTTCCGGTTGCCGTGGCCAGCGAAGCGCCCATCCCCGGTGGCGTGCGCCTTCCGCGTGAATGGGCGGACCGCCAGACATCGGTTCCACGACATGGAGAACGCGGAGCATTTCGCGGCCTGGGAGGATTCTAGCTTCTTTGTCGGCGACATCCGCCAGTTCGCGGCGCTCCTGTAGGGCTGATCGCGGTAGCAGGCCTGAACTCCATGGGCGCGTCAACGGGCGCATCACGGTCACCGATATCAGGTGATCCACGACTAGCGCCGCGGGTTGCAAATCAACCCGCGGCCGCCGTCCGATCAGGCAAAAACGCGCTTCATGACGAGGGGGCCGCGCAGAATGTTATCCAGAGATTCTCTTTCCAATCGTCAGGTGCGGAACGGCTTAGAGGCATCTCTATAGGATATCTTCGCGCGCCCACGCTCACCATACGCCGGATAATTGCAGCGAACGCGTGCACGATGCTTGCCGGTATCTTCATACCTGATGGCGCCGTTCGCGTCTGTTTCGACTAAGCCAATAGCGACGTCGAAGTCATAGTCCCCATCTCGCGAGACGCTGTTGTTCAGGATGCTGAGCTGGACCGAGGTGGCATCTGGAAAACTGGCAGTGTAAAAGATCAGTTGCTCCGCCGCCGTCGAGGGCGTAGCCACCAACACGCCGGCAAATAATGCAATGGCGCGCATTTCCTCCTCCTGGGGAGGCGAGACCATTGCCTCTCGCGTCGACATTCGATTCACTGTTCCAGGCAGTCGGCCGAGGCACTCAGATGCGTTTTGCGTTGCATGTCTTCTTCCTTTCATTATCTTGAGTCAGGACCATCAATGGCAAATCCTCCGCGCCGACCGACAAATCCAATGGCTGCCGCCGAAGCCGCGTTCAAGCCTGCCAAGAAGCCGGCCGCACCGGCTCGCGAATCCGCAGCTGCTCCAAATGTCAGAGAGCTTGTTTCAATCAGGATTGATCGAGCTGTCCTGGATTATTTCCAGGGCGACGGACCGGGCTGGCAGGACCGTATTAACGACGCTTTGCGGGCCATGGTCGAGAAGCGGATCGTCGCCGAGGACGACCGTCCGGACGACATCACCTGAGCATCGCAGAGCCGCCGGGCGGAGCTGGCGGCGGCCCACGAAAGGCGCTCTGCCCGAAGCAAAATGAGCACCGGGCGATATCCCCCGGCATTTAGGACGGGATCAGTGAAACGCCGGTGGTTGCCACTATGGCGACTGCTCAGCGGCTTATTCGTTCCGGAGAGCCCTCTCTGGGAATTTGAGCTTCCACGTCTCGATCAGAAACAGGCTTACGGCCCTAGCGCTGTGGATCGCAAGCCGTGCGATCCTCGCGTCGACCCGCTTAAACCCGCGTTCGCGACCATGTGCGTCGCCGCCGTGGGTTCGCAGCGCACCGATCGACTGCACCGCGGTTATCAGACCAGACAGCGTATTGCGCACATCCTCGGCGATTGCATCAGGTAACCCTTCTTTGGTCGGTGATAGTCCCAGCGGTTCCCGCACGGCGCGATAGAGGCCAGAGATATCTTGCTTCGCCGGCAGATCAAGATTGCTCTCAATCAGTATCGATCGACACACGCTCTCGACGACCGAGCATGCCGCCGTAACCGCATCCTCGGGATCGCGCTCGGCGCTATCCAAGGCGCGTTGGAGATCGCGCTGGACCGTATCGAGGTCGAGGGCCTGAATAGCCGCTGAGAAAGCGCTCACGATTGGGGGCATGTCGCCCCAAATTGACGAGACGTACGTGCATGCCATCACGTTCAAGCCGCAGATCGTCGAAGGCAAGCCGCGCATTGAGATAGTCCATTGCTTCGGCATGCCAGTCGTCGTGACCAACATAATCTCGAGGATCGGCTCCCTTGATTAAGAGCTTCTCGTATAGGTCATCAGCATCGGGAAACATGCCAGCCGACATCAGTGCGCGGACGGTCTCCGAAACGCGCGACGTGCCTTCGAGCTCGTAGTGCAGCCCATAGTTCTTGAGGAGAGTCTTCAGCTTCCAGCCTTGGCGGACTACTACTACATGGCCGACATTGCCATGCTACGATCGAAAGCCGTCCGTCTGCTAGCAGCCGCAAGGCCGTCCTCGGAAAGGCGCCCCATTCCGCCAGCAGAGGCCAACATTCCCTTCATCCAAGAGCGGATGTTGGAGCATCCATCTTCCTGGCTCGTCGATCGGCCGCGAAATAGCGGCACCAGCCGCACCAGCCTACCCAGACATGACCGGCCACGAGGTGGTCGCCGGCGCCTTGACGAAGATTGCAAATAGTTCGCGCTGAGAGGATATGCGCATCTTGGCATAGATATTCTTGCGGTGGATGCGGACCGTCCCGGCTGAGATGCCCAGCAGGTTGGCGATCGACTCGGAGGAGTGACCTTCAAGAACGAGGCCGACGACCTGCAGTTCTCGTGGGGTCAGCGGCGGCATGCCGCGTGCCTCCAATGCATCCTGCACGGTGCGCCGCATCACTGCCTTGTCGTCTTCGACCGGCGTCGCGGTCTTGAGCCTTTCGTCGGTGCGCCAGTGCATCTCAACGATGCGCCGGACCAAGGGCTCGACGATACGCAGCGTGCGCAGGTCGTGCGCGGTGAAATTCTGGCGGCTGGGCGCGCGCATCAGCGACGTCGCTACGATCCACCCGTCCTTGCCGGGGGAGAAAAAGGCGATCTCGTCGACCGGTCCGGTCTGCACATAATAGGACTTGTAGTATTCGCTCTTGTAGAACTGGTCGGGCGCAAGGTCGGACAGCCGGTAAACTCCCGACCGCGTGCCGTTCGCCGTCGCCTTATAGAACGGATCGAGTAGGTAAGGCCCGATCTCGTATTCCCGAACGTGGATGTCGAACTGCTTCGGGGCGAAGGTGTGGTGCACGCACAGCGGCTTGCCCGGGCCGCTATAGGCGAAACTCACCGTGTAGTCGAATGGTGCGAGACGATGGATGGTTTTGGCGAATGCGTCGGGGAACTGGTGCGATCCCACCTGCGCGAGAAGTTCGCCAAGGGCGTCAAACCATTCGGGATGCGACAGCAGGCGCCTGCCTGACGCTGCTGCAGAGGCTTCGTCCCTCACCGTCGCTCCTATCCCCAAATGCATATGCGTTTTGGATTACACTGTAAGGGAAATATCCCATGATCGGCATGCTCTTATAGGCTTTGTCTAGTTTGTGGAATATGCCTTCTTCGTACCAAGAAGCTACGCAGGCAGGCGTCGATAGCATATACTGACACCCTGAGGCCTTGCGGACCTGAGGCCTCGCGGACAAGTCGGGCGATTCCGCGCGCAGTGGTGGAGGACTTGAATGGCGGATCGCCGCCAACACGCCATAGATCTCACGGGCGGCCCGGGCACGGCCCGATCCCCCGGCGGACCAGCATTCAAGCCCAGCCAAGTTGGACAGCACCGCAACGACAATTAACCAAAGGGGAATCTCGATGTTTGGAGACAGTTCACGCCTACGCATGCTGATAACGGCACCGGCGCTCGCGGCATTCGCGACGCTCGGCATTGCCGGACAGGCCGGTGCCTGGACGCTGGAGGAAGCGGCGGCGCCGTACAAGGGAACCACGATCCGCACTATTGGCGAGGCGCTGCCGCCGCTCGAGGCGATGAAGAAGCTGGCGCCCGAGTTCGAGAAGCGCACCGGCATCACGGTCGAGATCGAGATGTATGAGGCGTCCGAGACCGCCAGCAAGGTGATGCTCGACCTCAACTCAAAGCGCGGCCGCTACGACTTCATCCTCCAGCAGCACCGCAATGTCGGCAAGTTTGTCACCAACGGCCATGTCGAGCCGATCGAGCAGTTTATGACCTCGGCGACGCTGCGCGACCCCGAGTTCAAGCCGGAGGAACAGTTGTACCAGGGTCTCTGGAAGGAAATCTCTTGGTACGGGGGCAAGGCCTATGGCTTCCCGTTCACCGCGCTCACAATGTACGCTTGGTATCGGTCCGATCTCCTGACCGACACCAAGGAGATGGACGGCTTTAAGGCCAAGTACGGCTACGACCTCGGCCCGGCGCAGGACTGGAAGCAGTATCGCGACATCGCCGAATGGTTCAACCGCCCTGACCAGGGTCTCTACGGCACCGCACTGCAGGGCAAGCGCCACGAAGCGCTGTGGTACGAGTGGCTGAACTTCCTCTACTCCTTCGGCGGCGACATGCTGGAGGTGAAGTCGGGCTCCGAATGCGGCCCGGTCATCGTCAACAGCCCCCAGGCCATTGCCGCGACCGAATACTACAAGAGCCTGATGGCCTTCTCGCCACCGGACACGCTCAACTACTTCTGGGACGACGTCATGGCGTTGATGCAGCAGGGCAAGGTCGCCGAGCTCATCATGTGGAACGACGCGACCTACGCCGTCGCCGTCGATGAGAATGTGTCGACGGTCGTCGGCAAGATGGGTTTCGACATCGTGCCGCAGGGTGAAGGCGGCAAGGTCGCTCAGGTGGAGGGCTGGTCATACCTCATTCCAACGGCGTCCAAGAACAAGGAGGCCGCATACCTCTTCATCCAGTGGATGCTGGAGTACGAACAACAGCTCAACCAGCATCTGAATGGCGGCGCTTCCGCAAGGCCAGATGTTTATGCATCCGCCGAGGTGCAGAAGCTGCCGTATGCCAAGGCATCGATGGCGTCCAATGAGGTGGCCAAGCCGAAGCCTACGATCCCGCAGGCGAGCGAGATGACCGACATCCTAGTGCGCGAATTGTCCTCCTATCTCGCCGGCGAGAAGGAAGCAAAGGCGGCGCTCGATGAGTCGGCCAAGGAGATCTCGGCGCTGCTCGGGGCCTGCGCACCGATGAAATATCCGGTGCAGTGAGGGCTGCTATCCTAATCCCGTGGGGACAACCCCCGGGAGAACGCCGGGCATATCATGACCAAAGGCACTCGACCTTCGCGCGGACAGTTCCTGCTCGACCGCGGCGCATCTATGCCCCTGATCCTGCCGGCGGCGCTGCTCGTCCTCGTCTTCCTCGTGGGGCTTTTTATTACATGGTCTACACGGCGATGACCGACTTGAGTTTCGCCAATCCGGACCAGAAGGGCGTATTCATCGGCTTCGACAATTTTCGCAGGCTGGTGCGTGAGGATGCAATCTTCTGGGGCTCCTTCTGGCGTACTATCCGCTTCGTCCTGGTCGCGGTGTCGATGGAGTTCCTGCTCGGCTTCGCGCTGGCATGGCTGATCTGGCGCTACATCGAGCGGCAGCGCCTGCTGACGACGCTGCTGCTGGTGCCGATGATGCTAGCTCCTGTCGCTGTCGGGCTGATCTGGCGCCTGCTGCTGCAGGGCGACTTCGGCATGGCGACGCACTATCTGCGGGCCGTTGGCCTGCTGTCGCAATCCAGCGCCGTCTTCTCGTCGCCCAGCCTCGTCATGCCCACCATCATCGCCATCGACGTCTGGCAGTGGACGCCTTTCGTGACGCTGATCATCCTGGCCGGGCTGATGAGCTTGCCGCGCTCGCCCTTCGAGGCAGCGACAATGGACGGTGCCGGGCCGTGGCGGCAGTTCACCGACATCCTGTTGCCGCTGATGCGCCCGATCATCGCGCTGGTGCTTCTGCTGCGCGGCATCGACGCCTTCAAAGAGTTCGACAAGGTCTTCATCATGACCGGCGGCGGCCCCGGTACCGTCTCGGAACTGCTCTCGATCTACGCCTACCGCGTCAACTTCAAGACCTGGAATCTCGGCTACGGCGCCGCGGTCTCGTTCATGGTCTACCTCGTCGTGCTGATCATGTGCTCGGTCTTTTACAAGGCCGTGTACTGGAAGTCGGCGGACCAAGGGGCTAGGCCATGAGCAAATCCTGGAAGATCCTCGCGATCGGAATCCTCGCCTGCGTCCTGGTGCTTGCGCTCACGCCGTACGTCTGGATCTTGCTGACGTCCTTCAAGGGCCGCCTCGATATCCTCTCGACGCAGCCGACCTGGTTCTTCATGCCGACCTTCGCCAATTATCCGGCGGTTTTCATCGATAAGGAATATCTCCCCCTCGTCTTCAATTCGCTGGTCATCTCTCTGGGATCGACTGCGCTGTCGATCCTGATCGGCGCGCCTGCCGCCTATGTGTTCGCGCGCACGGATTTCGCCGGCAAGGAAGACCTGTTTTTCTTCTTCCTGACGACGCGCATGGCGCCGCCGATCGCGATCGCGGTGCCGCTCTTCCTGTTCTTCACGACAATCGGCCTGACCGACACGATCTACGCCGTGGTGATTGCCCATACGAGCTTCAATCTGTCGCTGGTCGTCTGGATGATGCGCGGCTTCTTCGCCGAGATACCGAAGGAGATCGACGAGGCGGCGATGATGGACGGGCGCTCGAAGCTCGGAGCATTCGTGCGCGTCATCGTGCCGCTGGCCGCGCCCGGACTCGCGGCAACGGCGGTGCTCTGCTTCATCATGTCGTGGAACGAGTTCCTCTACGCCTTCATCCTCGTGGCGTTCGAGGGGCGGCCGCTGACGGTCGGCATTCCCGGCCTGATCACGCCACACGGCACCCTGTGGGGGCAAGTCGCCGCGGTGGCAGTGGTCGCCACCCTGCCGATCATCGTCTTCACATTTCTCGTCCAGAGGCACCTCGTGCGCGGCCTGACCTTCGGCGCGGTGAAGGGCTAAGGACCAGCGGAGCATCCAATGGCAGTCTCGTTCAAGGAAGTGACGAAGCGGTTTGCGGACGGCACCGTCGCGCTCGATCGGCTCGATCTCGACTTCGATCTCGGCGCATTCATCGTGCTGCTTGGGCCCTCGGGCTCTGGCAAAACAACTGCGTGCCGCCTGCTCGCCGGGCTGGAGCAGCCGTCGAGCGGCCGCATCGAGATCGAAGGTAGGGACGTGACCAACGTGCCGCCGCGCTTCCGCGGCATCGGCATGGTGTTCCAGAACTACGCACTCTACAGCCACAAGACCGTCTTCGAGAACATCGCCTATCCCCTGCGTATCCGCAAAGTGGCCGCCGCGGAAATCGAGCGTTCGGTGAAGGACATGGCCCGAGCTTCTGCGCATCGCCCACTATCTGCAGCGCAAGCCGGCGCAGCTCTCCGGCGGCCAGGCGCAACGTGTCGCCGTAGCGCGCGCGCTGGTCTGGCAACCGGCGATCTGCCTCATGGACGAACCGCTTTCCAACTTGGACGCGCTGCTGCGCCTGCATATGCGCACCGAGCTCAACCGCCTGCATCGCAAGCTCGACAAAACCTTCGTCTTCGTCACGCACGACCAGGAGGAGGCGATGACACTGGCGACGCGCATCGCCGTGCTGAAGGAGGGCCGGCTGGTGCAGTTCGACGAGCCGAAGACGATCTACCGCCGGCCCGCCAACCGCTTCGTCGCCGAGTTCATGGGCCGCCCGGCGATGAACACGATCGACGGAGTGGTCAAAGGCGGCATATTCAAGGCTGGCGCGGTGGCTTGCTCGGTCGATCGCCCCGACGGGCCGGTCACGCTCGGCATCCGGCCGGAGCAGATCGAATTCATGGCGTCGAATGCACCGGCAGCCATGACGCTCACCGTGGACGTGAAAGAAGCGATCGAACCCGACACGCTGCTGATCTTCCAAAATGCGGGCGGGCAGGCAATCACGCTGCGGACGCAGACGAATTGCGATGCGATCGAGCCGGGACAGCCGGTGAGCGTCTCCTTCCCGAAGCAGGCGCTGCACTATTTCGACGCTGCCACGGGAAAGAGGGTCGAGTGACCGCCGCCAGCTTTGTCCCGCTCATCCTGGCAGCGATCGTCTGGCTCGGCTTCTGGCGCGTCAACCGCATGAAGCGCTGGTTCACGATCGGCGAGGTGATCTTTTGGGACGTGATCGTGCTAATCCTCATCCAGCTTGTGTGGCTGCGATGGTTCTGAGCGCTCGACATATGGGAGGGACGCAATGACTTCGCCCCCGCGCTGGCGCCGCTTCGACGAATGGGACACGCGGCCGCTGCGGCACGACCGCTTTGCCGCGGAGGATCCGGAAGCGGGCTTTGCCACCTTTCACAGCCCGTGGGACCCCGCGCCGTCGGCGCGAGTCGACAACGGACGCGTGGTCGAGATCGACGGTAAGCCGGAAGCCGACTTCGACATCCTCGATTCCTTCATCGCCGCACATCATCTCGATCTCGACGTGATCGACGAGGCGATGGCGATGGATTCGGGCGAAGTCGCCCGCATGCTGGTCGACATCAACGTGCCGCGCGAAAGGCTCGAGCGGCTGGCTCGCGGCATGACGCCGGCGAAGCTGGCTTCCGTCGTGTCGCACTTGTCGTCACTGGAGATCACCTTCGCCTATTCCAAAATGCGGCAGCGCCGCACGCCGGGAAACCAGGCGCACGTCACCAACGCTAAGGATGATCCTCTGCAGCTTGCAGCAGACGCCGCCGTTGCCGTGGCGCTCGGCTTCGACGAGATCGAGACGACGATGCGCGTTGCGTCGAACTCCTGGGCCAACGCCGTCGCCTGCGCCGTCGGCGCGTCGGTTGGGCGTGGCGGCGTGCTGTTCCAGTGCTCGATCGAGGAAGCGGAAGAGCTGCGCATCGGCATGGCTGGCTTCACTTCCTATGCCGAGACGATATCGGTTTATGGCACGGAAGCTGCGTTCGTCGATGGCGACGACACACCCTGGTCCAAGGCTTTCCTCACCGCCGCCTACGCCTCGCGCGGCATCAAGGCACGCTGCACGTCTGGCGCATCCTCCGAGCTGCTGATGGGTTTTCACGAACATCAGTCCGTTCTCTACCTGGAAGCCCGTTGCCTCTGCCTGCAGCGCGCCATGGGCGTACAGGGAACGCAGAACGGCGGCATCGACGGCGCGCCGTTGACCGTCTCGATGGCGGGGGGCATGCGCGAGCTCATGGCCGAAAACCTCATCGCCGTCTGGCTCGGCCTTGAATGCGCCTCCGGCAACGACACCCGCGTCAGCGAGTCCGAGATCCGGGTTGGCGCCAAGATCACGCCCTTCCTCATGGCCGGCTCCGACCTGTTGTGTTCCGGCATGGGATCGATCCGCAAATACGACAATGCGTTCAACCCATCCCTGTTCAACGGCGAGGACGTCGAGGACTTCCTCGCTCTGCAGCGTGACCTCGAGGCGGATGGCGGGCTGACGCCCATAGAGGAGAGCAATATCCGCGAGCTCCGCATGCAAGCGATCAAGGCGCTGGCCGCCGTCTTCCAGGAGCTTGGCCTCGCCGAAGTGCCGGAAGCCTGGATGCTCTCCGTCGCCGCCGCCTCGGGCTCGCTCGATACCGAAACCTTCTCGACAGGCGAGGTCACGCGCATCAGCGAAGCCATTCGCGATCGCGGACTAACGGCGGTGGATGTGATGCGGGCGCTGCACAAACGGGGCTTCGGGCGCGAGGCCGAGAACCTATTGCTGATGCTTCGCCAGCGCATCTCCGGCGACTATCTGCAGACGTCGGCCATCCTGCGCGACGGCAAGGTCATCAGCGCGCTCAACGATCCCAACGACTACCGGGGGCCGGGCAGCGGATATCGGATGTCCGAAGCTAGATGGGAAGCGGTCCGAGGCGTGCGCGATGTTCAGACACGCGAGAAGGTGCTGGAGAGCGAGCGTCGCGTCGACCCGACCTCGGAGCCATGGCTGATTCCAGGCGGCGAGGCCGGCAAAGGCACGGATCCGCGCGAGGTGGTGATTGGCCTCAGCCCCGCATTCGGCAACGAGCTCACGCAAACGACAGCCGGCCACGACTTGATCGACGTGGTGCTGGCCCTGACCGATGGTGTGAGCGAGGGCGGCGGCGTGCCGCGCCTCGTCCGCATCCGACATACCGCCGACACGTCCTTCCTCGGCCTCACCGCGGCGCGCCTCTCCGGCTCGGGTTATGCCATCGGCATCCAGGCCAAGGGCACCGCAGTCATCCACCGCGCCGACCGGCTGCCGCACATGAACATCGAACTGTTCTCGAATGCACCGATCACGACGCTCGACCACTACCGCGCAATGGGCCGCAACGCCGCGCTCCACGCGCTGGGGCTCGCGCCGGAACCCGTCATCGTGCCGACCGAAGGTCAGGCCCTTGGCGCCCGCTACCATGTGCGCGTCGCCATGCTCTACGCGATAGAGACCGGGCTGGTAGTGCCGGATGCCCCGCCGCTCGATGTCGCGTTTGCAATCGGACAAGGAGGGCTTCGTCCGTGACGTCCCCTCTCGACCTCTATCCCATCTCCGAGAACGCGCCCGATCAGGCGGTGTCGGCGTCGGGCATGCCGCTTGCCGATTTGACGCTCGACGCAGTGATTTCGGAACGGATCGGTGCCGAAGACATCCGGATTTCGGCCGACGTGCTCAGACTTCAGGCATCGATCGCCCGCGATGCGGGCCGCGACCGGCTTGCGCTCAATCTCGAACGCGCCGCCGACCTCGTCTCCGTCCCGCAAGACCTCATTCTGGACACCTATGAAATGTTGCGGCCGGGCCGAATTCCCGAAGCCCATCTGCTCAAAGAGCGCGCCGAGCTGCTGCGTCGCGAATACGGCGCGCACACCATCGCGGCGCTGATCGACGAAGCGGTCGCCGTTTACGAGCGCCGCAATCTGTTTCGCCGCCGGTACTAGGGGAAAATCGAATGATACTTCAGGGGCGGATCGCCATCGTCACCGGTGCCGGCTCCGGCATCGGTCAGGCCGGATCGGAGGCCATGGCGCGCGAGGGCGCGACGGTCATCGTCACTGACCGCGATCTCGATGCCGCGCGTGGCACGGTCGACTCCATCGCCGCCGCCGGCGGGCGCGGCGAGGCCATCCGAGTCGACGTCACCGACGATGCAGCCGTCGTCGGCGTCATCCAGGACGTGGCCGATCGACATGGGCGCATCGACATCTTGCACAATCATGCCGGTGTGCAGGTCGCGGGCAGCGTCGAGGAGATCGACGGCGCCGGTTTCGATCACTCTTGGGCGGTTAACGTGCATGCCCAGTTCGTCGCCTGCCAAGCAGTCCTACCGGTCATGAAGAGACAGCGCGGCGGCGTCATCCTCAATACGTCGTCGAACTCCGGCGTCTTCCTCGACAGAGCGATGACCGCCTACATCACCAGCAAGGCCGCATCGATCACCATGACCCGCCAGATCGCACTGGATGTCGCGCGTTACGGCATCCGCATCAATTCGCTCTGCCCCGGCTGGGTCGATACGCCGTTCAACGATCCCTACACGGACCAACTCGGCGGCCGCAAAGCGCTGGAGCACGCGATCGCCAACATCGTCCCGATGGGCCGCTTCGCAACGACCGACGAGATCGCCGAGGTCATTCTGTTCATGGTGTCCGATAAGTCGTCCTACATGACCGGCCATGCACTGGTCGCTGACGGAGGCGAGTCTCTCGCGGGTGGGACGAACTCGGGCCAATCTATCACCCGTTGAGCCTATGCAGCGGGCCTGGCGCGATCGCGGGACGGCTTTCGGTCAAGCCGGCAAGGATCGCAGTCCGGTCGGAGGGCTGGTCTCAGGCACCGGCGCCGGGGCAAGCTGCCTGGCCATGTCGATGAGCGGCAGCCTGATGACCGCGCGAAGGCCGTTGCTCCGGTTTTCCAGCACGATGTCGCCGCCGTGGTGGCGGGCGATGGCGCGGGCAATTGACAGGCCGAGCCCGACGCCGCCGGTCTCCCGGTTGCGCGACTGCTCCAGGCGGAAGAAGGGCGCGAACACCTGTTCCATGTCGGCTTGCGGAATGCCGGGCCCGGCGTCCTCGACCACGATGTCCAGGCTGTCGGTGCGCCTGACCAGGCTCACCTTGGCCTGCTCGCCATAGCGGACGGCATTTTCGACGAGGTTGCGGATCGCCCGGCGCAGCGAGTCCGGCCGGCAGCGGTACAGCACCTTTGGCCCGTCACTGACGGTGACGTTTTGGCCCAGCTCCTCGAGGTCGTCGCAGAGGCTGCCGACCAGCGCCGAAAGATCGACGGTTCGCGTCTCCTCCACCGCGGCGTCCTCGCGCGCGAAGGCGAGCGCCGCTTCCGTCATCGTCTGGATTTCCTCGATGGTCTTCAGCATCTTTTCCTGAAGATCGTGATCCTGGACGAACTCGGCGCGCAGCCGGAGCGAGGTCAGCGGCGTGCGCAGGTCGTGGCTGATCGCCGCCAGCATGCGCGTGCGGTCCTCGACGAAGCGCTGCAGGCGCTCCTGCATGCGGTTGAACGCCTCGGCGGTCTGGCGGATGTCGTCCGGCCCTGATTCCGGCAGCCGCGGCACGGCCTCGCCGCGGCCGAACAGTTCAGCGGCATTGGCGAGCCGTCGCAGCGGACGCGCGATTGCCTGCGCCCCGAAAATCGCTATGGCGGACAGGATGAGCGCGGTGAGCGCCAGCGATATCGCCGATTGCGCGGTCCAGAAGGCGCTCGGCATCACCTTGGCGTAGGCGGCATTCAGCCAGGTGCTGTCGTCAAGGCGGACGGAAAGCCCCATGCCGTTTGGGGCGCCGTCCAGATAAAGAAACTTGGCCGGTCGCGTGAACGGGCTGCCACTGCCGGACAGGTCCAGCATGCGCGGCGGCACCGAAGGGTCGGCGGCAGCGACCGCATTCGAGGCCTGCCCGTTCATATAGGCTGCATATTTGGCGGCAATGCCGGGCAGCGGCTTGGCGAGTTGCGTCAGCGCCTCCTGTTGCCAGGCGAGGGGATTGCTCGGCCCGTCGTGCGATGTCCAGAAGCGCGTATAGGCCGTGCCGCTGACGGTGAGGATGTCGGGTCGAAGCGAGGGCGGCGTCGTGTCCAGCAAAATGGCAAGCGAGGACGTGCGGCTGACGAACTCGCCCTTGGCCGCTGCGTGCAGGGCTTGTCCGCGCTCGTCCCATGAGATCAGGAAGGTGATCGCCTGCGACAGGGCGAGCGCAAGCAGCACCAGCATGAGGAAGCGGGCCGCCAAGCTGCGTCTCCATAACAGCATCATGCCTGGGCCACCTCGGCGGTGAAGCAGTAGCCGCCGCCCCAGTGCGTCTTGATCAGCATCGGATTCTTCGGGTCCGCCTCGATCTTCTTGCGCAGCCGGCTCACCTGGTTGTCGACGGCCCGGTCGAAACCGTCGGCCGAGCGCCCGACGGTGAGGTCGAGCAACTGATCCCGGCTGAGCACGATCCCGACATGCTCGATAAAAGCGGTGAGAAGGCGGAATTCGGCCGTGCTGAGCGCGACCGCCACGCCGTCGAGCCCGACCAGTTCGCGGCGGCCGACATTCAGGGTCCAGCGGTCGAAGCGCAGCGCGTTCGACTTGAGCCGACCACGCTGCGGCGGCAGGCTGTGAACGCGCCTGAGCACCGCCTTGATCCGCGCCAGCAATTCCCGCGGATTGAACGGCTTCGTCAGGTAGTCGTCTGCCCCGATCTCGAGGCCAACGATCCGGTCGACCTCCTCGGCCATGGCGGTAAGGAAGATGATCGGAACGTCGACCGTTCCGCGCACGTGCCGGCAGGCGGCAATGCCGTCCTCGCCAGGCATCATGACGTCGAGGACGATAAGATCGGGCAGGCTGCGGTCGAGCAGCCGCTTGAGCGCGGCCGTGCTGTCGGCGACGCTGACGCGATAACCCTGCTGCGTGAGGTATTTCCCCACGAGATCGCGGATGTCCCTGTGGTCGTCGACGACCGCGATGTGCTGCGCCACTTCCATGCAATGCTCCCAAGGTCGCCGCTGAATAGTCGGTCAGTATCGACGATATCTAGTTTGCGTCTACACGGATGATCACCTTCCGCGCCATGGCGGCAATCTCGCCCGACATCAACAAAGCGTGAGAAGTGTAACGAAATGTATCAGAGCGCTGCGCCCGCGACAACTTGCGATGAACTGCGGTGTTCGGGACAAGGTTCTGCGACAGCTCCCGCCTAACCTGGCCTCGTCGCTAGCCGGGACGTCCGGTCTTTGTCGCCAGGGGCGGCATCCAGACTCGGTCCTCGCCAGCCTTTGATCGAAAGGATTGCACAATGGCCAGATTGATCATCAACGGCACGCCACGTGACATCGAGGTCGATCCGGACACGCCGCTGCTGTGGGTGATCCGCGAGCAGATCGGGCTTACCGGAACGAAGTACGGTTGCGGCGTTGCCGCCTGCGGCGCCTGCACCATCCATATAGACGGCGTCGCCACGCGCTCCTGCGTGCTTCCGGTGAGCGCGGTCGAGCCCGACCAGCAAATCACCACCATCGAGGGGCTTTCGCCGGACAGCTCGCATCCGGTCCAGCAGGCCTGGCTGGCGCTCGACGTACCGCAATGCGGCTACTGCCAGGCCGGCATGATCATGGCTGCGGCGGGTCTGCTCATGCAGAACCCGAACCCCGCGGACGAGGACATCAACGCCGAGATCACCAACATCTGCCGCTGCGGCACCTACAACCGGGTGCGCGCCGCGATCAAGCTGGCCGCCAAAGCCGGCGAAGCCACGCAACGCGGTTGAGGAGAACAGTTATGAACGCCACAATTTCCCTCTCCCGCCGCAGCTTCATCATCGGCGTGGCCGCCACGGCCGGCGGCTTGTCCCTCGGATTCAACGTACCGTTCATCAAGCCGGCACGCGCCGAGGGCAGCGAGGCGGCGCCGGAGATCAATGCCTGGGTGGTGATCAGGCCCGACGATACCGTAGTCATCCGCATTGCCCGCTCCGAGATGGGGCAGGGGACGCTGACCGGCCTGGCGCAACTCGTCGCCGAGGAGCTGAACTGCGACTGGTCCAAGGTCACGACGGAATATCCGTCGCCGACCCAGAACCTGGCGCGCGACCGCGTGTGGGGCAATTTCTCTACCGGCGGCAGCCGCGGCATCCGCGAGTCGCACGAGTATGTGCGCATTGGCGGCGCCGTTGCGCGCGAGATGCTGATCGCCGCCGCGGCCGCCGAATGGGGCGTCCCGGCCAGCGAATGCACCGCAAGGATGGGCATGGTCACGCATGCAGCATCGGATCGCGCCACCTTTTATGGACAGCTGGCTGCCGCCGCCGCGCGAATGACGCCGCCCGCCAATGTCACGCTCAAGGACCCGAAGGATTGGACCATAGCCGGCAAGCCGCTGCCGCGGCTCGACACGGCCGACAAGCTTAACGGCAGCCAGGTCTACGGCGCCGATCTCAAGCTGCCGAACATGCTCAACGCGGCGATCCGGGCCTGCCCGTATTTCGGCGGCAAGGTGGAGAGTTTCGACGCGGCGGCGGTGGCGGGCATGCCGGGCGTGCGCACTGTCGTTCAGGTCGACGAGACCGCCGTTGCGGTTGTCGCCGACACCTGGTGGCGGGCGAAGACCGCTCTCGATGCCTTGCCGATCGTCTGGGACGAAGGCCCCAACAGGCAGGTCACCAGCGCCTCGATCGCGGCGATGCTCGAAGAGGGGCTCGCCGCAAATGACGCCTTCATCGGCGCCAGGCAAGGTGACGCCGGTGCTGCCCTGTCCGCCGCCGGCCGGACGGTCACGGCGACCTACGCCTTCCCCTACCAGAACCACGCGACCATGGAGCCGATGAACGCGACGGCGCTCTACACGCCGGAGCGCTGCGAGGTGTGGGTGCCGACCCAGAATGGCGAGGCTAGCCTTGCGGCAGCGGCCGAGGCCGCCGGCCTGCCGGTGCAGCAATGCGAGGTGCACAAGATCCATCTCGGCGGCGGCTTCGGCCGACGCGGCAACTTCCAGGACTATGTGCGCCAGGCGGTCAGCATTGCCAAGCAGGTGCCGGGAACGCCGGTAAAGCTCATGTGGTCGCGCGAAGAGGATATGCTGCACGGCGCCTATCACCCGACCACCCGATGCCGGCTGACGGGCGCGCTCGACGCGGACGGCAATTTGACCGCTCTGCACATGCGCATATCCGGCCAGTCGATCCTTGCCGCGGTGCGGCCGCAGGGCATGCAGAACGGCATGGACCCGGTGGTCTTCCAGGGCCTCGTCCTCAGCGGCACCGAAGGCACGCTGGGCTATACGGTGGACAATCTGCTTGTCGACCATGCCATGCGCAACCCGCCGATCCCGCCAGGTTTTTGGCGCGGCGTCAACCTCAACCAGAACGCGCTTTACGTCGAGTGTTTCATGGACGAACTCGCCCATGCGGCCGGCGTCGACCCGCTCGCCTTCCGCCGCAAGCTGATGGCCAAACATCCAAAACATCTCGCGGTGCTGGAGGCGGTTGCCGAACGGATCGGCTGGGACACCCCGCCCGCGGCCGGCATTCACCGCGGCCTGGCGCAGATCATGGGTTTCGGCAGTTATGTGGCGGCGGCAGCGGAGGTTTCGGTGACTGATGGGCAGCTCAGGATCCATCGCATCGTGGCGGCCACCGACCCGGGTCATGTCGTCAACCCCGCCCAAGTCGAGCGGCAGGTCGAGGGCTCCTTCGTCTATGGCCTTTCCGCCTGCATCTACGGCGAATGCACGGTCAATGGCGGCCGCATGGAGCAGGAAAACTTCGACAGCTACGAGGTCCTGCGCATGGCCGAAATGCCTGATGTAGAGACGATCATCCTGCCGTCCGGTGGCTTCTGGGGCGGCGTCGGCGAGCCGACCATCGCGGTCGCCGCGCCGGCCGTCCTCAATGCGATCTTCGCCGCCACCGGAAAACGCATCCGCACGCTGCCGCTGAAGAACCATGACCTCGCCTGATATGAGGCGCGCGAAGAACAGGCCTGGCGGACGGGCGCTCGCGCCTGTCCTGCTTGCGGTGCCTGTCCTGCTTGCGGCGCTTGCGGCCAGCGCGCCGGCATGGGCCGACGCGGCGCCTGGTGCTACGGCATGCACCGGCTGTCACGGGCCGGCGGCACTCGGCTCAGCCATCCCTTCGCTCGACGGCGACGCGGCAGACGACATCGTCGCCCAGATGCAAGCCTTCCGTTCCGGTGAGCGCAAGGCAACGGTCATGGACCGCATCGCCAGGGGATTTACCGAGGCGGAGACGCGCGCCATCGCCGAATGGCTCGCCAAGCCGGAGGCCGTACGCCATGCCCAGCCGTAGAGCCCTGATCGGCGGCGTGGCGGCTAGCGTCGCCGCGGCCGTCCTTGCCGCGCCGCAGCTGCGCGCACAGACGCAGCCCGGCGTGGTCATTGTCGGCGGCGGCTTTGCCGGAGCAAGCTGCGCCCGCGCGCTGAAACGGCTGGATCGCGATCTTGCCGTGACGCTGATCGAGCCAGAGCCCGCCTATCTGGCCTGCCCGTTCAGCAATGCCGTGATTGCCGGGCTGCGTGGCATCGAGGCGCAGACTTTCAGCTATGACCAGTTCGGCGACATCGCGCTGATCCGCAAGCGGGCTGTCGCCGTCGATGCCCAGCGCTGGCGTGTTCGCCTGGAGGTGGCACGGACATCGACTACGACAGGCTGGTGCTGGCGCCCGGCATCGACCTGCGCTTCGACGCCTTGCCGGGCTACGACGAGGCGGCGGCGGCGATCATGCCGCATGCGTGGAAGGCTGGCGCGCAGACGCTGCTGCTGCGCGACCAGCTCGCGGCGATGCCGGACGGTGGGGTCGTCATCCTCGCCGCGCCAGCCAATCCGTTTCGCTGCCCGCCCGGTCCCTACGAGCGGGCAAGCCTGATCGCGCATTATCTCAAGACCAGCAAACCCAGATCCAAACTGATCATCCTCGACGCCAAGGACGCCTTTTCGAAGCAGCGGCTGTTCGAAGCGGCCTGGCAAGAACTCTATCCCGGCTTGATCGAATGGGTGCCGCTGTCGTCGGGGGGCAGGGTGACGGAAGTCGGCCCGGCGACAAGGACGCTGGTGACCGAGTTCGGCAATCACACTGCCGATGTCGCCAACGTGATCCCGCCGCAGCGTGCGGGTGCGATTGCGCAGTCGGCCGGCGTTGCCGACCAGACGGGCTGGTGCCCGATCGACCCGGTCACCTTCGAGTCCCGCCTGCAGCCGGCGATCCACGTCATCGGCGACGCGGCGATCGGCGGGGCGATGCCGAAATCCGCCTTCAGCGCCAACGCCCAGGCAAAAGCTTGCGCCGCGGCGGTCGCCGCCCTGGTCAGGGAGCGGCAGCCGGCGCAGCCGAAGCTCATCAACACCTGCTACAGCCTGGTTGCGCCCGGTTACGGCATTTCGATCGCCGGCGTCTACCAGCCACGTGACGGGCTGCTTGCCGAGGTGGAGGGTACGGGCGGCACCAGCCCGCTCGAAGCGCCGCTTTCCGTCCGCGAACTGGAAGCGGCCTATGCGCAGGACTGGTTCCGAACGATCACCAGTGAAGTGTTCGCATGATGAGGGTGGCTTTTCTGGCTCTGATGGGATTGCAGCTTGCGGCCTCCCCCGGTGCCGGCGAGGAGACGGGGTCTTATGTCGTGACCGGCGATGCGATCATGCAACCTCTGATTGTCGACAAGGGTGATCCGACGCGCGGCGCCGCGCTGATCGCGGACCGGCAGCGCAGCCTCTGCACGCTCTGCCACAGCGGGCCGTTTCCCGACGCGCATCTGCACGGCACGTTGGCGCCCGACCTGACCGGCGTCGGGGCAAGACTTTCGGAAGGCCAGATCCGGCTGCGCGTCGTCGACATGAAGCGGCTGGTGCCGAACACGATCATGCCTTCCTACTATCGGGTCGCGGATGAGCAGGGCGGGCGCGTCGCCACCGTCGGGCGCAGCAAGCCGATCCTGGGCGGCGCCGATATCGAGGATATCGTCGCCTATCTCACGACGCTGAAGGGGTGATCATGCACCAAGACCCGCTTCGAGTTTACGCTGGCCCGGGAGTTTACGCAGGCATGGTCGGACGGCGGCAGTTTCTTCGGGCCGGCATGACCGGCCTGCTGGCGATCAGCCTGCCGCGCTGGGCCGTTGCCCGTCCGAGCCTCGAGGAAGCGATCCGGACCTTCACCGGGGGCGCCAACGTTCTCGATGGCCGCGTCCGGCTCGACCTGCCGCCTCTGGTAGAGAACGGCAACGCGGTCGGGATCACAGTCGTCGCCGAGATCCCGATGACCGAAGACGACCATGTCCGGCGCATCGCGGTCTTCAACGAGAAAAACCCGGAGGCGAATGTCGCGGTTTTCCACCTCGGGGCGCGCTCCGGCCGCGCCATGGTCTCGACGCGGATCCGGCTCGCGACCTCGCAGGTCGTTGTCGCGGTCGCTGAGATGAGCGACGGCAGCTTCTGGTCGAGCCGGGCGAGCGCCATCGTCACGCTGGCCGCCTGTATCGAGGACCTTTCATAATGGCGCGCGCGCTCGTCAATGTGCCGAAAGTGGCTAGGCAGGGCGAAGTCGTCGAGATCAAGGCGATGATCGCCCATCCCATGGAAACCGGCTATCGTATCGGCCCGAACGGCTCCAACATCCCCCGCGACATCATCCGCCGTTTCACCTGCACCTACAATGGCGAGGAGGTGTTTTCGGCCGATCTCTTTCCAGCGGTATCGGCCAATCCGTTCATTGCCTTCACGCTCGTTGCCACGACGAGCGGCACGATCGACTTCACCTGGACCGACGATGCCGGGAAGACCCAAACGGCGTCGGCGACGATCACGGTGAGCTGATGCGCGCCCTCGGGGGCCTGGTGGGGATTATCGCGGCGGTCGTCTGCGGCATTGCCATCGCCGCCGGCATCGAAGACGTCGAGAAGCGCTCCGGCTTCGACTTCATGACGCCGCAGACGCAGGCGCTGCAGGCCGACGACATGAGCAATCCCGGCATGCTGTGGGTGCTGCAGGGCGAACAGCTCTGGCAACAGGCGCAGGGCAGGGCGGATGTCGCCTGCTCCGGCTGCCATGACGATGCCCGCCAGACGATGCGCGGCGTTGCCGCGCGCTACCCGGCCTTTGACGCGGCGACCGGCCGGCCGATCGACCTTGCCGGGCGCATCAACTCCTGTCGAGCGGAGCGGCAGCAGGCCGAGCCGCTGGCGCCGGAGTCCGACGCTTTGCTCGCCCTGACGGCCTATGTGACGCATCAGTCGCGCGGCATGCCAATCACACCGGCGACCGACGCCCGGCTCGCGCCGTTTCGCGACAACGGCCGGCGTCTGTTCCAGAGCCGCATCGGACAGCTCGAGCTTTCCTGCGCCTCCTGCCATGACGACAATTGGGGCAAACGGCTTGGCGGCAGTGTCATCCCGCAGGCGCATCCGACCGGCTATCCGCTCTACCGCCTGGAATGGCAGACGGTCGGTTCGCTGCAGCGGCGCCTGCGCAACTGCATGATCGGGGTCAGAGCCGAGCCCTTCGAATTCGGCGCAGCCGAACTCGTCGACCTGGAGCTCCATCTGACGGAGCGGGCCCGCGGCCTTCTGGTCGAGACGCCGGCCGTGCGGCCGTGATGCCGGGCTGTGGCCGTCGTTTCCTGCCTAGAACAAAGCGGCTATCACCGCGATCAGGGCGACTGCAAGCGCGACAAGGCTTGGAACCATCACCGCAACGCCGGACACAGTCGCCAGCCCCGCTATCCAGTCAAATTTTCTGTCGGCAGTTTCGCCCATTGTCGCTTCCCTTAGAGATCAACGCCTGTTCGGTGATGGCTGTTCCATATCCGGCAGCGGGGTGTCGGCCGCCTCGTTGAGAAGCACCCGCTCCGCTGCTCCGTCCAGGTCCTCGAGCTGGCCGCTTTTCATCGACCAGAGGAAGGCGAGAAGCCCAACCAGGCCCATGCCGAGTGCTACGGGGACCAGCCAGGCGAGCAGGCTCATGCAGCCTCCGCGAGATGAGTGGACGTCACGCCACCTTGTATTCCTTGCGGATCTCGGCTCGGACCCGAAAGACGAAGCGCATTGGCAACCACCAGGATGGATGATGTGGACATCGCCACCGCCGCGACCAGCGGCGTAACGTGGCCTGTAACCGCGAGCGGGAGGGCCAGCGCATTGTAAAGGATGGAGAGCCCAATGTTCTGGGTGACGAGCTGCCTGGCCTTGCGGGCAATGGTGATCGCTTTCGGAACGCTGTCCAGGCTGGAGCCCAGGAACACGAGATCGGCCGCGTTGCGCCCGACGTCCGCGGCCGAGGAGGGCGCCATCGACACGTGAGCCGTTCCCAATGCGGGCGCGTCGTTGAGGCCGTCACCGACCATCAGCACCTTGCGTCCCTGCGCGCGCAGGACTTCCAACCGCGCGACTTTGTCGCGAGGAAGCATCCCGGCAGTGGCTGCTGCTACGCCGAGCATGCCTGCCACCTTCCTTACCTCCGTTTCCACGTCTCCGGACAGGATCTCGACGCCGAGGCCGAAACTGCGCAGGCGCTTTGTAGCGGCGGCGGCTCCGAGACGGAGGCTGTCGGAAATCCGGAACGCGCCGAGGACGCGGCCGTCAGCCGACAACCAGGCTTCGGCCGAGGCGGAACCGGCAGTGGAGCGGGCGTCGACCCAAGATTGGCGGCCGAGCCTGTAAACGCGGCCGCCGACCGTGCCTTCGATGCCGTTTCCGGGCTCCTCCCGAATCTGCTCGACGGCAGCCTGCCCGGCCGGATGCAGCGCCGCCACCGCTCGCGAGGCAGGATGCCGAGAGAACCGGGCAAGCGCGGAGGCCGCTTCGATCTCGTCGTCCGGCACCGTGAAAGACGCCACTTTTGTCAGGCCTGAGGTGAGCGTACCCGTCTTGTCCAGTGCGACGTGATCGACTTCGGCCAGCCGTTCCAAAGCCGCGCCGTCCTTGAGGGTCACGCCGAGAGCGAAGAGACGCCGCGCAGCGACGGCCTGGACCATCGGCACGGCCAGGCCCAACGCGCATGGGCAGGTGATGATGAGGACGGCGATCGCCACCGTCAGTGATCGGTGCAGGTCTCCAGTGGTGATCATCCACCCTGCAAAGGTGGCGAAGGCAAGCAGATGGACCACCGGCGAATAAAGCGAGGCGGCCCGGTCGGCGATGCGCCGATAACGGGCGCGGCCGCCTTCGGCAGCCTCCATCAACCGCATCATGTCAGCAAGGAAGGACTCTTTCTGAGGTCGGTCGACACGCAACGTCAGCGGCCCGTCGAGGTTGAGCGATCCCGACAGCACGCTGGCCCCCGGTCGGACCGACTCCGGGGCGGACTCGCCGGTCACAACCGACAGGTCGAGCGAGGCGTTTCCGGAAATTACGGTGCCATCGGCCGGCACGCGCTCTCCCGCGAGAACAAGGACAGTCTCGCCGCTGCGGATAGCGGATACGTCGCGATATTCGCGTTCGCCATCAGGCGTGAGCACCGTGGCGCCTCGCGGCATCATCCGCGCGAGCGACCTGACCGCTTCGCGAGCGCGTCCGCGCATCGCCTGGTCCACAGCGCGTCCAGCCAGCAGGAAGAACAGCAAGGATGTCACCGCATCGAAGTAAGCATGGGCTCCGCCCGTCACCGTATCGTATGCGCTGAGGCCGAATGCGAGCAGCACGCCGACGCTGATCGGCACGTCCATGTTCGTCCGGCCGCCGCGCAGGGCGCTCCACGCGGAAGCGAAGAAAATCCGGCCCGAATAGGCCAGCGTCGGCAACGCGAGGGCCGTGGAGATCAGGTGGAATGCGTGCCTCGTGCCGGCGTCCGCTCCCGACCAGACCGAGACGGAAAGAAGCATGATATTCATGGCGGCGAAGCCGGCAACGGCCGTGGCGCGCAGCAAGCGGCCCATCTCCGGATCGCCGTCTCCGTTCTCAGGCTCGGCGAGTGTTGCTTCGTAACCGGCTTTTCGAAGCGTTTCGATCATCGGCGGCACGGCGCCGTCCCGCCGCCACTTCACTACGACACGTTTTGCGGTCAGGTTCACCCGCGCGGAAACGATGCCATCGACTTGGCTGAGCAAGCCTTCGATCGCGCCGATGCAGCCTGCGCAATGCACCTGAGGGACGGAAAAGTCCGTCTGAATCGTACTATCGCCGAGATCTCGGCTCGCAAAGACCACCTCTTGCGGGACGATCTCGCGCCGCCCGGGCCCAATCATCAGGGCCGCCTCGGATCCCGGCGCGCAGCAACTCATCGATCAGGCCTCCGGCCGGGCCACTGCCCGGTAGGCGTGCCATGTCGCGTGTCCGAGCAGCGGGAAGATGACGATCATGCCGATAAGGCCAGTGGCGACGCAGATGCCGAAAAGCACGAGCACCATGGCACCCCAGGCGATCATCGGCGGCAGGTTGTTCCACACCAGTTTCATGCTCGTGGCCATCGCGGTCAGAGCATCGACGCGCCGGTCAAGCAGCATAGGAACGGCAAACACGCTGATCGAAAACGCGAAGGATGCGAACAGACCGCCGATCGCCGTTCCTATGATCAACATCGCCCATCCCGATGGCGTGCCAATCAGTATCCCGATCACATTGTCGAGGCCCGGAAACGCCGTCACGCCAAAAAACAGCGCCCACAGGAGAACCGCCGCCCGCATCCAGAGCAGCATCAGGAGACAGAGAAGCAGGCCCGTGAAGAAGATCTGCTCGCCCGCTCTCGGTCGCACATGAAGCATCGAAGCAAGCCCGATTTCGCGGCCTTCGCCGATCGCGCGGCTCTTCTCGTAAAGCCCGATCGCCAGGAACGGTGCGACGATCAGGAAGCCGGCAAGCGATGGGAACAGGATATAGTCGCGACCGAACTCGACGAGGGTCCACACGAACGCCAAAGAAAGCACGAAAACGCCGACACCGTAAGCGAGGCTGGAGGCGGGGCGGGTCCAGAAATCGCGCCAGCCCTCAGCGAGCCAACGCAATCCTTCCAGGACCGGAAGGTGGCGTTGAAGCTTGGGATCCCGGGTCTCACCGATGCCGGATGTCTCGCTCAGCAGCCAGTAGGATTCGTCGGCCTCGCCCATGACTTTCTCCTTCAGCAGGCTGGCTTGGCGGCGCGATAACCGCCGCCGTCGCTGGTATCCTTCACGTGCGCCACGCAGTCCGGCTGCGATTGGAACGCCACGTAGACAAGATGCGCGTTGGCGCCGGCGAAGAGCAGCAGCCCCGCCGGGACGAGCAACCAGAGGATCCATCCGCCGGGAAGGCGAGTGCTTCTGCGGGGGGTCATGGCTGGCGCGTCCCCAGGTCATGGACAAAAAGCGCAAGTGTCCGAATTTCCGCGGTGGTCAGCCGCTCGTCCCAGGTCGGCATGTGGCCTTGCCGGCCTCCGTGGACGGAAGCGATGATGGTGTCCATGCTTCCGCCGTAGATCCAGTAAGCGTCGGTCAGGTTCGGCGCTCCGACCTCGCGATTGCCTTGCGCGTTCTCGCCATGACAGGCCGCGCATGTCGTCACGAAGACTTCCTTGCCGGCGTTGATGCGGCCGAGGTTCTGCGGTGTCGAGGTGTCGGGATTTGTCAGCGAGTAGACATAGGCGGCAACGTCGCGCACCTGGTTCCGGTCGAGCATGTCGTCGCGGCCGAAAGCAGGCATCTGCCCGACACGGCTTTCGGGATGGGCGGTGTTGATGCCGACGCGCATCGTCTGCTCGATCAATTGGGGACCGCCGCCCCACAGCCAGTCGTCGTCCGTGAGGTCGGGATAGTTCGCGCCGCCCTTGCCATCGCGTCCGTGGCAGGCGGCGCAGTTGTCGCCGAACAGCTGCTGCCCGGTGTGACGGACGGTCTGCATCAGAGCTTCGTCCGCCATGATGGCGTCGTAAGGTTCGGATTCGAGCCGGGCCGTCCAGGCGGCGCGCTCGCGCTGGCCTTCCATCACCCGGGCTTCAACCGTCGTCCGCTGATCAACGCCCAGAAGCCCTTTCGTGTAGGTCGTCCCCAACGGCCATGCCGGCACAAGGAACCACCATGCGAGCGCCCAGATATGCGTGACGATCAGGAACATCAGGACCCCGCGCGGGACCGGCGTGTCCAATTCCTTGATGCCATTCCACTCGTGGCCAGTCGTTTCGCGGCCGGTAGCGGGATCGCGTTCGCTTACTTCCATGGCTTGTCGTCCCGATCGAGGATGCTGGTCTTGGCCCTGTCGAACCGTTTCCGGTTGGACGGCCAGAAGGCGTAGACAACGACACAGAGGAAGAAGCCCATCAGGTAGAAAAGGCCCCAGCTCTTGGACAGGGCAACGAGCGTGTCGTGGTCGAAATCCATCATCGGTCCTCCCGTCAGCTTTCCGGGTCCGGCTTCTTTTCCGGCGCCGCCGTATCCTCGTACGCGGCTCCCGTCAGCCTGCCCAGCACCTGCAGGTAGGCCACCAGCGCGTCCATCTCGGTGACGTGTGTGGTGACGCCGTCGAATGCGCTCACCTGGGTTTTGTCACCATACCGCTCAGTCACCCCGCTTGAGAAATCAGTGTCGGGGGTCGCCTGCCCGTAGGCGTCGCGGGCAGCGTTTTCCACCATCGCCTCGGTATAGGGTACGCCGAGTGCCCGCTGGGCCGCCAGATGCTGCGGCAGGTCGTCCGTCTTCAGCGTCGTGCGGGCAAGCCAGGTATAGGCGGGCATGTTCGATTCCGGCACGACATCGCGTGGATTCGTCAGATGTGCGACATGCCAGAAATCCGAATATTTTCCCCCAACACGCGCAAGGTCGGGTCCGGTCCGCTTCGACCCCCAGAGCATCGGCCGGTCGTATTGGGATTCCACGGCGAGCGAATACGGACCGTAGCGCTCGACCTCGTCGCGCAGGGTGCGGATCATCTGACTGTGACAGGCGTAACAGCCTTCACGGACATAGATGTTGCGGCCCGCGAGCTCCAGCGGGGTGTAAACCCGCATGTCGGGCGCCTGCTCGACGGTTTCGTCGATGGTGAACAGGGGAGCAATCTCGACGATGCCGCCAACGCTGGCCGCAGCTATTATTCCAAGTACGAAGAGGATCGCGGACCGCTCGATCTTGCGGTGGAAAAGTTCAGGCATCCGTCATTCTCCCGGTACTGCGGCGGGGATGACGGGTGCGTCTGTCTCACGGGCTGCCGCGAGCGGCACCATACGGACCGTCATCCAGATGTTGTAGCAGCCGACCAGTGCGCCCAGCAGGAACAGCAGTCCGCCGATGGCGCGGGCAATATAGTATGGATACATTGCCACCAGTGAATCGACGAACGAATAGGCGAGAGCGCCTTCCTCGGTATAGGTTCGCCACATCAGACCCTGGATGATGCCGGAATTCCACATCGCGAAGACGTAGATCAGCGTTCCGGCGATCGCGAGCCAGAAATGGACCTCGACGAGCGCGGCCGAATACATCCGCTCGCGCTTCCAGAGCGCCGGGACGAGCGTGTAGACGGAGCCGAAGGTGATGAGCGCGACCCATCCCAACGCTCCGGCATGGACGTGGCCGACTGTCCAGTCAGTGTAGTGCGAGAGAGAGTTCACCGGTCTGATCGCCATGAACGAGCCCTCGAAGGTGGAGAGCCCATAGAAGACTGCCGCGGCCATCATGAATCGCAGGGTCGCATCGTCACGGACCCGGTGCCAGGCGCCGTTGAGGG
The DNA here is from genome assembly GCF_000502375.1 of Mesorhizobium sp. L48C026A00. NCBI lineage: Bacteria > Pseudomonadati > Pseudomonadota > Alphaproteobacteria > Hyphomicrobiales > Phyllobacteriaceae > Mesorhizobium > Mesorhizobium sp. L48C026A00. The sequence continues at coordinate 54,341 of NZ_AYWU01000006.1, read as the reverse complement.
TCAGCAGCGCGTTACCCGCGGATGCCCACGAAGGCACGAGAAGCATCACGGAAAAGGTCATGCCGAGCGTTTGCACCCAGTGGGGGAGCGCGGTGTAGTGCAGGTGGTGGGAACCCGCCCACATGTAGAAGAAGGTGATGCCCCAGAAGCTCAGGATCGAGAGACGGTAGGAGAAGATCGGTCGCTGCGCCCGGACCGGCAGGTAGTAGTAGAGCATGCCGAGAAAACCTGCGGTGAGGAAGAACGCAACCGCGTTGTGGCCGTACCACCACTGGACCATCGCGTCCTGCACGCCCGGCCAGATCGTGTAGCTCTTGGCGTGCCCCCAGGACACCGGCAGCGCGAGGTTGTTGACGATGTGCAGGATGGCCACGACCAGGATAAAGGCCATGAAGTACCAGTTGGCGACGTAGATGTGCGGCTCTTTCCGACGCGCGATCGTGGCGATGTAAAGAATGAAGTAGGTCACCCAGACGATCACCAGCCACAAGTCGGCGTACCACTCGGCTTCCGCGTACTCCTTCGACTGGGTGGTACCGAGCAGATATCCGGAAATGGCCAGAACACAGAACAGGTTGAAGCCGAGAAGCACGAACCAAGGGCTTATCTGGCCGGCTAGCCGCGCGCGAGACGTGCGCTGCACGACGTGGAAGGATGTGGCAATGAGTGCGTTGCCGCCGAACCCGAAGATGACGCCGGACGTATGCGTTGGCCGCAGCCGCCCGAAGCTGGACCAGGCCGCATCGAAGGCGAGGTCTGGCCAGGCGAGCTGCGCGGCCACCCACACGCCCATGAACATGCCGAAGACAGCCCAGGCCATCGACAGCACGATCCCGACCTTGATGGGATCGTCGTAATAGGAGACTGCTCGGTCTTCGGTCGGTTCGGCGCCGTAGAACGACGACATGAGGAGGTAGATTACGACGCCCGCGAAAAGCATGACGATGACGCCGTGCACCCCGAGAGTGTCCGAGCGTCCGAGGGCGGCCATGGCGAGTCCCGCGAGCGCTACTGCCACCGCGATGAGCAAGGCGTACTGCCGTTCAGAGGATTTGAGGTTCGATATCATGCATTCCCTCCAGGTACGGCATTCGCTCAGGCAACTTCCCCAGAAACTCTGTGCATTTCAAACAACTCCACCAGTTCGGATCTGTTTGCGGCTATGTCAGCCAGAGTATAGCCATCGAAGACAGCGAGAAACGCCTGCAGCGCCTTGACGACGACGCCCTCGAGCCGGCAGGCAGGGGATATGACGCACAAGCCGCCATCCCTGCGCATACACTCCGTCAGAGCGAAGTCGTCTTCCATGTGCCGCACGACCTCACCCAAGTTGATGTCCTCCGGCCGCCGGGCGAGCGCTATGCCGCCGGTGCGCCCCCGAGCCGTGGTGAGGTAACCCAGTCGCCCGAGCCTGAAAGCCACTTTCAGGAGGTGATTGCGTGATATCCCGTATGCCGCGGCCACGTCGGTTACTCGGCACGGTCTTTCCCGGTGGACCGCCAGGTAGATCAGCATCCTGAGCGCATAGTCCGTCTGAAAGGTGAGACGCATCCCGCAGATTCCTGGTTCTCATCGCAGAAAGAACCCACCCTAGCAGGCTGTCAGCTAGACGAAAATGCGACGTCAGCGCGAGCATGCCCGCCCACGCTACGAAAGCGTCGTCTCGGCGGGAAAAGCCTGCCCTTCCGCGTTTATCATCCCGCCGCCCCCGCGGACGGGCGATCAAGCCGGAAAAACATGGCGACCTTCAGGCTCCGCGCGATCCTTTCGGCGCGGTCGACGAACACTTCGGCTACCTCAGGCGGGCATCGCTCTTCGACGGTTTTGCGGAAATGACCGAGCCATATGTCGAAATCCTCCTCGCGCACCTGCTTCAGCTTAAGGTGCGCAGGCACGGGGCGGCCGCTGTACGCGCCATTCTTCAGAATGACCGAACACCAGAAGTCGGTCATCTTCTCCAGATGCGGTTCCCAGTCGCCGTGGATTTCCGCAGCGAAGATGGGTCCGAGGCGAGTATCCGACCTGACGCGGACGTAGAAATCGCGGACAAGCGCGGCAATGAACCCGCGGTCGACCAACGGGTGGGACAGCGGCATTTCCGCCTGCGGGCGGGCGCGATCGTAAACAGCAGAATTCATCGCAGCACACAAAGTGGTATCGTGTCTGCTACTTTTAGGTGCCTGACTTCCGCACGGCAAGCGCGCAATTCGTCCCAGCCCGCTCGTTCCGCCATTTGTTTGCGCCTGCGCAAAGTTCCGGGCGAGGCGGACGGTTTAGATGGCCTTCTTTGGAGACGACTATCGTGAACCAACCTGAAACCATCGATCCCGATATGACGGTCGACGAGATCATGCGGCGATGGCCGGCAACCATAAGGGTGATGATCCGCAACAGAATGCTCTGCATCGGCTGTCCGATCGGAATCTTCCATACGGTCGCCGACGCATGCCACGCCCATCGGGTCGACCTGGAATCCTTCTCCCAGGAACTTCTCGAGGCGATAAGCAGCGATCCGCTTGCGAACGCGCCGTCGGCCTTCCTCGGTGATGGCGTCGCGGCGCTCTGAACCGCATGCGCCGCATGCGGCACGCTGCACCCGGAGAGGCAGTTGGCAAAATAGCGGATCCGTCACCGAGATCATTGGAATTCCAAACGTTTGGCTGATGTCGATTACCGCTCGCGGCTGAATGCGACTTGATCCAGATCAAATTTTGCGCGACGCGACCCGGAATTGGCCAACATTCACCTCGCCCTTTTCGAAGAACTCGGCTTCCGACGAGAATCGACGGTAGGAACTTATCGGAACCCCCGATTGCTCCCCATTCTACAAAGCTCGTATTGAACGCGCCCGTTTATGCCAGCGACGTGACGGCGGCGCTATGCAGCCGGCCCCTTGCGCCTGTTCTCAGACACCAGCATGAGCGCATGCGGGTCAGTCACGGTGACCTTCTGGCGCCCGCTCCTTACAATACCCTGGTCTTCCCAGGCGCTGAGCAGCCTGCTGACCGTATGCAGCGTCGTTCCGGTCATCTCCGCGATGTCCTGACGCGTGATTGGAAAGTCGATCTCGATCCCTTCTGGCGTCTTTCGTCCGGACTGGCTGACGATACGCAGCAACGCGTGGGCGATGCGCTGCTCGACCTGCTGGGTCGACATCTCCATGACCTGCGCCTGGGTTTCCTGGAGGCGGGAACCGATCGTGCGGTAGGCACTGGCCCCGAACGTCGGGAAACGCGATTGCAGTTCTGCCCACGCGGAATTGGGCCAGGCGAGGACGACGCAATCAACCGCCGCGACCGCGGACGCCGGATAGGTCGTCCTGCCCATGGCGATGGCGATGCCGAAGAGTTCACCCTCGGTGATGTATCGAGCGATCACTTGATGCCCTTCGGGCGAGGTGCGGACGACGCGGATATGACCCGACAGGAGCAGGAAGAAGGACGTGGCCTCCTCCTCTTGTCCGAAAACCTCCGAATCCTTGGGAAAGCGGGAGGACCGCGCCCGCGAGAGAATAGCATCGAGGTCTTTGCCGTCGAGGCCGGCAAACGCGGGCAACCCGAAATCAGGGACCTGTCGAGAGGCATTGTCTTCGCTTCCAGTCTGGGGCGCTGTTCCTGTGGGGCGCTGCTCCTGTGGGGCGCCGCTCCTGTTCGATTTCTAGCGGCTATTTGCGCCAGCGCAAACTGCCTGTTGGCGACACGCACTATAAAGCCTTCAACGGCATTGGAGCCGCATACCAGGAAAGGACCAGGAAAATGAAGAAGCTCATCGCAGCGCTGGCGCTAGGCGCGGCCGTCGCGATCGCAGGCGCGGCTGGCGCGGCCGAAATCGAGGTCACGATGCTGAACAAGGGCGAGAAGGGTGCGATGGTGTTCCAACCCGACTTCGTCAGCGCCGCCCCCGGCGATACCATTCGCTTCGTGCCGACCGACAAGGGCCACAACGTGGAAACGATCAAAGGCATGCTCCCGGAAGGCGCCGAGGCCTTCAAGAGCAAGTTCAACGAGGTCTTCACGGTAACGCTCGATAAGGAAGGCGTCTACGGCGTCAAGTGTGCGCCGCACTACGGAATGGGCATGGTCGCCCTGATCGAGGTGGGCCAGCCGGTCAACCTCGACGCAGCGAAGGCCGTCAAGCAGACCGGCAAGGCCAAAGCCGTGTTCGCCGAACTCTTCGGCCAGGCCGTGGCGGCCAGGTAGCGCGGGCCAACAGACGCGAAATGGCGCGGACGGCGGGGGCCGCGTCAAGGAGGCGGAAGTGATGGACCGAGCGGACAGGCAGGCTTGGCGCCAAGGCGCGCCGAACCACGATCCCGCGATCAGGAAGGAAACGTCGCAGCGATATGGCCGCTGCCACCCGGGCCACAGCTTCGCCGAGCTCGTCCGCCGGTCTTCCTTTTCCAAGGAGGACCGGCGGCTCTTGGAAAACTGACTGGGAGCCGGAGGCCGCGCCAAGCCTCGTTGCTGATCCCTTGCGAAGGTGACCATCCGCGAAGCTTCACATCCAGGACGTTGGGCCACCTTCCCAGCGCAGGTTACAAGCGCCACCACCGCCGCACGTGATCCAGAGAGAACCGTTCACGCGGGGGCCGTGACGGACTGCTATTGAGTTGAACGCTTCCCGTTTTGGTTTCGTGGCAGCTGCCGCGCCGGATGACGCTGCCGGATGACGCTGCTTGTCTTGATCTGACAGTGCGTCTGGCGCCAAATCCACTGAGCGGCCGTCAGGAAAGCGTTCGCCCTGCTGGTCGAGTAGCTGCTTGGACGCTCGACGTCGACGCGCATCCGCCGCTCTGCCTCATTTCTCATGGGCCTCCCGCCCGGACATCCGCTCGACATGGATTCGAAAGAAGACGTGCGAAGCATGGTCGACGAGCGGTGCAACGACGGGCTTCAGCGCGCCGGGTTCCCACCAGTTGGCGTGCTGGCTAAGCAGAGACCAGGCCCGGTCGCGCTCTCGTTTGATGTCAATGCGGTCGGGCAACTCCTCGAAGCGGCCTTCGGCGACGACGCTCTTCCAAGAACGGGCCTCACCTTTTTCTTCGACCAGAAGCGCCACTTGAGGGTTGCCCCGCATGGTGTCCAGCTTTCGGCCCGGCATAGTGAAGGAATAGGTGCATCTATCGTCGTAGGCGTAGTAGATTGGCACAAGGTAGGGCTGGTTACCGGACGAGCAGGCGAGCCGCGCGAGCCGGTTCTCAGAAATCAGGGCGGTGCATTGGGCGAGGGATAGTTGTCGAATTATCATGGCGGAACTCCTCATCGAAGTCTCACAATGCGCGCGTCGCACACAATCGTCGTTGTCTCAGATCAATGTCCCTCGTTGACAACTCCCGACCAAACGTCGCTTCGAAGTGTCAATCAGCGTGGCTGCCCGGTAGTGTCTCAGATCGAATTTCTGTTATGGCTGGGAAGCAAATCGCCCGCGACGTCACCAACTGCCGAAAGTCTAAGGGGCGCAACGGGCTGATGGCCCTCTCGCCATCGGTCCTCTTGTCTTGAAGGAGGAGCGCCAGGATGAGCACCGACCGGGATACCGTGCGGGCCTATGATACGGTCGCGGCGGAGTACGCTGCCGAGGCCGCGGCGATGCCAGAATGGGTCGCGACAGAGATCGATGCGTTCGTGACCGAGCTGGGTGGCTCTGGCAGGGTGCTGGAGATCGGAAGCGGTGGCGGGCGAGATGCACTTGAGCTTGAGAAGCGGGGGATCAGCGTCCGGCGCACCGACATTTCGAAGGGCTTCGTCGAACTGCTTCGCGAGAGTGGCTTCGAGGCCGACCTGTTGGACCCGCTGACCGAAGACCTGGCCGACCCGCAGCGTCCCGGCACGCCGTATGACGGGATCTGGGCCTGTGCCTGCCTGATTCACGTCGCGCGCGAGGATTTCGGCACGCTGCTTGCACGGCTTGCCGAGGCGACCCGGCCCGGTGGCCAACTGCACGCCTCGGTTAGAGAGGGCGATGGCGAGAATGTGTCCACACACGGCAGCGCTGCAGCGCCTCGGCGCTACGTCGAGACGTACTGGCGCGAGTCTGCCCTGCGGTCCGCACTCACAGACGCCGGCTGGATCGTCAGCGAGGTACGTCGGTGCATCGGAAAGCCCAATGATCGGTGGCTGAGCGTTCGGGCGAGGCGCGCGTGACACCCACAGAGTTCTAGCCCCGGATGGAGCGGTGTACCGCCACCCGATCATCTGGAAGGCGCGCCGTCGTCCAAGCTCCACATCATTCCGTGCGGGGACCGCGCAGTCCTTTCCAGGCGATCGAATACAGAAGCCGCCGGCAGTTCCTCTCCCTCAAATTCGGGGGGAACTTTCCAGCCGGGATCGACGCCTTCCATGTTCGGCAGCTCGTGGGCTATGCCTTTGTGGCAGTCGATGCAGGTAGCCTCGCCAGACAGGAGGTAGCGTGTGTGGATCGTTGCCGCGCGTTCGGTTTGCTTGGACAAGTCCATCGCCACCGAGGAATGACAGTTGCGGCATTCGAGACTGTCGTTCGCTTTCAGTCGGGCCCATTCGTGCTCAGCCAGTTCACGCCTGTATTCGAGGAACTTCCTGCGGGTGTTGATGGTGCCGAAGATCTTGCCCCAGACCTCTTTGGAAGCCTGCATTTTCCTGGCGATCTTGTCGGTCCATTCGTGCGGGACGTGACAGTCCGGGCACGAGGCCCTCACTCCTGAACGGTTCGAGAAGTGGACGGTGCGCGTGAGCTCCTCGTAAACGTTCGTCTCCATCTCATGGCAGGAGATGCAAAACTGCTCGGTGTTGGTCAGTTCCAGGGCGGTGTTGAACGCACCCCAGAACATCACACCGCCGACAAAGCCGCCGAGCGTCAGGAAGCCCAGGCTGAGCGTCGCGGCGGGCGTCGCCAATATGCGCCAGGCCCACAAGGCGGCGGCCTTGAGCCGTGACCACATGCTACTCATCTCCCGCGTGGCCGACGCCCAGCTTGCTCATGTCGGTGAACGTGTTGCCGACGAGCGGCGCGGTGTCGGCCTGCGGCACATGACAGGCGGTGCAGAAATAGCGTCGGGGTGAGACGTCGGCCAACATCTGGCCCTCGCGGGTGATGTAATGCGTGACGCTGATCATCGGTGCGCCCGACCCTTGCGTGAACTCGCGCTTGTGGCACGACAGGCAGCGGTTCGTGTTGACCGAAAGCTGGTAGCCCTCGATCGAGTGCGGAATAAGGGGCGGTTGGTCGGGATAGGCGCGCATCTTTCTGATATCGTCGACTGTCCACTTGGGCGTCGGATCAGCCGGAAGTTCGTCCATCGGCTGCGCTGCCCCGGTAAGCGGCGGGACGATCTCGGCCGACATTTGCGCCAACGCCGCAGTGCCGACGGCGAACAGGCCTGCGGCGACAAGTGCGACGCGCGCGCGGCGCGTCAGACGGGCATGACCTTGACCGCGCATTTCTTGAAATCCGTCTGTTTGGAGATGGGATCAGTGGCGTCGAGCGTCACCTTGTTGATGAGCTTGCTGGCGTCGAACCAGGGCACGAACACCACGCCGCGCGGCATGCGGTTACGCCCCCGGGTTTCGACCCTGAGCCTGATCTCGCCACGCCGTGAAACGACCCGGACCTCGGCTCCCTGGTTGATGCCGCGCCGTCGCGCGTCGTCGGCGTTCATGAAGCAGACCGCGCCGGGGAACGCCCTGTAGAGCTCCGGCACCCGCATCGTCATCGATCCCGAATGCCAATGCTCGAGGACGCGTCCAGTTACCAGCCAGACGTCGTATTCCTCGTCAGGGGATTCCGCCGGAGGCTCGTAAGGCACGGCGAGGATCACTGCCTTGCCGTCTGGCCTGCCATAGAATTTTACGCCTTCGCCCGGCTTCACATAGGGGTCGAGGCCTTCGCGATAGCGCCACTTCGTCTCCTTGCCGTCGACGACGGGCCAGCGCAGGCCACGCACCTCGTGATAGACGTCGTAAGGCGCGAGATCGTGGCCATGACCGCGGCCGAATTCGGCATACTCCTCGAACAAGCCCTTCTGCAGGTAGAAGCCGAATTCGCGCGATTCCCTGTTTTCATACTCGGCGTCGAGTTCTCCTAATGGGAAGCGGTCGACCATGCCGTTCCTGAACAGCAAGTCGAACAGCGTCTTGCCCTTGTAGTCAGGATTGGCATTCAGGAGGTCGGCCGGCCAGACGTCTTCGGTGGTAAAACGTTTCGAGAATTCGACCAACTGCCAAAGATCGGAACGCGCCTCGCCGGGCGCATCCACGAGTTGGTGCCAGACATGAGTGCGGCGCTCGGCATTGCCGTATGCTCCTTCCTTTTCCACCCACATCGCCGCCGGCAGGATCACGTCCGCCGAGAGCGCGGTAACGGTCGGATAGGCATCGGACACGACAATGAAGTTGTCAGGGTTGCGGTAGCCCGGATAGGTCTCGTTCGAATTGTTCGGTGCGGCCTGAACGTTGTTGTTGACCTGGACCCAGTAGAAGTTGAGCTTGCCGTCCTTCAGCATGCGGTCTTGCTGGACGGCATGGAAGCCGGGCTTCTCCGGCAGGAGGCCGTGCGGCAGACGCCATATCTCCTCGGCGTGCTTTCGGTGCTCGGGGTTGGTCACAACCATGTCGGCGGGGAGGCGGTGGGCGAAGGTGCCGACCTCGCGCGCGGTGCCGCAGGCCGACGGTTGGCCGGTGAGCGAAAACGGGCTGTTGCCAGGCTCCGAGATTTTGCCAGTCAACAGGTGGATATTGTAGACCATCTGGTTGGCCCACACGCCGCGGACGTGCTGGTTGAAGCCCATCGTCCACAGCGACATCACCTTCACGTCGGGGTTGGCATAGAGCTCCGCCAGTTCCTCGAGGAACTCGGGCTCGACGCCAGACAGTTCCGAGACCATCTCGAGCGTGTAGTCCGAGATCATCGTCTTGAACGCGTCGAAGTCGATTGGCTCCGTTTTTCCGGGATCCGCCGCACCCTTGGCAGCCATCTCTACGGGATTGTCCGGCCGCAGCCCGTAGCCGATGTCGGTGGCCCCGCTCATGAACACGGTGTGGTCGCGCACGAACGTTTCGTTGACCCGCCCGGACTGGATGATGTGGTTGGCGATGTAATTCAGGATCGCCAGGTCAGTGCCCGGTTTGAACACAATCGGGATGTCGGCAAGGTCCATCGACCGATGCGTGAAGGTCGACAGCACCGCGCAGCGGACGTGGGGATGGCCGAGCCTGCGGTCCGCCACCCGCGTCCACAGGATCGGGTGCATCTCGGCCATGTTCGAGCCCCACAGCACGAAGGCGTCGGCGTGCTCGAAATCGTCGTAGCAGCCCATCGGCTCGTCCATGCCGAAGGTGCGCATGAAGGCGACGGCGGCGGAGGCCATGCAATGTCGGGCGTTGGGATCGAGATTGTTCGAGCGGAAGCCCGCGCGCATCAGCTTGGTTGCGGCGTAACCCTCGAAGATGGTCCATTGGCCGGAGCCGAACATGCCGACCGCTTCGGGACCTTTCTCCCGCAGTACGGCCTTGCACTTCTGCGCCATGAGGTCGAGGGCTCGTCCCAGGAGACGGGCTCGAACTCGCCGTCCTTGTCGTAGACGCCGCCGCGCTTGCGCATCAGCGGCCTTGTCAGGCGATCCTCGCCATACATGATCTTGGAGAGAAAATAGCCCTTGACGCAGTTGAGGCCGCGGTTGACCTCGGCCTGCATGTCGCCGTGTGTCGCGATAACACGTCCGTCCTTCACGCCGACCATGACGCCGCACCCGGTGCCGCAGAAGCGGCAAGGAGCCTTCGACCACTTGATCTCCAGGGCTTCGACGCCACCGGGAACGGGCTGCGCCGCGGCCGGGAGAACGATCCCGGCCGACGCTGCCGCGAGCGACGCGGCGTGCGCCTTCAGCAGATCGCGACGGTTGATGGATGACGTCATTTGCTTTCGTCCTCCCGTCGCTCGATATGCTCGAAGACCATGTTGGCGGCGATCACGCCGTCCATCATCGAGATAGTGGTCAGGGTCTCGCCGAGCATGCCGCTGCCTGGACCCTCGATCGTGACGACGATCCGGCTGCCTTCGCCGGCGTGAATCTCCACGCCAGGCATTTCCGCCAGTCGCCTGCTCAATTCTTCCCTTCGCGCCGGCAGCACGACGACGACGGCGCTCGAAATATGATGCCGAGCCTGAAATCCACCCTTGAGAAGGGATCTGCGGGTGATAGCAGGATTTTCGCGCATTGCTTCACCCTCCCGGAGGGCCGGGCGGCCCGAACACGATCTGATACATCCAGACCAGGAAGCCGTAGCCACCGACGACGCCGACAGCGACGATGGGCCAGATGCCGAAAGCAAGTGCGAGAAAGGCCAGCAACTCTCGTCGCCTCGTCTTCGAACGCGAAGGTCCGGGGTCGGAAAGGGCCTGGGGGCTGTCCTGGGTCATGACCACTCCATGTGCCTTGGACTTGGCCAGATACTGTGAAGCGTCAGACCGCTGAACAGGCTATCGTCTTAAGTGGCTTTTTTAATACCTTTTTTCTGAGGCTCCAACGTCTCGAACTATGCCGGCCGAAGGCTCGGAGTATCCGCCCATCTCAAGCGCTGGCCCTGCGCCCCCACAGGACAGGCGCATAGCGAATGGCGAACAGCAGGAAGGCGGCACTCCGCAGCGCACCGCCGCAGATCAGTAAGTGCGCGTGCCAGTCTCCTGCCAACGGCGCCGCGACCCGCAGGACAGCTCCCAATGTAACCGCTATGTAGGCTGCGAGAACGGTCCGGTCCGCGACGATCTCCCGTCCAGTGTGGCCGAGGCTGGCGCGGGTCATGACGGCGAGCGTCATCGTGCCGATCGCGCCGGCTGTCAGCGCGTGCAGAGCGGCGCTTTCCGGTAGCCCTGAAAACAGCACGGAGCCACCGAGCAGCAATAGTGCGAAGCCGAGCCAGGCGTAGCCGATATGGAGGATCAGCACGATTGGCTCGCGCGTGGTGTGCTGGCCTTGCCAACGCGCCAGACGTGCGGCCAGAAGCACACCGGAGAGACCGAGCATGCCTCCTGCGGCAGTTGAATCCGGAACGGCCACCCAGGCGGCCGCGCCAGCGGCGGTCGTCGCCAGCGCCGCCTTGTCCGAGGCGCCGAAGCTTGCCGGAAGGCGCGTCCCGCCATTCTTGACAAGCCAGTTCCGGGTGAAACTTGGAACGATGCGGCCACCGACAAGGGCAAGCAGCATAGCGATCGCGCCCAGTGCCAGCCGCACGCCCAAGCCATGCGGAACGAACCCGAGATTGGCCGCGTGGTCCAGTGCGTTGGCCAGCCCGAACAGCGTGATCATGACAGCCACGGGCGCGTTCTTCCAGTTGCGCCCCGCCACCACCTCGCGCCAGACCGCGAAGCCAAGCATGACCGGGAACGAAATATCAACGACGACGGCAGCGACCGGGCCGGGGGCGGCGGCACAAGCTATGCGCCCGGCCAGCCACAGTGTCACCAGGCCCGCGAGGGGCCAGCCGCTCAGCGGCAACCGGCCCGTCCAGTTCGGGATTGCGGTGAGCACGAAGCCGGCCAGGACGGCCTGCAGATAGCCGAACAGCATTTCGTGGGCGTGCCAGTGCAGGCCGGGGAAGGGGCCGGGCAAAGCATGGCCGGAAAAATAGATCCAAAGCCAGGCCGGGATCGCCGCGCCGGCGTGGAGCGCGGCGAGGAAGAAGAACGGCCTGAATCCATACTGGAGGATCGGCGGCATGGAGGACACCCGCCCCCGGCCGTCACGGGAAACGTAGCCGGACTTGCGCAGCGAGCGCAGCACGGACCTGTCGGTTAGCGTGGTAGCACGATGGCGTCTCGCATCCTTCTGGCGTCCGCGAGCCCGCCAGCGCGCTGGACCAGATCGCCTTCCAAGCCGACATAATCTGGCATGCCGTTCGCGGCCTTGGCGCATTGACGTTCGAGCGCTGCGCCGGCTACTCCCTGACGAATGCGTTCGACCAGCGACGGCCGCGTCAGGGATTCGATCGGGAGCGTCGGTCGTCGCGCAGTATCGGTACCCATTGGTGTAGTCTCCTTGGGGCGACGGCGTTTCTTCATTCCTCAATCGCCTTCCTGGCCGCACTCTCTCCAAGCGCCGCGATCTCGGAGATCTCGCGGAATATCTCTGCGATGTCGCTCGCGACGGCCTGCTTGGGCTCGCGAGGCGCCAACTCGAATATCTCATCGAGGAGCGCCAATGCGACGTCGATCGCGTCGCGCATCCGCTTCGCTCCAGCGAAGTTTTTGGCGGGACTCGACGCATGATCCACCGTTCCCGTTCGATCGGACGCGGTGTCGTTGATTTCAGTTGCAACACCGTCACGCCCCACCTCGGCGAGGCGGCGCAGCAACTCCGCGGCAAAGGAATTTTCGCCCCTGTTGGCAAGTTCCAGCAACCGCGACGAGGCTGCCGCAAGCATTCTCGACGCGTCTGATTTCTGTGTCACGATTGGGAACTTTCGCTGGAGAAGAGCGCGCTGATCCAGCATGCAGGCCCGCAAAAGGGCTCATCGCGAACAAGTCGAAATCCCAGATTCTCCGGCGGCGTGCCGACGGCGCATCCGCCACTCCTGCCGTCTCGAACGAAATTGGACATGTAGGCCCGGTGGCGTCCCTCGAGCACGTGTACGCCGCAGTTCTCGACGACGGTCTCGGGCAGGCCGCTCTTGGCCTCTAGCGTGACGCGGCTGTAGCAGCTCGAAGTCCATTCCCAGACGTTGCTGCCGAAATCCTCGACGCCGAGAGTGTTGACGCCGTAGTGGCCGCCGGGCTTCGGCTCTGGATCCGCGGGGCGCCTGGCCGCGGCTTCCTCCTTGTATCGCCGTATCCAGCGCACCGCGGGATTTTGGGGGTCGTCCGCCGTTGCGGAGAAGGATTCGCCACCAAAACGTTCGCCGGCCGCCGCGGCTGCCTCGAGCGCGGTCGGAAGCCGCCAGGATTCGCCAGTGGCCTCAGAATACCAGCGAGCATATGTGTCGGCGTCCGTCCAGTTGACCCCGGTGACCGGAACGTCTGCCTGAGAAGGTCGTGCGTCGGCCGCCATGCAGGCGCCTGCGGCAACGCAGCGATCGTACTCGGCGAGGCTGACCTGCCGCGTCATCATCCGAAAGCCGGCGACCATGATAGGCTTGGCGGGAGCCGCTGCAGGAACACCGCCTGACAGGAATTCGCCCGGTGCCGGAAAGTCCACGATCCTTTCCCCGATCTCGACGGTTGCCGCGACCGGAACTGACCGTTCGTGTTCCAGCGGCGCATGCAATCCGACGGCGAGCGCCGGCACGACCAGCGCGGCGACGGTGCCGAAAGCTGCTTCCAGCATGGCATCGAAATACTCCATGGGAACGTGGCCCGGATCCCCCTTGGTCCGGGCCGCCAGCCTGATCGGTCAGTGAGTCGGGATCGGTCCGGGAGCCTCGACCTGCTTCATCAGGTCGTCGCTCCATTCGCCCTCGACGACGAAGTGGGCCGTCGCTCCGAGTTCGACCGCTTCGATCAGGTTGTGGTTGACGTAGGCGTAGACGCCCGGCTGGAGGAAGGTGTAGAGCGCGGCTCCCGCCGATCCGCCGCAGATGAACCAGGTCTCCAGGTCCTTGGCGGGCGGGTTGGCGAATTTGCCCTCTTCCCAGACGTAGTCGCCATGGCCGCCGATCAGGTGGGGCCGGGTGTCGCGGTTGGCCTGCGAGTGGACGATCAGGACCGTCTCGCCGACCTTTGTCTTCATGGCGTTGTCGCCCGTCAGGGCGCCCTTGGCGCCGTTGAAAACGACATGGGACGGGACGAGACGTTTCATCACCTCCAGCGTGTCTGCGTAGCTGTCGCCGTGGCTCTCGTAGGACTTGAAGTTGCCGTCCTCGTCGCGCGGCACGTAGAAGTCGTTCTCGCCGATGTAGAAGACCTTGTCGTAGGTGAGCGGCTCGCCCTTCTCGTTCTTCAGGCCGTTGCGGGGCAGGATCATGATCGTCCCGCTCATGCCGGACACGACGTGCCACGGGATCATCGGGCCTTCGGGCGCGCAGTGGTAGACGAAGGTTCCGGTTCGGGTTGCCTTGAAACGCAGCTTCACCTGTTCACCGGGATTGATGAGCGTGAGGGCTCCGCCGCCGAGCGCGCCGGTGGCGGCGTGGAAGTCGATGTTGTGGGGCATCGAGTTGCTGCCGGGGTTGACCAGGTTCAACTCGACGTAATCGCCTTCATGGACGACCATCATCGGGCCGGGGATCGAGCCGTTGAAGGTCATGCCCTGCAGCACGGTGCCTTCGTCATCGATAGTGACGGGCTTTTCCTCGATGGTCATCGTGAACTCGACCACCTTCGGACCGCTCTTGGCCACCTGTTCGTGCGCATGCACGAAGGGCGGTGCGACGAGTGTGACCTGCTCGCGCGGCAGCGCGGCGATCTCGGTCTCGTTCGCGAAAGCGGTCATTGAAGGCATCGCGGCCAGCATGGCGGCGGCCGCTGCTCCCATCAGTGCCCGGCGACGCGTGAACATCTCGGTTCTCCTCGTGATCCATCGTTGTCGATGAGCGACTTCTACGCCCGCCATGACAGAGGAGTTTGTCCTGGAACAAACTCCCGATGGATTTTCGGGGGAGCGACCTGAAGGCGTATCTGCGGAGTTTGCTGCAGCGCAAATAGCTGACGGCCAACGCGGCTATGCAGTGGCTCCATAAGCGTGCGGAACAACCCGTCGCGCAACTCGAGTGTCATTCGACCTGGAGAGGTCATTCGACCTGGAGAAGAAAGGAGACAGTCAGATGTACAGGCCTCTTATAGTTGCGGCGGTCGCTGCGATCGTGGCCGGACCGGCCCATGCGCATGTTTCGTTCGAAAACGCCCAGGCTGCCGTCGGCACGACCTACAAGGCGGTTCTAAGGATTCCGCACGGTTGCGACGGCAAGGCCACGGACGAGGTCCGGGTCCGGATCCCGGAAGGCGTTATCGCGGTCAAGCCGATGCCCAAGGCCGGATGGACGATCGAAAAGACGGTGACGGGGTACAAGGCAGAGTACGATCTGCACGGCAAGAAGGTGGCCGAAGGCGTTACCGAGCTATCCTGGAGCGGCGGAAGCGTGGCGGACGACGAGTACGATGATGAGTTCGTCTTCAGGGCGACTCTCGACGCAGGCCTCCCGGCGGGCGAAACCATCTATTTCCCGGTGATCCAGGTCTGCGGCACGGACAGGGCAGAATGGACCCAGGCTCCGGCCGAGGGCCAGACAGCTCATGACCTGGAGCGACCGGCGCCCGGTCTGGAACTGCTTCACGGCGAACACGCGGGGCACTGAAACGCCTGAACGCGGGAAATCTGGGGCCGAGTGGCTCAGGAGTCCGGAACATCACCGGAGGGCACGCAGGGCGTTGAGGATCACCGCTACGTCTATGCCCTCCTGCACGAGTGCGCCAGCCACAGGCGGGAGATAGCCGAGCGCAGCCACAGCCATCCCGACGACGGAGAGGCCGAGGCCGGCGACCACGCTTTGCGTTGCGATTTGGCGGGTCCGATGCGCGACCTCTACCGCGGACGCCAGGCTGTCGATGCGGTCGACGAGAATGACGACTCCGGCGCTTTCCGACGAGGCGGCGGAGCCGCGCGCGCCCAACGCCACGCCCACGTCGGCGCTCGCCAACGCGGGAGCGTCATTCACGCCGTCTCCAGCCATGAGCACGGGAGCGCGCATGCGTTCCCTGGTCACGACTTCGACCTTCTGCGCCGGATCCAGTTCGCCATCCGCCTTGGCTATCCCGAGCCGGGCAGCCACGGCGTCGACCACATCCTGGCGATCGCCGGAGGCGATCACGACGCGGTCGATCCCAGCCTTCTCCAGCGCCCGGAGCATGGCGGGCGCCTCCGGCCTGATCGCGTCAGCCATGGCGATGATCCCGGCCAGGACGCCGTCTACGCCGACGGCCACCACGGCGCTTCCCCAGGGAAGACCTTCCCGCAACCCATGGGGATCGCCCTGCGTGATCGCGTCCCTGACGAAGCGGCTGCCGCCGATAACCAGCCTGCGTCTTTCGACGATCCCTTTGATTCCGGTTCCGGCGACCTCGCTGACGTCCGTCGGCGCAGAGAGCGGGAGCCCCTTCCGGCGTGCGTCCGCCACCAGCGCCGCTGCCGTGACGTGGCCGGACGCCTGGTCGAGCGAGGCGGCGAGCCGCAGGACCTCGTCAGGTAACCAGGTCCCGACGGTGCGTACGTCGACCACCTCGGCTTGGCCGAACGTCAGGGTTCCGGTTTTGTCGAGGATAACCGTCTTGACCTTCGCAAGGGTCTCGAGAGCCCCGCCGTCCTTGACGAGGACGCCGAGCTTGGCGGCGCGCGACATGCCGGAGATGATGGCGACGGGCAGGGCGAGGATGAGCGGGCACGGCGTTGCGACCACCAACACAGCCAGCACTCTGACAGGGTCGCCGGAGATGGCCCAGGCAGTTCCTGCCGCCAAGACCGTCAGCAGCAGGAACCAGACCGCGTAGCGATCCGCCGCACGCACGCTGGGAGGCTTGCCTTCCTGTGCCTTGGTTACAAGCCGGACGATGTTGGCGTAGGTGCTTTCGGCCGCGGGTCTGTCCGCAAGGAGATCGAAGGCATCGCCAGCATTGGTTGCTCCGCTCAGGACTTCGTCACCCAGCAACTTCGTGCGTGGCAGGCTCTCTCCGGTCAAGGCGGACTCGTCCAGGACGGCAGAAGGTGACGCAAGGCTGCCGTCGACGGGGATCACTTCGCCGCGGCGAACGAGGAGCCGGTCGCCTGGAACGATAGCCTGGATGAGGACTTCGTCGAGCCCGTCATTGCCGTACCGCATGGCGCTGTGGGCCACGCGACCGAGTAGGGCGGTCATCTCCCTGCGTGCGCGGCCGGCCGCATAGCCTTCGAGAAACTGGCCACCCGCGTACATCAGCGCGACGACGTTGCCCGCTAGCATCTCGCCGAACGCGAGCGCGGCCGACATCGATAGCGCGGCGACCAGGTCAAGCCCGACTTCGCCGCGCGACAGACTGCGGACGATCTCGACGGCGAGGGCCGCCAGCACCAACGCGGTCGCGACGGCCCACGGCCAGGGATGCCAGCCTGCGCCGGACGCCCATCCAGTAATGCCGACCATGAGTCCGCTGAGCGCCACGCCGAGGAGCACTCCTCTCAACGAGAGAATCGGCCACCGCGCATCAGGCAAGGTAAGCATCCATCATCAGCAGGGCGGTCAATGCGAAAGCAGCACTGGCATCCTCAGGTCCGCCAAGACGCCTTCGGTCGCGCCGCCGAGAACGAAATCCCTGAGCCGTGAGTGACCGTAGCCTCCCATCACCAGCAGATCCGAACCTAGGCCGGCAGAGTGGCGCTGCAGGGTTTCTGCAATCGGGCAGTCCTCCGCGCGCACTGCCGAGAAGGTGGCTTTCAGCCCGGCTTCGCGCAGACTGCCCGCGAGCCGCTCCCCCGCATCTGCCTCGTCGATTGACTTTTCGTCTGTGACGGTGACAACCTTGATCTCCACGGCGCGCTCCAGAACAAACCTGGCGTCTGACACGGCGCGGGCTGCGACGCGCGTGCCATCCCATGCGATCGACACCCGGCTAAAACTGGCGGGCGGCGCCTGATCGGGCAGAAGGATCGTCGGGCGGCCGGAGCTGAAGACAACGGCCTCCGCCAAAGCGCGGATACCGGGGTTGTCGGAGTTCCACCCGACAAGCGCCATGTCGAAATAGCGGGCATGGCGAGCGGCCGCCTCGCCAAGCAGCGCGACCTGCGTCCTCTCCACGGAAGTCGTCAGATTCAGACTTCTGGCTTCTGCCTCAACCCTGGCCGCGGCCAGCAGTTCCGCGCCGTTGCTCGCGCTGAGTTTCTCGGCGTTGCGGATCATTTCCGGCAGATTCATGAGCATGCGGGAGAACGCGTTCGAAACCTCTGGAATGTCAGCTTCTAGCACCAGCGCGTGGAGGTCCGCGCCAAGCAGATCCGTCACCGCCGCAGCATTGGCTACGACTGCCGTCGTGTGGGGTTCCGGATAGGTGAGTAGGGGCACAAGAGCGCGAAGCTTCATTCGATGTAGTCCTTCAGGACAGGAATTTCCTCCATCCCGCTCAGCGTACGACGAGCACTGGAACGGGGCTATGGGCCAGCACTTCCGAGGTCTGGCTGCCCAGCAGCAGGCGCCCGAGGCCGCGCCGGCCGTGCGAGGCCATGACGATCAGGCTGCATTCTTGGGCCTTCGCCGCCTCGACGATGGCTTCCGCTGGCCTCGCGTCGGGCACGTGCAGCACGTCCGCGCTGACGCCGATCCTGGCGGCCGATTCCCGCACCGTCGCCAGGAGTTTCTCCGCAGCCTTCTTCTGCCCCTCTTCATACCCCGAGATATCCCCGGGAAGCGGGACCCAGCCGCCGCCGGCCGCGCTCGCATCGAAGGGGAAAGGCTCGGTGACCGTGATGACGGTCACCTTCGCGTCGAGGCTCTTGGCAAGCGAAAGCCCATGGTCGACGCCCCTCTGCGCGACGTCGGAGCCGTCCGTCGAAATCAGGATGTGCTTGTACATTGCCTTCTTGTCCTCTGTTGCCTGTTCCGCCCAAGGAACGCTCGCGCTTGGCGCGTCCAGTCCACAGACACGCCGGGACGAGGCCTTGGCCTGAACTCTAACTTTGGGCCTTCTTTTCAGCTTGATCGAGATCAAAGCGGCCCAATCTGCGCAGAAGCGTAGGTGTCGCATATCGGCGCGTATAGCAGACCCGAATAACAATACTCGTGTTCAACGCTGGCCGTGAGCCCCTCAAAATCGGGTTCTCCGGATCGATGGGAAGATCAACGCGTTCATACGATCGTTTCGCGACGGGCGTTGCGACTACCGCCTCCACCACGGCACGCCGGACGAGTGCGGGATGGCAGGCTGCGGCGATATCGGTGATGCGCTCGAGTAGAACCGGAGGTGCTCAAGCGGTTGAGCTTGGCCGCCTGCCAGAGGACAGCCGCTTTCGACGAGCCGTTTTATCGCGTTGCTGCCTTGGCAGGCGAGGGTTCAAGAATTACGCTTCTCGCTATCGAGGCGTCTGACGCCGGCCGGGCTTCGTGCTTTTGTCGATTTCGTGAAGCAACGGCGCAGACATGAACCAGCTTGAGGGCGCGAGGGCGCGCCAGATAGACGTCCGCTGATACTCGAAATCAGATCCCCATGTGGCACACCGTGGACCGCGTCAGGAACCGTCTCTCGCGGCCGTTATCGAGTGAGAACATGCCACCGCGTCCGGGCACAGCATCGATGACGAGGTTGGTGTGCTTCCACGCGTCGTATTGCGCCGCGCCGATGTAAAACGGCGCGCCGCCGATCTCGCCGAGCAATACGTCGCTGTCCCCCAGAGCGAAATCACCCTGGGGGTAGCACATTGGCGAGGAACCGTCGCAGCAGCCGCCCGACTGGTGGAACAGCACCGGCCCATGCTCGGCGATGATCTCCGCCAGGAACTCCAGCGCCGCCGGCGTGGCGCTCACCTTGTCGTGCATTCCATCCTCCCTCCGGAAAGCGAAGCGCGGGAACGTCCCGCGCCCCGTGAGGCAGTCCTCAGAAGAAGCCGAGCTTCTTGGGGCTGTAGCTGACCAGCATGTTCTTGGTCTGCTGGTAGTGGTCGAGCATCATCTTGTGGGTCTCGCGGCCGATGCCGGACTGCTTGTAGCCGCCAAACGCCGCGTGCGCCGGGTAGGCGTGGTAGCAGTTGGTCCAGACGCGGCCCGCCTGGATCGCCCGGCCGAAGCGGTAGAGCCGGTTGGCGTCGCGGCTCCAGATGCCGGCGCCGAGGCCGTAGAGCGTGTCGTTGGCGATCGACAAGGCCTCGTCGTCGTCCTTGAAGGTTGTCACCGAAACCACCGGCCCGAAGATCTCCTCCTGGAAGATTCGCATCTTGTTGTGACCCTTGAACACCGTCGGCTTGACGTAATAGCCGCCGGCGAGATCGCCCGGCAGCTCGTTGCGCGCGCCGCCAGTGAGCACTTCGGCGCCTTCCTGCTTGCCTATGTCGATGTAGGACAGGATCTTCTCGAGCTGCTCGGACGAGGCCTGCGCGCCGATCATCGTCGCCGGATCCAGCGGGTCGCCCTGGACGATCGCCTCGACGCGCTTCAGCGCCCGCTCCATGAAGCGGTCGTAGATCTTTTCATGGATCAGCGCCCGGCTCGGGCAGGTACAAACCTCGCCCTGGTTGAGTGCGAACATGACGAAACCCTCGATCGCCTTGTCGAAGAAATCGTCGTCCTCGGCGGTGACGTCCTGGAAGAAGATGTTGGGCGACTTGCCGCCGAGTTCGAGCGTTACCGGGATAAGGTTCTGGCTGGCGTACTGCATGATCAGCCGGCCAGTGGTCGTCTCGCCTGTGAAAGCGATCTTTGCGATCCGGTTGGAGGAGGCGAGGGGCTTGCCTGCCTCGAGGCCGAAGCCGTTGACGATGTTGAGCACGCCCGGCGGCAGCAGGTCGCAGATGAGGTCCGCCCAGAGCATGATCGCCGCCGGGGTCTGCTCTGCGGGTTTCAGAACCACGCAGTTGCCGGCCGCGATCGCGGGGGCCAGTTTCCATACCGCCATGAGCAGCGGGAAGTTCCACGGGATGATCTGGCCGACGACGCCCAACGGTTCGTGGAAGTGATAGGCAACGGTGTCGTGGTCGATCTCGGAGAGGCTGCCCTCCTGGGCGCGGATCGCGCCGGCGAAGTAGCGGAAGTGATCGATGGCCAGCGGCAGGTCGGCGGCGGTCGTCTCACGGATCGGCTTGCCGTTGTCCCAGGTCTCGGCGCGCGCGAGGAGATCGAGGTTCTCCTCCATGCGATCAGCAATGCGATTGAGAATCAAGGCGCGCTCGGCCGGGCTGGTGCGGCCCCATGCGTCCTTGGCCGCATGGGCCGCGTCGAGTGCGGCCTCGATGTCCTTGGAGTCGGAACGGGTGACTTCGCAGAGAAGCTGACCGTTTACCGGCGAGAAGTTCTCGAAATACTTGCCGGAAAGCGGCTCGGTCCATTTGCCGCCAATGAAATTGCCATAACGCTTGTCGAAGGGCGCCTTGACGGAGCGTGAGAATTCAACCTTGTTCATGATATACCTCCCGAAACAACGCCGCGGGATGCGGCGCTTCGGTGGATAGACTTGCCGCATCTGCCCGCTCGCTGTCACGATGGTGAGAACAGTGGACCCGCAGGAGGTGTCGCAGAACTGCGACAGTCATGCCGGGATTCGAAAAGATCAGTGCGATCTATGGAGATCGAGGCGGTTGAGCTTCCGGTGGAGCGTCGCACGGCTGATCCCAAGTGCTGCGGCCGCGGCCGAGATATTTCCATCTGTCCGGGCCAGCACCCGTTGCAGAGCCCCGCGCTCCGCCTCGGCGAGGACTTCGGTGACCTTCCTCGCCCCGCCAAGCAGATCGGCCGCGGGGAGCGGCTTCCGAAGGCTCTTTTGCGTGATCCCCAGCGCTAATCGCGCTAAGCGGGTCGCGCCGACCACAAGGTCGTCCGGATCGACCGCGATCAGCCCGCCCGAACCTTTGTCGGTTATTGGCGCGAGCAGAATGCGCGCCTTCGGGAATGCCATCTTGAAGTTCTCCGCCTCGATGCGTCGTGCGGCGTCGACCACAGCCACCGAAATAAGATTGGCGAAGGCTTCGGTTAGATCTGCCCGGCAGGAAGACACGTCGAGGGCGGCGACTAGGTCTCCTTCGTGATCGTAGATGGGCGCCGTGATGCAGCTCAGCGCAGTGTTGCGCGTGTGAAAATGCTGGTCGCGATGGATCGTCAGCACGCGCTGCTCGACAAGACAGGTGCCGATGCCGTTGGTGCCCTCGCTCTCCTCGTTCCAGACCGAGCCTGTCCACAATCCCCAGTTGTGAAACGTCTCGTCATCCGCAGGTGCACCGCGTCGTTCGATCGGCACGCCCTCTTGGTCGGCGAGAAGCACGCAGCATCCAACACCTCCCACCGCCAGGTAGAGTCTGTCGAGGCTTGATTGGGCAGCTCGGATTAGCGGTTCGATGCGTTGCCTGGCGTCGATAAATTCGGCCTCAGTCAGGTATCGCGGCGGTTTGGGATCGGTTGGATCGAGCTTATGCAAATTGGACGAGCGTCGCCATGAAGCGACCAGCGCCGATTTCGCAGCGGCATCCGAAATGATTGCGGCCTGTATGCGATCGGCATGATGACCGGCTAGAGCCTCGCCCATGCTATCCTCCCAAATCCCGACTCTTTCCTTTCAGTTCCTGGATCAGGCCTTTCAGTTCCTGGATCAGGTACGTGTTACGTCGGGGTTGCGTTGGCAGCGCTATCTCCGCTTCGATCGAACCCTCTGTCAATTGCCCAGAAGAACCAGGCGCCTCCCTTGCGCCAGCGTTATCCGGCAACGGCCGGAGCTCTCTTGACATGGATCAAACCTGCGGACGAGTTTCTGGATCGGCTGCGTCTGCGGCAATATGCGAGCCTTGTGTACGCCACGCTGGCATTCGGCGCCGGAGTGTCCGATATTCACGACAGCGCCATGGACACGAACCGCAAGGACATACACAACTCCGACATTCCTGTGCTTTGCCGGAGCTGCGAGGCCCGGCACAAGGGAATGTGCGGCGTGCTCGATTCTGCCGAGCTTGTTGCGCTTTCGCGCCACACTCGCCTGGCCCGGCATTCTGCCGGAGAGGAACTCGCCGCTGACGGCATGCCCGTCGAGTCCTATGCGAATGTAATGCGGGGCGTGGTCAAGCTGACCAAGGTGCTGGAAGACGGCCGCCAGCAGATCGTCGGACTGCAGTTCGCCCCGGATTTCCTCGGGCGACTTTTCACGCCTGACAGTGCTGTAACTGCCGAAGCTGCGTCCGACGTCGATCTCTGCCGCGTGTCGAAGAGCGGTCTGGAACGGTTGATCGCGGCGAATCCCAAACTGGAGCGTCGGTTAATGGAGCAGACTCTCAGGGAACTCGATGAAGCCCGCGAATGGATGGTCACACTGGGGAGAAAGACAGCTGCCGAGAAGGTCGCCAGCTTCCTTTATCTCATCGCCACGCACCTCGATCCCTCAGCGGACAGCGAACAGAAGGGCCGCAAGTTTATTCTGCCTCTCACGCGCGGTGACGTTGCCGATTTCCTCGGGCTGACGATCGAGACCGTCTCGCGTCAATTGTCCAGGCTCCGCGCGGAGAAAGTCATTGCAATCAGCGCAGTGACCCAGGTCGATGTGCCCGATCTCGAGCGGCTCAGGAAACGTTGTGGCTGAACGGATGGACCAGCGCCAGAAGCGGAACGAGGATTTCCTTTTCGAACGCCACGTGGACGTTCTCGCCTCATGATGAAAAACCAAGGCCTGTTCGGCTCATGAGTTTCGATGACCTCGACCTGAATTTGCTGCGCGTGTTCGACGTCATGATGCGCGAAAGAAGCGTCACGCGTACGGCATGCGAATTGGGAAGAACGCAATCTGCGATCAGCCATTCCTTATCAGGCTGCGGCACCTTTTCGGCGACAGGCTGTTCACGCGCGATGGAGGCGTTATGAGGCCGACCCCGCGGGCGGTCGAGCTTCTGCCTGACATTTCGGCCGGATTGGCAACGATTCGAGCCTCGATTGATCGCCATCAAACTTTCGATCCCGCAACCACTCGGCGGAACTTTCGTGTCGGGCTCACCGACTACCATGCGATGATAATCATACCACGTCTTCTGCGGGAGTTTTCCAGGCAGGCGCCCGGTGCCACGTTGAATATTATTCCAGCGAACGGGCTCGATATCCCGTCCTCTGTTCATCTTCGACAGATCGACTGTGCATTGACTGGAGCAGTGATCAAGGATGACCCAAGCCTTTTGAAGATCGAACTGGGCCAGGATCGTCTCTTCTGCGCAGTTTGGAGCGGCAGCCAAATCGCAAGTTCGGCGATGTCGTTGGAGACATACCTGTCAGCGTCTCACTTGCAGGTTTCCGCCGATGGTGTTTCCAGCGGACTTGCGGATGCCGCGCTCAAGGAGCTTGGTTTGCGGCGGAACGTGGTCGCGACGATATCGAATTATCTGGCACTTCCGTGGGTTTTGCGAGGCACCGAACTTGTTGCTCATTGTGGTGACGGAATCCTCCAAATCCTTGATAAAGCGAGTGAAGTGACTCTCCTTTCGCCGCCCCTGCCGATCCCAAATGTGAGCGCGTGGTTGCTCCTTCATCCGCAGATGGCCACGGACCCAGGGACGATCTGGCTCAAAGAAGTTCTCTCAAACATCTACTCTGAGTCACAGATTAAAAAGAGAGAAATTGTTTCTGAGAGAGAACAGAAGAAATAAACAGGAGACACACGGCTGAAACCATTACGAGTGCAGCCATTGTATGAGCAGTCCTCATAGTCATCATGACGAGAATGAATTTGACCAATAATGAGGCCTGCGCAACCTTGGTGCTCCACAAAAAAATAAGGGGAACCAAGATGCAAGCAATTCTCAAGGGTCTGGTCGGAGCAGCGGTAGGGCTCGTTGTATCCAACGCGTCCGCCGCGACGATCGAAAATGTCAAGAAGAAGGGAGTTCTGACCTGCGGAACCAACTCAGCGACGGCCGGATTTAGCCTTCCAGACAATGAGGGCAAATGGACCGGGTTCGTGGTCGACTATTGTCGCGCTGTTGCAGCAGCGGTTCTGGGCGATGCGCAGAAGGTAAGGTTCATTCCGCTTACGCCGAAGGACCGGTTCACCGCGCTTCAGTCGGGCGAGATCGATATACTCGCACATAACGCAACCTGGACGTCATCCCGCGACACGTCTCTCGGAATACTTTTTGCGGGCACGTATTTCTACGATGGCCAGGGCTTCATGGTCCGCAAAGCGGAGAACATCGGTTCGGCCAAAGATCTGGATCGCGCGTCCATCTGCGTCACTCAGGGCACGACGACCGAGTTGAATCTCGCCGATTACTTCCGCTCGCATTCGATGACATACTCGACCGGCGGGTTTGCCGACGAAGAAGCCGTGGTAAAGGCCTACGACGAAGGTCGCTGCGACGTCCTCTCGGCCGACACGTCCACCTTGAATGCGTCGCGCCAGCGCATGGCGAAGGCCGACGACAGCGTCGTGCTTCCCGAACTTATCTCCAAGGAGCCACTTGGGCCTGCCGTGCGGCAGGGCGATGATCATTGGCTCAACGTGGCCAAATGGGCGCTCCTTGTCATGGTCGCTGCCGAAGAATTGGGAGTAACCTCGCAGAATGTCGATGAAATGAAGTCATCGGACAACCCGAACATTCGCCGGCTGCTTGGAGCGGAGGGCAGCCTCGGAGAGGATCTCGGGCTTGGCGATACCTGGTCCGTGGACGTTATCAAGCAGGTCGGCAACTATGGCGAAGTGTTCGATCGCAATATCGGCAAGGCCTCGCCGCTCAAGATGGAGCGCGGCCTGAACGCTCTTTGGAATCAGGGCGGTCTCCAGTACGCCCCGCCGATCCGCTAGGCCGGGTCGGTCACAAGCCGCCGGCGATTGCGCCGGCGTCTTAAAGCGCGTCGGGGTTGAATGGAGTCATGCGAGACGCTTTAAGTTCTTGTTTATGCATGTCGTTATCGCAAAACCGCTGCGCACTTTTGCGCGACATGCATTAGTTCTGCACCAACACAGGAACAGGGTCATGTCCGATGTGCTGCTCGCCGCGCCCTCGCGCAGGAGCTTGTCCCTGCACGACGCCAAGGTCCGGGGCATCATCTATCAACTTTTGCTAGCGGGCAGCCTGCTGGCATTGGCCGTGGGCATTGCCGTTCAGACTGCGTCGAACATGAGGGCACGCGGGATTCCGCTGTCTTTCGGCTTCTGGAACGAGGCCGCCGGCTTCGACATCAATCAGACGCTGATCCCCTACGACACGCTCTCCACCTACGGCCAAGCGTTCTGGGTGGGTGTGGTCAACACCCTCTATGTGAGCTTGCTTGGGATCGTGTTGGCCACAGTCTTGGGCTTTGTCGTCGGCATTGCCCGTCGGTCACCGAACTGGATCGTTTCAAAGGTCGCGGCTTCGTATGTCGAGATCATACGCAACATCCCGTTATTGCTGCAGCTTTTGTTCTGCTACAATGCAGTCCTGAAAGCGCTGCCTGCGCCGAGGGCGTCGATCGAACTCCCCGGCCGCATCTATCTGAACAATCGCGGTCTCATCATTCCGGAAATCCAGCTCTACGCAGGAGCAGGTACCGTGGGACTCGCGTTCCTGGCGGCCAGCATCTTCTGCGTCGCTTTTTGGTCCTATGCCAGGCGCGCACAGAACCGCACCGGAAAGCAGCTGCCCGTGCTTTGGGTCAGCCTCGCTGCCTTGATCGGACTGCCTCTGATCGTCTTCCTCCTGGTCGGTTCGCCGGTGTCGTTCGTGACGCCAGAGTTGAAAGGGTTCAATTACCGGGGTGGACACCAGCTTTATCCGGAGTTCGCGGCTCTTCTGATCGGTCTGTCCGTCTACACCGCTTCCTTTATCGCGGAAATTGTCCGCAGCGGGATCCAGGCTGTGCCGAAAGGCCAGACCGAAGCCGCCCATGCGCTCGGGCTTGCGCCGGGCAAAACGCTTCGCCTGGTCATTGTTCCGCAGGCACTGCGCATCATCATACCGCCCCTGACCAGCCAGTACCTGAATCTCACGAAGAATTCCTCACTCGCCGTGTTTATCGGCTACCCCGATCTCGTTCAGATTTTCGCGGGAACGGTGCTCAACCAGACTGGCGCCGCCGTCCAGGTGATGGCGATTACGCTGTCGGTCTACCTCGCGATCTCCCTCGTCATGTCGATGACCATGAACGCGTTCAATCAACGTTTCGCGATCGTCGAGAGGTGATGCATGAGCGGCCAGTCCCTGCATCCGCACCTCGTTAGCGCTCCGCCTCTGCCGCCTGTGGCGCCGCCTTGTGGAATCCGGCCGAGCCCGGCGACCTGGATCAGAAAGAACCTGTTCTCGACGCCGTTCTCCGGCGTGCTGACGATCTGCTTCACAGTTCTCGCCGCATGGCTTTTGTATCAGTTCGCGAGTTTTGCAGTCTTGGATGCAGTCTGGGCCGGCGGACAGGAAGAATGCCGCGCCAACCCTGAGGGCGCGTGTTGGCCGTTCATCGTGGAGAAATTCGACTATCTCCGTTACGGGGCATATCCGATTTCCGAGCGCTGGCGGGTGGACCTGACGCTGGCGATCGGCGCCGTGCTGATCGCCTGGCTGCTGTGGAAACGGGCGCCGCGGCGCAACGTGGCGGCGTTGCTGTTCTTTGCTGCCTACCCGGTCGTCGCCTTCGCGTTGTTGCGCGGTGTCGCGTCGCTCGATCTGCCGGTCATCGATACCGTCTTGTGGGGAGGTCTGCTTATCACGCTGCTCATGTCGATCGTGGGCATCGTCTTCTCGCTGCCGCTCGGTGTGCTTCTCGCGCTTGGCCGACGATCGGAGCTTCCCTTCGTCAGGGCAGTGTGTGTGATCTTCATCGAGGTCGTCAGGGGCGTGCCGTTCATCACGGTGCTGTTCATGGCGAATTTCATGATGCCGCTCTTCGTCCCCGACTATCTGACGCCCGATCGGCTGCTGCGTCCGCTGATTGCGATAGCGCTGTTCTCGTCCGCCTACATGGCCGAGGTGGTGCGCGCCGGCCTTCAAGCGATCCCCAAGGGGCAATATGAGGCGGCAAAGGCGCTCGGCGTCAGCTACTTCACCATGATCCGTCTGATCATCCTGCCGCAGGCGCTCACTATCGTTATCCCAGGCATCGTCTCTACCTTCATCGGGCTGTTCAAGGACACGACGCTAGTAGCGATCGTCGGCATTGCGGACTTCCTGAGAGCCGTCGAAACGGCGCGAGTCGACCCGAACTGGGCTGGGCCGACGATCTCTTCGACCGGCTATCTCTTCGCCGGGCTGGTCTACTGGATCTTCTGCTTCGGAATGTCCCGGTACTCGCACTCGATGGAGCGCGCGTTGGCGCGCGGCCACAAGAGCTAGGAAGCGGAATATGCGACAGGCAGTTTCAGCAGCGAGGCACGTGGCGCAAATCCTCAAATAGCCCGCCAAAAGTTCGAGCAGCCGCGAGCGGCGAAAACCACACCGGAAACCAAGCAATGGCTTGTGCAGATGCATCGCAACCGACGGTTGCGGAAAGAAATGTTGGAATGATCGACTTCGACAGGATCTATGATCGCCACCAGTTTGGGTCAGTCAAATGGGCCAATCAGTGGGACGAATTCTCGCCTCGGGTCGAGGGCGAAGATCTGCTTTCGCTGTGGACCGCGGACATGGATTTTCGCGCGCCTGAAACCGTCGTCGCGCGGCTGCGGGAAGCGGCGGACCATGGAATCTATGGCTATACCCGCCGCGACCCCCGTCACTACGAGATTGTGCAATCATGGTTCGCGCGTCGGCACGGCTGGTCGCCGGCACTGGAATCGCTGCTGCCGGCGCCTGCGATCATGCCGTCGGTAGCCGCGATGCTTCGGACCTTCACGAAGCCCGGGGACGGGGTGATTGTGCAGTCTCCCATTTACTCGCCCTATTTCGAAGTGATTCAGGGGAACGGCAGGAAGCTGCTGGTCAACAGGCTAAGGTTGCAGGATAACCGATATGAACTCGACCTGGAGAACTTCGCGAAACTGGCAGCCGGCGCCAAGGCCTTCCTGTTGTGTAATCCGCACAATCCAGCTGGAAAGGTGTGGACGCGCCAGGAACTGACGGCGCTGAACGATATCTGCGAGCGCTACGGCATCCTTGTCATATCTGATGACATCCATTGCGATATCAGATTGTCGGATCGCCCGCACATCGTCTTCTCGTCCCTCTCGGAGGATGCCGCGGAAAAGTCATTCATCTGCACGGCTCCAACGAAGACCTTCAATCTGGCCGGCGTGCCCTCCGCAACCGTGTCGGTGGCCAACAAGCAGCGGCGCGAGGCGCTTCTGGCCACCATGCAGGCATCGTTCATGGTCAATGCCAACTTCTTTGGACGGCTGGCGCTAGAGGTCGCCTACAGCACCGGCGCGCCGTGGCTGGATCAGCTGACGCGCTACATCGGCGGTAATGTCGATTTCGTCCTCAAGTTCGCCGAGGATCGCCTGCCGGGCATCACACCGATGCGGCCGGACGCTTCCTTCCTGGTGTGGCTGGATGCGCGCGGGCTCGATCGGAAGGTCGGAGGCGTTCAACGGTTTTTCGTCGACCGAGCCGGAGTCAATTTGTACGACGGGCGCGTCTATGGACCCGGCGGTGAAGGCTTCATTCGCCTCAATGTCGGTTGCCCTCGTCCGCTGTTGCGGAGAGGGCTCGAACGCATGTCCAGGGCGCTGGAGTCCTTGTGAGAGCGTTGACGGGACCGGAGCGGCCCTGCGGCATCGGCGACAGCGTGCTTGCATTCAGCTCCAGGCGTGGCTGGCCAATCCATAGACCCAGGGCCCGTTGCTTTCGCGGTTCAGAAAGCGGCGGCCTTTGGACATCGTCGTCACGGTCTCGGCAATGCCGAGGCCGCTCTGCTGCAGAAACTCGGCAAACACGCCATCCTTCTCGCGCGTATCGACGCGGGCGAATCGACCTGCCAGCTTCTTCAGATGGACGGCTGTGAGGTGGACCGCGTCCTGGTCGTTTCGGGCTATTGTGGGACCAATCACATGGCCGCGCCCGAACTCGCGACACATGGAATAGCCAACGACCTCGCCGCCGCGACTCAAAGTGGCGATCGAGGCATCCTCCGAGAGCAACGCAAGCAGCCTTGCACGGTTGGTCCCGAATGCGCGCGCGTCCAGTTCGGTGATCTCGCGAAGTCCGCCGCTGGGCAGATCACTTAATTCACCATCCGGAGCTGGCATTGGCGGGAGTTTTTGTGGGATCTCGCCCTGGCGCATGTAGACGATCGCCTCGTTCGTGAAGCCGAGCGACACATACAGAGGATAGGCGGCATGGGTGGCATTCAGGGCCAGATTGCGATCCCCGCACTGCTCGAGGACCTGGTCCATGAGCCATCGGCCGCCTCCCTGCGCCTGTGCGCGAGGCGTCGTGATCACCAGGCCGATGGTGGCAAAATCGTCCCCTTGGGGAAACCACATCGCGCTTCCGAAGACGCGCCCAATTCCGTCAACGGCGACGATGCCGTGGCCGGCGCGGCGCAACAAATCCCAGTCCTTGGGGCGATGCGGCCAGCGGACCGAAATCGATAGTGCATGCAGCAGATCAACATCGACATCATTGATGTCTCGCGCGACCAGTTCAAAGGATTTCAGGCGTACTGATCTCTGCATCTCAGTCGATCCGCTCCTTCAACGAATGTCTTTCAACGAATGCCCAGGGCACGCGGTGTTAAATCCTGGCGCCGATAGCCATGTTTGCGACAGGCCTCATTTGCAGCAGCATTACAGGGGAACGCCAGCAGGTTTCGCTGGTTCGAGGCGTTTTTTCGCAATCTTCAGCCAAAGCACGACGCGATTCGGCAGGGAACACTGCTGCTCAGGGATAGGCTGGTCGCAACCTACAGTGTGCAAGCAGAGCGGACAGCCATGAACGTGGAAGAAATCCTCGCGACCCTGATTGCGTTTCCCTCAGTTGTGGGCACGCCAAACGGTGAGATCGTCGATTGGATCCGCGACTACTGTCAGGCAGCCGGAGCCGCGGTGACGGTTCTGCCCGGTCCCGAGGGCGACCGGTCCAACCTGTTCGTCACGGTCGGCCCGCGTGCCGGTCGGGGCTACGTCATCTCCGGACATATGGATGTCGTGCCGGCCGGCGAGCCGGAATGGAGCTCCGATCCGTTCGTCCTGCGTCGCGAGGGCGGCAGGCTTTACGGCCGCGGCACCACCGACATGAAGGGCTTTCTCGCCTGCGCATTGGCCGCGCTGCCAGGACTTGCGGCAATGAACCTGCGGCGGCCAGTCCATCTCGCATTCTCCTACGACGAAGAGGCGGGGTGCCGTGGTGTGCCGCATCTCCTGGCTGCGTTGCCGAGCCTGTGCGAGAGGCCGCTTGGCGCAATTGTCGGCGAGCCCAGCCGGATGCAACCTGTGCGTGCGCACAAGGGAAAGGCCGCGGCGCGGCTCGAGGTGATCGGGCGATCCGGCCATTCGTCACGCCCCGATCTCGGACTCAATGCCGTGCACGCCATGGCCGGCGTCATCTCGCACGCAGTGGCCTACGGCCAATCGCTCACGGGCGGCCCGCTCGATCAAAATTTCGAGCCCCCATACTCTTCCTTGCAGGTGGGTGTCATCGCCGGTGGACAGGCGGTCAACATCATCGCTGGCCACTGCACAGCCGATATCGAGGTGCGTGCCGTGCCGGGCGTTTCCCCAGCATCCCTGCTTGAGCCGGTCAAAGCCCGGCTTTTCGATCTGCGCGACAGCGGCTTCGAGGTGGCCTGGCACGAATTGAGTTCCTATCCCGCCCTTGCGCCGGCGGATGGGAGCAAGCTAGCGGCAGTCCTGACAGAGCTGACGGGGCAGGAGCCGCTCACGGCGGTCAGTTACGGCACTGAGGCCGGGCTTTATCAGCAGGCCGGTATCGATGCGATCATTTGCGGCCCTGGCGAAATTTCCCGCGCGCATCGTCCCAATGAATACATCGAGATCGGTGAACTTGCTGCCTGCCAGAGCATGATCGACGATCTCGGCGCGCGTCTCGCGGCCTGAGGGAAGGGCGGGTTCCATGGCATTTCTTTTCAACTCCGATGCGGCGCGTGCTGCGGTGTTCCGCGAGATTTTTGCGCGCGAACTCCCGGATCTGGAATTCTTCCATTCCGGCGAGGAGATGGAGCCGGACAAGGTGCGCTATCTCATCACCTGGACGGTGCCGGACGACATCTCGCGCTACCGCAATCTGGAAGTGCTGTTTTCGATCGGCGCGGGCGTCGACCAGTTCAAGCAGGACGTCGTGCCAAGCCATGTGAAGCTTGTGCGCATGGTCGAGGACGGCATCATCCGCATGATGCAGGAATACGTCGCGCTTGGCGTGTTGGCGCTCCACCGGGAGATGCCCGCCTATCTCGATCAGCAGAAAAGGGGCCTCTGGCAGCCGATTGCCGCTCGACAGGCGGCCGAGCGCCGGGTCGGCTTTCTTGGTCTTGGCATGCTGGCGCAGGCGGCTATCGAGCGCCTGAAGCCATTCCAGTTTCCGCTTGCCGGGTGGAGCCGCAGCGAAAAGCGGATAGAGGGAGTCACCTGTTTTCAAGGCGCCGATCAGTTGCCCCGCTTTCTGAAGCAGACGGATATTCTCGTCTGCCTGCTACCGCTGACGCAGGAAACCAGCGGCATTCTCGATGCAAAACTCTTCTCCTTGCTGCCAGCAGGGGCGCGCCTGCTGCATGTCGGCAGGGGTCCGCAACTCGACCAGGCCGCGCTGATCGACGCGCTCGACAGAGGCCACGTATCCGCGGCGATGCTTGATGTCACTGATCCGGAACCG
This sequence comes from Mesorhizobium sp. L48C026A00, assembly GCF_000502375.1. Taxonomy (NCBI): domain Bacteria; kingdom Pseudomonadati; phylum Pseudomonadota; class Alphaproteobacteria; order Hyphomicrobiales; family Phyllobacteriaceae; genus Mesorhizobium; species Mesorhizobium sp. L48C026A00. The sequence continues at coordinate 22,012 of NZ_AYWU01000006.1, read as the reverse complement.
CTCCCGGAAGACCATCCGCTGTGGTCGCATCCGAAGGTGATGATAACACCGCACATTGCCTCGGTGACACAACCACATACGGCGGCGCAAGCCGCCGTCGACAACGTCCGGCGCCACCGCGCCGGCGAAGAACTGATCGGCCTCATCGATCGGACACTCGGCTACTAACCAGGAAACCCAACATGTCACTGCTGACCACGATTGACACAAATCCAGCCTTCACGCCGAAGGAGGCATTGCCGCTGCCTGAGCGGCTCATTTCCGGCACTCCATCCTTCAAGAGCTGGGCGCAGGATGCCTCGAAAGGTGAGAAGGTTCTGACCGGCGTCTGGGAAGCCACCCCCGGCGAGACGCATTCGATCAAGGGCACCACCTACGAGTTCTGCCATATCCTTTCGGGCCTCATCGAAATCGAGGAGAAGGGCGGCGAGACCAAGACTTACCGCGCCGGCGACAGTTTCGTGATGAAGCCCGGTTTCGTGGGTGTCTGGCGCACGATCGAGACCGTGCGCAAGATCTACGTCTGCGTTTACGACTGAGTTCAGTGCTCAAGGTACGGCCGAGTAGAGCGCGCGGCGGTTCCAGAACAATCGACTATCCAAGTTCGGCCCGACGCGATTCGACGCTGTCGGGCCGCTCATTCTCGACGAAAAATGCGGCGCGCGGTCCGCTATGGTTCCGCTAGTGCGAATGAGGACCTCGATCGATGAAGACCTATGACATAGCGCTCATCCCCGGCGACGGCATCGGCAAGGACGTGACCGGGGCGGCATGGCAGGTGATGCAGGCCGCGGCCAAACGGGGCGGTTTCGCCCTTGATGGCACACGCTTCCCATGGTCGTGCGCCTACTACCTGGAAACCGGCGCAATGATGCCGCCAGACGGCATCGAGACACTCCGAAAATTCGATGCGATCTATCTCGGCGCTGTAGGCTGGCCCGCGGAAGTACCCGACTCAGTATCGCTTCACGGACTGCTGCTGCCGATCCGGAAAGGGTTCACGCAGTACGCCAACATACGGCCGCACAGGCTGTTGCCGGGCGTTCAGGGGCCCCTCCGCTCCGATGGTTTCGACATCCTGTGCATTCGCGAGAATACGGAAGGCGAATATTCCGGCGCCGGCGGGCGCGTGCATTCCGGCACGGCCAATGAGGTCGCGATTGAGACGTCAATCTTCACGCGTGCCGGTGTCGAACGGATCATGCGTTTCGGTTTCGAACAGGCGCGGGCGCGCGGCAAGAAGCTCGCATCCGTGACCAAATCCAACGCCCAAAAGCATTCCATGGTTTTCTGGGATGAGGTCACGCGTGAGGTGGCGAAGGACTATGCCGATATCGAGGTCTCGCACTACCACATCGACGCCATTGCCGCCCGCATGGTGCTGGCGCCGGAAAGCCTCGACGTGATCGTCGCCTCGAACCTGTTTGGCGACATCCTCACCGATATTGGAGCGGCCATTCAGGGCGGGCTGGGTTACGCCGCCTCCGCCAATATCAATCCCGATCGCAGTGCGCCTTCCATGTTCGAACCGGTCCACGGTTCGGCGCCCGACATCGCGCATCTCGGTGTCGCCAATCCGATCGCCGCGGTCTGGTCCGGTGCGATGATGCTCGAGCATCTGGGCGAGGGGCATGCTGCGGCAGAAGTGATGTCGGCAATCGAGTCCATAACCGCGCGGGGCATTGGCACGATCGCAGGCAAGGACCGGACTGAAACAATCACGCAAGCCGTGCTTGCGGCGTTGAGCTGAAAGGGCAGAGGAAAGACCATGAATGCGATAACGAAGATTGGCACGTTTGACGATGCGGACCTGTTCCGCCAGCAGGCGTTGATTGGCGGTGTGTGGCGGGAAGCGGATACAAAGGCCGCCGTCGAGGTCACCAACCCTGCCACCCTGGCCGTTCTTGGCAGCGTTCCCGATATGGGCGGCGACGACACCAGGGCCGCTATCGCTGCTGCGGCCGAGGCATTCAAAAGCTGGAAGAAGACGACCCATGCCGAGCGTGCCGGACTGCTGGAGCGCTGGCACGACCTCATTCGCCAGCACGAACAGGATTTGGCTCTTCTGCTGACGCTGGAACAGGGTAAGCCGCTTGCCGAGGCGTCGGCGGAAATCCGCTACGGCGCATCTTTCGTGAAATGGTTTGCGGAGGAGGCGCGCCGCATCGGTGGCTCGACCATTCCGTCACCCACCGCCGATCGACGCATTCTGGTTCTCAAGGAAGCAGTCGGCGTCTGCGCCATCATCACGCCGTGGAATTTTCCGAATGCGATGATCACGCGCAAGGTGGCGCCCGCGCTTGCCGCCGGCTGCACGGTGGTGATCAAGCCGTCGGAGTTCACACCGTTTTCGGCGCTCGCGCTCGGTGTCCTGGCGGAGCGGGCGGGCATCCCGGCAGGCGTTATCAACATCGTGACCGGCATGCCGGGCGAGATCGGCAAAGAGCTGATGGCCAACGAAACGGTGCGCAAGATCTCGTTCACCGGTTCGACCCGCGTCGGTGCGCTGCTCATGCGTGGCGCGGCCGACAGCATCAAGCGGCTGAGCCTGGAGCTTGGCGGCAACGCGCCCTTTATCGTCTTTGACGACGCCGATCTTGATAACGCAGTTGAAGGGGTGATCGTATCCAAGTTCCGCAACGGCGGTCAGACCTGCGTTTGCGCGAACCGGATTCTCGTGCAGGAAGGCGTTTACGACGCGTTCGCCGAAAAACTGAGTCAGCGCGTCGCGCGGATGAAGGTTGGCGCGGGGACCGACGAGGGCACTGAGATCGGCCCGATGATCAACGCGGCCGCGATCGACAAGATCGAGCGTCACATCGCGGATGCGAAGACGAAAGGCGCGCAGATCCTCGCCCAAAGCGAGGCAGTGCCCTACGGCAGGCAATATGCACGGCCCGTCGTCCTGGGGGAGGCTACCACCGAGATGCTCCTGGCATCGGAAGANTCGCGCGGCAAGATGGACAAATGCACCTTCTGCGCCGCTTTTTCGCTTCGAGACGGAGGAAGACGCCATCACGATCGCGAACGCTACGCCGTTCGGCCTTGCCGCCTACTTCTACACCGACGACCTCAAACGGTCATGGCGTGTCGCCGAGGCGCTGGAGTTCGGCATGGTCGGGCTCAATACCGGCCTGATCTCGACCGAGGTTGCGCCTTTCGGCGGTGTCAAGCAGTCAGGCGTGGGGCGGGAAGGATCGCAGCTCGGCATCGACGAATATCTCGAGGTCAAGACGCTTCATGTTGGCGGGCTTAATTAGAGGCCTTTCGGAGTCGCAACAGCGAACTAAAGTGCGTCGCGTTTTGACCGGCCTCATGCGGCGCGCTTTAGGTTGTTGTTTATGCTGTCGCTATCGCAAAACCGCTGCACACCCTCGGTCAGGCCCAGGGTCAGCCCCGAGGGCCTTCCTTTGCGCGACATGCATTGGAACACAGTCTCCTTTCAGCGGCCGATTTTCAGTGGCAATCGCAAACCTCCGGGATTAGCCGAAGCATCCCTCCACTTCGTCATCCCAGGGTCTGCGCCGCGTCGCTTCGCTCCTTGCTTCGCCCTAGGATGACGAAGTCGTGGTCGTGGTGGCTTATGCCAATCGCCAGCGTTGGAGATTTGGCTGCCCGAGCGTCAGGCAGCGAAGGCCCACCGCTGTATGGATGCCAGGGTCTACGCCGCGTCGCTTCGTTCCTTGCTCCGCCCTTACGATGAGCGAGGGTGGTTCGGTCAATCCCAGAGCCGAGGGCATGCTTTTGCGCGACATGCACCAGCAATGAGAAAGGGGCGGTCGAAACCGCCCCTTTCTCATTTCGATACTTCGAATGCCGCGATGGCCGGAGGCCCGCCAGCCTCAAGCAACTTCCCGAACGGGATCCAGGCCGACGGCGGCGGCCAGCCCGCCGATATCCTTGATCTCGGTATATTCGTAGAAGGGGTTCGCGGGCTCGTGGCCGCGGTTCACCCAGACCTTGCTCTTGATGCCGAGATCGTAGGCGGTCATCAAATCGTAGCGGAAGGAGGACGAGACATGAGTGATGTCCTCGGGGCCGCAGCCGAGCTTGTCGAGCATGTATTCAAAGCCCTTCATCAGCGGCTTATAGGCGCCAACCTCTTCGGCGGTGATGACGGTGTGAAATGGCGCGCCGAGCTTTTCCACATTCGACATGATCAGGCTGTTCATGGAGTTGGACAGGATCACCAGTGGGATTTCCTTGGCCACTCTGGACAGGCCAGCCGGGACGTCGGGGTGCGGACCCCAGGTCGGCACTTCGTCATAGATGCGTTGGGCGTCTTCGGGTTTGAACTGGATACCGATGCGCTTGCAGCTGCGTTCGATGGAATTCTGCACCACCTCGAGGAAGGGTTTCCATGGCCCCAGCACCTCGTCAAGGCGATAGCCTCTAAAAGCCTCCACGAAGCTGGCCATTGCCTCCGGGGAGAGGCGCTCGCCGTAGACGCGCCGCGCCGCGCCGGCCATATCGAAATTGGTGAGCGTGCCGTAGCAGTCGAAGGTGATGTATTTCGGTCTGAACGTCGACATGGCGACAATCCTCCTTGGTTTTTCTCGGCACAGCGTGCCTGTACCACAATCACCATAGTCGGAGATCTGGAAGACTAACGGCCGCATTCGCGGCGACCTGAAGCAGATCGTTTCGTATTGCATCGCCGGTTTGGCAGAGAGTTGCGCCAGCTGTCCTTTCGAGCTTTGGGAGCGGCGCGGCCTGTCGGCCATGCTTCGGCAGAAGATGCGGCGCGAGCGGGGAAGGATAGTGAAAACGCGTCGCGCTTGGCTGCCGGTCGGGAGGAACTGCTGTCTTTGGTGGTCTACCGTTAGCACCTGAAGACGAAGGCCGGAAATTCATCATGACCACACAGCAGATCATCCTTGAAGAGATGACACCGGGGCACCTGGAAGGCGCTGTCGAGTTGTCTCGCCAAGTCAAATGGCCGCATCGCCGCGAGGATTGGGAGTTGGCCCAGTCGGTCAGCCGGGGGATCGTCGCCCTGGAAGAAGAACGCGTGGTGGCGACCATCATGATGACCCCCTACGGCGACGGTGCCGCCGCCATCAACATGGTGATCGTCGATGCGGCCATGCGCGGCCTCGGACTCGGCCGAAAGATGATGGAAGAGGCGCTGGCGAAGGCGGGTGAGCGCACCTGTTGCCTGACGGCGACACGGGAAGGCCTGCCGCTCTATGAGAAGCTGGGCTTCGTCACGACTGGCGAGATCGTGCAGCATCAGGGCGAGGCGTTGGCAGTTTCGGCGCCGGCCCGTGTATCCTGGGCAGAGAGCGGCGATCTTGCCCGCCTCGAGGTGCTGGATCGCGAGGCATTTGGCCATGACCGTTCGGCGCTGATGAAGCGGCTTTTCGAGCGCGCGAAGTTCGCTGTGATTCGCGATGAAGGCGATACCCAGGCCTTTTCCGCCATCCGGCCATTCGGCCGGGGGCTGGTCATCGGGCCGGTGGTGGCGAGGAACGGTGCCGAGGCCAAAGCACTGATCGACTTTCTGCTCGCCCATCATCAGGGCAAGTTCGTCCGTGTCGATACCGACGTCTCAACGGATCTTGCTGAATGGCTCACCGGGCGCGGGCTCGCGCACGTCGGCGGGGGGATCACGATGCGACGCTCCATGGCCACGCACAGCGAAAGCAAGCCGGCGCATCATCGCACATATGCGTTGGTCAGTCAGGCACTTGGTTAAATCAGGCAATCGGTTGAATCGGAGGAAGAAATGCTGGCAAATTCACTGATCGAACTCGATCGCGCGCATCTGGTTCACCCGTTTTCATGCTATCGGAGCCACGAGGAGACGGGCGTGCGGGTGCTCAAATCCGCCAAGGGCGCAACGGTGACCGATGCAAGCGGGAAAACCCTGCTGGACGGATTCGCCGGTCTATGGTGTGTGAACATCGGCTACGGCCAGGAAAGTGTCGTTGAAGCAGCCGCAAAGCAGCTAAGAGAGCTTCCCTATGCGACGGGATATTTCGGGCTGGGATCCGAGCCTGCCATTCGCCTTGCTGCCAGGCTTGCCGAACTGGCGCCCGGCGATTTGAACCACGTCTATTTCACGCTTGGCGGCTCCGATGCAGTCGACAGCACGATCCGCTTCATTCGCTATTACTACCATGCCAAGGGCACGCCGCAGAAGGACCAGTTCATCTCGGTCGAGCATGGCTACCATGGCTCCTCGACGGCAGGGTCAGGCCTGACCGCGATTCCGGCTTTCCATGCGGGTTTCGGCGTGCCTTACGACTGGCAGCACAAGATTCCCTCGCACTACGCCTATCGCAATCCGGTCGGTTCCGACCCGCAGGCGATCATCGATGCATCGGTCGCGGCCCTGCGCGCCAAAATCGCGGAACTCGGCGCGGGCCGCGTTGCGGCCTTCTACGCCGAACCCATCCAGGGTTCGGGCGGTGTCCTCGTTCCACCGACAGGTTGGCTGAAGGCTCTGCACGCCGTGTGCAAGGAACATGACATCCTGTTCGTTGTCGACGAAGTCATCACGGCCTTTGGCCGTACCGGCCCTCTCTTCGCCTGCGAGGAAGACGAGGTCGTGCCGGATCTCATGACCACGGCGAAGGGACTGACCTCGGGCTATGTGCCGATGGGCGCCGTCTTCATCTCGGACCATGTGTACAATACGATCGCAGACGGAGCCGGCAAAGCGCCCGTCGGCCATGGCTATACTTATTCGGCCCATCCCGTGAGCGCGGCGGTCGGGCTCGAATGCCTGCGTCTCTACGAAGACAGCTTGCTCGAGAACGGGCGCAAGGCCGGCAAGCGCCTGATGGAAGGCCTTCGCTCGCTCGCCGACCACCCGCTGGTTGGCGACATTCGCGGCCGTGGCATGCTGGCAGCAATCGAGTTGGTCACCGACAAGGAGCGCAAGACGCCGCTGCCGGCGGCGGCCGATCCGGGGCGCCGCATCTTCGAGCGCGCGTGGGCGAACGGCCTTGTCATCCGCGCCTTCAACAGCGGCATTCTCGGCTTTGCGCCGCCGCTCTGCTGCACCGATGACGATATTGATGGAATCCTCGAACGCACCCGGATGACCCTGGATCAAACCCTCGAGGACCAGGACGTGCGGTCGGCGATGAAGGGATGATCGTCCAGGCTGCCGCCGCGTGCGCGCGGCAGCCTCTTTCTCATCTGTCGAATATCGCGTCGAGAGGCAAATGGGATTTGACGATCGGTGACTTCAGCACGACGAAGCTGAAATATTTGTCGATTCCGATATCCAGTTCGATCATGCGCTCCATGATCGTCTGGTACTCGCTGATGCCCGCTGTGACAAACTTCACAAGATAGTCGTAACCGCCTGAAACCAGGTGGCATTCGATAACAGAATCGACCTTCTGGATTGCGGTGAGAAATCTCGCGAAGTCGTTCTGTTGATGGTGCTTGAGCGTGACTTCGGTGAAGATCGTCAGAGTCTGCCCGAGCTTGGACACATCGATCTGGGCGGAATAGCCGGTGATGAAGCCTTCCGTCTGAAGCTTCTTCACCCGCATCAGGCAAGGGCTCGGTGAAAGGTTCACGAGGTCGGCGAGCTCGACATTCGTGACCCGCCCGTTCTTCTGCAGTTGGGATAAGATCTTGATGTCGATCTTGTCGAGCTTCATTGGAAACCTGTCAAACGTTGGAACCGCGGATCGTCCGGCAGACGGCGTCCGTCACCTCCTGCGTGGTCGCTGTCCCTCCGATGTCCGGCGTCAGCACGCCCTCACGCGTCACCGATTCCACAGCGTTCATCAACCGGGCGGCCGCTGCGCTCTCGCCCAGATGTTCGAGCATCTGGGCAGCGGTCCAGAAGGTGGCGACCGGGTTGGCAATACCCTTGCCGGCGATGTCGAATGCCGAGCCGTGAATTGGCTCGAACATCGAGGGATAGCGCCGCTCGGGATCAATGTTGGCGGTCGGTGCAACGCCGAGACTGCCCGCGAGCGCGCCCGCAAGGTCCGACAATATGTCGGCGTGAAGATTGGTGGCGACGATCGTATCAAGGCTCCGAGGTTTCAACGTCATACGCACTGTCATAGCATCGACCAGCATCTTGTCCCAGGCGACGTCCGGGAATTCCGGCGCCACCTCGGCTGCGATTTCGTCCCACATTACCATGCCGTGACGCTGCGCGTTCGACTTTGTGACAACTGTCAGGAGCTTTCGCGGCCGTGACTGCGCCAGCCGGAATGCATAGCGCATGATGCGAGTGACGCCGACGCGCGTGAAGATCGCGACCTCGGTTCCGACCTCCTCGGGGAGGCCGCGATGGGCTCTGCCGCCGTGGCCCGAATACTCGCCCTCGGAATTCTCCCGCACGATCACCCAATCCAGATCGCCAGGGCCAACGCCCGCCAGCGGCGAAACAATACCGGGCAATATCCTGGTCGGCCGCACGTTCGCGTATTGATCAAAGCCCTGGCAAATCGGCAGCCGGAGGCCCCAGAGGGTGATATCGTCGGGCACATCGGGAGCGCCTACCGCGCCAAAGAAGATAGCGTCGAAGCGCTTCAGTTGCGCCACCCCATCTTCGGGCATCATCCGACCATGCGCCTTGTAGTAGTCTGAGCCCCAGTCGAAGTGCTGGACGCGCAGCTTGAAGTCGCCGCAGCGCCGCTGCAGAGCCTCAAGCGCCTGGAGTCCGGCGGCAATGACCTCTGGGCCGATCCCGTCGGCAGGAATGGCGGCAATCTCATATTCGCGCATCGTCACTTTCCCTTCAGTGCTGGCCGCCTCGCGCCCTCGATCTCGTGTGCGACCTGATGTAGCTTGGCAAACGGTCTTCTCAGAATTCAGCGACCTTGCCCCACGCAGCTGTCTTCAGACGCTCCGGCCTATAGGGACGCGGATCGACGATCGGCTCGCTGCCGGTGATGATATCGGCGATCATATGTCCAGCGCCGGGGCCGATCCCGAAGCCGTGGCCGCTAAATCCCGCGGCGAGAAGAAAGCCCGGAATCCCCTCCACTTCACCAATTGCCGGGACGCCATCGGGCGTGCTGTCGACATAGCCCGCCCAAGCATGAGAAATCGCGACGCGCTGGAACTCGGGCAGCAATTCGCAGGCTCTTTGATAGGTCAGGCGAATCTGCCTCATGTCAGGTGTGGGGTCGAGAACCCGATTCCGTTCCATTGGTGTCACGTCGTCAAGTACCCATCTCCTCAGGCTTTCATGTCCTTGACGCCAGCCCTCGAACGCTCCCGGGGCCAGACTGCGCCAGCGGCGGGCGAACATGGGCACGAACTCGCGGCTGAACCTGAGCTGCTGCGGCGTTGGATCGACTCGCGCCCGCCCGCTGATCGCCAGCGCGTATCCGCCGTTGCTGCGCCGCGTCAACGAGACGCGCGCGGTATGCAGGGCATCCGGCAGGCCTTCTGCTCCCGGCGCTACGGCTAGAATGGACTGACGCACGGCAGCTTGCGGGAAACGGATACCAAGCTGGTTGCAGAAGGAAGAAGCCCACGCGCCTCCGGCCATGACCACGGTCGTTGTGCGGATGGTTCCGGCTTCTGTAACGACGCCGCTGACCCGGCCGGCGCTCAGTTCCAGCCCGCGCGCCGCGCAATTTTGATGCACGGTGCCGCCGGCCGCCATGATGCCGCGCGCGGCAACCGGCACCGCCTTCGATGGATCCGCCGTTCCGTCAGTTGGCGAGAATACGCCGCCTTTCCATTTGCGGCCGGTGGCCTTGCCCCGTTCGGTGGCTTCTTCTGCGCTCAGCACATGCGTCGTGACGCCAACCGTCCTTGCGAAATCGCGCCACTTTGCCCAGCCTGCCAACTCGTTTTCGTCCTGCGAGAGATAGAGCAGGCCGCAGCGGCGGAAGCCGGTGTCCTCGCCGGTCTCCTGCGCCACTTTTTCCCAGAGATCGAGGCTCTTGGTTGCCATCGGCAACTCGCGTGCGTCACGGTTCTGCTGACGGCACCAGCCCCAGTTGCGGCTGGACTGTTCGGCGGCAACGCGCCCCTTCTCCAGCAGGGCAACGCTGATGCCGCGGCGTGCGAGATAATAGGCCGTGAATACGCCGACCACGCCGCCGCCGATGACGACGACGTCCGCCTCGCGAGGCAGGGATGGGCTGGACTCGATGTGAATGAGCGGCGCGGGCATGGATGGGACTCCGTAAATTTGAAGCATCCTAACCTGCGGCCCGCAGAGGCAGGCTGCGGAGTCCATGCCTGGACGGAATTTCCTGCGGTTTGCAGCCCTTGGAACAGGCAATTGTTGCCGAAAAAGCGCTCGCTGGCCCCAACCTCGTAGGGGCAAGCAGGAGTACACTTCATCCAGTCGCGCGATCTGCGGCATGGGCTTTTCGGGACGCGGCGCGCAGTGACGCAAGGCCTGTCGCGCACAAATCAGCGGAAGAAGGACCTGGTTGTCTGATCCCGGTTTTCTGCGCCGGAACGGGAGCAGAGTGAAATGCCGAACCTGACGTTCTTTTCAGAAGTTCCTGCCGCCCGAGGGCCAAATTTCGACGACTATGCGGATACAGAACAGTCAAACTGGCTGAAAGAACGGAGCACCCTTCCTTATAACGGGTAAGCTCCAGAGGACTTCCGATAGGCAGGGCTTACGCCTTCGGAGAGTTCTCCAAGAAAAGGGAACAGTGTCCGGTACACGGACCGAATTTCATCAAGGGAGCCGCCAGGATGAGCAGAATCCGTCTCTCGCAGCCTCAGCGCTCGAAGCGCCGAGATGACCAGACGACGGTCGCTATGGTGAGGCGCTTCTGCTCAAAGCGCGATGATGCGGTCCGCAACAGCGTGGACCCGCTCGGTTCAAACGGGAGATGATCGCAATGGTCGCCACGATCCAGCCTGTAGCCCTCCACGATGTGGCGCTTTCGGTGCGCGACCTCACGGTGAATTTGCCGAAAGGCATGGAGCGGACCCATGCCGTCGAGAACATCTCGTTTGATCTGAAACGCGGCCAGATTCTGTGCGTCATTGGCGAGTCCGGATCCGGCAAGTCGGTCACCGCCAACGCCATCATGGGGCTGCTGCCCAAGGTGATCCGTCTCTCCTCGGGCGCCATCCACCTCGATGGGACGAACATCGTGGGCATGCCGCAGGACAAGCTGCGCAGCCTGCGCGGCCGGGTGGTGTCGATGATCTTCCAGGACCCGCTGTCGGCGCTCAATCCGCTGATGACCGTGGGCGCGCAGATCGACGAGGTCATGGCGGCGCACGGCGTCGGCACTCCGAAATCGCGTCGCGGCCGCGCTGTCGAGTTGCTGACCGAGGTGGGACTGCCGGACCCGCAACTCATGTACCACCAGTATCCGTTCCGCCTCTCCGGCGGGCAGCGGCAGCGGGTGATGATCGCCATGGCGCTGGCGCTTGAACCGACGATCCTGATCGCGGATGAACCGACGACGGCGCTCGACGTGACCACACAGGCACAGATTCTGGAGCTGATCCGCGACATTCAGCGCCGCAAGGGAATGAGCGTCATGTTCATCACTCACGACTTCGGCGTGGTGGCCGAGATCGCAGACAGCGTCGTCGTGATGGAGAAGGGCCACATCGTCGAGCAGGGTAGCGCTCAACAGGTCCTGAAGTCGCCTGGCCATCCCTACACAAGGCGCCTTATCGCAGCCGTCCCGCACCTGACCGGCGAGAACCGCGTTCCTCTGGAGACGGCCGACAAAGCGCCGATCCTGAAGGTCGAAGGCCTGATGAAGACCTACCGAAGCGGCAGTTCCCTGTTCAGCGCGCAGCGCGTCGTGCCCGCGGTCAACGAGGTCTCGTTCGATCTGGCGCCCGGGCGCACGCTGGGCGTTGTGGGCGAAAGCGGTTCCGGCAAATCATCGCTTGGTCGGCTATTGATCAAGCTGCTGGACAGCGACGGCGGCGGGATTCTGTTCGAGGGTCGCGACATCGCCAAGCTTTCCGAAGCCGAATTCCGCCCGCTGCGGCCGCGGGTCCAGATGATCTTCCAGGATCCGTTCGCCTCGCTCAACCCGCGCTCGACGATCGGCCACATCCTCACCGTTGGCCCAGTCGCGCACGGCACGCCCTATGCCCAGGCGCGCGAAGAGGCGAGGGCGCTCCTGGCCCATGTCGGCCTCGATGCCGGCGCCTTTGATCGCTTTCCGCATGAATTTTCCGGTGGCCAGCGCCAGCGCATCGGCATCGCTCGGGCACTGATGTTCAAGCCGAAGCTGCTGATCGCCGATGAGGCGGTGTCGGCGCTGGACGTGTCAATCCAGGCCCAGATCCTGCAGCTGCTCGACCAGATCCAGCGGGAGACCGGCGTGTCGATGATCTTCATCACCCACGACCTGCGCGTCGCCAGCCAGATCTGCGACGAGATCGCGGTGATGCAGAAAGGGCGGATCGTCGAACGGGGACCGCCATCGCAAATCTTCCTCGACCCGCAATCAGCCTACACACGTGAGCTGGTGGCGGCGATTCCTGGAGAGCAGCCGGGAACCACCCGCCCGGTTGCAGCAAACGGATAATAGCCACGGCGGACACCGCCAAAACAAGGGGAATTCCAATGACTGAACGCTCAAACACCAAATCAAACTACTCGCGACGCGATGCACTGCGATTGATGGCGATAGGCGGGGCTGCAGGCCTCATTGCGCCCAATCTGCTGGGCAAACCCGCCTTCGCCCAGAACCCTCCGGCGAGCCCAACCGGCCGCGTCGTGGTTGGACTTTCGCAGGAACCCACCGTCTTCAATCCGTTGATGCCGCATATCGAGGCCGACGAGGCTGTGCATTTCTCGGTGTTCGATGCACTCGTTCGCATGGACCCCAAGGGCGTTCTTCAGCCCAATCTCGCGGTCGAAGTGCCAAGCCAGAAGAACGGCGGCATTTCAGAGGACGGGCTTGTGTGGCGCATTCGCCTGCGTGACGATGTCCGCTGGCACGACGGCAAGCCGTTCACGGCCGAGGACGTGAAATTTACTCTTGAGCTCATCACCAATCCGAAATTCCGCGCGTGGCGCACGGCGGGCCATTCGCTGGTGCGCGATATCAAGGTGGTCTCGCCGACCGAGCTGACCTGGCGGATGGAGGAGGCTTTCGCCCCCTACCAGTCGTTTCTCGCCGAAACCTTCATGGTTCCCAAGCACATCCTCGAGAAAGAGGCCGACCCCAACGCTGCCGCCTTCAATCAGGCGCCTGTCGGCACTGGCGCATTCAAGTGGGCGCAGCGCGTTGCCGGCGATCATATCGAACTCGTCGCGAACGCGGATTATGCCGGGGAGGGCCCTTATCTGGAGCGGCTCGTCTTCAAATACATCCCCGACATGACGGTGCTCTACACCCAGTTCAAAAGCGGCGACATCGATCTTGTCGACCAGGCATTCATAACCGCCGACCACTACGCGGAAGCCAGCACACTATCGGATCGTTTGGTCAAGCTGGAGCCCGGGGCATCGGTCGAGTCGATCTATCTCAATCTTGAGAAGCCGCAATTCAAGGACCCGGCGGTCCGCCAGGCGCTCTACGCGGCAATCGACAGGAAAGCGATCCTCGAAGCACTTTACTACGGGGTCCACAAACCGACCGAGACGTTCATGCCGCAGAATTCCTACTACTACAATCCGAACCTGCCGGCACAGGAGTTCAACCTCGAGCGCGCGGGCCAGATCCTCGACGAGGCCGGCTGGGTACCCGGAGCCGATGGAATACGGGTGAAGGATGGGGTGCGTCTGTCGTTCGCCAACTCCACCACTTCCGGCAACCACCTGCGCGAGCAGACGCAGCAGTTCCTGCAGCAGACATTCGCCGAGATCGGGGTCGAGATGACTATCTCGAACCTGCCGGCCGCCGTCATGTGGGGGGATTTCTGGCTCAAATCGCAGTACGAGTCAGCCATCTCGGGTGTAACCAATGTCATCGCGGGCGACCCCGACGTTTCCAACCGCCTGCACACCAAGGCGATCGTCGCCAAGGGCGGAAAGGGCTCGAACACAGGCCAGTACTCCAACCCGGAGGTTGATGCGCTGCTCGAGAAGGGCGCCCGCACCTTCGATCGGGAACAGCGGCGCGCCATCTATCTGCGCGTGCAGGAAATCGTCCGTCAGGATCTGCCGTTCCTGCCTCTGTTTGCCTACACCAACGTGTTCGGCCGCAAGGAAGGGCTGGAGGGTTTCGAGGCAAATTCCAACACCCGCGTCGCATCCTGGCATGCCGCCGGATGGCATTGGAAGGCCTGACATATATAGACCGCCGCCGCCTCGCGGCGGCGGTCAGTCATCGGCCCTGTCTTGAAAGAGGGGCGCTGTCTTGAAAGAGGAGAGATGAATGCGCGGCTTCCTGCTCAACCGGCTCTCACAGAGCCTCATCCTGCTCCTGATCGTCTCGNCATCGGCTTCCTCGTGCTGAACCTGCTGCCGGGCGGGCCGCTGGCGCAATTCGGGCTCGATCCCGGCATGACGCAGGACGATCTCGAGCGCCTGAAAGAGCAATTGGGGCTGAACCGTCCGCTTTTGGTGCAATATTTCGACTGGGCCTGGCGGCTTCTCCAGGGCGACTGGGGCCACTCCTTCCGCGACGGCACGCCTGTGCTGGCAGTGATTGGCCGGCACGTCCCTGCGACGCTGCTGCTGATGGGGACGTCCACCGCGATTGCGATCGCCATCGGCACCTGGATCGGCATTCGTGGCGCCACGCACCGCTATTCGCTGTTCGACCATATGGCGACGATCGGAGCCATGGTCGCGCTGTCGATCCCGACCTTCTGGTTCGGGCTCGTCGGCATCTACGTCTTCTCCCTGCAGCTGGGCTGGCTGCCTGCAGGCAACATGTACACGATCGGCGACGGTTCGATCCTGAATTACCTGCATCACCTGATCCTGCCTAGCATCGTGCTGTCGCTGGTGCATGTCGCGATCTGGAGCCGCTACATGCGCACGGCGACGCTCGACGCCATCAGCCAGGATTTCGTCAAGACCGCCCGCGCCAAAGGCCTGAGCGAGCGCCGAGTCATCATGAAGCACGTCGTCGGCAATGCGCTCTTGCCGATGATCACACTGGCCGGGGTCCAGCTTCCCAGCATCCTGACCGGCGCGCTGGTGATGAGACAGTGTTTACCTGGCCGGGGATGGGTCGACTGTTCCTGGACAGCCTAGGCTACAGCGACTACCCGGTCGTGATGGGACTGCTGATGTTCTCGGCCATCCTCGTCATCCTGGGCAACCTGATCGCAGACATTGCCGTAGCGATCGTCGACCCGCGCATTCGTCTGGGTTGAGCGCGTAACCTCACACCCAACAGGAGGCACCCGAAATGACCGCTCTCGTCGCAAATGCAGGACCAAGCCGCTGGTGGCGCAGCCGCACCGTGCGTCGTTTCACGAGCCATCATCTGGCGTTGCTGGGGGTGGTGATGATCACCCTTCTGACGCTGGCATGCGTCTTCGGCCCGCATCTCCTACCCTATGATTCCCTCTACATCGATTTGCGCGCCCGCTTTTCACCGCCGCTGACCGGCTACCACTATCTCGGGACCGATCCTTTGGGACGGGACGTGGCGGCGCGACTGTTGATGGCGGGGAGGACCTCACTGCTGGTGGCTTTCTCTGCCATGCTGCTGTCGACGATGATCGGAACCCTCGTCGGCGTGATCGCGGGCTACCGCGGCGGCTGGATCGGCGCAGCGCTGATGCGCACGGTCGACGGCTTCCTGTCATTCCCCTCGATCTTCCTGCTGCTGGCCTTGGCCGCGGCACTGAAGCCGAGCCCGGCCATGGTCACCGTGATCGTCGCCGTCACCAGCTGGATGGAGGTAGCCCGGATCGTCGAGGCCGAGGTGCGGTCATTGCGCGAGCGCGAGTTTGTGCTGGCCGGGCGCATGCTGGGGCTTAGCGGTGCGCATATCATGTTCCGCGAGATCCTGCCCAACGCCATGGGCCCGATCATCGTGGCCGCGACGCTGACAGTCGCGCACGCTATTCTCCTGGAAGCCTATATCAGTTTCCTGGGTTATGGCATTCAGCCGCCGCTGCCCAGCTGGGGCAACATGCTCGAGGGCGCCCAGCAGTACCTGGACAGTGCGCCCTGGCTGGCGATCATTCCCGGGGCCGCCATCACCATCGCCGTGACAAGCTTCAACTTCATCGGCGACGGGTTGCGCGATGCGCTCGACGTGCGGGACGACCGTGTCTGATCTCGCCGGCATGGACCGACCCAGCCTCCTGAAACCGCAACGAGAAGTCCCTCACGTGCACGAGCCAAAAGTCGCCAACAAGAGCACACCCTACTGGTGGGAAGCGGCGCCCGTCATGCCGCTGCCCCCGCAGCCCCTGGCGAGGACAGTCGATGTGGCGATCGTCGGCGCCGGTTATGCCGGGCTTTCGGCCGGGCTTGCGCTGGCGCGCGAGGGGCGCTCGGTTGCAGCTTTTGATGCGATGAATCCGGGCGAGGGGGCCTCGTCGCGCAATGGCGGAATTACCAGCGGGAGCATCCGGCTGGACTACGCCACGATCACCCGGCGCTTCGGCGAAGAAAAAGCCATGGCGATCGAGGCCGAGGGCAAGGTCGCGCGCGAATTCCTTTACGACTTCATCAAGTCGGAAAAGCTCGACTGCGACTTTCAACCGGTTGGCCTGTTCAAGGGCGCCATCGGATATGAACAGTACGAGAAGATGGCCCGCGGCGCCGAGGCGTTGGCAAGGAAACTGGGGATCGAATCCTACGCTGTTCCATATGCAAAGCAGCGCGACTACGTCGGCACCGACTTCTATCGCGGCGGCATGGTCAGGATGGACATCGGCGGGCTGCACCCGGCCAAGTTCCACGCGGAGCTCCTGCGGGTGGCGCTCGCTTCGGGACTGGCGGTGCATTCGAACACGCCCGTGACCTCGATTGAAAGGGATGGCTCGGGGTTCCGCGTCGCCACTTCGGCCGGAACGGTGCAGGCGCGGCAGGTGCTGGTCTGCACAAATGGCTACACCGACGGCGCCAATCCCTTCCTGCGCCGCCGGCTGGTGCCGGTTCGCAGCCGGATCATTGCCACCGAGGAACTCGCGCCTGAGCTGATGGCGCGCCTGATGCCGAAGCGGATGATGATGGGTGAGGGCCGCGAGCTTGGCTTCTATTATCGCCCTTCGCCGGACGGCAGACGCATTCTGCTCGGCGGGCGCGACAGCTCGCGTGCAGGCGATCCGGCAGCCCCGACGCTGCGTTTGCGCAACGGGCTGGGCGAAATTTTCCCAGAACTGGAGAACGTTCGTCTTTCGCATAGCTGGTTCGGCAATGTGGCAATGCACCGTGACATGCTGCCCAGGATCTTCGAGAAGGATGGCGTGGTCTATGCCACCGGATTCTGCGGTTCGGGCGTGGTCTGGGCGCCATGGGTCGGCACACGTGCGGCTCACAAGCTGATGGGGCACGGCGAGCAGGCGCGCACCGCGTTCGACTTTCGGCCGCCCGCGGCCGTCCCGTTCTATCGCGGCAATCCGTGGTTCATCCCGGCCGTTATCAAGGGCTACGCCCTGCAGGACCGTATCGCCTGGTGGCGCGCCAGCCGCTGAAGGCCGAACGGTTGGCGGTCTATCGACCCTTGCCGAACGATAGCGGCAACAAGGAACAGCATCACATGCACTACATCTCCACGCGCGGCAATCCCGAACGCAGGAAGTTTTGCGAGATTCTGCTTGAAGGTCTCGCCCCGGATGGCGGCCTCTATGTGCCTGAGGTCTACCCTCGGCTGGATGATGCCACGCTGGATCGGTGGCGGGGCTTGTCCTACCCGGTGCTCGCCTTTGAAATCCTGTCGCTCTACATCGACGATATTCCGCCCGCTGACCTGAAGGCCATCTGTGCAAAGACCTACAGGCCCGAGGTTTTTGGGACCGCCAGGATCGCGCCGGTGCGAACGCTTGAGAGCGGTCTCCATGTGGCGGAACTGTCGAACGGTCCCACCCTGGCGTTCAAGGACATGGCGATGCAGTTGCTCGGCAATTTGCTCGAGTATGAACTGGCGCGGCGGGGTGTGGAGCTGAATATCCTCGGGGCAACCAGTGGCGACACGGGCAGCGCGGCGGAATATGCCATGCGCGGCAAGAAGGGCATCCGCGTCTTCATGATGTCGCCCCACGGACGCATGAGCGCCTTCCAGCAAGCCCAGATGTTCAGCCTGCAGGACGACAACATTCACAACATTGCCATCGAAGGGGTGTTCGACGATTGCCAGGACATCGTGAAAGCCGTGTCCGGCGATGCTGACTTCAAGAGGCGCCACCGGATCGGCGCCGTCAATTCGATCAACTGGGCCCGGCTGGTCGCTCAGGTGGTGTATTACTTCTCTGCCTATTTTCAGGTGACTGAAGAGAATTCGTCAGAAGTCGACTTCGCCGTTCCCTCGGGCAATTTCGGCAACGTCTGCGCCGGTCATGTCGCGCGCATGATGGGCCTTCCCATATCCCGTCTCGTCATTGCGACCAACGAGAACGACGTGCTCGATGAGTTTCTCCGCACCGGGGTGTATCGCGTGCGGGGCCGGGCGGATACCTATGAAACCTCGAGCCCATCCATGGACATTTCCAAGGCCTCCAATCTCGAGCGTTTCGTGTTCGACTTGCTCGGTCGCGACGCCAGCCGGACGAGATCGCTGTTCGACGATCAACTGCGCGAAAGCGGGTCGTTCGATCTCAGCGGGGATCCCGCCTTCGGGAAGGCGGCGGACCATTTTGGTTTCCGCAGCGGGAAGAGCACCCACGCCGACCGGTTGCAGACGATCCGTGACGCGTGGCACCGCTTCAACGCGGTGATCGATCCACACACTGCAGACGGCGTGAAGGTCGCGCGCGAGCATTCGGTTTCGGATGTGCCGATGATCGTGCTCGAGACGGCCCTGCCGGTCAAGTTTGCGGAGACCATCAGAGAGGCCCTGGGCCGAGAGCCAGTTCCTCCGCAACGGTTCGACGGCATAGAGGGTTTGCCGAGACGGTTCAAACTGCTTTCCGCCGATGCACAGACCGTGAAGACCTACATCGCTGAAACGCTGCAGGCTTGCTGAAAGGCTGCTTCCACGACCGGGACCTCTTTCGCCATGGCCGTATATACCGAGTTGTCACCTAACGAAGTCGCAACTTTCTTTCAGGCTCTGGGCCTGGGACAGCCGAACTCCGTTCGCGGCAGCGCGAGCGGAATTGAGAACACGAACTACTTTGTCGACACGGAGGCAGGCGAATATGTGCTGACCCTGTTCGAGCGGCTCACATTCGAGCAATTGCCCTTCTACCTTCACCTGATGAAGCACCTTGCGGCGCGGCGAATGCCGGTCCCGGATCCGGTTGCCAACGTCAGAGGCGAAATCCTTCACACACTAAAAGGCCGGCCTGCCGTGATCGTCAACAGGCTTCCTGGCGAGAGCGTGACGGCGTCGACAAAGTCGCATTGTCGCTCTGTCGGGGAGATCCTGGCGCGAATGCACGTGACCGGGAGCGATTACCCACGGCGGCAGGCCAATCCGCGCGGCCTCGAATGGTGGAACGAGGTGGTGCCGGTGGTCGGCCGCTGCGTATCTGAGGGACAGCGCTCGCTGCTCACGAGCGAACTGGCCTTTCAGAACCAGATCGCCGTGACCTCCACCTACGAGGAACTCCCAAGCGGGCCGGTGCACGCTGATCTCTTTCGCGACAACGTGTTGTTTGAAGGTGGTCACCTGACCGGCGTCTTCGATTTCTACTTCGCCGGATGCGACACCTTTCTTTTCGATATAGCCGTGTGCCTCAATGACTGGTGCGTCGATAGTGGCACCGGCCGCCAAGACACTAAGCAAGTTGCCGCCTTTCTCGGCGCGTACGAGTCAGTTCGCGCGCTCACTGGACCGGAACGCCTATTGCTTCCTGCGATGCAGCGCGCTGGAGCATTTCGTTTTTGGTTATCGCGTCTCTGGGATCTGTACCAGCCCCGGGAAGCTGCACTTCTCAAAGCACACGATCCAAGCCACTTCGAGCGTATGTTGCGTGTGCACCGGGGAGAAGTCGCATGAGCAAGACCGCGAAGATCACCAATGGAAATGGAAGCACGATGGCACCGACTCTCAAAGACCACGTTGGCGAGCTGCTTTCGCAGATCGAGACGGAGGGCCTGTACAAGCGCGAGCGCGTCATCACCTCGCCCCAGTCGTCCGAGATCGAGGTCGGCGGCCGCAAGCTGCTCAATTTCTGCGCCAACAACTATCTCGGCCTCGCCGACAGCGAAGAGCTGCGCGAAGTGGCGAAGGCCGCGCTCGACCGATACGGCTACGGCATGGCCTCGGTGCGCTTCATCTGCGGCACACAAGAGGAACACAAGCAGCTCGAGGCAAAGATATCGAGCTTCCTCGGTATGGAGGACACAATCCTCTACGGTTCCTGCTTCGACGCCAATGGCGGTCTGTTCGAGACGCTGCTTTCCGAGGAGGACGCGGTCATTTCCGACGCGCTGAACCACGCCTCGATCATCGACGGCGTCAGGCTCTCCAAAGCAAAACGCTTTCGCTATGCCAACAACGACATGGCGGCGCTCGAGGAGGAATTGAAGAAGTCCGAAGGCAGCCGCTTCAAGCTGATCGCCACCGATGGTGTATTTTCCATGGACGGCATCATCGCCAATCTGAAGGGCGTCTGCGATCTCGCCGACAAGTACAATNACCGATGGTGTATTTTCCATGGACGGCATCATCGCCAATCTGAAGGGCGTCTGCGATCTCGCCGACAAGTACAATGCCATGGTGATGGTTGACGACAGCCATGCCGTCGGCTTCGTCGGCGAGCACGGCCGCGGCACGCCGGAATATTGCGGCGTTGAGGGTCGGGTCCATATTCTCACCGGCACGCTCGGCAAGGCGCTGGGGGGTGCCTCGGGTGGCTACACGGCGGCGAGCGGGCCGGTGGTCGAATGGCTGCGCCAACGTTCGAGGCCGTATCTGTTTTCCAACACGCTGATGCCTGCGATCGCCGGGGCCTCGCTGAAGGTGCTGGATATGATCGAGCAGGGCGGCGGCTTGCGTCGCAGGCTCTACGACAACGCCTCGCGCTTCCGCGCCAACATGGAAAAAGCGGGCTTCACGCTGGCCGGAGCCGACCACCCGATCATTCCTGTGATGATCGGCGATGCCGCGCTGGCTTCGCAAATGGCCGACATGCTGCTTGAGCGCGGCATCTACGTGATCGGCTTTTCCTTCCCCGTCGTGCCCAAGGGCCATGCCCGCATCAGGACGCAGATGTCAGCCGCCCATTCGGCCGCCGATATCGACCGGGCGGTGGCTGCGTTCGGTGAGGTGGGCCGCGAACTCGGAGTGATTGGCTGATGTCCAACATGATGCGCGCACTCGTTAAATCTCGCGCCGAGCCGGGCATCTGGATGGAAGAAGTGCCGGTGCCGGAAATCGGCCCGAACGACGTTCTGATCAAGATCAAGAAGNAAGACCGTGCCGGTGCCGATGGTGACCGGCCACGAATTCGTCGGCACAGTCGCCGACTTCGGCGCGGCGGTCACCGAATACAAGATCGGCCAGCGTGTTTCGGGCGAAGGCCACATCGTCTGCGGCCATTGCCGCAATTGCCGGGCGGGCAGGGGGCATCTGTGCCGCAACACCCTCGGCGTCGGCGTCAACCGGCCCGGCGCCTTCGGTGAATATCTGGCGATCCCGCAGCACAACGTCGTGCCGATCCCCGACGATGTGCCCGACGAGATCGCCGCAATCTTCGATCCGCTGGGCAATGCGGTTCACACCGCACTGTCCTTTGATCTGGTCGGCGAGGACGTGCTGGTCACCGGCGCTGGGCCGATCGGCATCATGGCTGCACTGGTGGCGNCCTTTGATCTGGTCGGCGAGGACGTGCTGGTCACCGGCGCTGGGCCGATCGGCATCATGGCTGCACTGGTGGCGCAGTGCGTCGGTGCGCGAAAAGTGGTCATCACCGACATCAACCCGGTGCGGCTGGCGCTGGCGAAAAAACTCGGCGTCCAGCATGTGGTCGACGCGTCGAAGGAAAAGCTGCGCGATATCATGCCGGCGCTCGGCATGACCGAAGGTTTTGACGTCGGCCTCGAAATGTCGGG